>JAWXCI010000026.1:0-67126 GCA_034408895.1 Flavobacteriales bacterium
AGGCCATCTCCATCCGAGTCCTGCAGTAAAGGATCGGTGAATGATGAAAAGACTTCGTCACCATCGTTCAATCCATCATTATCTGAATCGGGATCGTTTGGATTTGTGTTTTGCACCAGAACTTCGTCACCATCGTTCAGTCCGTCATCATCGGAATCAAGGTCAAGCGGATCGGTGTTGAGCGAATTCACTTCGTCACCATCACTCAATCCATCATCGTCAGTATCGGAATACAGCGGGTCGGTGCCTTGTGTGTTCACTTCCTCACCGTCTGAAAGTCCATCATTGTCCGAATCAATGTCGAGTGGATCGGTGCCTACGCTGTTCACTTCGTCACCATCGCTCAGGCCGTCATCATCAGAATCTGCATCCAACGGATTCGTGCCCTGTGTGTTCACTTCTTCCCCATCATTCAATCCGTCATCATCGGAATCATTGTCAAGCGGATCGGTGTTGAGTGAATTTACTTCATCGCCATCACTCAATCCATCATCGTCAGAATCGGAATCCAGCGGATCGGTACCCTGAGTATTCACTTCTTCACCATCTGATAAACCGTCATTGTCTGAATCGCTATCGAGTGGATTGGCTCCTGTGTTGTTCACTTCATCACCATCACTCAGCCCGTCATTATCAGAATCGGAATCGTTCGGGTCAGTCCCATTTGAAGCTTCCTCACAATTGTTCAAACCATCGTTATCGGTGTCCACACATGAGCAATAGTTGCATGAAGCATCATCGCAAGTGGCAACAGGATTATAGTTACAGGCCATCATATCAATGCACCCATTAACGCGGCCTTCATCTATTGTTCCATCACAATCATCATCAATGTTGTTGCAGAGCAATTCGGTTGCGCCGGATAGACATCTTCATCTGTGTCATCGCAATCTGAAAAGTCGGCTACATACTTTGCGGGATGAGAACACGCAGTGAGCGGTGAAGCAATGTCACCATATCCATCACCATCGAAATCCAGATAAAGTGTGAATGGATAAGTGCATGAACCGTTATCACAAGTAGCCAAGGGATTGAAGTTGCACGCTGCAACATCAGTACAACCATTCACGCGGCCTTCATCTATTGTTCCGTCACAATCGTCATCAACATTGTTGCAGAGCAATTCTGTTGCGCCTGGATAAACATCTTCATCTGTGTCATCACAATCCGTGAAGTCGGCTACACACAATAGACAGTACCATTCGGTAGTCCATCCTTTTCTGTAATGATGGTATAGGAAAAATCCGTCATGTTCATTTTCACGAGTCCGCTGCCGGGTGCAATCCAAAGAGTGATTTCATCCGGGTCTTCATAAAAATCTTTGGCGGCCTGGCCGATGTTGATTGTGCTGACGGTTTCAAAATTGTGCGAATCATCTTCTTCAAGAATAAATAATTTGCTAGTACTGGATAGGTAGATTCGATGAAGTTTGTCTTCAAATATGTGAGAGAAAAAACTGTTTCTGTTCAATGGTTCAATTCGGATTTGCTCAAGGGTGATTTTTCCTTCCACTTCTTTTATCCATGCCAATCCGCTCGCGGCCATCAAAGCCAGAATCCGACCATCCTTTAATTGCAATACCCGCGATGCGGAGTTTGAAAATCCATCTGTTGTGCCGGGCATGTAAACTCTTGACCACTTGTTTGATTTTGGATCAAACACGGTAAGCCCTCGCCAGGAAGAGAACAACATTCTGTTCCGACTATCGCGCATGATGTGTTCGTATCCGTACTCACTGCTGTGTGGTTCTGAAATCACATCCTTGTAGCGGGCAATAATTTCCTTGCTGCTGTTCAGTACCAGCACATTTCCGTTTTGCATCCCCAGCCAAATATTGCCTTCGCCATCTTCACACATTGCACGTATGAAAGAATCAGTTCCTAACCGTTTCGCTTCGGCTTTGTCCATGTAGTGGTGAAATTTCTTTTTGCCAAAAGCGTAAAAATCAATCCCTCCGGTCAAGCTCCATTCGACCACCAGCGTATTGTCTTCAGGCAGATTTACACGACTAGTGGTCGTAATGGAGTATGGAGCTGTGTCATCATGCCTTTGTACCGATGTTAAGCGCTGCTGTCTCATATCGAAAATTTGCAGATCATCGGTGGTCAGATAAACGCATCCCCGTAATCTGTAAAGTAGGAATGGAATGCCCCTCCCGTTTTCTTGTCCAACCGGAAACACTTGCCATGTTTTATTCCTGACATTCATTCTCAGCAATCCCCGGTCACTTGAGAACCATGCGATGCTATCGTTTTCTCTTTTTGGAAAATTCACCCATTTGAATGGATGACCAGGAAAAGCTATTCGGATGGTGTCTTCATAGAGTACCATCAATTTCACTCCGGTCAAAAGTTTATCATCATCTGTCACTGGAATAAAGCCAAATTGCAATTTGTCAATCGAATCATTTCGATAGGGCATCAAATCATTGCGAACGTGGTTCTCGAATTCTGCTATTTCAATCTCCCGGAATTTTTTCCTTTCAACATCCAGTTCGAGCATTCTGCCCTGTCGAATATCATGTAGCAGCATGTTGCCACCTTTCATAGGCAATACATATCCTGATTCGATATTGTTTGCCAGGATTTCAGGCAATGGATATACATCAAAACCATCGCGAGTGCGCACGTAACAATTCAATGCTTCGTTGGTAAGAAACCAAATGTTACCAGCATCATCTTCAATTGGAAGTCCGAGCGCCAAGGTTCCTTTGTAGGAAAGGGAATCGGTGACAGATGGAAAATACTCGTACGAAGTGCTACCGCCAAAACGGGTGAGCATGAATTACCTAAGATCCAAATGAATTGGCGGGAGTCTTTGAATATCCGTTGGGTTCGGCCTCCATGGTAACCTTCTTCCTGCGCAAAGTGGTTGAAGCGCATGATATCAATTAACTGCTGGCAGTCAGATTGAAAAGAAAAAAAACGAAGAGGCAGAAGATGATTTCTCTGCCTGCACTGAAATGAAATTCAGTTTTCGTTTCGGTCACGAGCCGAATGTAGAGAAACAAAAAAGCCGTTCGCATTGCGAACGGCTCAAATACTGAGTGACAAATTCAATCAGTTACTCATCCGAAACTTCAACTCATCATCAATCGCATCTAGAATATCCTCGGTGGTGAGGTAATGCGATTCATGGTGTTGCTTGTCGGTTCTTGCCTTCATGTGGTCAGATGTGTTTACAGTTGCATTTCCGTCCAAATCATAAATGCCACAATCACTTGTGCACCTATAAACTCCCATCATCAGCAGTAGGTCGCTGCTATTGACAGCACCGTTATCATCAAAGACAACAGGCACTTCCGGCAGTTCGTCATCTTCTAAAATTCTGTTGCAAATGTTGTCAATGATTTGGTGTGTGCCGGGATACTAATCCGACATTTCACTGAGATTCTTCCAGCATCTCATCCACCAAAACTTCATGTTGAAGTGATGGCTCTCCGCACACCACCACTGAAACATCTTCATCATAGGCCCACTCTCCCCTCGCGATTTTCGAAAAATGAATTCGTCCGGTCACGAATTCCCAGCCTCCGCTTCGGTAGTGTTCATGCACCACATCAAACTCATCAGCGACAAATGATTTGTCCTGGGGGAAGCGAATGAAAACTTCAAGCGAGAAATTTTCTGTCAATTGCAATCTGGCATCCTGGTGTAGTTTCTTGTACTCGTAGTGATAGTCGTAGCTCAATGCTGAAATATCGCTGAGCACTGCACTTGCGGTGGGGAATGCTCCTGCACCGCGCCCATTGAAGAATTGTTTGTCTGCAAAACATCCCTCAATCTCAACTCCATTGAACACATCATCCACATGAAATAACCGGGAATCATTCTTTACAAATTGCGGTAGAACAAATGCAGCCACGCCATCGCCAAGCTTTTGCGCCCGTGCCACCAATTTCATTTTGTATCCTTTCTCTTTTGCGTAACGTGATTCCAGTTCACCGACTTTCTGAATACCACCATGAAAAACTTCTTCGGGTTTTACAATAATTCCAAATGCATGTGCAAGAAGAATGGTGAGTTTGTTTTTCGCATCGAAGCCTTCCACATCGAGCGCAGGATTGCTCTCCGCATAACCGAGTTGTTGCGCTTGTGCAAGGGCATCATGAAAGGAGATTTTGTCCTCACTCATTTTCGTAAGAATGTAGTTCGTTGACCCGTTGATGATTCCACAAAGTGATTGCAACAAATCATTGTCGTAGTACTCCTCAAGATTTCTCACCACAGGAATACTTGCACAACATGCCGCCTCGTAAAGCAACGGAGCGTTGTGAGTTTTCTGAAGTTCAAGAAGTTCAGTAAGGTGTTCAGCAATCATCTTTTTGTTGGCACTCACTACAGCCTTTCCATTTTGCAATGCTGTCTTCACAATTTCAAATGCGGCATCAGCATCATCAATCAATTCCACAATCACATTCACGTCATCGTTGTATAGCAGTTCATGTTTGTAGAAGGTGAAATGTTCTTTGGGGATGGGGCGTTCCTTGTGTTGATTCTTCACGCAGATTTTCACAATCTCTGCACGCAATCCCGGATTTGCATTCAGCACATCGTACAATCCTTTGCCCACCACACCGAATCCAAAAAGTCCAATTTTTATTTTCTTTCTCTCCATAATTTTCTAGTGATTTGAAATTGAAACTTCGTTGAATGTTCGGGTGCTCTCCAAAACTTGTTGCAAGTCATTGATAAGGTCTTCCACATCTTCTAAACCAACTGACAACCGGATGAGGCTGTCTGCAACTCCTGCCGCCCTGCGCTTTTCTGTCGGTATGGATTTGTGAGTCATTGAAGCGGGATGGCAGAGCAAACTTTTCACTCCACCCAAACTTTCAGCAAGCCTGAAGAGCTTTGTAGAAGTTACAAACTGAACCGCGTCTTCTTCAGTATCATTTTTCAATGTGAATGAAACCACACCACCACCAGCCTTCTGCTGTCTCCGGGCTATGTCATGGTTGATGTGTGATGTCAATCCTGGGTAGTAAACTTTTTCAACTTCTTTACACGTTTCGAGAAATTGTGCAACAGCAAGTGCGTTGGCGCTGTGTTGCTTCACACGGAGGTGCAATGTCTCAATACCGCGAATCACCAGAAAAGAATCAAACGGTGAAAGAATGGCTCCTGAAGCATTTTGGATGAACTTGATTTGTTCGCCCACTTCTTTGGTTTTGCACACCACCACTCCGGCAATCAAATCACTGTGACCACCGAGGTATTTTGTAGCACTGTGTACAACTATGTCAGCACCGAAAGCGATTGGTTTCTGCAAAGCAGGAGATGCAAACGTGTTGTCCACACAAAGCAGAGCACCATTCTGATGAGCAATTCTTGCAATGACTTCTATGTCAGAAATCTTGAGTGTGGGATTGGTCGGAGATTCAAGCCACACCAGTTTTGTGTTAGGTGTAAATGCATCAATTACGTTTTCCACTTTGGTAGTATCGCAATAATTCACCTTCACACCAAACTTTTCATAGATGTGTGTGAAGAGTCGGAAGGCTCCACCATAGATGTCGTCCACCGCAAGAATCTCATCACCGGACTGAAGCAATTTCACCACTGCATCAATTGCCGCGAGGCCGCTTGCAAATGCAGAGGCCTGCTCACCCCCTTCCAGTTTTGCAACGATTTCTTCCAGCGCCTGCCGTGTGGGATTGTTGGAACGCGCGTAGTCGAAACCCTTGTTTACACCGGGCGCCTCCTGCACGTAAGTGGATGTTTGATAAATGGGAACAGAAATGCTTCCCGTCAGTTCGTCCACAGGAATGCTGTGGATAGTTTGTGTTGTGTCTTTCATTTTCTTGTGTTGTTTTTTATTGATTTGTTTGTTGATTGAATTGTTGTTGTCAATCTCAAATCACCTACACCCCGATAGGACTTCGGGATTGGCGAATCACCAGGTCAGAAAACTTTTACATAGCAGCGTCCGTGTTTTGTTTTCTGATTTGGGATTCGCCTAACAAGAATGGCTGACAGAAGAGCACCATTTCATCTCAGGAAAATCCTAAAATGAAAAAGCTCCCCTGACAAGTCAGAAGAGCTTCTCTATTTTGAAAAAAGAAATTGCTGCTTCATAGACTTATCTTCTCCCGCCATGTGGCGGGACTGGATTTAGCACCTTTCCCGGATATGAACCGGGGCGGTTGCTAAGGCTTCACAGGGCCAGTCCCTCTGCCTTTCTTGATAAGTAATTTGTGAAAGAACGTTTGCGCAAATGTAATTGTAGTCAGGGTCTATTTTCCAAATATATTTTTAATGAGACTCTGAAACACGCGCCCATCGAGGCTTACAGAGCACACAAGAAGAGTTGTCAATTCAGAAAAATGTTCACAGACATCTTCATCCTGTATTTGGGGTGTGATGATCTACTTCCACTCCGCCACGAAAACATTTGTGTCGCGTGTTCTGCCGTTGTGCCGGTTACTGCACCACGCCAGGTATTTTCCATCGGGCGAAAACATGGCGAACGAATCGAATTGCGTATCGAAAGTCACCTGTTCCAGATCACTGCCGTCCATATTCACCATAAAAATATTGAAAGGAAAACCGATATTGCTTTTGTAATTACTTGAAAACAAAATCTTCTTTCCCGATGGATCAAAACAAGGCGCCCAATTCGCGTTGCCAAGTTGGGTGACCTGCTGCGCATTGCTGCCATCCACATCGGCAACAAAAATTTCCAGACTGGTGGGTTCTACAAGATTCTGTGCCAACAGTTCCCGGTACTTCTTTACTTCATCTGGGGTTTTGGGTCGTGATGCACGCCAAACTATTTTCTTTCCATCTGGAGAAAATGTTGCACCGCCATCGTAACCCAACGAGTTGGTGACTTGGGTGAGGCCGCTGCCATCAATATTCATCAACCACAAATCGAGATCACCGCTTCGGATACTTGTGAATATGATTTTGTCTCCCTTTGGCGAAACCACTGCTTCCGCATCATAACCCGGGGAGTTTGTGAATTGACGAATGATTTTTCCATCGAGACTTGCTTCAAAAATTTCATACTCCGGGTAAATGGGCCACACATACCTGCCGCTTTCACGCAACGGAACGGCAGGGCAGGTATCCATTCCAAGATGTGTGCTCGCATAAATGATGGACTTGTTATCCGGCATGAAAAAACTGCATGTTGTTCTTCCCTTGCCGGTGGAGATGAGTTGTCGTTTTGTGCTGTCGGCTTTTGCGTTTACGTCCAAGACAAAAATCTGGTCACAACCAAGACCCCAGTTCTTGTTGTCGCTTTGGAAAATTAATTTGTTGCTATCAAAACTCCAATAGGCTTCGGCATTATTTCCGCCATGAGTCAATTGCCGGATGTTGCGCAAATGTTTTTCTTCGGGGTAATGAATGCTTTCATCGGTTGAACCTGCAAGCGCAGGATCAATGGAAGTCTTTTTTGTTGCACACGCTGATGCAAGGACAGTGAGTAAAACGAATGGAATGAATTTCATGCGGGGCGAAATAATTGACACATGTATGTTTCAATGTCATGGAAATTTCACTGGAAGGTCGTTTAAGTCCCAAAGGGACGACCCTATTGGAGTTATTGCAAATCATAAGATCGACCCTCCGGGAATTGCCTACTTCACCACCTGGATGTAGCCATCACGATTGTACGATACACCATCATACCCTTCTGCAGTCACAACGAAATAATAAGTTCCACCGGAAACATCGGATGGATTCCAGTTGTCAGCCGGGCTGTCAAGTGTTGCAATACTTCCACCCCACCGATCGAAAATGGTGAGTGAAAAAGTTTCTATGAACTGACTTTGCATCTTGAACACGTCATTCTCACCATCGTTGTTGGGCGTAACAATGTTGGGAATAAAGAGCCAGGAGTTGTTGTACACAAGGATGCTTACTGAAACGGACTCGGTGCAATCACCAAGAGTGACTGTAAGCGTTGCTGTGTAAGTTCCCAATTCAGTATATGTAGTTGACGGATCTGCATCACTGCTTGATTCACCATTCCCAAAATCCCAATCGTAATCATTCGCATTGCTTTCTCCATTGAACTGTACATATAGTGGCTGCAATCCTTCGGTCGGATCTGCTATGATGCTCACTGCAATCTGGACTACGTTCACCGTCACACTTGCTGTACCCACACATCCGTTTTCATCGGTGCCGGTAACCGTGTAGGTTGTGGTGGCATCGGGTGATGCCGTGGGATTCTGCACATCAATATCACTCAGGGAATTTCCGGGACTCCAACTCCAGTTATCAATTCCGGTTGCATTCAGCACCACACTTTCACCTTCGCAAATAGTTTGATCTGCAGTGATGCTCACCTGCGGTGTGCCATAAACAAATACGGTGATCACATCAGAGTTTACACATCCATTCGAATCGGTTCCTGTAACTGTGTAAGTTGTGGTTGATGATGGTGATGCGGAAGGATTATTGTCGAATGCGTTTGAAAGTCCTGTGGTTGGAGTCCAGTTGTAAAACGCACCCCCCGTAACAGTAATTACTACACTTTCGCCTTCACAAATTTCCGCATTGTCGCCAGCACTGATGTTGGGAAGATCATTAACGATGATATCAATTTCGGCAGTCACGGGACAAACACCATCCAGAAAATAACTGATGGTTTGAGTTCCGGCACCTCCATCTCCGGGATCAAAAATTCCTTCCGCTGAATCATTGATGCCCGACCCGCTCCAAACTCCTCCGTTGATATTCGCGTCCAGTTCGTATTCTTCATCATCTATGCAAAACGTTCCGGGGTCGCTGATGCTGAGCGAAGGAATTGGCTGCACCGTAATCTGCACTTCATCATAACCAACACATGTTCCGCTAATTTCATAACTGACGGTGTGTGTTCCAACTCCTGCTACGGCCGGATCAAACACTCCTGAAGTTTCATCAGTGATACCCGGCCCGCTCCATGTTCCGTTCGGATTTGCTGCAGTAAGTTGAATAGATTCTCCTTCCACACATAGGTTGCTCACCGCTTCAATTGTTGCATCAATAGTGGAAACAACAACGATGGAAATTTCATCCCAGACCAAACAACCGTTGTTGATGGTGTAGGTAATCACATGTGTTCCTGGTCCGGCCACCGCTGGATCGAATTCACCTGTTGATGCATCGGTGATTCCAATGCCACTCCATAGGCCTCCTGCCAAATCAGTCACAAGAAAAAACGGGTCATCAAATTCACAGGTTTCTCCCACTGGTTCAACATTGGGGAAAACAGGTGGCAGATATTCATACCATTCACTGTCTTCAGAATTGCCCCCGCAGGAAGCATCAGGGCCAAGAGTAATTTCCAACGTGAACATGGTGGACTCAAAAGGATATGGATTGAGCAATATGTCGAGGTAAGTATCGTAACCAGGAATTTCGAAATCAGGCGCGGCATTCCATTCAAACCCGAATTCATAAGGAACCAGTTGTGCCGGAGAAACCGGGACAGTGTAGCTGGATGCAGTGGCAGCAGAGCAGGAATTATCTGCAATAAAAGAATTGATGGAGCCACTTGCGTAAACTACGGTTGCTGTGTCGCCACAAATGGTTTGGCCAGTGAACGTGATAGTGACGTTGGTCAATGCACCAATGTCAACGCCTACACAATCATAAATCTGGACTTTCCAACCGGGCTGTGTGGCATCACATCCGTAAAGCGGTGCCCAGTTGATAAGTGTATTGCCGGGTCCATAAGAATCGAATGTGCCGCTTAACGGAGTTCCCATAGCACACACATTGTAATTAGGAGAAGGCTCTGTGGTGAAACACAGTCCGTTGATGTTGTTGCCGGCATTGCAATTTGTGCCGGGATTGGGTGCAAGCAAAATATCAGGGCTTCCGCAGGCGATGGGTCCCACAAGATGAAAACCCAAATCGCTCACGAACGTGTGGTTCGCATTCATGCAAACTGTTATCTCCGTATTTGAATCAATGATTATGGGATCTGCAGGCGGATTGTAATAAGGTGTGATGGTTCCGGCATCAATTGTCCCGACAAGATTTACTGACGAACATCCGGGAGGAATGGGAGCCACATCTACGGTCGGGCCTTCTGTCACCTGAACTATCCATGCGCGGTAACATCCCACTATCACTCCGTCACCATCAATAATCGTAACGCGATAGCCACCGGGATCAAGGTTAGTGATGGAGG
Organism: Flavobacteriales bacterium; assembly: GCA_034408895.1. GTDB lineage: Bacteria > Bacteroidota > Bacteroidia > Flavobacteriales_D > Sanyastnellaceae > UBA4660. The sequence continues at coordinate 10,135 of JAWXCI010000026.1, forward strand.
AGTTGAACACATCACTTTCCGTCAGGTAATCATACCACGAATTGGTGGGAAGGTTAAACTCCTGCCATTCGAAATCCCAAGGCCCGGTTCCCCCGGGAGCAATGGCATTCAACTCGCCCAGTGCGCCAGGACAGAAAAAATAAATGCTGTCATTTTGCGCACCGTTGGTGTAGGCAGTGAGGCCGCTGCTGCTGGCAGAAAGGGAAATGAGTTGAGAGTGGAGGAGTTGAGACAGTAAGAGGATGGAAAGAAGCAGGTAGAATTTGTTCATAAAGGTTCTGATTTTCAAATTACATGACGCGCCAAAGGTGCTGGAAAGTTGGCTGGGGTAGAAAATATCTGCAATCATTCCTACAGGAGACCACCTGCCGCGATGATCAGATCGAGAAACTAGAAACGGTTTACAGCACAACTTTCATGAAAACAGTCTGGTCGTGGATAGTGCCGAACCTTAGCGCAGAGGCCGAAGGTCCGCAACTTGCCCAAAGGGACAAGAAAATTGACACGCAGGAAGTAGAGATAAAACTTCTGCGCGTTATCAAGGAGTTGAAGGCTCCGAATGTGAGCACAGAGGTGGGGAATAACTGAGCCTCTTCTCAGTTGAAGTTTAAAGCGAACACATTTTCCGGGGTGATGTCTGGCGATTGCCCATATTTGCAACGCTACAGGAACTACATGGGCATAATCGCCTGCGCACGACTATGATATACACCCATAGCCTGTCCCGATTTATCGGGATGAGTACAAAGCACATCAGCAAGATTCCATCACCCTTTGACACGCTATAGAAGATATTACATTTGGTCAATAATGCGCTATTCACTAGCGGGAATTGTACAGATAGTGGTACGATACCCGCTACTAAGTAGCCGATATAAGTAAGTTAGGTGCAAGTTTAAGAGCGACCGCTCCGCTTAGACAACTTGACTGAAAACAATTACGACAATGACTAAAAAAATACTCTCACGATAGACACGAGAACCATCAAAGGTTTACTTTGAGAGTTCTTGACTGATAAATAAGTTCTATAATTGCAAAACAAAAGTGGAGACCAGCGACCACTTACAAAAACGGGGCGACACCGAAAAGCCATACGAGTAGGACAAAAATAAGAATTAAAAATGTTTAATAAATTTAACTTCACTGACAAATTGCTTTTTATAGCTGCAATACTTTCGCTTGTTTATTCTGAATTTCTATTTTTTAATGGACACGAATCCCAAGCGATTTTTATTGGACTTTGGGTGCCCACAATACTGTGTTTTGGAATATACTTACATTTAATAAATAAAAATAAAAATGATTGATTTTATACCATATTTCGCAGGAATAATTACCTTATTGTTCAGTGTTGGATTTGCACATGCTGTAACCTATGCTGGCAACAAGGACAAAGAAAAGTAAATAAAACCTGCCCATATCAGCACCTTTTAATGTCATTCGTGATCCCTTCGAGGTTGTGGTTAATGAAAGTTTAGCTTTTCATCCCGAAGCTTCAGGGTTTTGGTAAAAGCACCGCCCTTCGGGTAGCTACAAAACGCTATGGCGCAAGCGGACAATAAATGCAAAAGACAATTATTTTTAAATCGCAGGCAGACAAATTTTCCAGTAGACTTTGGAAATTGTTTTCTTCTTACTTATTCTTTTATTCAAGCTTGTTTTTTCTACCCTTGCTTAATATTCATGGCAACAAAGTACTAATTGTTTTTTGGTGGATTTAACTATCATTGCTGTAATGTTTTTTGCGCACGGAAGTGGACCATAAGGACTGTGATTTTAGTGACTTTGACCGCTGACACGTTTGAAATAGAAACCGCAGAAAAGAACGTGCAGAAAAAATACAATATCCTTAAGGATAGCATTAAGACTATCTTAAAAGGAAAGGCTGTAGACCAAGAGTACTTGTGCTGACATTCTTTGATAAAGACAATAAAATCGTGGACCTTTATTGAGGCGGTCGAAAAAAGGGCGAATATTTAATCGAAGAATTAGCTTTTAAAATACAGGAAAAAATAAAAGCCATCGCCTAACCCGGGTTTTGTGTCAGGTGTGCTGACGTGCTTACATGCAGCTTTCTGTTCCGAGAAATGGGGATTCAGTGCTGGTAGATAGTTTAGTGCTTCGAAATCTCCAACTTCTTGTAGCCGTAAACCATTAATAAATCATGCCCAATACTTACAAACGAAATACAATGATGCCACTGTTAAGGTGGATACCGATAAGCAGGAAATCCTTTTCATTTCAGCCGACAGTCTGAAGTTGAAAATGGCCGAGAGACATAGTATGGTTTACCGCAGGGTGAAGTGATTACCACGCCACCCATTTCTTCACCGCATCTCCCACCTTCACCACGTAAACCCCGCGGGGCAGTTCCGCGGTTTCAATGCGCATGGTTTTTCCAATGAATTTTTGTTCGTGAATTTTCTTGCCGGTGATGTCAAACATTTCCAGCGGTGAATTTTCATCTTGCATATTTAGTTGAACCACGAAAAAATCATGACCGGGATTGGGGTAAATCATAAAATGATCGGGTGTTGAAATTTCAGAAACTGAAACAAGGCTGTCGCTGGAGTAGAAAGAAACACCACCACCAATCTGCCCCAGGAACATATCCAGTTGATCATCGCCATTCATATCGGCAAGCCACACTGCACTGCGGTCGCCTTCATTTATGTTCTGGAAACTTTCCGTCACCAGGTTGAAGTCGCCCAAAAAATTTCCTTCAATGTCGTTGTAGTGATTAATGATGCCCACTTCCGTTCCCACGAACAATTCAAGGTTGCCGTCATCACTTGTAAAAAAATGCGGTACCGCGTAACCGTTTATGGGGAGGAAACTTGAGGCCAGCACATTTCCTATTGTGTCTTCCACCAACGTCCACTCCCATTGATCAGCAGTTCCGGTGTTTTCAAACAGGCGGATGTTGCCGTTGAATTCGCCACTCACTAAATCAAGAAGTCCATCACCGGTCACATCAAATAGTTGGGGAGTGGCGTTTTGGCCCGCATCAATTCCCACATCGTTGTTGTCTGTCATGGGCGATTCTTCCAATTCGAACACACACGTATTTCCTGCACCTGCCGTGTTGCGGAAAAAATGAATAAAGCCATCCTGCACACCCAGGGCCAGGTCCAAATCATCATCATTATCCACATCGCCAAATGTCGGATACACACTCTCCCAAAGGTGCGATGGAATGTCGAGGTAGTTGTCGTTCACTAATTCAAATGCTGGTTGCGTAGCGGTTCCTGTGTTGTGGAAGAGCCAGAGTTTGGAAGTGAGTTCATCGGTTTCCGAATAGTATTTGCGATTGGCGATAACAAGATCATTCAATCCATCAGCATCATAATCGAACACAACGGGATAAGCACACGTGCCGAGTTCAATCATCCCGTTTTGCAGAAAATCATTTTGCACAAATTCAAAATCCGGCAAGTCATTTTGGTCATCATTGGTGTAGAGCCAAAGGCTTTTTTTATCCACGGATTCGCTCGTGTAATCATTGCACCCTATGGTGAGGTCTTTTATTCCATCTCCATCAAGGTCTTCGTAAAATCCTGCGGGGAAAATGTTTATGTCAACAGGTATGGTGGATTGAAATGGTTCGGGAAAATCAAGGGTACAAACCGTGGCGCTGTCCAGGTCATCCATACTATTTTCCATTTGAAGTGAAATCATATTGGATTCAGAAACATCACTCAGTATGGCATCTTTAATTCCGTTTTGGTCCAGATCAATATGCAAAAGCGTTCCGCCCGTGTGCCGAAGTGGTTCGCTGGTGCTGCGGGGGTCTATCACGTTGAAATCACATTCAAATTCATCTCCTTTGTAAACGTCAAAACTCTCCGTACTTTCATTAAACATTCCCCAGCACCTGTTCACACACTGCCATGCCAGCGAATCGCAATCGCCAATCTCCACAGCGAAATTTTTGTAGTAATAAACCCCAACCGATGTTTCGGTGAATGAAAAAACTTCCAGGTCGCCATCACCGTCAAAATCCACAATGCTTGGAACATCAGAACTAATAGTGTAGAGTGGTGCGGTGAAGGGATTCCCGAAATCGTACTCCGCGGTGGGTTGTGCAGCTTTTAAAATGAAAGCTATACCATCTTCTTCGGTCGAAACGTTTTCGTAAACCCTAAAGTAACTGCTGTGGCTGGTAAAAATATCTTTCAATCCATCGCAGTTGTAATCGCGAAGCAGTGTCCAGTTCTTCAAGCTGTCGGGAAAGTTGTGGTTGTATTCGTAGGTGTGCTTGTAACTTATTTCGCCAGGCTCACTGCCCGTGTTCAGGAAAGTGAGAATGCGGTTGCCTATTCTGTCAAAAAGGAAAATATCTTCCCTGCCATCGAAGTTCAAATCAATAGTTGAAAGTTGAACACTGTTGAACCCGCCAGCCCAGGGATTTGGAAGGATGTAACCATCCACCTCCACCGGAATGTCCGATGAGCGCAGCAGGTCAGTTTGTGCTGATAAACAGAATGCGGAAAGGAGGGTGGCGCCACTAATGGAAAGCCGTATGAATAGAATCACATTTTTCATTTCTTTTTATTTTCTTTGGTTCGCAATACAACGAAGGCCGGTTACCACCTCATGGCAGTAAAATTATATGGTTGCAAAATAATCCTCACCCCATCCAGTTAACCCTCAAAGCCCGCATCTTCACCGCGGAAAAAATTTGATACCCAATATGCCAAGTACTGCCAACCTCGCCATGTTAGCCATCATTCTGCTTATCCTCATTGCTGCCACTTACCTGCTTTTTGAACGTTGGGCCAAATTCAAGGACCGGGAATGGATGTTTCAACTGAAGTCGGAAAACAACAAGGCTATGGCTCCCCTTCGCATCAGCGCGTGCGAACGATTGGTGGTGATGCTCGAACGCATTACGCCTACCAGCATTGTGATGAGGCACAACAATGCCTCTACCTCAGGCATGTTGCAACTGGAGCTGGTGCGCGCCATTCGCGAGGAATTTGAACACAATGTTTCGTTGCAGATGTATGTTTCGCTATACACCTGGGAAAAGATAAAACGTGCAAAGGATGATACAGTGGATCTTGTGAAAGTCGCTTTCACCAAAGTGCGGCCCGAAGCACCGGCTATGGATTTAAGCCGCGAAATTTTTAAACTGGAAGCTGCCGTTGGAAACGCATCAATAAAAGATGCAGTGGGCGCAATACGCGGTGAAATTGAAAGGCATTTCTGATCCGCTGCAACAAAATTTTTTTTGAAAGCGAAATTATTTTTTTCCCTTCTGGCTCTTCAAAAGTTTTTCAAGTTTATCGAAAGGCAGCGCAATAGGTTCATCCATGGAGATTACATTTCCTATGTCGGTATTGAACTCGACTCCTGAGTAACGTTTGCCATCAATGGTCAGGGTTTTTTCATCCACCGGAATTTTTTTACCGGTAATGGTTTCCACTTCCGTCAGGTTGGTCATCTTGTAAATGCTGAAGGGAGCTTTTATGATATGACGACTAATAAACTCATCCAGCAACTTTTTGTTTTCAGGCATACGCAATGTTCCTAAGACCGAAACTTCGTAAGTGGAAAGCGATTGGTTGGTGGGTGCAAGCAACACCCAATCCTGATTGTGCAAATCTTTCAAATAAGAAGAATTGAGGACAAACGCACCGAACTTGGAATACTCCGGTGTGGTGGTTACGAATTTGAACGGGCTCATCATGTTATTGCTCTTGTTCAATACCGGATTGTTAGCTCTTACGGAATCCTCGTGAGCTTTTGGATTGAAAACTTTTTGTGCTGTGGAGTCAGTGGCAGCAGTTCCGGCATCTGCCGGTTTGTCGTTGGCGCAGGAGAAGAGGAAGGGAAGTGCCAGTAGGATAAGTGACAATCGCATGTTGTGCATTTGGATTTTTTTTGGGTGCCGAAAATAATTCTTTCGGAAAATGGAAAGTGTGAGGGCAACAATCCGTTTTTGGCGATCGGTTTAACTTCGCCCGCTCGAATTCAATGATTGTCTAACGAATAAAATTGCAATGAATCATTTTGGAAAAAAACCTGAAGGAACCAACCTGGATTATTTGGGACTTAAAGATGTAGGGGCTGCGTACTGGAACCTCAGCCCAGCGGAACTGGTGGAAGAAACCATAATGCTTGGCCAGGGTATGCTCACCACCTCCGGAGCACTGGCAATAGACACAGGAGAATTCACCGGACGTTCGCCCAAAGACAAATTCATGGTGGCAGATGAGACCACCGAAAAAAGTGTGTGGTGGGGAGGATCATTCAATATCCCTTTCGACCCTGAAAAATTTGACAAACTCTACAACCGAATGCAGGCGTACCTCACCGGTCGTGAAGTTTATGTACGTGACGTTTTTGCATGTGCTGATCCCCGTTACCGCCTCAGTGTGCGTGTGGTGACGGAGTACCCGTGGAGCAACCTGTTTGCCTGCAACATGTTTATACGCCCTACTGATGAAGAGGTGATGGCCTTCTCACCGGAGTGGAACGTGGTGTGTGTACCGGGCTTCCTTGCCAACGCTGAAACCGATGGCACACGCCAACACAATTTCGCCATTATCAATTTCAAAAGGAAAATGGCGATTATTGGCGGCAGCGGTTATACCGGTGAAATCAAGAAAGGAATTTTCACTGTGCTCAACTATTTACTGCCCCACGAAAAAAATGTGCTGAGCATGCATTGTTCTGCCAACGTGGGCGCGCAGGGCGACACTGCTGTCTTCTTTGGATTGAGCGGAACGGGAAAAACCACCCTTTCATCTGACCCGGACAGGAAACTGATTGGCGATGATGAACATGGCTGGGCCGACAACACGGTGTTCAATTTTGAAGGAGGATGTTATGCCAAGTGCATTGACCTTAACCGCGAAAATGAACCACAGATTTATGATGCCATAAAGTTTGGTGCCATTCTGGAGAACATAGGTTTCCAGAATGATGGTGTAACACCTGACTACACTGATTCTCACAAAACAGAAAACACCCGCGTTAGTTATCCGCTCTCGCACATTGACAACATCATGGAGCCATCTGTTGGTGGCATCCCTAAGAATATCTTCTTCCTCACCTGCGATGCATTTGGTGTATTACCTCCCATTTCGAAACTCTCGAAAGGCCAGGCCATGTATCAGTTCATCAGTGGATACACTGCAAAAGTTGCGGGAACCGAAGAAGGAGTTACAGAACCAACCACAACTTTCAGTGCATGTTTCGGTGCACCCTTTCTTCCGCTGCATCCTACAAAGTATGCCGAGATGTTGGGCAAGAAACTGACAGAAAGCGGTGCAAAGGTTTGGCTCATCAACACCGGCTGGAGTGGAGGACCGCATGGTGTGGGTGAAAGAATAAAACTGAAATTCACCCGCGCCATGATTACCGCTGCGCTGGAAGGAAAACTAGACCATGAGAATTACGAAACCCACGAAGTATTTGGTCTCGCCATGCCCCGATCATGCCCCGAGGTTCCTGCTGAATTGCTCAACCCACGAAACACGTGGAGCGACAAAACAGCGTACGATGTAAAGGCAAGTGAACTTGCAGAAAAGTTTGTAAAGAATTTTGAGAAATTCTGCGACTTTGCCAATGAAGAAATTTTGGCAGCGGCCCCTACGGTGATGACTAAGGTGTGAAGAAAATGACTGTCGCTATTTACTTCAGAGTGGGATTGTCGTCAGCAAGAACTATGAATTTACCTGGTGTAATTAATTCCAACGAACCGCATAAAATCAAAACCATGAATACATTATTGAAATCCACATTCATCATTGCACTGTCGTTGTTTGTAAAAACGGCAAGCGTTCAATGCCACTTTGTTCCTTCCACATCAACCACATTGGACACTGTGAATTATACTTTCAACGGAAGCGGCTTTGCCAGTTACGGCTGCGCACCCATTGACCCCACTTTTTGGATATATGATGGCGGCATTTGGGCAACCGCCACTTTCATAAATCCGCAATTCCATCCCTCAATTCGTGTATGGGGAATGAATGATGACGATGTGGCATCGGTGCAGGTAAATGGTGCGGCTTATCCACTCAATGCGCTTTCTGCCTCCTACAATGAAAAAGTAGTGTGCGGACTGTCCCCCGGTCCTGACGGAATCGTTTTCAATCTTGAAGGAAATATAGTGGGTGCTAACGATAATGCGGAGGGAAACTATTCTTACCAGGACATTACCCTCCATCAGGAAAATGTCACGAGCATCACTATAAGCGGGATTAGTGGAGCGGGCTGGGGCTTTGCAGGTGTCTCGGTGGAATGTATTCTCTCTACAGATTCCTTTTCACCTACGGAATTCAAGTTGTTTCCTAATCCCACTTCGGAATTTATTTTTATCCAGGGTGATATTCCCGCTGGTTCGGAATTGATAATTTTGAATGAGCTGGGTACAATGATAGAAAGAAGAAAGTGGACATCCAGTGCCATTGATATTTCAAATCTTCCGCAAGGTGTCTATTTAATTTCTGTTGGATCAGCAAATCAATGGGTAAGAAACAGGGTGGTGAAAATCTAGTCGTTCTCTTCTGCTTTCGAAAATCCAGCATCCACTTTAAGGTATCGTGAAAACACAAAAGCAATCCAGAGCAGGAGGATTGGAATAGCTACGTAAAGAAACCGTGCGTAAGAAGATATCATGCTTGTTCCGCCAAGGTAAACTGCCATGGTAAAAACGAGGAACAAAATTTCAATCGGAATTTTCCGGATGAATTTCAAGCTGATGATGAGAGCAAGCATCATGAACACAAGAAGGAACATGTTCGGGATAAGGAAATAGAAAATGCCATTGGAAGGTTCGATGTAAGAAAGGGGATAACTGAAAAACATTCGGCCAACGTTAGCCACCCAGTTGTACACATATTTTTTCTTGTTCTGTTTTATGTTTTCAATGGCCTTTCGCTTCAGCTCTTTGTCGCGTTCAACAGGGCTCAGCCCCATGATGGAATGGATATACTCTCCATGATGTTCCTTCAGCTTCGGGTGTTCATTGAGGTTAAATGCATGCCAGTCGCCCAGTTCATCCGGATGAGGCGAACTCATCCAATACATCAGCATGCTCCCGCTGTTACCCCAATAGTAAACCTGTCCGGTGAGCGAATAAGTGTAGAACAAATAAGGAGAACACAATCCGATGGAAAGGGCAGTGATGATGAGATAAGGTTTCAGTTGCTGCCTCAACTGTTTTACAACAGATAGTAGAAGTGCAACAAGCAACATCACGATAATCACATAACCGAAAATCACTTTGGTAAGTGTAAGGGCGGCAAGGCTCAAGGTAGCCATGAAGATATTTCGAGAAAAGTTTCCTCTTCGTTGTTCTCTTGCCACCTTGCAGATGTAGAACATAAAGACAGATGTGAAAAAAAATGCCAGGGCTTCCGTCATGAGGAAAGGAACTGAATCCATGAAATTCGGATAGTACAATCCCAGCAACACGGTGAGGCAGAAAGATTTCTTTTCGCTCAAGTAAAATGCAAGTGTCTTGCAAAACAGGATGAGTGAGAAGTAGAGTAGGAGGGCATTGAGAAGTTTCGGAACTATCAGAGGAGTGTCCAGCCACCGGAAGGGCATCAGCACTATGGGATAGCCCGGACCATTCCAAAGAAAAGTATTGTTCTCAAATGCGTAGAAACCGTTGAGAAGATTTTCAGCGTATTGCCAGTAGCGGGGTTCATCACCCACCATTGTAGCATTGTTTGAAAAAACCAGGCAAACGACAATGTAAAGAATCAGGAACGGAAGAAGTTTTACATACAGGTTGAATACATGACCTTTCGTGTATTTCTGGAAAAAATTCATGCCCTGTATCGCTTTCAATCGGTTGCCTGATTATTCACTTCTTCATTCCAACCTGCACAACTGAAAGGCCAATGCGGTTGAACAGAACTTTGTCAACGACCTTGAAAGTCGGTACCAGTTTGTTGTAGAATGAAAGTTGTCCTTCCGGAATGGTTTTCTTCTTCAAAAGGGAACCGGAAACAAACCAACCTGCAATGCCCGCTGCATTAAAATACTTTGAGTGTATCACTTCGAAGTGTTGCTCCAGTTTTTTGCGCAAGGTCTTTTGTGTGTAGCGCCTGTAGTGTTCCAGTTCCTTGTCGAAACCATTGTACAACGTTTGGTAGGCGGGTACAAGAATGATGAGCTTTCCTCTTGTCTTTAAAAGTTTGTAAGCGTTAAGAATGGCGAGACTGTCGTCCTGAATATGCTCCACCACGTTGATGGCAAAGACCGAATCGAACGAATTGAGCAGAGATGAAAACTTGTTTTCAAAATCACCATCCGTAAGGTTTATGTTTTTTATGCCAAGAACATTCGTATTGCCGGCAAATTTTTCGCGAAGTATTTCGCAATAACTATCTCTGATGTCGGACAGCATGATGGTAGCACCTGCATTAATAAAGCACTGTGAGATATTGCCGATTCCACTTCCTATTTCAAGAATTTTTCCAGAGCAGTGGGGGGCGATGGTATCGTAAATCCACCGGTTCAGTTTGTCGGCCGAGGCGATGACATCGAGTGTATCGTGCCCTGGCTTGTCAATGGGATTATGTTCGAATTCAGGCATTCTGTCAGCGGCTTATGTTGTATTTGAGAATGCACCAGATAGCCCGGAAGGCATCTTTCCATCCTATCTTTTTTCCCTCGGCATAGGTTCTTCCATAATAGGAAATTCCAACTTCAAAAATCCTTATGTCTTTGATCTTCGAAATTTTAGCCGTGACCTCCGGTTCGAATCCGAAACGTTTTTCCTTCAACTCAATTTGCTGGATGATGGGCGTGCGAAAAAGTTTGTAACAAGTTTCCATATCGCTCAGGTTGAGGTTCGAAAACATGTTGGAAAAAAACGTGAGGAATTTGTTGCCGATGGTATGCCAGAAGAACAATACCCTGTGCGGATTTCCTCCTATGAAACGCGAGCCGTACACCACATCGGCATGGCCTTGAACCACAGGTTTGAGCAACACATTGTACTCCTGCGGATCGTATTCAAGATCGGCATCCTGGATAATGAGGTAGTCGCCTGTGGCCTTTGCAATGCCTGTGTGCAGCGCTGCACCCTTGCCCTTGTTCACTTCATGTTGGTGGTATTGGATGTTGAGATGCGTATTGGCTGCCATATACTTTCTGATGGCTTCATCGGTATCGTCCTTCGAAAAATCATTTACGATGATAATCTCTTTGGCAATACTGTTTATGAGTTCCACCTCCTTCAGTTTATCCAGAATACGGTGTATAGTCTTCCCTTCGTTGTACGCGGGAATGACAATGGATAATAGGTGTGGCTGTTGTAAAACTTCCATCTTATGGGCTGCTGTGGCTTTGATAATCTTTGGTGCGGCTGCGCCAAAAGCGGTAGCAAATTAAACGCACGCGTTCAGGTGCTGTTTACGCAACCTAGACATTGCACATTTTGTGTTTTCGTTTTTCATCCCACATCTCATCTTTACATCTCAGGCTTTGAACCACCCATACTCATTGCCTGGATAAATTCAAATTATATTTCATCATCCAATCCACTTGTGGATCGTTTCCGAATTGGAAAACATGTTCACCGAAAATTGTGAAGCCGTTGCGTGCATAAAATTCAATTGCTTTTTCATTTTTCTTCCATACGCCAAGCCAAAGGATTTCATATCCGAGTGCATGCGATTGTTCAATGCACTTTTCAAGTAGCCGTTTGCCAATCTTTTGTTGCTGGAATTTTTCAAGAACGTAGATGCGGGCAAGTTCAATGTGTTTTGAGCTGTGCAGTTCGGCTAATGATTCCTTACAACGCAATTTTGCATAGCCACACGATTCGCCATTTACTTCAGCGATGAAACAGACGCCATTCTCTTCGTTGAATTCATCCGAAATTTTTTCTGCGGTGAAATTTTCAGTGAGGTAAAGAGCCATGTCATCTTTACTATTCTGTGCAGCATAAGCTTCAATAAAAGTGATGCGGCCCAAATCACAGAGAAGTGCAGCATCATTTCGTGTTGCAGTACGGATGTGGATGCTAACTTTATCCATCAATGCGCCACCACTACTGAAATTTTCTTCGATAGTCCACGCGACAAAAGTTCGAAACAATAAACTCCAGCCGGCAGATCGGAGGTGTTGAATGCCTGTGGAATTTCATTGAATGAGTTGATCAGTACCCCACTGGCATTGTAGATGTTGAGCGTTTCAAATTCATGCGCATTCGCAATTTGTAGCGATGCAGTTGCCGGATTGGGATACGCCAACGGAGAGTCACCTCCAGTTTCATCCACGCCTTCGGCCAGGTCATAAAGCAAATTCAATTCATCAATATGCAAAACGCTTCCCGGAATGTTGCCGAACGGTTCATCGTTTTCCTGAAGAATTCCAGATGCAAATCCAAGATAGAGATCATCAGGCCAAAGCCCAATTTGTTCCCAATCCATGTAATCGTTTTCAGGAATGGCAAAACTGAATGGTAACCAGTTTACGGTAGGAGGTAGTGTCGAATAATTTTCAAAAAGTGTATCATCGAGCAGCTCCACATCATCCCAATAGGTCATAAGGAAATAAATGCTTGCGCTGTCTCCCACTTCTGCTGGTTCATAACGGTACATTCCTTCAATGGCGTAAGGCATAGTCTGGCCATCCAGTTCAAGGCCATCGGTAATACCATCATTGGAAAGTGCTCCCAGAATAACGAAGCCTATGCTTTGATTGGAATCGAATGCTATTGGCAAACTTTCAATGCGTGCGGAAAAATTTCCATCGGTGGCGTCAGCACTTTGCTGCACACTCGTGCCCGAACTGGATGTGTAGATATTGCTTGTAGTCCATTCGTCCGGTTCTTCTGACTGGATGCTGCTCCAGTTTTCAAAATCTCCGTTAGGAAAAATTTCACCTTCCACGTTGTTGTATATGAAAGTGATGTCATCCACCAACACCCAACTGTTCTCCTGTGCAATTTCCGGATCCGTATTGAACATCAGAAAGCCAAGTGCATCCGGCATATCGAAACCTGAATAGGTCATGGGAATAGAGTAGCGCACATATTCAGTTTCAGCGCCAGTGAGCACATGAAATGCAGTGGAAACAGGAAAGCCGCCAGAGTAGAGAAACACACCGAACAATGCAGTGTCGAGGAGTTCCATGCTATACTTCGCATAAAACGCAACCGAATCGGGAGTGCTGCTGAAAGGCAAGGGATCAGCAATGCCCATTTCGCCCGGAGTGCCAAGTGAGATGAGGCCGGGAAGGTTGCCGCCCTGTAAAACTGCTGTTGTGAGTTGTGCTGCAAAATAGCCTCCGTGAGCATCGGAAGATTTTATCACGTTGGGCGATGCAACACTGAAATAGCTCTGGAAATTTGTTGTGAAGAACGACTCAGGATCTTCCCAGTATGTGATCGTAGTCCAATCTTCAAAACTGGGATTGGGCAGAAGTTGAGAGGTCAATGTGAACGGTCCAACCGCAAGGCATAGAACGAATAGATTTCTTTTCATGATAAATTATTTTTTGATTGATGATGGAAAATTTGCAGGTACAAAAATCAACAGTCTAATCCTGTTCAAGGATTATAAACAAGGTTTGATTAATTCATTTGTGAAGTCGCTTTCGGCCACTTCAATTCTGAATATTTATAGGTTGAATGATTTTGCGAACAGGGAGATATTAAAATTATGCAACCATGAACCAGCATTTACCTAAACAACACCACATGTCCGAAGTACAACCGCTCCTCATCTGAGCCATGCAGTTGAACAATCACCTGCCAGTTATAGGCATCGTCTTTTGCAAAGTATCCTCCATCGCGCACGTTCCCGGTCCATGCTTCTTCGGGGTTTTCGGTTTCGAAGATTACCGTGCCCCAGCGATCAAAGATTTGGAATTTGTAGCGTTCAATGAACGCAGTTCCGCTCATCACCGGTCGGAAGTATTCGTTGATGTCATCATCATCAGGTGTAAATGCATTGGGTACATAAATATTGAAGAGATCATCAATCACCACCACATCGTTTTTGTTGTCTACACAACCGTGCTCGTTCCACACGGTAAGTGCAACAGGCCAGATGCCGGAAGCGGAATAGGTGTGTTGAACATTCGGTTGTGTGGCTTCAATACCATCACCAAATTCCCACGCCCATTGGTAGGCATCGTAACTGTCATCGTAAAAAGAAATCACGGGTTGGTAAATGGTGGTGACATGAGGATCGAAATCAAAATCAGCAATAGGAAGATTGTACACTTCCACATAATCATCCACCATCAAGGTATCACTGCAACCGAAATCGGTAGTGGCTATGAGTGTGATATCGTAGATACCGGGAGAATCATATTCGTGTTGCGGAGTGGACGAAACACTCGTGCTGCCGTCACCGAAATTCCACAAATAAGATTGCGCACCGCTGCTGGTGTTGATGAAATCCACTAGCAAATCCACACAACCATCCAGAGGTGTGGCAGAAAGTTCTGCGGTGGGTAGCGGATAGATATTGTATTCCGCATTGCTTGATGCTGTACATCCGTATTGGTTCGATGTTACCAGTTCAACATCGTATTCTCCCACATCCGGGAAATTGAGAACAGGCGTGGTGATGTCGCTGTAAAACGTTCCGTCCACTAACCATTCATACGATGTAGCATCAAGCGAGAAATTGGTGACGCTTACATCCTGCGGGAAATAACACGCCTCGAAACTTGATAGCACAAATGCACTGGTGGGCTGCGGACTTACAATCACATCCATCTCAAATGTATCTGCACACAACTGGATATTCTCGACAATGAGTGTAACGGTGTAGAGCACGGGATCACTTCCCACGTTGTAATAAGTGTTCGATGGATCTTCATCAATATCTGTATTGCCATCACCAAAATCCCATTCGTAAAACAAACCACCGTTTGTTGAATTGGAAAATGCAATTGTGAATGGTGAACAACCCACTTGATCCGGAATAGTAAATGAAGCATCGGGCGCATCATAAACATTCACCGGATGTGTGATGCTTGATGTGCAGCCGTTCAAACTTGTGCCGGTAAGTTCCACATCATAAGATCCGCTTATGAGGTATTGATGCGTTGGATCAGAAAGGTCACTTGTTCCTCCATCATCAAAATCCCATGTGAGACTGATTGAGTTTCCAGGATCAGCATCGAACTGTACGGATTCATTCGCGCATAAATTCACTACATCAGTTGTGAAGTCAATGACAGGTGATTCAAAAACTTCGATGGTGATTTCAGTGGTATCGAAACTGCATCCGTTGTCCACGTATTGGTGAACCGTGTAGAAACCTGCGTCAATAAATGTATATGTCGGATTTGGATTTGTGGTGAAAGGCCCATCGTCACCAAACTGATATTGAATAACTGTACCGCCTTCGCTGATATCAGTGAACTCAACGGTGAGGGGAGAACAACCTTCAATCACATTTGTATTGAAGAATGCCGTGACGGTGTTTGGAAGAACAGTGATGATGTAATCGCTGCTATCAATGCCGCATTCGTTTTCGAGAAATAGCCAGATGTTGTAATCCACAGGAATAGTGTCTGCGAAGAACACATGAGTGCCCGGTTCTTCCAGTGATGAAGTGGAGCCGTCACCAAACTCCCACAGGAAATAATCAGGATTGCCGACTGATATGTTGTTGAACACAACGGTGAACGGGGAACAAAACACATCGAGGTTGGTCCCGAATCCGGCAACAGGTTGCGGATAAACTGTTACTTCATCATCGGCCACATCACTTCCGCAGAAATTGGTTGCGGTGAGTGTGATAGGGTAGGAGATGTCATCAGCATCCTGATAGTATATAACAGGTGCTGGAACAGGATCACTGCTTGAACCAATGGTGAGGTCCCACACATAAGTAAGGTATTGCCCGATGCTTAGGTTCTCGAATGACACGGTGAGAGGAGCGCATCCATCAGCTGGAAGAAGATTCAATATCGCTGTAGGCGGATCAATAATTTCGTTTGAATTCATTGCAGTATCCGCACAACCGAATGCGTTTGTTGCAACCACTTCCACATCGAAAATTCCTTCGTCAGGATAAGTGTAAGGCGGATCAATTCCATTCGCAGTAAATCCATTACCGAAGTCCCATGCATAGTTTGTTGCACCACTTGAAGTGTTGATGACATCAATGTTCGAATTGGTACAGCCGAGTGGAGCAAGTGTGAAGTTGGCTACAGGTACAGGATGAACAGTTACAGTTTTGAAGGCGGTATCAGCACAACCGGTTCCGCTGTCCATGTACCAGTAAAGCAAATTGTAAGTGCCTGTGCCTATTCCTGGATCAAACGTCCCAAGGCCAGCGTTAATGATGCCTGTTCCCTCCCATATTCCTCCGCTTGCCGGAGAAAAACCAGTGAGGTTGAATGGATCCAGATTCCCACATACACTTTGGTTTGGCCCTGCTGCCACAGCGGGAGGAGCGAGCACTGTTATTTGTATTTGGTCACTCGTGTAGCAGGTACCGCTTCCATATTGAAGTGTAATAGTGAATGAACCTGTGCCGGAAACAATGGGATTGAACAAACCGGTTGCTGCATTGGTAATTCCGGTTCCGCTCCATGTACCTCCGGTTGCAGGCACGTAGCCCGAAGGAAGAAACACTCCTTCGTTCTGGCAAAGCGTTACATCAGGTCCCGCACTGGCAATCACCGGAACATTCACCGTTACGGTGATGTTGTCGGAATTATCGCAACCAGTGTTATCTGTAAATGTGTAAGTGAGATTGTAAACACCTGCACCCGGTGAAGTGAATGCACCCGTTGGTGTTACACCCGGTCCACTCCATGCACCGATTCCACCCGGGCCAGTAGTCGGTGTAAATCCTGTGAGTTGCTCCACGATATTCTGGTCACACAATGTAAGATTATTTCCTGCATTCACCACCGGCAATTGATTCACGAAAATGGTCACCTGGTCTGGATCGCTGCAGTTGGTGCTGTCAACAATAAGTATGTTGTAGGTTGTAGTTATATTCGGAGTGGCTGTTGGATTTGGGATAAGAGAATTGCTCACAGTTCCTCCCGACCATGAGAAAAGGATGAGCCCACCATTGGGACTTGAACCCGCAGCCCCAAGTTGAACAACATCTCCCGAGCAAATGGTTTGATCAGGCCCTGCGTCTGCTACTGGGAGAGTAAGTACTTCCATTACCATCTGGTCACTCGTTTGGCAAGTGGCAGTGCCGATGGTGTAAGTCAACGTATAAATTCCCACTGTTAGTGGAGTGAAAAGTCCTCCCGCAGTAACCAATGGTGAACCGCTCCACGTGCCGCCCACTGCTAGTTGAACGGAAGCGGTATTGAGGCAGATGTCATCATCCGGTCCGGCATTCGCTGGGGTTGCATCCGCAACATTCACTGTAATAACATCGCTGTTGGTACAACCACTTGCATTCGTAAACGTGTAGGTCAGCACAAAACTTCCCACACCGTTTGGAGTGTACACACCAGCAAGGGTCACGTTCGCTCCGCTCCATGTTCCACCTGCCGGAGAATACCCGGTGAGCGTTGCGGGAATGGGTTGATTGCACAATGCGATATCAGGTCCCGCATTCACCACAGGCAATGAACTTACTGTAATCAACACTGCATCATTACTTGTGCAATTGTTGTTGTCTGATACAGTAAGAGTATAAGTGGTGGATGAAGCAGGAGTAGCTGTTGGATTTAAAACATTGCTTGCCGAAAGGGTTCCCGCATTATTCCATGAAGGCGTGCCGTAAGGTGTTTCACCACCACTCACTCCTCCGTTCAACTGCACATTTGACCCTGCGCACATCGCCTGATCCGAACCTGCATTCACTACAGGAAGAGGATGAACTACCACCGTGATTGGATCTGTAGTCTGGCATGAACCTACTCCCAATGTGTAAGTGAGGGTGTATGTATTTGGTGTGTTTGGCGTAAATGATCCACCACTGGTGATGTTGGTTCCGCTCCATGTTCCACCGGGAGTTACGGGCACAATCGCAACCGGTGTTGTGCTTGCGCAAAACTCAAGATCAGGCCCGGCATTCGCTGTGGTGGGAGCAATTACAGTGACGTTCATGTTATCACTGTTCACACAACCGCTTGCATTCGTATAGGTATAAGTAAGAGTAAATGTTCCGGTGCCTGATGGTGTGAAAACTCCTGCCGGTGTAACGTTTGTGCCACTCCACAATCCGCCCGCAGGAGAATAGCCGGTGAGGGTTGTAGCAACAGGTTGATCACAAAGTGTGAGATCAACTCCTGCGTTTACAACAGGCAATGCATTCACCACAACGGGAACAGTTCCGCTCCCGGTGCATCCGTTATTATCAGTTACTGAAACGGTGTAATTATTTGTTCCGGTCACTAATGGAGTGGCGGTTGGATTCTGAGTGTTTGCACCGGTGAGTGTTGCAGTTGGTGTCCAGCTCCATCCGGAATAAGGTGCTTCGCCACCGGCTGTATTCGCTCCTATCACAACTGACTGACCGATGCAAATAGTATAAGTGCCTGCCGCTGTTGGTATAGGAAGTGGGTCAACTGTAATGGTAAGTTGTTCAGTGTCGCTGCACGTTCCATTCGATGCCGTAACCACATATGTACCGGTGGTACTTGTTGTAACATTCACGGTGGTGCCAGTTCCACTGCTCAAACCATTTCCGGTCCATGTATAAGATGTTGCGCCTGTTCCGGTGAGTGAAAATGTTTGTCCCGCGCAGATGTCGTTGTTCGATGCAGTGGTTGTGATGCCTGCCGTTGGAATAGGATTCACTACGATACCGGTGCTCGATGATGCAGGACCACAAGCATTGGAAGCTGTCAATCCAACAGAATTAGTACCCGCAGTTGCGTAAGTGATTGCTCCCGGATTTGCGCTGCTGCTCGTTGCAGGACTTCCACCCGGAAATGTCCAGGCATATGTTACGGGTGAGAGATTGCAAGGGTCAACTGTGGCCGATGGTGATGTGCTGCCACCTGCACAAATTGTGGAGAGCGAAGTGAGGCTCACCACCGGAACAGTGTTCACCGTCACCGATTCATAGTCATTAAAAATGCCACATGAATTCTGCATCTGAAGGTTGATGGTGTAAGTACCGACAGAACTCAATGTGAACTGCGGTTCAAGAGCTGTTCCTCCGCTGTTGCTATATGCACCGTTATCAGGATCGCATGGCAAATCGCTGTAAGTAACATTCCAGACAGTGCTCACACTGCACGGCACACCGTTGTTCGATGTGTTGTCTGTTGTAACTACCATCGGTACGCACCCAAGATTGCTGTTCACGGTGAACACCGGTGTGGGGGCTGTTTCGATACAAACAATTTGTGTGGCAGTGCTGGTTCCACAAGGATTGGTTAAAGTGAGGGTGACAGTATATGTGCCCGGATTCGCATACACATGGGATTGATTTCCGAGGTTGGCACCTATAGCAGTATTCGCAGCACCACTTCCGGGATCACCAAAATTCCAACTGTAGGCAGCGTTGCTGTTGCAGTTTACTAATCCATAACCGTTGAAACTGGTGTTCACCATGGTAACAGAGGATCCGGCACACGCTGGTTGGGGGGTTGCATAAAATGATGCAGCAGGAGGGGCGCCCACTTTCACTGGTGATAGTGTTGCAACTGAGGATGCACAACCATTGGTAGCGGTAATGGTGAAGGTGTACCAATTATCGGGGCACGAGGATTCTGTATAAGTGTGGCAATATTCAGCAAGCAAACTTGGATGGTCAATCGTGAGAGTGGGTGATCCATCTCCAAAATCAATTGTGTAAATCGTGCTCGCATGGTTCAATTCGTAATTCGACAAGTTGAAACAGAATTCAACCGGACCACAGGCGGTAGTGCTTCCATCACTTCCCACACCCACTCCCGGGTTGGTCACATTGAAGACATCAAACGTTGCTGAATTCGAGCATCCGTTTGTGCCTGTAATGGTGTATGTTATTTCATAAACTCCCACACCGTTGTATGTGTAGGCAACGCCTTGCGGTGCGGTAGCACCTGTCCAGTCCGCAGTGCCATCACTTTCCCAGTCAATAGAATAGTTTGCATTGGTGGCCGGAGTGCTGGCATCATATATAGTGAGCAGAAAGTCATCTTCCCCACTGCATTGCTGAAAGGTGGTAATGGGATCGGAAAGAACAGGATTGGGGATATTATCAATCTGAATGTTGTCGGTGAATGTATCCGTGCATCCGTTCAATGCGGTTACGGTTACTGAAACATCGAACGTAACGGTGCCGCTGCCATTGGTAATAAACGTGTGCGTTGGATCTGCAATAGTGGATGAATTTGCACCGCCCGATGCGGGGTTATCAAAATCCCAATCGTAATCGCAACTGGGACATGCGGAGGCGGTGCTGTTGAACACCACAGGAGTATTTGCACACTGGCTGTTGGGAGCAAAAGTGAAGGCAACGTTGGGAGCGTTCAGGACAGTAACAGTCATGGAAGAAGTGACGCCTCCGCAACCACAACTTGTAAGTGTAACGGTATAGGTGGTAGTAACTGTTGGCGAAGCGAATGGATTGGAAGCGCTGCCATCGTCCAGAGTCGCATCGTTGTCCCAGTTGTAGTTCACTCCGGGGCAGGCATCAAATGCCGTTGGGTTGCCACCGATCTGCACACTTTCACCGGCACAAATAGTAACACCAGGTCCGGCATCGGCTTCGCATTGTGCAAAGGCCTTTTGCCCGCAGCACATTGCAACCAATAGGGTGGAAAAGAATAAAAAACGATTCAAGGAAGTTCAGTTTGTTGATAGGATGTCAAATGTAAAACTGGTGTGATGGAAGCAGTTAAGGTAAAACACCGATTCATCAACACCGCTTGGACGTAAAAGTGGGAGGTAGGGTTGTTTCTTAAATGCGAATTGAAAATTGAAAATGGGTAATTGAAAATTGAAGCCACAGCGCCCCTAATTCATCAACGCTATCGCTTTTCTCTCATGAAAGAGGTTTACCGGCTTCCGAAGTGGGAATTACTAAGTACGAAGTAGGTGTGTTTCCTCAAGTAATTCTTTTTTCTTTTCAACGAGGTAGAGGTAAAGTGGAAAGGGGCGGGCCATTCCCAATGGAAGGATGAGCACCCAAATCCATCCCACGTTTTTCACCCCAAACTTTTTTGCAGTGAAGTAACTCAAGCTGAAAAAGACCCTGACTACTATCAACAGTTCAACTACAAAAGCTGTGGAAATGCGGTTGTCGAATATTCCGTTGATGGTAGCCGGGGTGTCAAGTCAAAACAAGATGTTGCCTTTTTCTATGAACTCCTGCGCTACCCAAATGTTTGGAACAATAATGCCTGTGATGACCAGTATGAGATAAAAATTTTTCTTCGAACTTGTCCAGTTCTTTTGTCAAAAAATCGTCAACCAATTTCATGACTAGACAAACAAAAAACAACCCCCGCTCATTTATCATGGCGGGGGTTGTTATATCAGATAAACTGAGAGCTATTCCAACTTCAATCAGTTACACACCAGCCCGAATTCAGATGTGAAGATGAGTAAGTCGCCCACGTTCACCACACCGTTTCCATCCAGGTCGGAGTCGCAGGTATAGAGGCAAATGTCTGGGCAATTGGCCAGCGGATTGAAATTGGCCGCGGCAGCTTCGGTACATCCCGATACAATATCACCCAGAGCAAAAACTTCCGTTTGGTTTGCACCTCCACTTATCACGTTTTCATTATCGTAATAGGTCCAGCTTATTTCATATGGAAAGTAGCCTCCTGTCACCGTAATCTCATAGCACCCATCATTGAGGCAAATTTTGTCGATCCCTGTAAGGCCGCTACCCAATTTGCCTTCATAAATGAGTTCACCCGTCCAGTTGGTGAAAGAAAAAGTGGCACCGTTCCATCCGTCACCAAAAGAATCATTCTGCACGAAAGTTGCGCAATTCCAGTAGCAGCACTCCCCGTTTTGGGTAGTTGCAAAGGGTTCGTAGTTGCAGGCATCGTCATTGGCACAGCCACTGTAGCAGCAATCGCCCCCGAGACCGGTATATTGATCAAACGGGGCGCCACCACTTGCCGCAGTCACCATGCCACCACCCGGCAGTGCATTGTGCAAGGTCCATGAAATTTCTGAAGGGAAACTTCCGCTGCTCACCACCACCTGGTAGCAGCCATCCGGCACGCACACCCCCACTTCGCCATATCCACCATCAGCCAATGTTGTATTGATATACCAGGTGCCATCGTTGCCCACCAGGGTGAGGTATGCACCGTTCCACCCGTCACTGAAGGAATCGCTCATGTAGAGAATGGCACAATTGCCATAACAACATGAACCGTCATCACAGTTTGCATAAGAGTTGAAGTTGCATGCAGAGACGTTTGTGCAACCGTATTCGGGTATGCCGAGCGTAAAGTATGGGCTGAATCCTGCATCGCCACCGGTGAGGTAGGTATCAAGATCCTCGTAAGCTTCCCAGTGAATTTCATCGGGATAGAGTCCCTCCGATACGAAGATGTAATAACATCCACCCGGAAGACAAAAGTTAGTATAGTAACTATAATCGGTGGTGAAAGTGGCCGAACCCACCGTATTGTAATTCCAGTCATATACGTAGAGTATTGCCCCGTTCCACCCGTCACCGTAAGAGTCGTAGAGGAAAAGATCGAGGTACGTGCACAACTCCTGGTCGGAGTCATTGCCCACTTGCACAGGGCGCATTTCAGAAAGTGGCACGGGTTCGGATGCAAAAGCACTGACAGAAAAACTTGCAACGAGTGCAATACAGCAAATGCTAGTAAAAAGTGTTTTCATGTTAAACTGTTTTTTGAGATGAATTGAATGATGTAAATGTAGGTTTTATTTCAAAACCACTCAAGCGTATTTCAGCCTATAGATGATGTATGTTCATGAAAAAAAACAACCCCCGCCCATTTTTCATGGCGGGGGTTGTTATATCAGATAGTCTGCAAATTTTTATCTCTCCACAATTACACGTTTTACTTCCATGTCATTGAGCGAGAAGAGTCGGATGTTGTAAATACCATCTTCAAGATTTCCTGTCTCGAAATTCACATTCACCGTTTCACCGGCTTTCACTGTTCCGTGGAAAAGCTGTCCGATTTTTCTTCCGGCCATATCGAACACATCCATGGTCAGCGTGTTGTTAATGGTTGAGGTGAAGCTGATGAAGGCGTTGTCCTTCGTTGGGTTCGGATTCACCGATACGATGTCGAAACTTCCCTCAACTGGTTTTTCAACTCCCGGATTTTCTTCTGTGCCGGGTGCTGCCGGAGTGAGGTCATCGAAGGATATGGTTTGCGACCAGCAAGTTGTGTTGTCGGAGCAATCCGTAGCACACCAGGTGCGCACTATTGTATAATCGGGACAGCAATTGTGTTCAAATGCAAGGTCGCCCGCACCATTTACTTCCAGCTCGCTTTGGGTTGATGCATCTACAATAAACCCATCGTGAGTAAACCAGCCACCCGAACCATAATTCTCGTTGAAGTTATTAGCACCAAATCCCACCTGGTAAGCAAATGCCAGATTAGATGGAGCGTGAGCAAGGTTAATGAACGAACCTTCATAATCGCCCCAGCCGGTAAGTGTTGATGAGTTGCTCATATAATAATACAACCAGTCGAGGTAGTTTACTCCCACCTCTACACAATCCGATTTATAATTGGTGTAATAAGGCTGCGAATCGAATGTGGGCCAATCCATACCATTTTCAAGCAACACGTTCACATAGAAACCACCGTTCGGGTTGTTCACGTTGAACAGGGTTGCAGTGATAGTAGCAGTGCCGTCACCATTGTCAATGTATTCGCCTTCCAAAAGCTGGTAGTATTTATAAGCATTGGGCACATTGAACATAATCATTGCCCAGTTTACAGGATAGTTGCAATCCGAATCCACCGCAGGAAATGCGGGAGTGAGGAGGCTACAATCGCCCTCACTTCCTGGTTCGGGCACATCGCCATAAAATTGTTCATTGTATTCTACCACCACATCATCATCGCAATTATCAGTTGCTGTTACAACAGGAGCTGCCGGCGCTTCATCTTGGCAATCGAGCACCAGGTTGGCCGGTGTATCGCTAAGTACAGGCTCAGTGTTATCGTTTACAAAAACAGTGTAGGCAAGAAATGATTGGTTGCCGCATT
The DNA here is from genome assembly GCA_034408895.1 of Flavobacteriales bacterium. GTDB lineage: Bacteria > Bacteroidota > Bacteroidia > Flavobacteriales_D > Sanyastnellaceae > UBA4660. The sequence continues at coordinate 34,213 of JAWXCI010000026.1, forward strand.
CATCAGTGGCGGTGTACACCACAGTATAATAAGCGTTGCCACATTCGTCAACGAACTCGTAGTTGATGTCGTGAGTCACCGATGCTGTGCCGCAGTTGTCGCTTGCAGTTACAACAGGAATTGCTGGAACCTCATCTGCACATTCCACCTCAACATCATCCACATCCTGGTCAAATGTTGGAGGTGTGTTGTCGTAGATAGAATAAGTAGTGGTTTCAGTGGCGGTGTTTCCGCAGGCATCCGTTGCAGTCCATGTAATCACAATCAGGTATTCATTCGGGCACTCACCCGCAATAATGTTGGTTGAAGAGGTTACCACCGCATCACCGCAGGTGTCATCGGCTGTTGCTTCATCGGTTGGAAGTGCATCATCACATTCAAAAGAATCACCGGCAGGCACATATGTGAAATACGGTGCCACTTCATCCACATAGTGAATGATGAACTGGATAGTTGTTGAATTTCCGCAATCGTCCGTTGCCACGAATGTGTAGATTTCCGTGTGCTCATTAGGGCAATCACCGGGAACAGATGCAAACGAAGGAGTAACTGTTACATCTTCATCACACACATCAGTAGCTGTGGGTGTGATAACATCTACCACAATTCCGCACGGTACATCAATTTCAAAACCTTCGATATTAAACACTGGAATTTCGGTGTCAGTGATAGTCACGGTCTGGCTCACTGATGTTGTGTTGTTGCAATTGTCGGTTGCTGACCAGATGTAAGTGTAAGTGTGCACACATGCATCGCCACCTTCAACAACGTCAAAATGAAGATCGGCTTCTTCATCACAATTGTCTGTGAAGATGGGTACGAGCAAATCGTAAAACGTTCCGCACTCAATGGAGAAATCTTGCGGGTCGAATGAGGCCACAGGAGGTACGTTATCAGTAAGCGTAATGATTTGTTCCACTGTTGCAACGTTTTCGCAATTATCCCAAGCATAATATGTGCGGATGTAACTGCCGGTGCATCCTCCCGATATTGGTTCATCGTCATAAGTGATGTCAACTTCATCATCGCAGTTATCAGTAGCTGAAACAAAGATGCCCTGGTAGTTATCGCACGGCAGGAATATTTCTATTTCAAATGGATTGAACACCGGTGCAGTATCATCATAGATATTGAATGATTGGTAGAAGCTGGAGAAATTTCCACACTCATCAGTAGCAGTCCAGATGCGGTAGATAAGCCCGAAGCAATCGCTGTCCGAAATCACATTGTCAAAGTAAGTCAACGATACATCACCACACAAGTCGTATGCTGATGGCTCGACATAAGGAAGATCGTCATCGCACTGAACTTCAAAATACACCTGGTTGTTTTCAGAGAAAATCGGTGCATCGTTATCCACGTAGTGAATCGTGTAGTAAAGAGGAGTGCTCACATTACCGCAAGAATCTGTTGCTATCCAGGTATAAACTTCAGTCCATTCGTTCGCGCATTCACCCGGTGTAGTTGCGAGTGAAGAAGAGATTTCAACTGTATTGCATAAATCGTATGCTGTTGGTTCTTCCACAAGGATATCCGTGTTGCAATCAACAGTGATTTCGAAACCGTCGCTGGCCCAAACCGGTGAAGTAGTGTCTTCGATGGTTACAGTCTGACTTACAGAAGTTGTGTTGTTACAGTTGTCAGTTGCACTCCACGTATAAGTGATGTAATGCACACAATCGTCACCTGATTCTACAACATCGAAATCAAGCTCAAGTTCTTCATCGCAATTGTCAGTGAAAATGGGAACAAGAAGATCGTAGAACGAACCACACTCTATAGTGAAGTCTTGCGGGTCGTATGATGCAAATGGAGGCGCATCATCAGTGAGGGTTATGATTTGTTCAAATGTGGTTGAATTGCCACAATAGTCAGAAACGTAATAAGTGCGGATGTACCTTCCAGTGCAGCCACCTGAAGTTTCCACATCGTTGTAATCGAAAAAGATGGAATCGCCCTGGCAATTGTCGCTGGCGGTGATGTAGATGCCCTCATAATTATCACAAGGCAAATCAATTTCAATTTCACCCGTTACAACAGGCGCGTTAGTGTCAACGATTTCAATTACCTGCACATACTGGCTCTCGTGGCCACAAGCATCAACCGCAACGAACATGCGATAGATCAATGTGTAGCATGGTGATTCGAATTCAACAACGTCAGTATGCGTGATAGCAACGCCATCACAGTTGTCCACTGCAGTTGGTTCGAGGTAAGGAATTTCTTCATCACATTCAACCAGTATGTAATCGGTTCCACTGGTAAATTCAGGTGCAGTGGTATCATCCACATAAATGAGCTGCGCTGCTGTTGCAATGTTTCCACACTCATCTTCCGCATAGAATGTGCGGATAATGAGGAAAGCCTGCGGGCAATCTCCCGCCACATCTTCATCGGAATATGTAATCGTCACTGATCCACAGTTGTCATAAGCGTATGCATTTTCGAAGATGATAGGTTCATCACACTCGTAGTTAGCAGTTGCAGGAACAAAAGAGAACACTGGAGGTGTGGTGTCGTCCACGTGGACAACGGTCACGCAAGTACTTGTGTTTTCGCAAATGTCTTCTGCAGTATAAGTGATGATGAGCTCATAACTCTGCGGGCAATCACCTGCAACAATCGCTGTAGTCCAGGTAAGCGTGACTTCTTCACCGCAGTTATCAATGGCAGTTACATCAAGATCTTCTACCGATGGAACGTCATCACACTGTGCATTTACTTCACCGGGACAATCAATAGCTGGCGGTGTTGTGTCAGTAAGAGAGATAAATTGGTTGGCCGTGGCTATGTTGCCACAATCATCCACCGCTGTGTAGGCACGGTAGTATCCGCCAAGACATCCGCCCGAAACGTAAGTTTCCACGTAGGTCACCACCACATCATCATCGCAGTTGTCGGTTGCAGTAAGAGGTTCCACTGAATCAAGATCATCGCATTCCACCCATAGGGTTGATGGATGATTTTCAAACACCGGTTCCGTAGTATCGTGAATGGTGATAACCTGTGTATGAGTAGCAGTGTTACCACATTCATCGGTGGCAGTGTAGGTGCGAATGATTATTGCGTTGCACTCATCACCGTCCGATGACTCAGAAAATCCATAAGTCACGTTGCTGCAATTGTCTATAGCCACAGCGGTTCCTGTAGGAATTTCATCGCTGCATTCAATGGTAATGTTTTCAGGCACGAATGTGAAAATCGGTGCCGTGTTATCCAGTACATGAATGTGCTGTATGCAATACGCGCGGTTATCGCAGTCATCTTCTGCAAACCAGGTGCGGATAAGTGTGTAGTAGCACGGGAAATCCCCTTCCATTTCTTCTCCCACATAAACGATTTCAACTTCGTCATCGCAATTGTCGGTTGCAGTTAGGTCTGAGGCAACGGCAAGAACCTCATCGGGACATTGTACAAATACATCACCGGGACAATTGTCGAATACAGGAGGTGTGGTGTCTTCCACATCAACTGTTTGTTCAACCACGGTTAGGTTACCATTGTCATCTACAGACCAATAGATATGTGTGAGCACCGTATTATTAGGGCAATCTTCATCAAATACATCTTCACATTCTGCATTCACATTCACGTCACCGTGACCGCTCACTTCTTCACAATCCACTAATCCGTGGTAAGTGAACCAGCCTGAAAGACCGTAGTTGCAGTTCTTGTTATTCGCACCTTGTCCAATCTGGAAACCGTAGTAGTAATCAGAAGGCATGTGTTCAAGAAAGAGGATGCTTCCTGCAAGGTCGCCTGCACCTGTTAGAGTGCTGAGGTCGTTCACCATTTCATAATAAGTCCAGTCTTCAAAGAGGTCCGGTTGAGCACAACCAAGATCGTCTTTGTAATCTCGACCGAGGGCTGACCATGTTGCCCAATCGGCAGCGTTTTCAAACCAAAGATTTAAAATCCATTGTTCGTTAGCATTGGTGTTGTTCACCACAGTTCCCAAAAGATGCGCAGTGCCGTCATTGTTCTGCACAAATGTTCCACCATTGGCATCGAACACAAATGCGTTCGTTGTCACCTGGCCATCGGCTGCAAGAACAGGAAGCCAAATCGCCCAGTCAGGACCGGGACCAACAGCTGTGGTCAAATCACAGGTGTTGGAAGGATCTCCTGTTTCACTGGTGAAGATGTTTACTTCTTCTTCGCCTGAACAATTGTCAAGCGCCCAGGCATCAACAGGACCGGGAACTTCATCAATGCATTGAACAGAAATTTGCGGATCGACACCGTAAATCACCGGACCTTGCGTGTCGCCTACTGTTATGTTCTGAACGAAGATGGTTTGGTTTAAGCAGCCATCAACCGCTGTGTAGGTGCGAACGAATGAATAGGCGCATCCTTCTTCAACAATTTCACTTTCAATAAATGACACTTCTACTTCACCGCAATCATCAACGAAGAGCGGTGCAGGGATTCCATCCAACTCATCACATTCAAGCACTACTACAGACTGACCTGCTACTAACACTGGTGCAGTTTCATCAAGTATGTGGATGAATGTGCTTTGTGTTTCTGAAAAGTTTCCGCAATTATCCACCGCCTGGAATACACATTCTATAAGTGCTACTTCCGGGCAATCCAAATCTTCAGGACCAGTGATGATGAGTCCAATTTCAGTGATCTCTGGATCCTCATCACAATTGTCGGTAGCTCCGAGAGGAATCAAATTATTCGCAACAAAGAATGCAATGGCTGCTGCTTCGAATGCCGCCTCTTCTTCCGGAGTCATTTCACCGTTGAGATAGGCATTGATTTCTTCAAGTGATACCACATCGCAAGTTGTGTTCACAAACAACGGGTCTGGCATGATGAGCACGGGGGCTTCATCATCCACATCACCGCCAGTAGTTGAATTCGGACAATTGCACGATGAACACTCTCCTGTATTGCTTACATTGATGATGAGGTTGATTGTAGTGCTCAATGGATTCTCGGCATCATCATCTGTTGAAACAAACGTGATAGTGTTTGCTCCAAGGTTGGCATTGGAACCAGTGAACGAAAAAATAATCATGGATGGATTACCATCAGTGTTGGTAGTCACATTCAACCCAGTTGATGCAGTTGAAACTACCGTTGAAGCAGTCTGCCCGATTTCCGGTGCAAGGAAGGTCACAGTAATATCAACGGTTTCACCAACACATACCGTCATTTCATTTCCCGTTGGGAAACCTTCTGCAATGGGCGGAACGTTTTCATCGCTGGCATCGAACTGGAGGCATTGGTTGTCTAGCCAGTCCACTCCATCATTATTTCCACCAGGTCCATCATAATCATCACCTGAATGGTCAAAGCGGCCAATCTGGATGAAGTCCACTCCATTGCCAGCATTGATTCCTACGGTGGCAGGGGTTCCACCAAAACCACCTGAACCGCCTGATGCGCTTCCAGTAGTCCATGCCATATCATCATAGAAGAATGCCACGTTATTTCCAACTCCAATCAGGGGGTCGGTTCCATCGGTGATAATGAGTTGGAAGGTGTTAGTGAGATTCGTTTGTTCGTTGAAATATCCCACTCCCACCCAATTGATATAAACTGCAGTTGGGGTAACGAGGTACCACACTTCTCCCACTCCGCCCAAATCCACATCTCCCCAAAAGGGCGCGATCATGATAAAATCATCGGACGGAAAACCAGTAGATGAAAACTGCCAGTAAGGATCAGTGAAAGAAATGTTCCCGTTGATGTTGATGAACAAGGAGGAATATGTATCGCCATAAAGATCGAATACAAATGGCAACACTAACTCATCCGATGAGCCATCATCCTGATCATCGCCACCTCCCCCCAGGTTTTCGAATGTGGGTTGGGTCCAGGTGGCAGGATCATGGGGAATGTAACATGCCCCGAATTCAGTGCTGCGCGAAGCGCTTTGCGCAATGATGGCCGACACATCAGGGGCATCATCAGGTAATGAAATTTGCACAGGTTGTGGCATCGCCATCTTAGCCTCATCACTTTGAGAAAGTGAGGTAAGTGACACAGAAATCAATGCAAGTGACATTAAAACAGCACTGAACAAAAAGTAAATTTTTCTCATCTTGAAAAAGCAATTTGGTTAATTAAGTACAATGTTCGGGAGGTTAAGTCCCGGTATTTAGAAATCCACAGTTAGCTGCAAAAAATTATTCGTTGATTCTTCGCTTCATAGCTCAAGCACATTTTTTCAAAAACAAAAAAAATCCCCCGGCTATGAAACGAGGGATTTTTCTTTAAGTATATCAACCTTGAGATCAAAATTGGAAATGATCGTCTGGCCATTGTAAGTAGTGCTTGCCAGTTTACGTTTTTGCAGGCACAGGTTCTGACTTCCGTTTACAGAAGTGGCTCCATCACAGGTTTTACTGATCTCCCAACCTAAACCAGTCGTGTGTCTGGAAAGCGTTTTCATTTTTCTGAAATCGTTTATGTTCAACACAACTTGCCTTTGGGAAGCGGTAGCAACACAGCCGTGCATTGCGGTTAAGCAGTCGCAGTGCACGGCATGTTGGCTATAAGTAGTTAAAGGCATAAATCTCTGTTTCAATTGGGTTGGGTTAAACAACCTGGAAAAGCCTGTAAGTTCAGCTTTTTTGCAGAGAGTAGAAGTCAGTAAAAATGTTTTCAGTCCTTAGTCACTTTTGAACTCAACGAGGTGTCTCGTTCAAAAGCGGGGCAAGTATATGGTGATGTTCGACTAAAATCCAAATTTAATCCATGAAATTTGTAATATGCCCGTCTAACCTGAATTTTCAGATTCGGAGAAATTGAAAATTGCTCTGAAAAAGGTTAACTCACCACAGCTAATTTAAAGGAATGATGAGCCTATTGACTCAAACACTTGCATTGAATGATTGTGCCTTCCAGCGCGTGACTCGCTTGTCAACAAGCGGATAAACAGGGCCAACTCACATGAATCTTGTTGTGACTACATCGTTTGTTTGTAAGACAGCAGCACTTCATCCCAATTGATGATTTGGAAAAAGGCGTTGATATAGTCAGGGCGCTTGTTCTGGTAATTGAGGTAGTAAGCATGTTCCCAAACATCAATTCCTAAAATGGGTTGACCCGATTTCTCAGCAATTTTTCGCATCAGTGGATTGTCCTGGTTGGGAGTAGAGGTAATGAAAAGATTTTTGTCCTGACCCACACAAAGCCATGCCCAGCCGCTGCCAAAGCGTGTTTTTGCCGATTCAGAAAATTGCTTTTTGAATTCATCCATAGATCCAAACGATGATGTTATGGCTGCCATCAATTCAGTCCCTGGCTGCTCTGCGCCTCCCGGTTTTATCCAGCGCCAAAACATGGAGTGGTTCCAATGCCCGCCTCCGTTGTTGCGGATCGCAGTATCACCTGACGTTACAGTTTGGAGCAATTCAAGTATTGTTTTCCCCAAAAAACCGGAAGAGGCTTCAATGGCTTTGTTCAAGTTGGCTACATAGGCACCGTGATGTTTGCCGTGGTGTATTTCCATTGTGAATGCATCAACATGCGGAACAAGAGCGCTGAATTCGTAACCGAGCGTTGGCAATTCAAAAGGAGATACACCTTGCAGTGATCTGTCATCTGCGCCTCCTGTGGATGTTGCCATTTTCTTTGGACCGCAGGAAGCCAATGGTAAAAACACCAGTCCAGCCGCCACTGTACCGGCTGTTTTCAGAAATTCTCTTTTCTCCATCTTGAAATTTATTTTTGGATAAATTTATTAAAAGCCTGTTTAAAATTTTCTAATCAAAAGTTTTATAGCGGAGAGCTTAATCATGCCTTCTGTTGAATCCATGAGGGTTCGATACCTGCGCAGGGCTGCGAGGTTGCGCCCTTTTTTCCTGCGAACTTTTTCTCTGAGGACATCAAGGATAAAATCTGTTATTTCTTCTTCATTCCACTTTCTGAAATAGAAGTAGACAAGTTGCCACTTGGGATACTTATCCGGCAAAAGCCTCCATTGACTTCCGGTCTTTGCAAGGTAGAACATCGCATTGATAATTTCCCTGAGTTCGTCTTTCCTTTTCCTTTCAATCTGAGGCTTGTGTTCTTTAATTTGCTCCCATGGGGTGGTAAGGTCTTGTTTGAGTACATCTTTTTTTGAGTGTTGGTAAACCCCAAAAGAGATTTCTCAAACAGGACCTTGCTGGCACCGATAAACATTTCTCTCACCAAAATTTTAAACAGGGTCTAAGAAAATAACATTGATTTTTCTCTTTTATGGCTTCGGTAGGGGTTAAAGCGGTTATGATTCTTCCAACATTGTTCTTAGAAGAATTGCTATTACTTCTCACTCAAACTCCTCCACAAATACTTGCACGCCACCGTGCGGTAAGGTTTCCACGCCAATGATTTTCGTGTAAGTTTTTTGGCATCGGGTTTTTGTTTCCATCCATACAGTTTCATCATGGCGTTGCGCAGGCCCAGATCGCCTGGTGCAAAAACATCCATACGACCGAGGGTAAACATGAGGAACATTTGTGCAGTCCACACTCCTATTCCTTTTATTTCGACCAGGGCTTCAATCACTTCATCATCACTGAGTGTTGCAAGATGTGCGAATCGTTGGGGGTCTTTTACAAAATGATTTGCGAGGTTAATAAGGTATCCTGCCTTCTGGTTTGAAATACCGAACACACGCAATTGCGCAGCATCGATCGGAGCAATTTTTTTCGGCTCTACGTTTCCATTGCACCATGTTTCAAGTCTTTTGAAAATGGTGTCCGATGCTTTTACTGAAAGTTGCTGCGAGATGATGCTTTCCACCAGCGCAGTAAAGTGTGCTGTCTGCAAATTAAAATTCATTGGCCCTATTCGGTGCATGAGTGTGCTCAACTTCGTGTCGGTCGTTTCTATGTGGCTCAACACTTCGTTGAAGTTCCAGTTGAGTTTTTTTGTTTTGGTCATATCGAATTAGATGATTGTCCGATTTCAGTCTTGACTGATTCTAATGATCAAAATTTGACAAACAAGCCGGCATGCACTTCCAATTGGTTCAGCGTTTTTTCATCCACCAACATGCGGCCGGCATTCAGCAAGGTTTCAATACCGGAAAGTTTAGGCTTGGAGTAGTGCACCTGCATTCTGAGATAGTGAAGAATTCCTGTAAGGTGATCTTGCCCGCGAAGGTTGCCGGAATGCCCTTCACTCAAACCGACAATCGCAGCTTTCTTGCCCATGAAATGTTTTGGGTGAACTGCATCAATAAAAGTTTTGAGGACGCCAGGAAAACTTCCGTTGTATTCCGGTATCACAAAGAGAAATTTATCAGCAGCTTCGATGTATTGTGCCACCAAAAGCTTCATAGGTTCAGTCCGCTTACCGTACACATCACTGAAAGCAAATTCATGGGGCAAATCGCGGAGACTTAGCAATTGCACTTCCTCTTCCCTTGTTTTCAGTATTGAGTAATAGTGCTGTGCAACAATTTCCGTAGCACTGTCCGGCCTGTTGGTTCCTCCTATAATAGTGATCATGAAAAATGAATTCGGTTCAAAGCTATGGAAGCGCAACGTTTGAAATGAGAGGAGGTTCATCCATGGTGTGGCACTTTGCGTGTATGCAAAAGTGTCCGCAGGACCCAGTGGAGCAACACTGCCTAACCCGCAGAAGGTACTATCAACGAAAGATTAGAATTTGTGCAACTTCTTTGGTATTTTACTGATGGCAGATTCCACTCTCTTCTCCCACAAATCTGGCTAACACGCGGTTGGATGACTCGTTGGTATTTTGAATCACTTCACCACTTGCACGTAGCCTGAAATTTCACCAGCTGCTCCGGTTCCGCATCCGCTACTATACAGCAAAATGTAGTAGTATGTACCGGACGCAATTTCGCGGTCGGTCCATTTGCGCGTGTTAGCATCACTTTCGAAAATTAATGCGCCCCAGCGGTTAAAAATTTTCAATACGTAATCCGAAAAAATTTGTGTCGCATCAAACTCACGGTCATTAGCAAGGAAGGGTTGCCACAAATCATTGTTGCCATCCGTGTTGGGTGATATGATGTTGGGGAATCGAAGTTGTGTGAGGTCAATGTCGAATTCATCGCTTTCTACTATGTTCACTTCACTTGAACCTACACATCCGTTTTCAACATTTGACACAACCACTGAGTATTCACCTTCGGCAGCAACTGTTGGTGATGATGTATTGCCACCGGATGAAATTTCGCCATTATCGGTTGACCATTGGAATGAGTAATCACCATCAGAAGGAATAACACTAACTCCGAAAATTTCGATAGATGGTGTAATACAGTTCAGCGTATCTTGAAGCGGAATGTTGAGTTGCGGAGCTGCAAAGTCGGATGTCACTTCTGTTGCATCGCTGGTTGTGCATCCGCTTGCGGGCTGGGTAACAGTAAGAGTATAAGTCCCGTTTTCATTGACAAGTGGATTGAGATCATTGTTTCCATTGATGATGTTGCCATCCGCGGTTGTCCAATTTATCAGCGCATTATTTCCGTCTGAAATTCCTTCCAGATTTATTTCATCCGAATAACAATTGAGTGTCACATCGGCACCTGCATCTGCAGTGTATGTAGAAAAATCTGCAATCACTTCCACAGACATTCCTCCGCTGCAAAACTCATTGAGGTATCCCTGCACAGTATAAGTTCCTGGTGCATCCACTGTAATAATTGCAGCATTGCTGCCTGATACAATGTTGCCATCATTGGTAGTCCAGGAAAACGTTGAACCTGGTAATCCACTACTCGCAGTGATGGTAGTAGTTTCATTGATGCAATTGATAAGGCTCGCTACTTCTGTCCCAACTTCGAACTGGTAGTTGCCCACCACCACTGTCTGGTCGCCAGCGAAGCACTGGCTGTCGTAATTAATAGAAATGGTGTAAGTGCCGGGAGTGTTTATTGCCATGTTTTCAGTTCCCTGCCCTGCACCCAGTTCGCCATCGGTGGTGGACCACAGGTAATTTAGGTTATTGAAAAAATTGCTTACCGCAGTCAGAAAAATCAAAGGTTCATCGCACGTGAGATAAGATGTTTCGGGCAAACTCACTTCAAGGTCTTCCACAGTCACGGTGATGGAATCGGTAAGTTGATTTCCGCATAAATCAGAAAATTCCACCGTGTATGTTGTTGTAACTGGAGGATTGGCAATAGGCGTTGCGCTGGAAGGATCATCAAGAAAATCGGAGGGTGTCCACAGGTAAGTTCCGTTGGCATTTCCAGCCACGCTCAGTTGTGTACTTGCGCCTGTGCAAATACTCACATTGGGTCCAGTGGCAATAATGTTTTCAGAAAGACAAACTGTTTGCATATTGAACGATCCACCGGTTGCACCGGTAAATCCCCAATAAACATTTGACCCACCGTCAAACACATTGGCCACAAGATTTACTGTGGCCGTAAGCCGCAGTTCGCAATCGAAATAAACAGCAATTTCACCTGTGCTCTGATCGCAGGTTATGCGCACCACATGATCTTCTCCATCTTCCGCATTGGGATCGAAGGCATCCATCTGAACCGGGGCTGCAATATTCCCCAAGGGGGTATTATGATTTATTTCTCCATCCTGCTCCATGGCAATGTGGTCATAAGGTGGATCTCCATACTCGGTGTTCTGCCAGGTATCAAATTCAATGGCGAAGGAATTGTCGAAGTTGAGGTAGCCCATGCCGCCACCGCTTTCGCCAATGGCATCCGTCCCCACTGTTTGAAGTACAAAGCACATTCCGTCAGCACCGGTGGCATCCATGTCACCAAAATTCATCGTGAACTGGATGTCGAAATAACCCACGCTTATTTGCTCGGCATACCACACTGTGCCATTCTGGAAAGTAGCCTCGGTAGTGAGTTGATAGCAATCTTCACCGATTGCTATTGCATCACCATTGAGAAAATAAGCCTGAGCAAATGTTCCATTGCAAATTAGCAGAAGAACAAAAAGAGGTATGAGTTTCATCAGTGCAAAGAAAGAGGAGGAGGGGGAAAGATCAAATGGCAAAAGCAATTGGCAAAAGACAAAGGGCAACCACTGAGGGTTGTACCGTAAATGAAAAAGACCTTCCAAGTTTTAAAACACGGAAGGTCTCGCATAGAGTTGAATTCAATTTCAATAGTAGATATTCCTGCGCACTTTGGCCACGTACTTGGCAAGCCGAATCACCTGTTTGGTGTATCCGAATTCATTGTCGTACCACACGTAAAGCACAATTCCTTTTCCATCGGGTGAAACGATAGTGGCCTGAGAGTCGAATACCGAACAGCATTCATTGCCAATGATATCGCTGCTCACCAGCTCCTCGCTGATGCTGTAGTAAATCTGGTTTACCAAATCGCCATCAATTGCTGCTTTGCGCACCAGGGCATTCACTTCCTCTTTGGTGGTTGAAGCATTTACATAGGCATGAATGATGGCAAGTGAGCCATTGGGCAGCGGCACACGGACAGCATTTGCAGTGAGTTTATTGGCAAGTTCGGGAATCACTTTTGTTACAGCTTTGCCTGCTCCAGTTTCTGTAATCACCATGTTGATGGCTGCACTGCGACCCCTGCGGCTTTTCTTGTGCATGTTGTCCAGAAGGTTCTGGTCGTTGGTGTAAGCATGAACCGTTTCAATATGGCCTTTTTCAATTCCCAGTTTTTCATTCACCACATAAAGCACAGGGCAAATGGCATTGGTGGTGCAACTGGCAGCGGAGAATATGGTTTCGTTTTCGATATCAAGATCACGGTGATTAATGCCGTACACGATGTTGGGCACTTCCTTACCGGGCGCAGTTAAGATCACTTTTGAAATACCATTGGCGTTGAGATGTGTGCTCAGTGCTTCACGATCCTTGTATATGCCTGTGTTGTCAATCACCAGCGCGTTGTCAATTCCATAATCGTTGTAGTTGACAGCGGAGGGATCGCTCGTTGCAATCATGCTTACACGCTGGCCGTTTACGATTAGGCATTTGTTTTCATAGTCCACGTCCACGGTTCCTTTGAAGCGGCCATGTACCGAATCGTTTTCGAAAAGTGCTGCACGTTTTTTTAATGAAACATCATCATTCTCACGGGTAACTATTGCCCGCAGTCGCAGTTGCTGTCCTTTGCCAGCCTGCTTCACCAGTTCTCTTGCAACCAGGCGGCCAATACGGCCAAAACCGAAAAGCACCACATCGCGGGGTTCAATATCGCGGCCATCTTCAAGCATAAAATTATGCAGCTTGTCGGCAAGAAACTCCTGTTGTGTTTTGTAATGGTCGCGTGCCGTCTGCCACTCGCTAGCCAGTTTACCAATGTCAATTTTGGCTGGTGCCAGGTCCATAAGATAGAGTTCGCGTGCCAGCTCAGAAGTGTCGAAAATGGAGATGGGTTTACCCACTACTTCCGCTGCGTATTTGTGCAGTCGGAGTATTTCAGTGATCCGTGTATCGGCCAGGTGGTTGCGGAAAAGTACCAGTTCAATAGATTTATCGAACAACAATTTTCCGGTGTAGTTGGCAAGTTCTACCGCAGCTTTTTCCTGTTTAACGTACACTTTCAGTTCGTTGCTGTAAGTTTCGGGTGCCAGTATGGTTTGAGACATTTTTTTGAAAATTTATTTAATGATGGTTGAATAAAAAAATAAAGTGTCGGGTATGCTTTTACACCGGAGGAACAATGACCCTACGATGAAAAATGCGGGGGCAAAAGTAAGAAGGCGTAATGGCTCTAAAGGGTGACGAACGCAACTGGGAATAGTGGAAATTCCACCAACGTGTGAAGATTTATGAACAAAAGTGGAACACGAGTTCAGGGACAAAACTGCCCGAAAATTCCAAGGAACAAGAGCAGGTCGCTAGTGTTCACCGTAAAATCATCGGTGAGGTCAATGAAGCAACTTTCCTCTTCGCCAAAGGCGCCAAGAAATATGAGCAGGTCAACTGTGTTCACTTGTCCGTTCACATCATAATCTCCACCGCAGCCGCTAGGTGTGGCATTGGCAGAAATGATTAGCTCCGTGCGTGTGGGCACTGCCCAACTTCCGTCTTCACTCCTCATTCTTATGAAAAGATAATGAATGCCGGCACCGAGTGCTGTGGTGCTCACGTTGCCGCAGGCCATGGCGGAGTCGCTGTAAGAAATCATTTTAATGGGTGTGGCAAGACCGCAACCGGGATCAAGGTCCCAGAAATATTCAGCACTGGAAAGGATATCGCGCACATAAACATTTTGGGACCGGGCAATGCCGTAGTTCCCTCCATCTTCTTTCAATCTGGTGTACAACAAATTTCTGCCTGATTTAAGTCCGGCAAGAGGCACATCAAATGACTCAGCTACCGAATCTGCTTGCGGGTCAATGGTAAATTCTGTTGCATTGCCATGCCCCGGATCGGTATTCCAGAAATATTCTCCCGATACAATTTGTGCAAACGGCAGGTAAGCCATCAAACAAAATAGCAGGCTCAGTGGTAGGTTCCTTTTCATCGTTTCGATTTTCATAAAGTTCATTTGAAAATCATTCATGTGTAACACCAATCACTGAAACCTGGATGATGGAATTGGCAGGATGAATTACTCCTCCCGTTACCGTTGCAGCTCGCATCACAGGAATATCCGGTTCGCCATCTTTTCTGTAGATGCCTCCACCGGAATACACTCCGATGTCATATCCACTTACCCCCATACCCAGGGCAGGACTGCCTGCCTGTAAGTGAAAATCGTGTAACCAACTGTATAGCCCATTGACGTAATTCACAAACATGGGATTGGTGTTGGGGAAGTTTCCGGCTCCGGGCAGGTTTGGATTCATACACAGATAGGTGATGTTGGCATTGACTGTGGAGGTGACATCAATCGTATTGCAATTGCGGCCTATCACTACATTGTTGGTAAATGTGTTTCCGGTTCCTGTGGAAACAATGGCTGTATTTCCATTCGAATTCCCCAGGTGAATGTTTTGAGTGATGAGGTTGGAGTTGACGTAATACATTATCCCGTTAAAAATGTTGTTTCGAATGGTGCTTGCAATAATGTTGGATGTTGCTGCCGTGGAAAAAGTGTTGGCACCAGGGCTGGTGAACAAGTTGCCCTCGATGAGGCATCCGCTCCAATCATCGTTTCCTGTAAAGATGCAATCATCAATAACGCATCGCTGCACGGTGATTCCTGTGTAGATATTTATCAGTCCATCGTTGGTATTGATCTGGAAAAGACGAAGGCCCATCACTTTTGTTCCCGCTGCGGAAAGTGTCGTGAGCGCAATGGTTCCCACTTGTGCATTGCCGCTGTAGCCACCACCGTTCACTATCCAGCCCGGCCCCAATATGGTTAGTTGTTTATCCACGTTAAAACTTCCGTAGCTCATGCCGGTGCCCGCCAGCAAAAGTGTATCGCCCGACATGGCTGCTGCCACCGCGGCACTCGGAGTGGAGTATTGGCCGGGATTGGGCGAAAGGTTATTAACGTTGTGAATGGTAGCAGTGAGAGTGGAGGCTGCAAGCATTGCAACCGACATCAAAATTATTTTAAAGTTTTTCATCAATGAGTTTTTTTGGTTGGAGTCAAAAGTAACGCTGAGCACAGTGAACAAGAATTCCACAATTATTCATCACCCCCAATCACTCAAGCCTCTTTCTTTGTACTTCACCAAAAAAAAATCAGACCGATATGAAATGGACACACATGATTTCTTTACTTGTTTTTCTTTTCTGCGCAGAAAACATGCTGGCACAACCTCATAAATACGATTGCCACCACTTCCGCAATCTTGGTGGCAAGAAGCAGCCACTAACCACGATGCAGAAAAGCATGATGAACGAGAGCATTGCGCGTAGCGACACATTTGATGTGGCGAACTACAACATTTGGATTGATGTGACAGATTATTCGGGCGGCTACATCAAGGCGCACACCACGGTTACTTATTCTCCCAAGATGAGCGATCAGCAATTTATCCGTTTCGATCTCTACCATTTGCAGGTAGATTCGGTGAAGGATGACTCCGGTCTTTTATCGTACACATACGATGAAGAATTCCTGAAAGTGAATTTTAGTTCCGTTCCTGAAATTGGTGAGTTGTACGATGTTACGGTTTATTACCAGGGCGAACCCTACCAGGACCCTGTGTGGGGTGGATTTTATTTCCAGTCGCAATACATATACAACCTCGGCATTGGCCTCAGCACTATTCCACCCAACTTCGGCAAGGTGTGGTATCCGTGTTTCGATTCATTTGTGGAACGTGCCACTTACGAATATCATGTAATGAGTTCCGGCAATTACAAAGCATGGTGCCAGGGAGATTTTACAGGCGAAGAAATTCTTGGGGACACGGTGATCAGGAGTTTCGAATTCAACCAACCTATTCCCACACATCTTTCCGCTATTGCGGTGGCCGATTACCAGAATTACGAATACACACACAATGGTGCCAATGGAGATATCCCGGTGACGCTGCGTGCGAAAAGTGCGAACATGAGCGGGATGCAGAACGTTTTTCAAAACCTGGGTTCCGCCATTGATGCGTTGGAGTATTGGTACGGGCCACATCCGTTTTCGCGAGTGGGCTATGCACTCACTACTGATGGCGCACTTGAAATTCCAACCAACATTGCCTATCCACAATTTATGACAGGGGAATCGCTTGTGGCCAATGAAGGTTTGTATTCGCACGAACTCGGTCACCACTGGTGGGGCGACATGATTACACCTCATGTGCACAACGATATGTGGCTGAAGGAAGGTCCGGCCGAATACAGTTCCCATCTTATGGTGGAATGGCTTAATGGCCAGGATGAATTTATTGAGTTGGTGAAAGACAACCAACTCTATGTACTCGAAAATGCACATATCAACGATAGTGGCTTTCAGCCCATGTCGCCCATGCCCGATGAATTTATTTACGGGGACCACACTTATTACAAGGGCGCATCAGTACTTCATAACCTCAGGGGTTATATGGGGGATGAACTTTTTCGTGAAGGAATGACAACCGTGCAGCAGGATCATGCATACGAAGACATTACGCCCCTGCAATTGCGCGATGCACTGGAAGATGCAACAGGCATGGAACTGGATAATTTTTTCGATGACCAGATATTTCTTCCTGGCTTTGCAACTTTCGTGGTGGATTCGTTTGCAGTGACCGAAAGCTCTGGTGAATATGCAGTGGACGTTTTCATTCAGCAAAAACTTAGGGAGTGTCCTCTTTTCCACAGCGATGTTCCCATAGACTTAACCATGATAGGGGCAAACTGGCAACGGCAGGATTACCTCATAGTTGCCGATGGAGAATTTACCCAGGTGGAATTGGTTTCCGGTTTTGTTCCTGCAATGATTGTTCTCAACGGACACAACCGCCTTAACCAAAACAGGATGGATTACGAGTTTGTAATTCATCCCGGAGATTTCCTGCTGCCCACACTTCCTTATGTCGATTTCAAATTTTACGATGAAGAAGTGGTGGACTCTGCACTCTACCGTATAGAGCACATTTGGAGTGCACCCGACAATGAGAACCTGGAGGAGGGTATTTATGAATTATCGTCCACACACTTTTGGAATGTGGATGGAATATGGTCAGCCAGCAACGACATCCAGGGCCGAATGAATTACCATGCTTCGGCTGAATATGATCTCGACCTCGATTTATACGAAAGCACCGAAGCCGATGCTATTATAGCATGGCGCGAGGATGCATCGCAACCGTGGGAGGTTTATACTGACTTCACATTGGAGGCAGGTAATTTATTTAACGGGGGCGGCTACCTGCATCTTGATGTGATGCGAAAAGGACAATATTCTTTTGCCAATGGCGATCAAAGTGTGGTAGTGAAGGAAGATGAATTGCTGAACAATTCATTCGAATTGTTTCCAGTTCCGGCCAATGATAAATTGACCATTCTCGGAGCTCATGATGGCAGTGAAACCTTGCTTTTTGAAGTGTGGAGTACTACTGGAAAAATGTTGTTGCGCTCAAGTGCAGCAGTGGAAGGCGTTTTTGAGAAGAACATCAACCTTGAAAATTTCACAGCAGGAAATTATTTGGTGCGAGTGAGAACGGCAGGAGGAAAGATGTTGGGGACCAAAGGTTTTGAGGTGATAAGGCAATGAGCATGATCGACATTTTTGTTTTGGGAGGCAATTGTTCAGGTAAACCCGGATGTATGGAAGTATGAAGTTGAAGTAGTTTTCTTTTTCTTTGTAGACATATCATAGCGATGCATTTCGTTTAGCTGGCCAGTTCAATCAATACCATCACCTAGTGCATCCAAATTTATTTGTTTCTTCCACTTGCTTTGTTGCTGCTTAACTGTTGCAAGCATGAACCAACGCCAGAACCCACTCCATGTGATTGCGGCCAGGTAACCAACATTGATGAACTCTTAGAATGGGCATTTTTCAATGAAGGTACTTATTTGGATTTACGAAGAAGAAACCAGACTGGCCTGCGACACGTTCATTGTAGTTATCAACTATCAATTTTCCCCTCCACTAGTTTCTTCAGTTCCATCCACTCATCGCGCAGTCTTGCGGCTTCCATAAAATCGAGGTCTTTGGCAGCGCGTTCCATTTTCTTTTTGGTTTGCTCCGTTGTTTTTTCGAGTTGTTCGCGGGTCATGTATTGCACCACCGGATCGGCAGCAATGCTTGCGGCATAATCCACCTGCTCCGCATAAGCAGGTGTGCGTTTATCAATCAAACCACTCTGTTCAAAAATGGTGGCTTTGCCTTTCATGATCTGCCGTGGGGTTATTCCCATTTTTTCGTTCCAGATAATTTGTTTTTCGCGCCTGCGTGATGTTTCATCAATAGTCTGTTGCATGCTGGCCGTTATCTTATCGGCATACATAATTACCCGTCCGTTGATGTTGCGTGCTGCCCGTCCTGCTGTTTGGGTAAGTGAGCGATTGCTTCGCAGGAAACCTTCTTTATCGGCATCCATTATGGCAACGAGCGAAACTTCTGGCAAATCCAACCCTTCGCGAAGAAGGTTTACTCCCACCAGCACATCGAAATTTCCTTCGCGCAGGTCGCGCAGTATTGCAATGCGATCGAGGGTTTGAACCTCGCTGTGCATATATCGGCATTTGATATTCATCTTGTCGAGGTACTTGGCAAGTTCCTCCGCCATACGTTTAGTTAGGGTGGTCACCAGCACTCTTTCGCTCCTCGAAATTGTATCGTGTATTTCGCCCATCAGGTCATCAATCTGGTTGAGTGAGGGTCGCACTTCAATTGGCGGATCGAGAAGCCCTGTTGGTCGCACCACTTGTTCCACCAGCACACCTTCACTCTTGCGCAATTCGTATTCAGCAGGAGTGGCGGAAACATAGATGACTTGCCGCTGCATGCTTTCCCATTCCTCGAAAGTGAGTGGCCTGTTGTCCACAGCAGAAGTGAGACGGAAACCATAATCCACAAGGTTCACTTTGCGCGAACGGTCGCCACCGTACATGGCACCAATCTGCGAAACCGAAACATGGCTTTCATCAATCACCATCAGATAATCATCAGGGAAGTAATCAAGCAAACAGAAGGGGCGTTGTCCCGGTTGCCTCCGGTCGAAGTAGCGCGAATAGTTTTCTATACCGCTGCAATAGCCCAGCTCCTTCATCATCTCCAAATCATAATTCACACGCTCTTCAAGGCGTTTGCCTTCAATGTATTTTCCATGTTTGTTGAATGCTTCCACCTGCACCACCATGTCTTGCTGTATTTCCCACATGGCCTCGGTCATTGTGGCGCGGCTGGTTACAAAAAGGTTTGCAGGATAGATGTTGATGGTTTCGTAACTCATTAGTTTTTTGCCGGAAGCTGGATCAATTGTTTCCAGCGATTCAATTTCATTGCCGAAGAAAACGATGCGCAATGCATAATCGGCATAAGCCAGAAACACATCCACCGTATCGCCATTCACCCGAAAAGTTCCGCGTTCAAATTCAATCCGTGTTCGCGAGTAAAGGCTGTCCACCAGTTTGTGAAGAAGGCCTTGCCTCGACATGGCCTGCCCGCGTTTAAGAGGAATAACGCTCTTATGAAATTCAATTGGGTTGCCAATGCCATAGATGCACGAAACGGATGCAACCACTATTACATCCTTTCTTCCACTCAGCAACGAGCTGGTGGTGGCAAGTCGCAGTTTCTCGATTTCGTCATTGATGTTCAGGTCTTTTTCAATGTAAGTATTGGTGACAGGTAGATACGCCTCCGGCTGGTAGTAGTCGTAATAACTCACGAAGTATTCTACCAGACTGTCAGGAAAAAACTGTTTGAACTCGGAGTAAAGTTGGGCAGCGAGCGTTTTGTTGTGCGACAAAACCAACGTTGGTCGTTGGGTGCGTTCAATCACATTGGCAATAGTGAAAGTTTTTCCGCTGCCGGTTACTCCCAACAAAGTTTGGTACTTGTCACCGCGAAGAATTCCTTCTGTCAATTGCTCAATAGCCTCGGGCTGGTCGCCCGCTGGCGAAAATTCGCTCTGAAGTTTGAATGGCATGTGTCAAAGGTAAAAGGAGCCACGCTAGGCGTGGAGTGGGCGGGGCGCAGTTGGCAGTTGACTGGCCATGTAAACGGAGATATTTAAACGCTCCACCTCCTGGCTGCCTAATGCAACTGCCTGCTGCAACTGCCTGCTGCTTACTACCAACTCTTAAATTCGCCCCCGAAATGAAATCATACTTCAAACTTTTTCTTGTTTTTCTTGCTATTGCAATTTGTATCACACAACTTTCCTGCGAAAAGGAAATCACTGTTGACTTGCCAACTGCGGCACCAAAAATTGTAGTGGAAGGAAGCATAGAACAAGGCCAGCCTCCCATCATTTTCCTTTCGTGGAGCCAGGGATATTTTGAACCCACTGATATTTCTTCCATTCAGGATTATTTCATCCGTGATGCTGTGGTGAAGGTGAATGATGGTGATGAAGAAGTAACGCTCACTGAAATCTGTACCTCTGAACTCACTGAAGAACAACTTGCGCTTATTTCTGAACTTTTGGGATTTTCCCCTGAGGAGATGGCTGCGTACGACATCTGTGCTTACACGTCATTGACGATGGTGGGTGAGGTTGGAAAAGTTTATTCGCTCACTGTGAACTACGAAGAGCACCATGTTTCATCACAAACCAAAATCAACAACATCGTTCAATTCGACAGTCTTTGGTTTGAAGTGATAAGTGCTGATCCTACCGACTCTCTTGGATTTGTCTTCGGTATTATCACAGACCCAGACACTGCTGGAAATGCTTACCGCTGGTTTGCAAAACGCATCAGTCATTATCCTGAATGGGAGAATTCATTAGCGGGAGAATACCAACAGGATCTTGCTGGTCAACCGGAAGATTTCAGCTACATAGCACCCAACGGAAGTGTGTTTGATGATGAGTTCTTCAACGGCCTCACATTCGAGTTTGGGTATTACCGCGATGCGATATTGAACAGCTACAAACGCGATGATTATGACATTGAACGTGGCTATTTCAAACGCGGAGACACTATTGCAGTGCGCGGATGCGTAATAGACAAGGGTGCTTTCGATTTCCTTTCATCGTTCGAAGACCAGCAGGCTTCACAAGGCAGCCCGTTCTCGATTCCATTCAACCTCAAAACAAATATCGTGGGTGGCTTAGGTGGATGGATTGGATACGGAGCGGTTTACGATACAGTGATCTGCGAGTAAATTTTTCTTCGTCTGTGGGTTCATGCATCTCCCCAATATTTACCGCATGAATCAATACCGAATTTTTCTTTTCGTTTTTTCCTTCATCCTTGTTTTTGTTTCGTGTCGTTCGAAAGACAGGATCATAAGCACTACAGAAGTGCCTCCGATTTCTGAGAATCCACTTTCGCAAAACAAATTATCCTATGTAAATCCTTTCATCGGCACAGGCGGCCACGGCCATACATATCCCGGTGCTACCAGTCCTTTCG
The DNA here is from genome assembly GCA_034408895.1 of Flavobacteriales bacterium. Taxonomy (GTDB): domain Bacteria; phylum Bacteroidota; class Bacteroidia; order Flavobacteriales_D; family Sanyastnellaceae; genus UBA4660. The sequence continues at coordinate 56,062 of JAWXCI010000026.1, forward strand.
GTATGGTGCAACTGAGTCCTGATACACGGCTTGAGGGTTGGGACGGTTGCAGCGGTTATCATTATTCCGACAGTATTGTTTACGGATTTTCTCACACACATTTGCAGGGCACGGGCATTCCTGATTACTGCGATATTCTTTTTATGCCCACCAATTACAAAATAAAAAGTGCAGAGAAATGGAACGATGCTTACAAATCGAAATTCTCTCACGAAAAAGAAAAAGCTGAGGTGGGTTATTACGGTGTTCATCTCGATGACTACAACATTGATGTGGAGCTGACCACTACGGAACGCACCGGTATCCACAATTACAAATTCGCGCCAGGAGATTCATGCCGGTTGTTTATTGACATGATGCACCGCGATGAATTGTTGCGGTACGACATCAACACTATTGGCGACACTGTTATCTACGGCTATCGCGTTTCGAAAGGTTGGGCCGAAGAACAATACTGTGCGTTCTATGCTGTGTTCTCGAAACCGTTTCGCGATTTCACGCAACTCGATATTCAAACTATGGAGATAGACAGTAACGGAGTGAAACACGAAACACTTGAACAGGTGCAGGTGTTTTCTGTTGCGTTTGATCGCACGGATTCACTCATGGTGAAAGTGGGCATAAGCGGGACGGATGAATATGGTGCGCAACAAAACCTATGGACTGAAGCACCACATTGGAATTTTGCGCAATACAAAAAAGCTGCGCAAAAAAAATGGCTTGATGTGCTGGAGAAAACTCCTTATTCATCGCAAAATCACGATGAACTCGTGAAGTATTACACCGCGCTTTACCACTGCTACACAGTTCCCAATCTTTGGAGCGATGTGGATGGTCGCTACCGCGGGATGGACAAAAAAATCCATACTGCCATTGATTATAAACGCTACACTGTATTCTCGTTGTGGGATACGTTTCGCACTTATCACCCACTTATGTGCGAACTGGAACCCGAACGCACCCGCGACTGGATTGTCACTTTTCTGGAGATGTACAAAGAGCGTGGCGAACTGCCGGTGTGGGAGCTTGCCGGCAACGAAACCTATTGCATGATAGGTTACCACAGTGTGCCTGTGATTGTGGAAGCTTACATGCGAGGCATCCGCGATTTCGATCATGACCTTGCGCTGGAAGCCATGGTGAAAACAGCCACAGGCCCGCAGCGGGAAAAAATTGCGTACGACAGTTTGGGTTATGTGCCCGCAGACCAATTCAGCGAGAGTGTTTCCAAGACATTGGAGTTTGCTTACGATGATTGGTGCATTGCGCAGTTTGCAAAGGCGCTTGGAAAACCCGATGTCTATGAGCGTTTCATAAAACGTGCGCAGAATTGGAAAAATGTATTTGACCCTGTAACGAAATTTATGAGGCCAAGAAAGAACGGTGGTTTTCCTGAACCTTTCGATCCATACCAGGTTGATTTCAATTATACCGAAGCCAATGCGTGGCAATATTCACTTTTTGTTCCACATGATATGGGGACATTGAGTGAATACCTTGGCGGGCCTGATTCTTTGGAGGCATGGCTCGACCGCATGTTCACTGCATCACCAAAAACAACTGGCAGAGAACAATCGGACATAACAGGATTGATTGGACAATATGCTCATGGCAATGAACCGAGTCACGGGCTTTCTTATTTGTATTTCGCAACGAATTGGGAAGATGGGGAAGACCACGCGAGATACATCAAACAAATACAAAATGAAATGTATGGAACGGGGCCTGAAGGACTTTGCGGCAATGAAGATTGCGGGCAGATGAGTGCATGGCTGGTGAGCACTATGCGGGACAAATACAATTTGGTACCTGGAACTATGCTACCCCCAATGCCAAGAAAAGTAAACATTCAAGGCCGAATGTTACAGGATGCGTGGACAATCAAAGACCATTTGGTGAGTCCCATTCCAATCATCCAAGGGCCACAAACATCTTTCACTGACGCGTGCACGGTAAAGATTTTTTCAGCAGATAAGAATTGTAAAGGGATGTGGGTAACAACCGCATTGGATGACCCACAAACAGGCGAAACCGTAGAGACTTATACTTTTTCGCCTGAAGATTGCGACTTCGAAGTCATGTTGAATTCGGATGCGACAATAGAGGCCGGTATGTTGGATGCGGATGGAGAACGATGCAGTAAACACGCCTTTGCCAAATTCGTATTGCGCTCAAGCAATCGAAACATCATTTCCACCTATCCTTACGACAACCAATACCACGCGGGCGGCAACGATGCATTGATTGACGGCCTGCGCGGTGGTGTGGATTTCCGAACCGGCACATGGCAGGGCTACCGGGGCAATCTTGAGGCAGTAATTGATTTGGGAAAGGAACAGCCCATTTCTTATGTAGGTGTCTCTTGTCTCGAAGAAATAAAATCGTGGATATGGTTCCCCTCAGAAGTGGAGGTCTTCATTTCGCATGATGGAAAAACATTTGCCTCGGCAGGGGTGATAAAAAATGATGAGCCTACCGACAACTACACCCCGCGCAAAAAGGAATTCAGCAAATCGCTGAGAGGAAGCGGACGCTACGTAAAAGTGGTGGCGAAAAATTTCGGGACCATTCCCTCCTGGCATTTGGGTGCGGGCGGGCAGGCATGGATTTTTGCCGATGAGGTGATCATTAATTGAGAATTGGTCACAGATAATTGACCATATCATCACGCCAAAAACAAGCAGCTTTCTTTTAGTCATGGTTTGTGACTTAGTTCCCTAAGAACGATAAGGAACTCCCTATGGCTTGTAGGAAACTCCTAACAAGTTATACGGAAGTGCCTGCGAGCCAGGGATGAGGGAGAAATGCCAATTAATTGCCAACTAATACGTGCCTGCTCTTTTGCGAAGCAACCACTCCAGGCACAGGAACCCGAGAAGGACTGCCAACAGCCAGCGGTAATCAATAATGTCTGTCAGTTGTTTGTTTTCGTAGGCAATGGCCACAATGTCTTTTCGTGCCTTGATTTTTTCTGCGAGTGAGTTCATGTCTGCGGGCAACACCATTTCACCGTTGTTTTCCACGGCAAACTGGTTGAGCAACCTATGGTCTGCCACAGTGTTCACGGTTTCAAGTTGTAGCGGAGTTACTGAAAACTCTCCCACTTCCTTCAGCAGTTGAGCACCGTTGTTCGCCTGTGCGTTGTAGGAATAATTTCCAGGAGGAAGTTGGCCGGCATCCAATCGGTATCGCGTTCCGGTAGGCGAAAAATTGTATCTGAATTCATTGCCCTCTTCATTCACGATCGTTATCGAAATTTCGCGGTTGGTGATAGGCTCGTAACTCTCGTTGTAAAGTTCCGCTTCAAAAATCACGTGCTCATTTTCCAGGAAATCATTTTTAGCATTGACGCGAAAGAGGCTGCGGTCTTCCTTGCTGGCCATGTATTGCACCATCTTGGTCACGATTTCAGAAAACTCATCATGTGCTTGTGTGTTCTGGAAAGATGTAAGTCTCCAGCGCCACAATCCTTCACCGGCTATCAATCCCACTTTGTGTTCACCCACTTTATTAAACGAGATAAGCGGGTTGTCGGTTTCGATTTGTCCCACACGTTGGTAGGCCAAAGCACTCACTCCCTGGCTGAATTCAAAATCGCCAAACGGTACTGAGAGCGGAGGCAGTTTACGCATATTCTCAGCCGTGCTTTCATTCATGGAAAAGAGCGAAAATTCTTTCGAGAAGATGCCGCCTACATCGGTGGTGCTGTTGCGATAATCGTTCAGTGCATAGCCCGTGTTCAAATCATTGAACGCACGAAAATCTGTATTAGCGCCCCACACAAAAACTGCAGGAATACCACTATCAAGAGTATTGCTAATGATACTCAAACCCGTGCCGCCCACCGCAGGCAACTGGTGAAAAATCACTAGACTGTATTCGGAAAGATTTCCTGAAAAATCTTTTTCCAGTTCTGCCTCTACCTGGTAACTCTCGTTGATAAGAAGGGCATCCTTTATGGCCGCCACATCGGGATGCGGTGCCGATGCCAGAATCAAAACCTTCTGCCTTCCATCCAGTACATCAATAAAAATATCCTTGCGATTGTTCGTAGTGGTGATTTCATTTTTTACCGTTGTCAGGGATACGGTGTATTTCTGTAGTCCCGTTTCTTTGGCATCAAGCGAGAGTGAAATAGTCTTGAAAAAGCGTTCGCCTGTAAACTGAATTTGTTCCGAGTGCAGCACCTGTCCTTTTCTCGAAACAGTGAGTGTTGAATTTTCACCGGCAGCTTTTCTTCCCTCTACAGTTATCTCTACCGGAAATTTATTTCCGAGGTATGCTATGCGGTTGTGAGCCACTTCGGCCAGCAGCACATCCTTGTGAACGGTGGTATCGCCAAGTGCAACAGTGTAAACCGGGCAACCGAGTTTGCGAAAGGAATAGACAGGATTTTCACCTCGGTTGTAAAGTCCATCACTTGCTACAATCAAAGCACCGATGTTGCTACCACTGTATTTATTGTAAACCTCATCCAGCAGCGTGGAAAAATCAGTGAGCTTTTCATCAAAACGCAAACTGTCAATACCCTCTGCCACCTGCGCCCCAAAATGGTAAGTGCGTATTTCATAGTCATTGCCAAAAGATGCGATCAGTGATTGGAGTTGCTGTTGGTATTCTCCCTTGTAGTAAGAAGAATCTTTCCCCACAACGAGCGACTCAGAATCATCCTGTGCAATAACAATGATGGGTTTCTGGAGATCGTTGCTGATGTTTTTGATCAGTGGCTTGAGGAGAAAAAATGCAAGTAGAGAAACCACTACTAAACGAAAAAAGCCCAGCAATGCTGCCAGTCTGCTTCCATAAGTTCGGTTGAACCGATCCCTGAAGTAGAGCGCACCTGCATATACAAGTCCGGCTAAAACGCAGAGTAGAATAAACCACTTGGGTGCTTCAGAAACTATGGACAATGGATGTGGAGTATTTTGTAATCAGAAATTGTTTCTCGTGTTTTTCAATTGTCAATTGTCAATTATCCATTGACAATTGATCACATGCTCATTCCTCCGCACACCTGTAGCACTTGTCCGTTCACAAATGTGCTCATGCCCGATGCGAGGAAAAGAGCGGCATCGGCCACTTCTTGTGGAGTGCCACCGCGCTTCATCGGTATTTTACGATACCAATCTTCAATCACTTTTTCATCCAGCTTATCGGTCATTTCTGTAACGATAAAACCGGGAGCAATGGCATTGGTTCGGATGTTTCTTGAACCCAATTCCTCAGCTATTGTTTTGGTGAAACCAATCATGCCCGCTTTCGATGCAGCGTAGTTGGCCTGGCCTGAATTTCCTTCCACACCCACCACGGAACTCATGTTGATGATGCTCCCGCTTTTGGCCTTGAGCATTGGGCGAATTACAGCTTTGGTAAGATTGAAACAGGATTTGAGATTCACGCGAATCACTTCGTCCCATTGTTCTTCCGTGATGCGTAGAAGAAGATTGTCGCGCGTAATTCCGGCATTGTTCACCAGCACATCCACGGTGCCGAATTCTTTCACTGTATCATCCACCAATTGACTGGCAGCATTGAAATCCGCAGCATCGCTTTTGTAGCCTTTGGCTTTCACACCATATGCACTGAGTTCTGTCTCCAGTGCCCTTGCTTTTTCATCGGAAGATGCGTAAGTGAAAACAATGTGTGAGCCGTGTTCTGCAAATTTGGTAGCTATGGCTTTGCCAATTCCTCTTGTTGCTCCTGTAACGATAGAAACTTTGCCTTCAAGCAATTTCATAGACGATGCTGTGATTTGGTTGCGGCCAAAGATAGGCGCGGCTACTAAGCATCAAAGCCCGACCGCATGGGACAAATTTCATGCGCGTTTCTGGATGGTCTCCACCAGAATCGTTTCAATTTCATCCAGCGATAAAAGGAGGGCTTCGAACGATGGAAGCACGAAGTATAAATCCTGCATCACGCTGTTGTCAAACCCTGTGTTCATGATTTCACGGATGTCGAATGGTTTGTGCACCACCTTGTCAGTCATGCAGTGGTGAGATTCAGCGTGCGATGAAATCAATCCCGCTCCAAAAATTTTTGTCTCACCATTTTCCATTATCAGTCCGAACTCCACCGTAAACCAGTAAACACGTCCAAGCATTTCCACCGCTTCAGGGTGATGGATATATTTCAAACCCAACTCACCAAAGCGATTGAAAAAATCAGCAAAAATTTTATGAGCAAGCAGCGGCACATGGCCGAACACATCATGAAACATATCTGGCTCGCTGATGTAATCAAGTTCTTTCATTTTCCTCAACCATGTGGTGGCAGTGAATTTTTTTTCGGCCAGGCAAGGAAAGAAAATTTCATTGGGCTGGATGTTCGGAACCACTACCAGCCCCCAGCCGGTTTCGCGCATAAGTATTTCGTTCAATTCAGAGAAATTCGGGATACTGTCCCTGCGGAAATTCACAGTTTTTTGGGCATTGAGGTATTCATGGCTTGCGGTTTTTGAAAGCCTCGCCATTTGGCGGTCGTAAAGGATTTGCCACACCTGTTTGGCTTCGTCAGTGTACTTGTTGTAGTCCTGGTTCAGTTTCAGTTGTTGTTTCATTTTGGATAAGTATTAAGCCGTTGGTTCAAAAACAAAAAACCCGGTAGCAATGCTTGCGAACCGGGTGGAGGAATTATGATGAATGCTCTTTTCTATCTAATCATAAACGCTTCACAAATGCCGGTTCTTGCCAAAGGCTTTGATAATAATTAGCGCAAGCGTTATGGATATTCATTTTCATTCATTGCAAACATAGGGCAACCAGTTGATACAGCCAAAATTCAATTTACCTCTCTGTGTACCTCAATCATCGTAGTGGTATTTGGGCAGTAGATTTCGCTGGAACCAGATTTTAAAAACCGGGTCGAGCACCAATATCTGCGGTTCGAAATCGTCAATGATGTCTTTGTTGCGCAGGGCATCCTTCGCCCTGTAAGTATTGGGGCCATTGCCCAATTCGTACTTGCGGATGACTTCGTTGGTGGTGAGTCGCCTTTCTCCGGCCATGATTGCCTTCAGAAGATTCAGTTGGATGTTGGTGAGCGACTCAATATCCCGGTGGTAAAAAATCGTGTTGCGATTCAGTATGCTCTCAAGTGCTACATCAAGTGTCTCTTCTGTAACGGTTCGTTGCGTATGCAACAAAACTTCCTGGCCGTATTGCTGAACGTAATATGGGAAATTCTCCATCCTCCGTGCAATTTGCGTGGACATGGCTGTACTGATATTTTTTTTATTCGCCTTGAACACCCGCTGGATAAATGGTATCCAGTGTTTTTCTTCAATCCTGCCCAGCATCATCAAACTGCCGAAGTGGTAAAATGGATTTTTTGAATTCTCGAAAACGTCCATCATCATGTGACGCCTGCTTCCATACAGGCAGTATGCAGTGAGTTGGTGCTTTTGCCAGTGTGCCCTCAATTTTCGCTGGAAACTGATGTCGCGATCGAAGTAGGTAATGTTCTGGAATTCGTCAATACACATGATGATGCGGATGCCTTTGGCTTTTCCGATGCGCTCCGGCAGGTCAATGATTTCAGAAAAATTTTTGCGGGCTTCTTTCAGGTCAACACTCAGCGACCATTCCTGGTCAGGCGTCACTCCAAAAGAAATTTTAGGAACAATTCTGCGGATAAACTCCTGGAATACTTTGATGCGCTCTTCCAGTTTGGAGGTGGTGGCCTTTACCACTTCTATCATCAGGGTTTCATAAAATTCCTTTTCGGAGCGTATCCCGAACATGTCCATGTAACAGAAGCGAATTTTTTTGTTCCGCTTCATCCGGTGCTCCATCTGTGCCACCAGCGAAGATTTTCCCCACCGTCTGGGAGCGATGATAATGGTGTTCTGACCACCTGCAAAATTGGATTCAAGCCTGCGCTGTTCTTCTTCGCGGTTGACAAAAAGTTCTGTCAGTACCTGTGATCCGTATTCGAAAATTACATTTTCATCCATGATGTGTCATGTGATTTTTAATTACCGGACAAATGTATAAACTAATCAGTTTATAACTAAAATGTTTATAACATATTTGTTAATAACATATTTGTTTACTTCCCGATGGGCTAAAGATTTGATGCCACAATCTCGGCTACGTCTTGCACGCTTATGGTTTGCTCCTTTTCAAAATGCTTTACACCATCGGTCATCATGGTGTTGCAGAATGGACAGCCCGTGGCGATGATGTCTGGCTCAACAGCCAGGGCGTCTTCAGTGCGCTCGATGTTCACTTCCTTATTGCCGCGTTCGGCTTCTTTGAACATCTGTGCACCGCCTGCTCCGCAGCATAGACCCTGCGCACGCGAGCGTTTCATTTCCACAAGATCTGCATCGAGTTGTTGTAAAACATCGCGCGGTGCATCGTACACATTGTTGCCTCTTCCCAGGTAGCATGGGTCATGAAAGGTGATTCTCTTTCCCTTGAATTCACCTCCGTTTCGCAACTTAATCTTTCCTTCGCTTATGAGTCGGTTGATGAGTTGTGTGTGATGAATCACTTCAAAATTTCCGCCCAGTTCCGGGTATTCGTTTTTGATTGTGTTGAAACAATGCGGGCAGCCAGTCACGATTTTTTTCACTTCGTATCCGTTGAGCACTGCTATGTTTTGCATGGCCATCATCTGGAAAAGAAATTCATTGCCCGCACGTTTAGCCGGATCACCGGTACAGGATTCTTCCTGGCCCAGTATGGCAAATGAGATGTTGCAGTGGTTCAGGATTTTCGCAATGGAACGTGTGATGCGTTTTGCGCGATCGTCAAAACTTCCGGCACAGCCCACCCAGAAAAGAATTTCAGGAACCTCGCCTGCCGCGAGGCATTCAGCCATTGTGCGCACTTTCAGTTCACTCATTTTTTCGTTATTCGCTTTTAAAAACCTGAACCTTCAATTCCTTCTCCACCAAATCAGTGAAGTGTCCTTCATAGCGTGTGGCTTGCACAATGTGATTGTCTATCCAGTGGTAGTTGCCACCGCGGGGTTTGCCGAAGAGAATGCCATGGTATTTGAATCCGCTTTTTTTCAGCCAGCGTTCCGTCACCTCGCGATGTGCTTCAGTGCGAGAAGTGAAGAAATAAATGATGTGGCCTTCATCATACCACTGGTTGCATTTCTGCAATGCATCGGGATATACGGCTGCATCTTCCATTCTTCCCGGCTCTTCGTTGGGAATGTCTTCGCCAACGGTTCCATCAATGTCAATCAAAAAATTCTTGACGTGTTCCGGCAACTTCGGGCTAATGGTTTTTCCGTCTTTTGTTTTTGGTATCAGTTTCATTTTTTCAATTCTTCCAGTTAGCTCTATCAGCCGCACTCATGGCCCATGGTGCACCATTGTTTTCAATGTTGTTGAACATGGCGGTGATGCTTTCAGGTGATTTCGATTCTTCCATAATCAGGTAACGCCTGAGATCAATGATGATGTCGAGCGGATTGATGTTTATGGGGCACGCTTCGGTACACGCATTGCAAGTTGTACACGCCCACAATTCTTCTTCACTGATGTAATCGCGCAGCAATGATTTTCCATCATCTTCCCATTTACCGGAATTGACATCCATCTTCTTTCCAACCTCTTCCAGGCGGTCCCTCGTATCCATCATGATTTTTCTGGGAGAAAGAAGTTTTCCTGTTTGGTTGGCGGGACACTCCGAAGTACATCTTCCGCATTCCGTGCAACTGTATGCGCCAAGCAACTGCACCCAATTCAAATCAAAAACATCCTTTGCACCAAAGCGTTGCGGTGTGCCATCAGTAGGTGGAACCGATGCGGATGGATCCAGCATCAGTTTCACTTCGCGGGTCACGCTTTCAAGATTGTTGAATTCTCCTGCCGGTTTCAACTTGGAATAATAGGTATTGAAAAACGCAAGGATGATGTGCAGGTGTTTTGAATACGAGAGATAGACAGTGAATGCAAGAATGCCAATGATGTGGAACCACCAGCAGATGCGCTCGAGTAATTGATAATTGACAATTGAAAATTGAAAATTGAAGTGTGAACTGACAGGAAAACTTCCAGCTTTTGGGTAATGCACGACTTCAAGCTGCTGCAACTCATAGTCGCAAGCATTCATCGTAAGGAATGCAGTCATCAAAAGAATTTCAATTATCAGAATAAGGTTTGCATCCGTGCGCGGCCAACTGGTCATTTCCTTCATCCAAAATCTTTTCAGTTTGAGCATATTTCTTCTTGCAAGAAAAACCACGCATGCAACAAGCACCAGCACAGCAAGTATTTCGAAACTGCCAATGAGGAAATCATAAAAACCACCCATGAACGCGAATACGCGATGCGTCCCAAGAACGCCATCTATCACAATCTCCAGCACTTCAATGTTGATAATGATGAACCCTGCGTAAATGAAAAAGTGCATGATGGCAGCAAGCGGGCGGGTAAACATCTTGCCCTGACCAAGTCCCACACGAACCATCATTTTCCAACGGTCAGATTTTTTCCCTTCGGGTCGAAATGGTTTGCCGAGTTCAATATTCCTTCTCACAAAACGGTAGCGCTTCCATGCAAAATAGCCGGCTACTAATAGCAGAAGAACAAAGAGAATTTGTGCGAGCATAACAGGAGTCAAACATAAAGATTCATGGTAATGACAAAGGCTGAACTGCGTTTAGCCGGGTCGCACGGACTCCTGAATTATGGTGAACTGCAATGAAATGGATTTAGAATTTCAGTAGCCATCCATCCCATCGAGCAACACCACGCTACTCGCGCAACTGAATCTCACGGAACCTCTTTCCACCCACTGGTCTTTCCTTTTCCTTGCTTTGGAAACGGCTTCATAAAGCAATCCGCCATTACAGCGATTGAGGATTGAAGTTTCATCTCCTGGCAACAACCGGAAGTCAGGAATCATTCTACTCATTTCAATGGGTTCCAGCACTTGTATGCCACCAGCGGGCAGTCTTTCAGCTGGCACCCATTTCAAGTAAACATTCATGGTATCATCAGTGAGGTTTACAAATGTGATCTGGCCTGCACATCCGCAGTGGCGCTGGTTCCAATCCCTGCGATATTCTTTTCTACAAATTGTTGTTTCCCGAACCAAGTTGC
>JAWXCI010000027.1:0-47397 GCA_034408895.1 Flavobacteriales bacterium
ATTGAATCTGCTCATACGAATATATTTTTTGTTACTTTATGCTACTAAGACACTTTTATTAAGATAATTTCCCATCAAGGCCGTAACTCAAACCCCATTCTCCGCCTGCTGCTGCGTTCAGGGTATGATTAGTGTCGGCAAATCCGTTTGGTCCCCTCCAATTTGCAATATGTGCAGGGTTTGTCCATACTTCCCAAACCAATTCAACAGGTGCATTCAGCATTTTTGTAATGTGCTGTTCTCTGTTTGTTACATTAACGTTTGCTGTTTTCACGCTCATTCCAATCATTTATTGCTTAGATGAAAATAACTTTCTTTCCACAGGTCTGAAATACCACGATACAAAAGTCAGCATCAGTTATAAAGACACAGGAACTAAGTCTTCTTTGACTTTGAATAACTGTGCTATTCCGCAGTATAGCACTCCTAGTGCAAGCCAGGCAATTGCAATCCAATAGATAATTTTATTTCTCCCTTTTTATAAGAGTGAAATTTTTGAATGTGAAAGAGGTTTATTGAATGCTCGATTAGAGGTAACACATGCCATTGGCACAACTCAACCAGGGGTCGCTCCAGCCTCGTCATTCGATCACCACCTTCTTCATCACTCCAGCCTGTCCGGCAGGTGGGTTACCTTCATCTATAAAAACTTTCAGGAAATAAATTCCGCGGGGCCAGGTGGCAGTTTGTATTTCTCTCCCGATACCTATCGGGAGGGCGGTGGTGCAATTCGTCTTGAAAACCTCTTTGCCCAACAAATCATACACTTCAATGCTTTTGACTACAGTCCCGATAACTGTAAACTGATGTGTGGCGGGGTTGGGATAAATGGCTATGCCATCATTGTTCTCTATATTTTCTATTCCGACTATCAGATGATCGAGCCGACTGATAAACACATCGGAATAGAAACCGGAATTGTCGGCATTGGATAAAGTGGCTGCACCAAACATGACAGTTGGGCTTGTAAAATACCCGGTAATAAAAACATTAGCCAATGTATCCAGTGCCATAGCCTGGCTGTACTCACTGTTGGCTTCGCCCACTGCCAAAGCCCAAACAAAAGTTCCAGTGCTATCTAATTTGGAAACAAACAGGTCGCGCTCTCCGGCCGAAGTCAGATTATACTCAGCGGCACCGGGGTCGAAGTCTGCAGTTTCAACAAACTCTCCTGTGGTATAAACATGACCGCTGCCTGTGGGTGAAATGGCGATAGCAAAACTCTTGTCATTCTCGACCCCGCCCATTGCTTTAGCCCAAATAAAATCACCAGCGCTGTCTAATTTGGAAATGAAAACATCTCTCCATCCGGCAGAGATTAAGTTAAAAGTGCCCTGGCCAGGATCGAAGTCCACCGTTTCGCGAAATGCGCCCGTGGTGTAAACTGCCCCGCCTCCTGCATGGTCAATGGCTATGGAATAACTAACGGTACTTGTGATGCCTCCCATGGATTTGGCCCACACAAAATTGCCTTGCGTATCGAGTTTGGAAATGAAAACATCAACACCACCGGTGGCCACTAAATTGAATATGCCAGCGCCCGGATTGAAGTCAACTGTTTCGGCAAATGATCCAGTGGTGTAAACGCTGCCGCCCGCTGCGGGGTCAAGTGCTATTGCGTACCCGGTATCATCATTGGACCCTCCCATGGCTTTTGCCCAAAGTAAATTTCCCGAAGCATCCAGTTTGGTTATGAAAATATCAGTGTCGCTGGCGGCTGTTAAGATTGCTTCATCCTCACCCGGATCGAAGTCCACGGTGCCAGCGAAATATCCTGTGGCGTACAAATCTCCGCTTCCAGCAGGATCAACTGCGAGGGAACGGGCACCATCATATTCCAGGCTGCCTGCTGCTATGGCCCACACAAAACCTCCGGTGTTGTCCAGTTTAGCAATAAAAACATCAGTCAATCCGGCTGATACTAAATTGAATTCTTCAGATGAATCGGGATCGAAGTCGGAAGTTTCCGAAAACCAACCTGTGCAGTAAAGACTGCCACCAAAGGCCGGATCGAATGCAATAGAGTAAGCCGCATCTTGACTCTCGCCCCCCATAGCTGCGGCCCACAAAAAATTGCCGGAAGCATCGAGTTTTGAAATGAAAATGTCCTGCCCTCCAGCCGATGTTAAATTGAACAAATCGGTGCCCGGATCAAAGTCCACTGTTCCCTCGAACCAACCTGCAGTGAACACATCGCCTGTTGCTGTGTCTATGGCTATTGCTTGTCCGGCATCGGTGCCCGTGTCGCCCATTGATGTGGCCCAGAGCCACTCCGTTTGTGCATTGGTAACCGCAGAAAAAAAAGAAAGCAAAAAGAGGGGAACGATAAATTTTGAGGGCATGAAGCGGGATAATTAAGTGTTTGTATCAAAAAGAAGCAGGTGCGAAAGGTAGTTGCTACGTATCCGTTGATCTCACTTCCGGACTGAGGAGCGCGCCCATGCTTTATGGATCGGGTGCGCAAAATGTGGAACAGCAAAAGCAGCCTGGCAATCGCTATTGTGAGTACACTGCAAAACAAAATTCTCACAAAAGCAGATGGTGCACTCCTGCTACTCCACCACCGCCACGCACTTCAATTCGATAGCTATGGGAGTTGGTAATGAAACGACTTCCACCGTTGTCCTGCACGGTGGATTGTTGGGGAAATATTCCGCCCACAATTTGTTGTAAGTATGGAAGTCGCGTTTCATGTTGGTGAGAAAAACTGTGACATCAACAAGATTCTCCCATGCGCTTCCGCTTGCCTCAAGAATCGTTCGCACATTCTCGAACACATTGCGGCATTGCGCTTCGAAACTGAACTCAATGTAGTTTCCGTTCTTATCTAGTTTCAATCCCGGCACACCGCTATCGGTAGCATCGCTGCCTGCTATTCGCGGGCCAACACCGGAGAGGAATAGCAAATTGCCAACAAGCTTTGCATGAGGATATGCGCCTACAGGTTTAGGGGCTTTATCGGTGGTCATTTTTTAGTTGTGAGATGGTGAATTGGTGATTGTGTTTCTTTCAAATCAATTCTTAATAACCGGAACATAGCCACATTCTATTCGCAACTCCTGATCAAGTGCCCCATTATCGCAAATAGCCTTTATGATGTAGTAGCCGAAGGACATACCGCTCAGCGAAACATTTACTCTCTCGGAATTCACATCCAACACCTCTTTCACCAGTCTGCCGTCATCAGTAATCACTTGTAACGAACGAATAATGGCACCAGACCGGGTTGCGATGTTGATGGAATCAGAAGTTGGATTTGGAAAACTGTAAATGAGCGGATGAGAGTTTCCTTCTTCAACTGAAAGCAAACAATCAAACAAGAAAGGAAAACTATCAGGAAAGTATAGCGACCAGTAATACTCATTATGCTGGCCTCCGGGCACTACCACATATTGCAAATCACCGAAACCTGCATTGTTTGCGATGTTGTACATCTGCTGCATGTCGGGAACCATGCCAGTACTCTCTTCATCACCACATACGAAATAAATTTTGGAATCATTTGCCGGTGGATTGTTCTCCACGAAATCAAAAATTTCTTCATTGAACCAGAATGCCGGAGAAAAAATTCCTGCTTTGGAAAACACATCGTTGTGTTCTGTTATGAGGTACATCGCAATCAATGCACCCAACGATGAACCGGCAGTGGCGGTGAATTCGCGCTCCGGCTTGGTGCGGAAGTTTTCATCAATAAATGGTTTGAGTGTTTCCACCATCCACATGGCGAATTGTATTCCCTCACCGCCTTCGCTGTATTCCACATTCACCCATGGGGAGTATTCATCAATGCGATTGACACCACCGTTATCAATTCCTACTATGATTGCATTTGTTGCACACCCCTGCAAAGTTTCCGTCATGGTTTCATCCACTTCCCACTCACCAGAAAATGATGTGGCTGCATCAAACACATTTTGGCCATCGTGCATGTAGAGCACTTCGTAATCGTTGTTCGAGTCGAAGTAATCATCGGGCAGGTAAATCCAGATTCTGCGTGTACGTTCAAGTTGTGGCAACGGGAAATCAGAATCAACGATGAAGACATTTTCCGTTACGGTGTGATTGCCTGCAATGTCTTCCCAACCTTCGATGGTGAGTTCAAGAGTTCCCCCGTTTTGAAATGTTGCTGTGCGGTTGGTAATGTAAACTCCAAGTGGATCTCCTTCCACGGTATTCCATCCATCAATGCCACGGGTGAATTTGAATTCAATTACTTCACCATCTGTTCCGCTAATGTCAATGCTCCACACATTTCCCGTTTCAGTAAGTTTGAAATTCTCATCTGCGGGATTCCATGCGTTGAAAGATCCCGCCACATAAATGTCATCGAATAGGGGAGTGAGTTGTGGTGTGGAAATGACTGAGATGGTCATTTGTGTATGGCTAGCAAATGATGCTATCATCAACAACGAACAGAGCAATATCCTTTTCATAAACACAAATGTAGAATCGTTCATGCCGCTCCTTTGATTATTTCCTCCACCACACCTGGATCAAGCAGTGTGGATGTATCACCGAGATTTCTTGTATCACCTTCTGCAATCTTCCTCAAAATCCTACGCATGATTTTTCCGCTTCGGGTTTTGGGTAGCCCGTTCACGACTTGAATTTTATCGGGCTTTGCAAATTTCCCAATGTACTTGCTCACCACTTCCAACACTTCATCGCGAAATATTTTTTCATCGGTTGGTTTCTGTAAGCAAATCACAAACGCATAAATGCCTTGACCCTTTATGTCGTGAGTAAAACCTACTACTGCACTTTCCACAATGAGCGGATGCTCGTTCAGTGCGTTTTCTACTTCCGCAGTTCCAATGCGATGGCCGCTAACATTCACTACATCATCCACCCGACCAATGATTCGGTACAAACCATTTTCATCCCTGCGCGCGGCATCACCGGTGAAGTAGTAACCGTGGTAATGAGAAAAATAATTGAGACGGCAGCGTTCATGATCGCTGTATGTGGTTCGGATAATTCCAGGCCATGGAAACTTCATCACCAGAAATCCTTCGCGTTCGTTTTCAAGAATTTCATTTCCCTTTTCATCCAATAGTGCGGGCTGGATTCCGGGTAGTGGAAGTCCTGCATGTGCAGGCCGCATGGGTGATAAATTTCCGAGCCCTGAAATCATAATGCCTCCCGTTTCAGTTTGCCACCAGGCGTCCACGATGGGACAATTTTTCCTCCCGATTTTTTCATGATACCAATGCCATGCTTCTTCGTTGATGGGTTCGCCCACTGTGCCGATAACTTTGAGTGAATCCAGTTTTGCATCGACCACATGTAATGGATCACAAGCCATCAACGCACGTATTGCAGTAGGCGCGGTATAAAAATGCGTGACTTTGTGTTTGTCTATCACCTGCCAGAATCTGCCGGGATCGGGATAGGTGGGGGTCCCTTCGAACATCACCATCGTGGAACCGTTGAGCAACGGCCCGTAGATGCTGTAGGAATGCCCTGTTATCCACCCGATGTCGGCAGTGCACCAGAAGACCTCCCCCCCAACCCGTTTCCCAAGGAGAGGGGAGAGTTGAAAAACATTCGCAAATGAATATCCCGTATACACCATGTACCCTCCACATGTGTGAACCACTCCTTTTGGTTTGCCAGTACTTCCTGAAGTGTAAAGAATAAAAAGCATATCCTCGCTTTCCATCACCTCCGCTTCGCAGAATTCAGAAATTCCGATGAGCATATCATCAAGCCACGCATCGCGATTTTTTATCATCGGAACATCGCTTCCGGTGCATTTGCACACGAGAACATTTTTTACTGAAGGACAATTTTTGATAGCTTCATCCACAGTTGTTTTTGCGGGAATGTTTTTTTCACCTCTGCGTATTTCATCGGAAGTAACTACCAGCAAACATTGTGAATCATTGATACGTTCGCGAAGAGACAATGCAGAAAATCCACCGAACACCACAGAGTGGATGGCACCGATGCGCGCACATGCCAGCACACCAATTGTCAACTCCGGAATCATCGGCATATAAGAGCAAATGCGGTCGCCTTTTTTCACACCCAGTTTTTTGTACACGTTCGCCATGCGGCACACTTCGCGGTGCAGTTCGCGATAGGTGAATCGCTTCACTTCGTGTGCTGGATCATTTGGCTCCCAAACGATGGCCATCTCCTCTGCGTGTTCCTCAAGATGACGATCCAAACAATTCTCCGTGATGTTGAGCTGAGCACCATCGAACCATTTCACATTCGGTTCTGTGAAACTCCATTCGAGAACACGATTCCATTTTTTCTTCCACACAAAATTCTGCGCGATGGAAGACCAGAATGCTTCCGGATCATCAACTGATTTTTTGTAAACCTCTTGGTATTCTTCGAAGGATTGTATTTGAAAATTCATACGAATGCAATAAGATGACGCGCAAGGATACACAGCAGCGAACGCAGTGAATTCTTTTTTAGCGTGGCGGTAAAAAATTTCAAAAAAAAGCCCCCGCATTAAGTAATGCGGGGGCGAATGAAAATGAAATATTGAATGTCTTACTTAATCACAGTGATATAACCTTCGTAATCGAGCTTTGTGCCATAAGGAAGCTTGAGGCTGTAATAGTAAGTGCCTCCGGGAACATCCTCTGCTTTCCAGAAATCATTGTTCTGCCCATAGTTATCACTGCGGTAAACTTCTCCACCCCAGCGATTGAAAATAACAAGCGCGGCTCCTTCGTACAGCTCGATCCCCGTCATCTGGAATTTATTGTTGAGTGAATCTGTAGCACCGGGAGTAAACACGTTTGGAATGGTGATAAGGCATTGGTTGTTTTGTACCACGAAATTTACAGATGCAGGCGGGCTGCATTCATTGCTTGCAGTTCCTGTAATTTCAATTTCAATGTACAGGCATTCTGTCGGAACCTGGTCGGAGCAAAAACTAAGGACTGCGCCACCACTTAGGTCAAGTTGATCGCAATCAGATGTCCAAGTATAACTGTCAGCATAAGTGGCTGTTGCATTAAATTCAGCACACTCACCCGGGCAAAGAATATTAAGGTCACTGTTCGAACTTCCACCCTCGGGAGCATAGGTAATGTTCACGACATGCGAACTGTCGGTCAACGTTTCGCAATTGCTGATATCAGTAATCGCCCATGAATAAGTTCCACTCGATGATGCGGTAATACAATTGGTTGTAGCTCCTCCGGGGCTCCAAACAATCGTATAGCCAACAGGAACTCCAACACAAAGCTCTACTTCTCCTGTCTCACATTCAAGATTGTAAGCAGAAGGCACGAAGAGGGGAACTGCATTCGATACAATTGTATAGGTCACTGCATCGCTGGCATTATCACAATCATTAGTCACTTCCACGGTATAAGTTCCTGATGAGGTAATGTCAATAGTTGGCGTGTCTTCTCCTGTACTCCAGTCATAAACAAGATGGTCATCATCATCAGCACTTGACACTGGATCAAGAGTTATGGTCTCATTGCCGCAGAAAGAATTATCGGCAGGTAAAGTAATGGGAGGAACAGCTATATCTGCATTTACAGGAATATCAATGCTCACTTCTCCGCAACCATTTGAGATACTAATGTTGGCTATAAAATCTTCGTAGTCATCATAGGGTCCGAAAACTGCGCAGGTTCCATTAAAATTGGGAACAACTCCCTGACCATCCCAATCAAGATCGCCTGTTCCTCCAACGTCAGTAATGTTAGGACAAACTTCTTCGGATTGCCCTTCGCAAAGTTCCACGTTACCATCACCCAACAGCGATAATTCAGGAGCCAGTGTGAATTCAAGATCGTAACAATAGTTTCCTGAGCAGGTAGGCTCGAAAAAACACAATTCATATAAACCATAAGCACCGGGTGTAAAAGTGTTGTTGTATTGGCTATCATCAGAAAAGCTCCAACCCGGAGGGCCGCTTTCAACAGTCCAGTCGCCCGATACATAAGGATTGGACACACACCCGGAAGTTTCGCTCCAGATAAGTCCAGGCTCAAGACCAGGCCCTATGATAGTTTGATTCAGGTTGCTGCAGTTAAAGAGGTAAACGGTGTTAAACTGGTCTCCGCCCCCTCCAGAAGAAATGTACTCAACAGTTATTTCATCACAGAAACCAATAGGTATATAATCAATGGTAATACTCTCGGTTGTTGTAGCAATATACTCCACAACAGGATCGAGAGGATCGCAAGGAGTTACCGTTATTAAGAGGTATGATCCCAACCAGCCGTCAGGATCGCCAGTTACAGTATAGACAGTGAGGAGGCCACTGGCCGGTGACTGGTAAGCACCAGCAAATACCACCGGAACAATTCCGTCACAATACGCCATTGAAATTGATTCGTTCTCAGGAGGAACAACGGTGTTCGTTTCTTCAATTACAAAGATGTTGAACTCCAGGCAATTTGCAGGCGTGGTAGCAAATACCTCATAAGTGCCCGCATGCATTGTGGTGCAGGTGTCGTTGACGGTGCCGGGATCGCACATTTCACCTTCGTATCCAGCGTAAACGTGCCAGTCGTAAGCAATATAGTTTCCGGTTTCAATTACACAGGCCGTTGCACATTGACCAGGGCAAAGAGTATCTGGTGATGTTGTGATATCAACATAGTCGAATGGATCCACATAAACAGTTGCTGATGTAGATCGCTGGCAACCTGAAATTGTTCCTGTAACATAATAGACGTAAGCATCGCCACCTCCTGGTACCTGGAACTGGCAATCCTGGTTAGGGCTGCAGTTGGGTTCGCTCCAGGTGTAGGTGTCATAGCCAGGTGATGCCTCTGCATCTACAATTCCACCCGCACAAACACTGTCCGCTGCTTCAATAAAAAGTTCTGGCATCACAATGTCCTGAACAAGTATAACATACTCATAGACCACCTGGCCTTGGGGGGTACCGTTGTCAGTTGCAGTTACAGTTACGTAGTGGACGCCCACGTTATCGGCAGTTCCTATAAAAGTTCCAAGGAAGGTTGCTGTGTTGTTGTTTTGGATTGCGAATTCTAACCCATTACCATCTTCAACCACCGTTATGGTTACGTTTTGGTTGGATTCCGGTGCAATGAATTGCGTAGAAATATTAATCGAGTCGTTTATACATACATAGAAGGTGTCGCACGGAGTGGGGGAAGTAGGAATAGGTGGAATATTGGTTGATGATTCGCAAGCGTTAAATTCAAAGGACTTGTTGTCCAGCCAGTCTACACCGTCAATCTGGTTATTGCCTTGTCCATAAGGACCATTATAAACTGCGGTATTACACAAGTTGAATCGCCCGAACTGGATATGCTCGTTACCACTGTCTTTATCAGCTCCTACGTTGGCGGGCGTTGTACCAGTACAACCACCTTGTCCGCCTATATCGCCATGTGCCCAGTCCATATCGAGGTAACAAAACTGCACATTGTTTTCATCCCCCAAAATTTCCGCGCCATCGGCAGTGATTATCATTTGCATGGTGTTCAGCTTGTCCGCCTGGCTGTTGTAGTAACCCACGTCAATAAAATTGATGTACAATGCATCATCTGTTATTTTGTAGAAATACTGTCCTGAGTTATTAAAGTCGAAATCCTGCCAGAAGCCACAAACGTGATTGTGTTGATCTTCCGATCCGCCAACAGGTGTTGGAAATTCTGAAGGTGTCCAATCGTAATATCCATTACCGAAAGAAATAGTTCCCTTTGTGGTAATCCACACCTGGTCGTACGTGGTGCCATAAAAACAAAAATCAAACGGCAGCAGCAGTTGGTGGAAACAATCCACTCCTTCCTGTGCACCACCTTCGCAAAAATCCCATGCGGTAACCGGATCGAGAATGGTGTAAGTAACATCAGGTTCTATCCAGCAATCGCAATCTTCACCGGGCAACATTTTTTTGGCACCCTTTGTTTCATAATAAGGAATCACTTCACCGCGGTTCTTCTTGTAAATCTGGCGCACTTTGGCGGCATCATAACGTGGGTCAACACGAAATGCATCCCAGTCATCGCGCGCCATGTTGCGAAAGCGGGTGTAGTCGTACAATTCATCTTCGCTGAGCTTCGGAGAATATTTCCAAACAGCTTGGCTGGAGGTCAGGGCATCCATTCTCACAGTGTCGCGCACAGTGGTTTGTTGTTGTTTCTGGCCTGTTCCAAGTTGCGAAAAAGCAATGCTCAATGCGGTAATAATAAAAACCTTTCTCATGTTTTTTTTTGGGTTGAAAAAATTAGATGCGTGTATGATTTATGAGGGTTTGCTAAACTCAATTTTGATAAAAAGCCGCCAAATATAGACGGCTTCCATCAGCGTCTTAGCGTTACAAATTCTTGTTTCCTTATCACTTTTCCACGGTGGTCTCTTGCACTCACATCGGCAAAGTATGTGGCGGGAGGCAGCGGTTCACCGAACCTATCGGTGCCATCCCAATTGAGCAAAGCGCCTGTGGATTCATGAACAAGCTGGTTATTAGCATCAACAATCCGAAGGCTTTCTATCGCCACATTTTTACTCAAGGCTGCCGGATTGAAAAAACTATTCTTGTCATCGCCATTGGGAGTAATGATGGTCTGCAACACCAATTCACCTTCCAGGTAGGCTTCAATTTCAGAAGTGAATGTTTTTGACTCTCCCCTGTGATTCAACACTATCAATTTTACCTCGTGAGTTCCTTCTTCAGCAAAAGTGAATGAAGTGGTGATATCAGTTCCGGAAAGCTGTCCATCAATTTCCCATTGGTAGGATTGTTCTTCAGGAAACTGTGGGAAAAAGAAAAATTTCAAGTCATCCTCGTTCACCTGAATGGCATTGAACTCCGCATTGAATGCTCTTGGTGGTGGTGGCAGTTGTGAACCACCGCGAATCATGTCCGGTGTTGTCACTTGTTCATCGGAGGTCTTTTTACCATCATTGATTCCAGGTTTTGAGCCGCTTACTCCGTCTGATGAATGATCCACTATTCCAGCGTCATTCGCTGGTGATACTGACGGATTTTCATTTTGTGCCTTACCTGTTTCTGGTGTGCTTACCAATGAACCATTGTTTTCTTCTATTGCAGAAGATGAATTTGAGTGTGATGAAATATCAGCTTGATTGACTGTGGAGACTTCTTCGTCTTTTTTCGCAAGATTGCTTTCCAATGCTTCTTGAACAGGCTTTGATTGCGTAGTGGGAAGTTCCCCATTCGTGACAAAGAAATAAACCGAGGTGGCTATGGCAAGAACACTTGCCGCAGCAATCCAAATGGTTTTTGCGGTGAGAATTTTAGCTCCGGTGACCGCAGCGGTTGTACCCGCTCCTGCCTGTGGAAGTGCGGACTCAATGCCAGCCCACAAGTTCGGGTTCACATCACTTTCAAAACCTGAAAGTTTATTGCTGAAAATTTCACTTATATGTTGATCTGTGTTTTTCACGCTGTTCTTGAAATTGTTTCGAGTTGTTTCTTCAGCCATCTCCTTGCTTTAAAAAACTGGGTCTTCGAGGTATTCTCGGTCACTCCTAATTGTTCTGCTATTTCCTTATGAGCAAATCCTTCGATGGCGAAAAGGTTGAACACTGTTTTATATCCTGTCGGCATTCGTTGCACCAAATCCATCAATTCTCCGGCACTCATGTTCTCTAATGCACCTACATCTTCACCGTCCAGCTTTTCAGCGGCCTCAATATCCTCGGTATGTTTCCATTTCTGGTTGGCGCGAATGTGGTTTATGGCGGTGTTCACCATTATCATCCTGATCCAGCCACCCAGCGGGCCACTTCCGCTGTACTGATTCATTCTTTCGAATGCTTTAATAAAACCATCCTGAAAAATGTCTTCGGCCTCCTGCCTGTTTCGGGCGTAGCGAAGGCAGATGGACATCATCAGCCGTGCATGTTGTGCGTACACTTTTTTCTGGGTGTCCTTTCTTCCTTCAATACAAGCATGGGCTAGTTCAAGGTCGGTCATTTGCACATTCAGTGTCATTGATGTAAAGATGAGGGAGAAAGTTGCCCGGCAAAGAAAAAATAGTTGAGCGGAAAAAGCGAAGACAGTAGACCGGAGATCATTAAGACGGAAAACCTAGGAAGATTGCCAATTGGAGAACGAACCTGTGAGCACAATAACCCTGGACTTTTTTTTCCCTTTCTTTGTTCCGCCAGCCAAAATCAAAATTGTGAGAAAATTCGTTTGCATCATATTTCTTTCGTCTGCTTCATTCATCAGCCCTTCACAATTGGTGGATGTGATCCACGAAATTTACTTTGCTTCTGGTGGTATTGGTGACATTCCTACCGGATACACTACTTGCAGAATTTATGCGCGACTGGCTGATCCAACCGACAGGATTTCTGCTGTGTTTGGTTCCAACTCTCCATCCCCCATTCATCATTTAAAAATTCAATCGAGTGCAGTGGCAAATGCTATTTACAACAGTGCGATCGCAGGGACATTGGGAACAAATAGCAACTGTGCATTCTGGGGATTTTTCCCCAGCCATGCCTTACGATTCTTATGTGACATTCCAAGCTGTGGATACTCCAACAGATACTTGTCCGCAATGTTCTCCAACCGGTACCATTTTCACTATTTCCAATCCATCAAACATGATTCCGGCAACTTTTAATACCTCGCCATTTGGCCATGACCTAACTTTGGTTGATGGCTCATGGTTTATCCGTTGTGAACGTGCTCAACCTTCTCATTTTTCAATCTGTGTTATGAAGAAATTTTTACTCTCGTCAATTCCGTTCTTTTTTGTTTTGGTGTGCAATGCACAACTGGTAAAAGTCATCCACGAAGAAATTCGTACCGGAGGAATTGGTGGTATTCCGGATGGTTATTCCACCTACCGCATTTACGCATTATTGAAAGATGCTACCGACAGGGTTTCCGCAGTGTTCGGTTCCAACAAGCCAAGTCCTATGCATCATCTCAAAATAAGTTCATCACTCAAAGAAGATGCGATATGGAACAGCCAGTACGGTGGCGTGTTGGGTTCCACCAACAACTGCGCATTCTGGGGATTTTTCCCTGAAGCAGAATTCGATTCACACGTAACGATTGGGCTGCTCACTGCACCACAGGATAGCTGCAAGGACTGTAATGGTGAAGCTGGCACCATCTTCCAGATTTCCAATCCATCCAATGTGATTTCAGAAACTTTTGCGCCCGTGCAAAAAACTTTTGGTCCGGACCTCACTCTTATGGATGGCTCATGGTTTATCCCCAACGATGGTTCGTGCAATGCATTTCCAACCGGGCCAGATAACAGAGTGGTGTTGGCACAAGTAACTGTGCCCACAGGCTCACTGGAGTATTGGCTAAATATTTCCATTTTTGACGAAGGCATTGGAAGAAACCAGTTGATCTACGTGCACAGCTGGCAAGACCCACCCGGCAATGTGGGCGAATGGTCGGAGCTGGATGGCAATAATATGGGGCTGGTTTTCCCCAGATGAGGCATTGCAAGATCAATACACTTGAAGATGCAGATTTTAATTCTGATGGCGCAGTGAATACTTCTGATCTCCTGATGCTCATGAGTGCCTTCGGCTGTCATTACGATTGTGGAATCCTCGACCTCAATTGCGACAGCGCAGTGAATGTGCTGGATGTGATATTGTTCATGGGGGAGATTTGATTTTTTTTTGCGCATTCCTCTGCTTCTCCGCGTTTTTGCGTGAGACTAATTTTACCCCCGCATGAAAAAACTAGTAGAAGAATTTCCGCAGCACCTGCGCGAGGCATTGCAAATTGGCCACAAGGCATCTTTCAAAAAATCCGATAAGAAATTTCAGAACGTGGTGATTTCAGGCCTCGGTGGTTCAGGCATCGGGGGGAAAATCGTAAGCCAGATTGTTGCAGACGATTGCAAAATTCCCATCCTCTGTACCAATGATTATGTGCTTCCTGAATTTGTGGACAAGAACACGCTGGTGATCATTTCCAGTTACAGTGGCGATACGGAAGAAACAGTGACCACCATGCATGAAGCCATGAACCGCGGGGCTGAAATTGCATGCGTCACCAGTGGTGGTAAAATCGGGAAGATGGCCGTGGAGAAGGGTTTGAACACGATCATAATTCCGGGCGGAAATCCACCGCGCTCCATGCTCGGCTATTCGCTCACACAACTTTTTTATGTATTGCATTACTACGAATTGATTGGCCGCGCATTCGAATCACAAATCAATTCTGCAATTGCTTTGCTGGAAGCGGAACGCGAAAACATTATATCAGAAGCAAAAGTGATTGCAGAAAAAATAGCAAGCCGCATTCCTATTCTATACAGCGAGGCCGGTTACGAAGGTCTTGCCATTCGCTGGCGGCAACAGATCAACGAGAATTCAAAAATGCTTTGCTGGCATCATGTGTTTCCGGAAATGAACCACAACGAATTGGTGGGATGGACAGGTGGAGACAACCGCTTTGCAGTCATCATTCTTCGAAATGCCGATGATCACAAACGCTCGCAACTGCGCATGGACATCTGCAAAAAACTGATGAGCGAGAAATGCGACACTGTTCTTGAAGTGTGGAGCAAAGGCAACTCAAAACTTGAACGCACGCTCTATCTCAATCACCTGGGCGATCATCTTTCCATCGTTCTGGCTGAAATGGGTAACGAGGATGCCACCGCCATTCCAGCGATTATCTTTTTGAAGAATGAATTGAGTAAGGTGTGATGAAAGTCTCACGAAATAGTGATAGACATCAGGATGCAACATCTGAATAGAAAGACTTGAACAAGAAAATAGTTTTCCGCGATCTCGGTTCCATGGACTACAAAGAGTGCTGGGAACTTCAGGAGAAAATCTTTGCCGAAACTGTACAGCGCAAATTTGAGAATCGTTCGCAGCCCGAAGATCAGAAACAAATTACTGAAAATCATTTGCTCTTTGTGGAGCATCCTCATGTTTACACACTTGGCAAGAGTGGAGACCTTTCAAATCTTTTGCTTGATGAAGAAGCTCTGCGAAAAGTAGATGCAAAATTTTACTCAATCAATCGCGGTGGTGACATAACTTACCACGGCCCCGGACAAATAGTGGGCTATCCCATTTTCGATCTCGATCAATTTTTTTCAGACATCCACAAATATTTGCGCTTTTTGGAAGAAGCCATCATTCAAACTCTGGAGGAGTACAACATCGCTGCCGGAAGAATTGACGGGCTCACCGGAGTATGGCTTGACGTTGATGATGAAACCCGGGCAAGAAAAATTGCAGCACTTGGCGTGAAGTGCAGCCGGTGGGTTACCATGCACGGCTTCGCATTTAACGTAAATGCGAAGCTCGATTACTTTGACAACATCATTCCATGTGGCATCACCGACAAAACAGTCACCTCCATGAATAAGGAATTAGGATATGACGTGGATATGGAAGAAGTAAAAAAAGTGTTGCTTCAAAAAATCGTTTCAGTGTTCGATGCTGAAGTGATGCCTACATGAAAGCCTGCCATCAAAAAACAGTATCGCTACTCAACCACAAGTCGCTTCACTTCTACACCCTCCCGTCAACGGATAACAATATTGTACACGCCAGGCTTCCACTCACTCACATCCCATTGCATGAGGGAAGTTTGAGGTGAAGTGCAATGCACCATGCGTCCGCATACATCGGTAACTACAATTTCCTCAGCACTATCAGCACCAGTGAGTGTCACCATGCCTGAAGCAGGATTGGGATAAACTGAAAGCAATGCACCGGCTTCAGGCGATTCAACCCTGACATCATCGGCACTAACATAGTTGGTGGTTTCCTGCAATACTGCACCACTTACTGATATTGAAGTAGTATAAAAAACAGGGTTGTGTGTGCCGGGCACGTACCAAGCGTAAAGGTCCGTTGTATAAGCAAAATCACCAAAATCACTTTCATCAACGTAGTCCTCCATGGAATGAACACGCAATACATTGGAAATTGTTCCCCACGGAAGGATCAGCGTACCCCATTACCCCATGCATCAGCCTCCACGGTAATACTGCCGCTGCGCTCGAAATCGATCCCGCTTGTGAAGTTGCTGTGCAAGTTGTCGGTAAACGAATCTCCGTAGGAAAAGGGATAGTGCAGCAGGTCTTCTTCGTCATCATAATAAACTGTCGTAACACCATCGAACACACCACAATTGCTGTAACCATCCGAGTCCGATTTCACATAGGCATAAATGGGATTTTGGTCGTAAGCCACGTTTGCTGTGGGAAATGAGCTATCATAGGGAGTTGAAGATGCATCCACTATTTACAGCACTGACGTATTACCGTCACCGAGATCAGAGAAGTCCCATGTGACATTGGCACCTGATGCACCGGGGTCGGTCCATCCTGTTAAGCTATGCACATCAAAACTGTCACCGGCCTGTGGGCCAACGTTGCTGTAAGTGAGTGTGGGTTGTGCTGTGAGTGTTACTGCTGCAAGAACAAGTAAAAGAGTAAATGTGGTTTTCATTTGGATTGGGTTATTTGGATGGGACAAGAATAGGGAATTTGGTTGTAGCAGGGCATGACACTTCCAACATCTGTTTAGAAGCAGCTATTGGGGAAAATTCTTGCCGGTTGAGGTTTGAAAACGAAATGCACTAAGGTGGTTCCGTGACGATGTCTCATCACTGATGAAATGCTCACATCATTTTCTTCGCGGCTTCCATGCACCACAACAACTCATCAAGAAATTTGCTTGCTCGTTTTTCAACGGTTGCTTTGTCAGTTGGTATTCCGCGTTCGTCAAAAGTTTCGCTCACGTTAGAAACGGTAAACATGGCTGGAACTGTCCATGCCTGCATTTTCCACAACGTGAATTGCAGCGACATTATTACCTGCGAACCACCCATGGTGCCTGACGATACTGTAGATATCGCAACAGGTTTTCTGCGCCATTCTATTAGCAACAGGTCAATCACATTTTTTAAACTCGCTGGATAACCTCCGTTGTATTCCGGAGTAACAATTAAAACCCCATCGGCTGCTTTTATCTTTTCTGCAAAGTCGAGCATGCCTGCTGATGGCTCAGGTTTTTTGGACAATCGTTCAGTGAAAAGAGGAAAATTGAATTGCAACAAATCAAGAATTTCTGTCGATGCAAAATTATTTTCTTCCAGAAAATTCTTAAAGAACAATGCCACCCTATGGCTTTGGCGCCCTGTTCTTATGCTGGATGACACGATGGCAATATGAGACATATTCCGATTGAATTTTATTTACGTGCGGGTTAGCCATTCACTAACCTCAAAAGCCAATACTACATCATTTCTTCAGGAGGTTTTTCTATTCCCGTCTTGTCCTCCTTATCCACTGAGTTGGAATCGCCAGCGGGTTCGGCTTCTGTTTGGTCATTCGGAATTTCTTCCGCAGGTCCTTCAGTATCTTGCTTTCGAGTGTTGGTTTTTGGGTCAGTTGATGAAGAACTGTAATCTTGTTCCTGGCCGAAATCCGGGTTGAAGTGTTGAGTTAATACGATGTCTGAATCATTCAGGCTCCACTGGGCGGGTTGCTCTTCTTGCATGTTTATTTTTTTTTTTAAGGACGAGGATTCTTGTAATCGTGCAAAGCAGTGACTTGTACTCGCGTTACGAGTTACAGCAATCCGGCAACCAGTTACATTTTTCACACCGTGCTCGGTTCCATTGACCACGGTTGCGCCACCAGTTAAAGGCTAGAAAGGCAAGGTGAGATTGATGTAACTAGATTATCCATTGGTGTAAGTACTCACTCCATGAATGCACTCAATTTTGCCTTGTAAAGTGCAGTCAGGTTTCGCGCACACAACGAGAATACCTTGCCGCTATCCAATAATTGAAAATAAAAAATTATGCAAACAAGAACTCTAGGTATTGTGCTCATGGTACTTGGTATTGTTATGATGATCTACACAGGTTTTACTTATGTCACCAAAGAAAAAGTAGTTGACTTGGGACCTCTTGAGATCAATCAGGAAAAAAGTCATCCTGTACAGTGGTCGCCTATTATTGGTGGAGTGCTGCTGGTGGGAGGTATTGTGATTATGGCAACAAGCAAAGGCAAAAAGTAAACCTGTGGTTTGCTTAGCATGGGCTATAAAGGCATCTCATTTTTGCGAGAGAGCATAAAATTTTTAGCAGTGGAGTGCTGTTTAGTGAAGTCTTTTCCGATTTGTCAGGCTGGCAAAATGGACATCAGGAACATGGAAATTTCCCAGCCTTCTTTCCATGGCCAACGAAAAGGCAGGCGAGCCTGTTATCCGTTAATCGGCTGTTCAGACTATCGCTAAACAGCACTTTTTTCTTAAGCACAGTGGTACACTTCATACCGCATGAATTTTCAATGGATTTTCATTGCTTCACCCACCGCCTGCTCACCACCTTTTCACCATCACTCAACCGTACATTGTAAACCGCATTGGAAAGAAAACCAAGGTCAATTGTGGTTATGGATGAAGTGGCAATTTTCTTCCCGAACACCTTTCTTCCATCAGCAGAAAAAATTTCAAGCTGCGCATTTTCATCAAAACCTTTGGTGCGGATGTTCAACTCTCCACTACCCGGATTGGGGAAAACCTGGAACACAAAATTTTCTTGCCGTGGTTCCTCCACAGAAACAAGATCGGTCTTGAAATAGAAATAGTGAAGAATCTCCCGCCCGAAATCCTTTTCGAAATTGATAAAGTCAAGCCCTGAAAAACGGTCGATCCGGCATTGGCCGTTACCATCACTGTTGGCGAAGAAACTCAGACCATCATCGCCCGAATCGCGAAGATGAAACAGGTAACAACCTTCATTCAACTGAAGTGTGTCTTTGTAAGTAGTGTTCGCTTCATTAAAATCATCACGCTCAAAAACCACATTGCCCGCCATGTCATATAGCGAATAGGACGATTGCCAGTAAGCATTGTTTGTTTTAAGGATGATGACGATGTGGTTGTCATCATCATCTCCTGTTCCGTAAGTATAAACAGGAGGACGATAGAAATTTTCCGTAGCGTAATTGTTCGATGTGTTTTCATCATTGGCCGAAACGAGGTTAATGAAGAATGTGAGTTCCTCTTCATCATCGCCCTCCCACATCATGTTGTCCAGTGAAGTGAGTTCCACTTCTTCACTTTCCATGAACGCAAGATTTCCGGTCCATTCAAAAGTTTGGGTGATGCCACCTAGCACTCCGAATTCAATGATGATATTCGTAAGTGGTTGCTCGCCTTTGTTTCTCAAAACAAATTTTGGATTGTCGCACATAGGATTGTTACGAGAGTGAATTTTCCAACTTGATGGTGCAAGAATTTGATGAACCTCCGGATCGAATTGGTGGTTGGGCGAACCGAAAGTGAAGAGCGTAGTGAAGAAAACATAATTTCCGTACGGGTCTTCCTCGATGTCATAATCAAGAGAAAAACTGTTGCCAGAAATGTAGGGTGTGAGTTCAAATTCATGTGGATCGGTATCGCGTCCGGGGCACCAGCCTGCTCTTGCATAAACCCACGTGCCACCTTGCGGATAGAGGGGATTCTCAGCACAATCCCGCATAATGTTCCATTGCCAAAGCGAATCACCATTCACCACCAATGCATGATCGTTGTTGCAGAATTCGCCACAGTTATTTCCGCTCCCGAAACCGTGACCGCTGGTGCGGCAAGTCACTTTAAATCCTTCTTCAGCTGGTAGTACAGGAATTTCAATCGGCACAACTTGTACATCAAAATCTCCAAGCCAATGATTGCGGTCCCAAACCACTTCCACACGATGAGGGTCACGTGCGGGAGGGCCTTCGATGAAAAGGAATTTCAAATCGAGAAGTTCCTGCCAGTTGCCACTTTCAAGTTCAACTGAGTCGTGAAGAAGAGGCAACCAATCGGTCACATCTACCACCCATCTCCATCCATCATCACCCAGTGAAAGATTTATTCCATACGGAGTGATAAAGCGGTTGAGTTCGTGCCGAATCACTACTTCGAAAGGCGCCTGGAAATAAGAGAGATTATCATTCACCAACGTTTGTGTGGATGTGATGAGTGTGGAATCCACAGCGGTGCCATCCAGTGCGTATGTGTAACTGTAGCCTGTCAGCCATTCGTATTGCACATCGCTTACCAATGCATTGTAGTTGTCCACTTCATATTGCGCAATGGAAACGGGAGGAACTTCTTCTTCCCATTGGCCTGAAAAAATTTCGGTGTGTATTTCATAATCGCCACTTGCCAAGCGAATAACTGGGCGAATAAAATCGGGTTCGGAGTTGCGCCACAGGTCACTACCGGAATGAATGATGCGCGCTGCATTTCCATGAAGCCATGCATGTTGTGCATTGCCACTTGCATCCAAAATCATTTCTCCATTCTCTTCGTTGAATGAGTAATAGGCCTGAAGATTTTCCCAAAACGGCATTCCATCCTGTAGATCGTCATTCATTAATTGCTGAATTGTCTCTTGGTCCAGTTCCACATTCCAGATCGCAAATTCATCCATGCGGCCGCGATAAAAATTACTCCAGGTAGTTGCACCGCCAATTGAAAATTCTACGATACCATCCATAGCGTTGTCGAGGTCGGCACCGGTATGCCACAACACGCCATTTAAGTAAATTTTCATCTCCGCAGTGCTCGTGTTTTTAGTAAATGCCCAATGATTCCATTGGCCTTCGTAGTCTTGTGTATTGGCTTGTTTATCTATCCGATCCCATCCGCCTGCATTGCCGGCATCCCAATACACGCGACCATTGCTCCACGGCAAATGAGTGTTGAGGATACGCTGGCTTTGTGCACCGCGACCTTCGAAACAAGTGCCATCCTGCGGCTGGGCATCCACATTGCCATTGAGCCAAAATGAAAGGGTGACTTCATTATTCACTTCATCAAAAACAGAGGAAGGAATTTTTACTTCATCGAACCCATCGAACTCTATGTATTTATCGTTGCCTGATGAATGCACTGCGCAGTAATAGTCTTCTTCATATCCATTGCAAGACGTGGGAACGGCTACCTCGTAGTCGGTATAGGAAAACTCTATAACAATGTTGGATACACCATCCCAATTGAAAGGCGTATTGAATACGAAATCGAACCAACCGCTAGCGGGAATTGCAGTATCGAGATGATAAACAGTTTCTAAATCTTCCGTAAGAAATGCGGTGAGTTCATCCTCCGCAATCATTTTCATTTTAATGGTGAAGAAGCTGAAGACTGATGACGAATTGTTGAAATTCATTGCAAGTTTTTGGATTAGCCCTGTACCCAATCCGGAAGCTGAAATTTCTTCAGCACGCCATAGATACTGTGAGCGCTGCGCTTTGTTGGCGGAGAAGGGTCCGGCTATGAGAAAATCATTAGTGCCAACTTCCGCAACGGTTTCGTTGTTCACTGCATCAATAACAGTAAAAGGTTGTTCATACTGTTGAATGTCGAACACAGGAACATCGGTGAGCTCTACCGAATCAAAATCCTGATTGTTCACCAGGTAGTGAGGATGAGTGACAAGGTTCGAATCCAGTTCTCCCGTGTGTTGGAATAAGTATGTGTAAGAGAGATAGTCCCATTCCCCACAAGGGAAACCCAGATTCCCGGCTGTTCCATCTTCAAAACATTTCAGTGTGTAATACATGAGTACCTTTTGGTACGCTGTGTCTTGCGATGGAAACTGAAACCAGTGCCTACCGGGAGAATCGTAAGCCGCGTTAGGATTATTCTGTTCATCGAATGTGAAAGTTTGAACAATGGTGGTGTCGCCCGGTCCTTCAATAATTGACCATCGTGAATTGACATCCCGATAGTTATCAAGAGAAAATGAATGAGCCTGACAGCGGATTGAACTGAATTGCATAGCAAGTATCAACGCAACATTCACAAACGGTAATAAAACTTTCATGAGAATAAAAGATTTGGATTTTGCCAAATGTAGATACCATAAGTTTTAGGAATTGTGCCAATCCAATCAGATTGATGCACATTTGTGCTTTCAGGAAATAAGGATGAATGCCCTCTTTAACCAGTTGAAAGCCCATGTGAGCAAGCGTATCACCATCAGTGACGATGCCATGGAATATTTCGCCTCTCTTGCAGAAGTAAAACACCTAAAGAAACGCCAGCGTTTGCTCGAAGCCGGTTCAGTATCACGGATTCAGACTTACGTAAACAAAGGAAGCCTCCGGCTTTTTTACACGGATGAAAAACTTCATGATCACCTGGTGCAATGGGGATTTGAAGATTGGTGGGTGGCCGACCTTACCAGCTTTCTTACCGGAGAACCTGCACAGTATTCCATTGATGCCTTGGAGGATTGCGAGTTGCTCATTTTTCAACATGACCAGATAGAGGCACTGTACGTGAAGTTCCCGGTATTTGAACGATATTTCCGCATACTGATTCAAAATGCGGTAGTGGCCGCACAAAAAAGGATTATCGTGGGCATGAGTGAAAATGCAGAAGAACGTTACCTCCGAATTATCAAAAAATTTCCGCAGATTGAAGCCCGTGTGGCACAACATCAGATTGCATCATACCTGGGTATTTCTCCCGAAGCTCTTTCCAGACTCAAGCGCGCCCTGATAGAAAGAGAGCGTGGTCGCAAGTCTTGACATAAGTCAAACAAGGGGGGTGTGTACAAAATACACCTTTGCCATCGAAATTTTTTGTTCGCTCTATATTCACCCGCGAAATTTGAAATAAGAGAATGTGTTCTGCATGTAAGTAGAATGTTTTTTTGGTTAAGTAAGTTGTAAGATCCTGCCGTAAAAAGGTTACCACCCTCCGGCAGGATTTTATTTTTTGGCTATTCTCCTCCTCTTCCATCTCATTTGATTCCAGCGCACCGATTAGGCTTATCTCCCTTAGCTTTGAAAAAAACATGATGGTTTGAAGCGGTGTTCTATCTATATGTTTATTACATGCTCTGTTGTGTTCCTGTTGTTCTCTTGCACAGTGGAAAAACGCAGCTACATGAAGGGTTATCATGTGGAGTGGAATAAGCGAATCGGGACAGATAGCCAGATGGCTCATCACCACCATTCTTCAACGATTGAGAAAAAAAAAACGGAGGCGAGTCTTTTGCCGATGAGTGAAGTTCGTCTTGCGCATCGACCTGCGCTGAGGTCAACGCTCTGTGCCGATTCATCCTCAAATCAATCCGACCACGTTTCTCTAAGAGAAGCCACTTGCGATAAAAAAAATGCTAATGTTCTCAATGCTAATTTTCATGGAAAGAACGATGTATCACAATCCGCATTTTCAGCACAAGTCAATCCAAAAGCAAAGGTAAGTTTTGCATTTGGTGTGTTATCCATGATCTCACTTGTATTGCTTTTCGCATTTAACACTACATCCCTACCACTGGCAATTATTCTTCTTGTAGGTGTTCTGCTGTTTGCCGTGCTAGCCATCCGCATCGGCAATGCTTTCAGTGAACAATACAACAATGCGCGACACATGAACAACGGAAGCGGATTGGCCACCACAGGACGGATGCTTGGCTGGCTTTCCATCACCATACTGGTTGGTTTCCTGATACTCATTTCAGGAATTTTACTTGTGTTCAATGTTATTCTTGCTGCGTTATGAAAAAATCGGCACGAAAAAATTTTTTTTGTGATTTCAACAATTTTGATTTTCGCTTCATCATGCACAATCGAGAAGCGCAAGTATCTGAATGGCTATCATGTGGATTGGTTCACAGCAAAAAAAACGGAAAACAAATTCGCTCAAGAGAAAAGCACTAACAAATCAAAAAGTGCAGGCAGTGATTCTTCTTCGGTTGCAGTAATCGAGAATGATAACGGAAATTGGCAAAGTGATTTGCTACCAGTAATTGATCCTGAGCCGGAAACTTTATTTGTTGAACACAATGAAGGAGATAATGAAGAAAGATCCATTGCCTCAAACGACAAGGAAAAAGATGCTGAGGTTGTAAAAAAATCAAGCGTTGGGGAAGAAGCAGAAATCACTGATGACTATGCTGAACCTGTCGAACATCCGAAAGCTCAACCAAGTCTCACGGCAGGAATTATTGCACTGGCAATTCCGATTGTCAGTTCGTTGCTTTCATATGCAATACCGTACTCTCATGGCTTGGCAAGCGCATTGGGTCCGCTTTCATTGGTGGTGGGTATGGGATCGATTGTTCTTGCTATCCTCGCAATTGTGTGGGGTGGAATGGCGGTACGTGCTATCAAAGCAAATCCTGGCGTATATAGCGGTGAGGGAAAAGCCCGGACAGGAAGAGCACTAGGTTGGGTTTACATCGGGTTATTAATTGTCTCGCTTCTGGTGTTAATACTCTATATCTTTTTCATCATCGCTCTTTTGGACGCCCTATAAATACATTTCTTCAATGTTTATTAATTGCATAGTGCAATGATTTTTCCAGTCTCCCCGGATAAACTTTCAATGCCGATTCCAAACACTCTAGCGCTTTGCTCAAGGATTCCTTGTTGAGTACATAAGCCAATCGCACTTGCTGTTTTCCGGGTTCAGGGCGAGAATAAAAACCAGTGGCAGGCGCCATCATCACTGTCTGGTTGTTGTGTTCAAATTCTTCGAGCATCCACTGGCAGAATTTGTCGCTGTCATCAATTGGAAGTTGTGCGATGCAATAGAACGCGCCTTTGGGCTTTGGACAAATCACCCCCGGAATTTTGTTGAGGCCTTCAACCAGAATGTCTCTACGCGCTACGTATTCTTCAACTACTCCATCAAAATAACTCTGCGGAGTTTCAAGAGCGTAGAGCGAAGCCATTTGTCCAAAGGTTGGTGGTGATAAACGTGCCTGTGCAAACTTCAGTGCCGCTGCCATCACTAACCGGTTTCGTGTAATGAGTGCCCCAACGCGAGCACCACACATTGAGTAACGCTTGCTGACGCTGTCAATCATGATGGCGTTGTCTTCAATTCCTGAAAGATTCATTACAGAAAAAGGTTGCGCACCATCGTAGGCGAATTCGCGATAGACTTCATCAGCCATCAAAAACAAATCATGCTTCTTAGTAACGTTGCGCAACTGTTCTAATTCTTCTTTGCTGTACAAATAGCCGGTGGGATTTCCTGGATTACAAATCAGGATGCCTTTTGTTTTTGTTGTGATGAGCTTTTCAAATTCTTCGATAGGAGGAAGTGCAAAACCAGTTTCAATATAACTCATCACCGGCACCACTTTCACTCCAGCCATCACCGCAAAGCCGTTGTAGTTGGCGTAAAACGGTTCGGGTACTATCACTTCATCACCCGGATTGAAACACGTCATAAATGCAAACACCAATGCTTCACTTCCACCTGTGGTCACCATTATGTTCTCACGCTGAAGCGAAATATTTTTGGATGCGTAGTAACTGACCAGTCCATCCCGATACGCTGGAATGCCTTCGCTCTGGCTGTACTCCACCACTTTCAATTCCAGTTCCTTCATTTTATCCCGGACAATTTCAGGAGTCTCAATATCCGGTTGGCCAATGTTCAAGTGATAAACTTTTCGTCCGAGTTTTTTTGCTGCTTCGGCAAATGGCACCAGCTTGCGGATAGGCGAAGCCGGCATGGTGTGGGCTTTTTGTGAGATGGAAGGCATGAAAGAATGTAATTAATAATTTATATCAATAATTGTTTATGAAATCTTCAGGCGTTTGAATTGAAATTCCTGATTTGGAATAGTCACGGACATTAGAAGTGACAAGAATATCCGCTTTGCAACGAAGTGCACTTTCATTCTGCATAGCATCTTCCAAATCCTTCCAGCCAGAATCCAGTGATTCTTTTATCAGATTTTCATCGGCTTCTACAATGCAAATCATTTCTAGAAAATCTTTGATAAGGCGCACCACTTTATCTCGTTGCATTTGTTTTATGGCAACGTAGATGATAGTGGTGAATGAAAGCGAAGAAACGAACAGCTTGATTTTGCTAGTGTCTCCCAGCGCCATGATCTGTTCAGCGAAAAAAAAATCTGGTTTCCGTTCGGTCAGGAAGTCAAGGCAGACATTTGTATCCAGGTACACCCGCTTCATTTTTTTCCGGTGTGCTGAGAATGTTTTTTGTAAAGGTGCTCCATTTGCTCTGTCCTTAGTTCCTTGTAAGTTTTTTCATCATTCTTCAATACGCCTCCAAGTCGTTTCACGCGTGGGGTGATTTCAACCTTTCGATTCAGCGTACCGGTGCTCTTCCGGCCATTGCGGGTGACGAGCGACTTGAAATAATTTTCCACCAAAAGCGAAACACTGATACCCTTCTTTTTTGCATAGTCTTTTGCAAAAGAGGAAACTTCGCTTGAAATACTGAGTGTTAGTTTTTCTGCCATTTGATTTTGGGAATTTGCCGTACAAAAATAGAAAACATTGTACGGCAATTAAATGGGTCCATCTTCACCAAAAATGATTTTAGGTCATGAAAGTTTGTTGGCTACCCAACATTATTCCAATGACATGCGTCTATAATATCATTCGCCCTATGCCATTTGGCAAACCCTGTTTATGACAGAACCGGAAAAGCTACTGATACAGCAATGCCTGCGCAATGACCGCAAGGCACAGCTTGCGCTGTACGAACATCTTTTCGGACTGCTAATGGGGATGGCAAGGCGCTACTACCGCAATCGGGAGGATTGCACAATGCATACGAATACTGCTTTTTTTAAGATGTTGGATAACTTAAAAAACTTCTCAGGCGAAGGCTCATTTGAAGGTTGGTGTAAACGCATAATGACCAACACACTAATAGACGAATGGAGAAAATTTAAAAAAACATCGACTTTGATGAAAGAAGAAAATGCAGCAATTTATGACTTGGATAATGCAACATTCAATGAAGCTGAGAAAAAACTTGGTGAAGAAGAAGTACGCGAAATGTTATTCCACTTGCCGGAGGCCACGCGTTATGTCTTCAACCTATTTGCATTGGAAGGATACTCACACAATGAAATAGCCACGATGGCAAATATTTCAGAAGGCACATCGCGGTGGCATGTGAGTGATGCTCGTAGAATTCTGAAAGGCTTAATCATGCAAAAACTCGAGGTGAAATGAACAGGATAGACGAATTGTTTCGGGCAAAGCTGAACATCATGGATACCAAGCCAAACGCTGATGACCTGCGTAATATGGATGCATTGCTCGGCAAGAAAAAGAAACGCAGAATAGGCGGATGGTGGTGGTTTGTGATAGTGCTGCTGTGCGGCTCAGCCATTGGTGTGAGTGTCTTCAACCATAGACCACAAGGTGCGGTAGTGAAGAATAAAATTAAAGAACAATCACTTACAAATATTGATAGTGCAGCTGCACCATCAACCGCTGATGGCATCAATTCACAAGCTAACCAGTTGCAAGAAAAACCTTCGAGTGAATCAATTGCTGAAACAATAAAGGATATAAGAAACCGCAGTACAGAAGATGCCATTACAAAAGCAGGTTATTCAGATTTGGTTTCTAACAAAAAAGATTTGCGTAGCAAAACGCAAGACCGTAACAAACCAAACTTTGGTCCGCCCGCTGATGATAAGTTTATCGAAGCTAGCAAACAGTCATCGAAAAGCAAATTGAACGATGATGCTGATGCGAATTCCGAAAAGAAGACTATAAGGGATGAATACGATTTGGATGACCACAAAACGGAAGTAGACAGCAATGAAAAAGCGAGTCAATTTCAAGACTTGATAAAAATTGGAGGTGAAGAAGAGACAAGTGATTCAGGCACTTTTGTAAATGATGAAATCGCGCTTAAAACTGCCATTTTCCCTTCAACTCCTGATACAACGCGCCTGGATAGTTTAGAAGCGAGAGTCCTGTTTTTGCCCACGCACGATGATAGTTTGGACAACAGGAACCTCCGGTTTTGGGAGTTGCAAATTGGCTTTGGCTACAACCGTTTGGAAAGCATGAACAATGTGCGATTTGCTATTGAAGATTTATCACTTACAAAAAAGATAGATTGGTGGCAGCGCGACTTTGGTATTCGTTTGAATTGTGAGCACTATCAATTCGGATTGACATTTTCTATTGCAGAATACAAGCGTTTGATAGAGCCACTGAGGTACTATAGCACTCGTGAATTTTATCAAAACTTTAATGGCAACATTCAATCGGAATTTTTTGACAAACCTGAATTCAAATCATTTTTAGAGAATTATTCAGCTATTACAAAAGTGAAACAGTGGGCCCTTAGTCCGATGATTGGATACCATCTCTTTCAACCAGCAAAAAAATTGGATGTGATACCGAAGATGGCTGCAAATATTGAACTCAATGCCTCAGACCTTCGGTACTATCAAATAGGAACCACCGAATTTTATTATGAAAGTAGTGATACCGTTTGGGCAGATTACACTACTTGGTTCGAGCCTCGCACTACAACTAACACATCCTACTCAGTGAGCGCCAATGCCGCCCTCGAGTTGAGAATAAAACTAGGCAACAGATTTCATGCGTGTATTGAACCTGGATTCAGATATCAATTGTGGTGCATCAAGAAAGACATCACTCCAAAGTTGATGAGTTACTATGTGCGTTTTGGAGTTGGCATCAACTTCTGATGACGTAGTAGAAAACATATAAAACATGAAATGCGAAGTGCTGCGGCCTTCGCATTTTTTATTTCATCGCAACTGAAAATAATTTACCTCCTACCCAACAATACGAAATCCACATTCGTCTATCCATTCAAGATTCGAATCTTTCAGATAACCAATGTTTCATTACAAAAAAAAACTATTATGAAAATGACATCAAAATTTTTAAGCACAGCCAATAAATTGACTCGTGCTACTTTCCTGTTTACAATTGTTATCACAGTATCTGCAATAATTGTTTCGTGCGGCAAAGGCGAAACACAAGAAGCGGAAGATGTGCTTCACATTCAAGCCAGTTTGAATTGCCTTCCAGATAACTTGCAAGATGGCCTCTTGGCCTTCTATCCTTTTGACAATGGTAGCTTGCTTGACCACTCAGGCAATGGCCATGATCTGATGAACACAACAACCGCCATGGTCACACCTGACAGAAGTAACAATACTTTATGTGCATATGAGTTTATTAAAGCCAACAATGAATTTCTGACACAGGCTGATCCACAATTTCTAAACTCACTCACTCAATTAACCATTTCACTTTGGTACAATTCCTCAGCACTTGGGGATCCTTCTAGCTTCGAGAGCATACTTAGCAGAGGTACGGGTGCGCACTGTCCTGACACCTATGGGGAATGGTCAATTGGTATATACGATTGCAGGCGACCCGTGTTTGGCTACGCTAACAACAGGTATTGGGAAGAAGCGTACTTCGAAGAAATATCACAGACTGAAGGAATCAATACGTGCGCTGACTATGCCGCAATTATGAATGAGGTATGGCATCACCTGGTAGTGACATACGACAATGGCACATATCAAATGTGGTTGGATGGCATCCTCACCGACTATGTCCCTGACCTGGGCATATGTTTCGACCCACAAGTGATGGAAGATCTGGGTGATTTCTTCATCGGTCATTCGTTTGGTGGCAAAGTGGATGACGTAGCTATCTATGACCATACTCTTGAAGCCACCGAAATAGACGAATTAAGAAATCTTGAGGCATGCTGTGGTGAATAAGAAATCGGCAATGCTTCTCCAAAGAGGTTGACAGTTTGCTGTTGACCTCTTTTTATTTCAACTCAACCCACATAAACTTATGCGGCCCAATGCGCGGCACTTCATACACTTCATCAATCATTGAAAATCCAAGCCGCTTGTAAAACCCAACTGCGCCCATTCGGGCATCACACCAAAGTACATCAATTTTTTTTTCTCGAAGAATTTCAATGGCTTTTTCCACCAGCAGCTTTCCGCAATCTCTTCCTCGGTATTCCGGATCGGTGGCCATTGCCCTCAGGCGATATTGTTTTTTGCTTTCACCGGGAACCAAAGCAATTTTTTCAGATTGCATTTCGAAAAGTGAACCTATACTCACGATGCGTTCACCCTCACATGTTGCCAGATGTATTGCGTCTTTGCGTTCATCAGCATCAATCACACAATCCTCTTCGCGCTCAATATGCGGCCACAGCACTAAGTGACGGAGGGAATGAGTTTGAACAGGAGAAATGATTTTGACTTCCATCACTGGTTTGTTTGCGCTGTTATCATTGCGCAGTGCAAATCAACGCAAACCGAAAACTCACCATCATCATCCCTGTATACAACGAGGAAAACACTGTTGCTCAACTTCTTCAGCGTGTCGTTGATTTACAGCTCGCACATGGATTTACGAAAGAAATCATTGTGGTTAATGATGCCTCTCGGGATGGAAGTGAAGCGCGATTGAAAACATTTGTTGCTTCATCACTTCACCCGATTATTTTTCTCAGTCATAAAAAAAATATGGGAAAGGGCGCTGCTATCAGAACAGGCCTACAATCTGCAACCGGAGATTATGTTGTGATACAGGATGCCGATTTGGAACTCAATCCTGAAGACATAAACCTGCTGCTGAACGAAAGTGTTACAAAAAATCTGGATGTTGTTTACGGTTCTCGTTTTCTCAATCGGACACAGAACCAAAAATTCTCATTGAGTTTGGTTGCTAATAAATTCCTGACGTGGCTCACAGGCTTTTTAGTGCAACGCGACATTACCGACATGGAAACTTGTTACAAACTTGTGCGGAGTGAACTCATCACATCGCTTTGTCTGAAAGAAAACCGCTTTGGGTTTGAACCGGAAGTCACCATGAAATTGTTACGAAACCGCAGTATCCGCTTTGGTGAAGTGGCCATAACCTACAAACCGCGCACAACAGAGGAAGGAAAAAAAATCGGGTGGAAGGATGGTGTGCGTGCCGTGTGGTGTTTGCTTCGTTACCGCTTTTCATGAATTGTTATGAGGCAACCTGTTCGTCTAAATCTCTGGTTCACGGCTCTGGTATGCCTCACCACCATTTGGTTTGGCAGATGGAACAATGCGCCATATCAAACTGACCTCAACATCATTCGCGGAGACGGACAAGGATTCTACGCATGGCTTCCCGCATTTTTTATTCATGATGATTTGTCTTTTGAGTTCTACAATGATTCGACATTGAACATTGAGGGATTTTTTAGCAACCGATTCCTGAATGAACACGATGGAAAAACCATTCTCAAAACCCCCTGCGGTGAAGCAGTGATGCTCGCACCTTTTTTTCTGGCCAACTACATTTTACGAACTGCAACAGGAAAAATTTCCACAGGCTATGAAGGCTCTTTTCAAAAGGCAGTCAGCATTGGTGCATTGTTCTATTACATTCTAGGGCTATATTTTTTTTCACTCATACTCCGAAGGTTTGTTCAAAATGAAATCGCAATTGCACTGACTGTATTGCTGCTTGCCTTCGGCACCAACCTGTTTTACTACGCCATTCATCATCCCACCATGACGCATGTGTACAGTTTCGCACTCATTGCATCATTTGTTTGGTTATTGTTTCGTTTTGATGAAACAAAAAAGTATCATTTCATCCGGTTGGCTGCAACAGTCTTCGGACTGATTTATCTGGTACGACCAGTGAACATGATCATACTTGCGACAGTGCCACTCATCTGCGGGAATTGGAAAAACACAATGCATTTCATCCGTGGTGTTTTTATTCCGGTTGAAAAATTCCTGGTTGCACTGGTGCTTTTTGCTTCAATAGTTTTTATCCAATTTGGACTCAACAAAATGCAATGCGGAGATTGGTTTGCGTGGTCATACAAAAATGAAGGTTTCAATTTTCTCGAACCGAAATTTCTTTCAGTGTTGTTCAGTTTCAACAAAGGGCTATTCATCTATACGCCTCTTGTTATTGTTTCAATTGCGGGACTTTTCGTGATGGCAAAACAAAGTGCGTTCAGGGCCGTTTCGTACCTCACTTTTTTTGTGTTCATCACCTGGATTATTTCCAGTTGGTGGAACTGGCACTATGGAAGTGGCTTTGGTATGAGACCAATGGTGGACTTCTACGCTGTGCTTTTTATTCCATTAGTTTTTCTTCTTGAACAAAAGGGCCGCGTGCTAACCATGACGATGTTCATTTCTACATTACTCGTTGGTCTTAATCTTTTCCAGACCTGGCAATTCAACCAATGGATTATTCACCCAGAGGAAATGAATGCCGGGAAATATGCTTACGTGTTTTTAAGAACCGGAGGTAAATACGAAAATTGCTTAGGTGGCGGCAATGAAGATCCGATGCGCGTTTTGAAACGCGATCCTGTTTTTTCAACTTCGAATGATTTTGAAGTTGCTCATCGCGAATATTGGAATGAAGGGAAAACATGTGAGGTGGATGAGATGGCAAACGGAGGCTTTCATGCTTGCTGCTTCAATGACTCAATACTTTACAGTTCCACACTCACACTTCCTGCAAATTCAAAAAAATATTTCGAAGAGGATTTTTATATTGAGGTAACACTCGACAGATGGGAAGATGAACTTCATTCAGCAAAAAATGCCGTGCTGGTTTACACCTATTTCAACCTGGCAAATGAAACTACATGGTGGAACAAACTTTCCCTGAATGATTGGCCGCGCGATGAATTCGCGGTTTGGCGGAAGGCAAAGTATTCCCTTCGAATGCCGAAGATGGAAAAGGGTAATGCCTGCAAAATTTATGTCTACAATCCGGAAGGAAAAAAGTTCCGGATTGACAATTTCAAGGTTGACGTATTTGTCTATGGCGATTGGGATCATTGATCATCCCGCTCAACATCCAACTCAAGAAAATCATCCAGCAATCTCCGGTCGCGTTTAGTGGGGCGGCCTAGTCCACTGGATCGTTCATTCATCATATGCATCCGTATGAGTTCAAGTTTTTTCAGCTCATCAGGCGGTGTAACGTCTGCTGCATATTGCGTTACCAATTTGGCCCCAACCCTACTGGTAGGAAATGATTCAACACGAAATGAAAAATGAACAGGGCCTTTTCGCACACGAATCACATCGTGCGGTTTTAATTCGCGACTGGGCTTTATCAACTCATCGTTCACCCAAACCTTCGCTGTCTTGCATTGTTCGGCTGCAAGTGTTCGTGTCTTGAATACGCGAATGCACCAAAGGTATTTGTCAATTCGCATGGCTACAATTCTACAATTATACCAATGGATGGCAACACAGTTCCGCTGGATGCATCCAAGAAATTTGGCAGATATAAATTCGGATTGTCGGGATTCACAACAGGATTTCCATCGCCATCACGCTGCACATCAAGAATGGGTTTCAGTGGAGTGATGTTGTTGTAGAGGTTCTGCACATCAAGAAATAAGTCGAGCGTCCACCGCTCGAAATACCATTTCTTGTCCACGCGCACATCAAGCTGGTGAAAGGCATTGATGCGTTGCGAATTGAGTAACGACCATTCGGGCTGGGCAATCCGCACTGCGTCCCATGTAGTGATGAACATGCTAGCTTCAACATTGTCCGGTGTAAATGGCAAACCTCCACTGTACTGGAATCGGATTCCCACTTCCCAGTTCTTCTCAAACTTTTTTCCAGTGGTCACGCTCACCAGATTGCGGCTGTCCCAACTCGATGCAATAAATTTTCCGTCAGCACCGGTGAACTCGCTGCGAACAAATGTGTAAGCCAGAATTCCGTAAAACCCTTCATATAGCTTTTGCTGGTAGAGGAATTCCACGCCATAAGCACGACCCAATCC
This sequence comes from Flavobacteriales bacterium, assembly GCA_034408895.1. Taxonomy (GTDB): domain Bacteria; phylum Bacteroidota; class Bacteroidia; order Flavobacteriales_D; family Sanyastnellaceae; genus UBA4660. Next base: position 33,519 of record JAWXCI010000027.1, read on the forward strand.
TATTGAAGCGATATCTTCATTTCCAACAGTTCCAAAATCAGCACCGAGGTTGGCCAATGAAATCCCACGCACAACACTTACAGGATAGTTTTCATAGTGTTTGTAAAACCCTTCAAGAGTGATGACGGAATTTCGTTTCTGCCAGTCATACTCGATGCCCGCAATGGCTTGCTTGCTAAGAATGTATTTCATATCTCCGTTCAGAAATATTCCATCCTGCTGAAAACCGAGTGCGATGTAGGAAGGCATTTGATAGTAGATGCCGGTGCTTGCATTGAGGCTCCATTGTGGAGCGAATGAATATCGTGCACTTATTCGTGGTGAAATTTGTTCAGCCGGATTTTTCATCGAAGCTGAATAGTCATTTCCATCGGCACGAACTCCTGCTGAAAGAACAAGTCGCTCACTGAAAAAAGTTTTACTTGCCTGTGCAAATGCCCCATACTTCTGAAGATTGAACTCAGTTTTGTAGTTAACCTTTACCACGGTGTCCAGCACATAGTTGAATTCTTCGAATGATGAACGGTTGAAGTAGTCGGCAAATTCGTAACTCACTCCGTAGATGGTTTTCCATCCTTCGCCAAAGGAAATTTTGTTTTCAATGCGGAATTTATTCTCCGTTTCGCGCGAGGAATAATCAAACGTCAATGGAAGCGCGTCATCGTTTTGAAGGTGCTTAAACGTATCGTTTTGTAAAGCGTTACGACTCGCAACAAATGTCCATCTTCCCTTTTCCCGATAACTATCCCAACGCGCACCTATGGTGTAATTCCATTGGCGATTGACCACAAGCTGGTCGAGCAAATAATTGTTGACCGAAAAATTTTCATCCGTACTGTCATCATCAAGTTCAAGGTTAAGTGCAAAGTCATCATATGCACCAAGGCCGATAATTGTCAACTGATTTTTTTCATCCACATTCCATTTCCATTTTGTATTCACATCGTTGTAGGTGGGAAGAAACGGAAGTCCAAGGGCAGCAAAAAGAAACTGGAGATAACTTCTTCTTGCCGAAAAAATCAATCCTGAATTTTTTCCTGTTGGGCCTTCCAGTGTTACACCCAAATCGGAACTGCCGACCACAAAATTTGCGGTGTACTTGTCGTCCCGCGCTTCGCGAAAACCAAATTCAAGCACGGAACTCAATGCATTTCCTCTTGATGCCGGAAATGCACCGGAATAAAATTCCACTTCATCAATCAAGTCCACATTGATGAGACCCACAGGCCCACCGCTGGAACCTTGCGTGGCGAAGTGGTTGATGTTAGGAATCTCGATACCATCAATGTAAAAGCGGTTTTCGTTGGCTGCTCCTCCACGAATAATAATGTCGTTTCGAAATGAAGGAATAGCAGCAACTCCGGGCAACGAGCGAATCACTTTAGAAATATCGCGGTTGCCACCGGGATTTCTTTTTATTTCGTTCGTGCCAATGGTGCGAACAGAAACAGGAGACTCTTCACGATTGCTGATAGAAGAAGCAGCCACTTCCACTTCACTCAATTCAACATTCACTTCTTCGAGTTGAATCGAGAGAAACGCAGGCCGATCAATGGATGCCTCCACCTCGTAAACAACTGCGTTTTTAAACCCGACCACATCCACTTGTATGTTGTAAAGTCCGGGCAGAATGTTTTGCAACACAAAGTTTCCTTCAATATCGGTTTCGGTTCCTTGTTGTGTGTTCTGGAGAAACACGGATGCGAATGCAACGGGTTCGTTGTTGGTTTTGTTCATCACACTTCCGCGGATGGATGTGGTTTGAGCAAAGCATGCGAAGTGCATTAGGAAAAAGGCTGGTAGTACAAGGATAGAATTAAATTTCATAAGGAGTTTCGTGTATCGCTGAATCAATTGGTTAGCGGTGCAAAAGAACATCAGCCAAGTATTTTCGCCCGCAATGAGTGTATATAAAAAAATACAATTTGATTGCAAACATTTTCGCGGAAGCACTCCGTGCAAGCCCAATAAGGAACGCGGCAAGGTGTGCGACACTTGCAATGAGTACAAACCTTTCGACAAGCGGATACTCATCATCAAACTGGGAGCTATTGGTGATGTGATTCGCACTACACCACTTATTACAGGGTTCAAAAAACTCTATCCTGATTGTCACATCACATGGATGACTCATTCACCCGATGTGCTGCCAAAAGATGAAATCAATGAAATACTCACTCCAGATTTTCTTTCATTTTACAAACTCGAGAATACTGCATTTGATATTGCACTGAACCTTGATAAGGAAACCGAGGCATGTGCCCTTCTTGCCCGAGTCAACAGCAAAGAGAAATTCGGTTACATATTGCAGAACCAACACATCGCTGCAGCTACACCGGCAGGCGAACACAAATTAGTGACTGGTTTATTCGACAATCTTTCCAGGCAAAACACCAAACATTACCTCGATGAAATTTTTGAAATCTGCAACCTCAAATTCGAGGGAGAGAAATACCTCATCAATTTCAATTTATCACTTGCTGATGAGTGGAACTCGGTGCGGGAAGAGGCACACGGAAAAAAAATAATCGGATTGAACACCGGCTGCGGAGTGCGATGGCAAACAAGATTGTGGCCGCGTGAAAGTTGGGTTGAACTGATTCAAAAGTTGCAAGATTCAGGATACTATCCCGTGGTGCTTGGCGGAAAAGATGAAGATGATGTGAACAGTTATTACGTGCAGGCAACTGGGTGTTTTTATCCGGGACATTTTCCGCTGGATGAATTTATTGCGCTCGTTTCGCATTGTGATGTAGTGGTGACAACAGTGAGCATGATGATGCACATTGCATTGGCGCTGGATAAAAAACTTGTTCTGTTCAACAATATTTTCAATGCTCATGAATTTCATCTTTACGGACAGGGAGAAATAATAGAGCCTACCAGTGGTTGCGATTGTTATTACGGCAACACCTGCACACGAACCAGGCATTGCATGAGCGACATCAGCGTGGCCACCGTTTTTGATTCCATAAAAAAACTTGCACATTGAACATTGCTTACCTCTCCACTTTTTATCCATTTCGCGGAGGGATTGCGCAGTTCAATGCTGCGTTGTACAATGCCCTGAAACAACAAGGGCATGAAGTCAATGCTTTCACGTTCACGCGGCAATACCCAACGATGCTTTTTCCCGGAAAGACACAAATGGTGCAGCCGGGAGATCCGGCAGAAGTCATTCCTAGCATCCGCATTCTCGATTCCATGAACCCGTTGAACTGGGTGAACACTGCGAACACTATTAACAAGACCCATCCTGATGTTATGTTGATGAAGTATTGGATGTCTTACCTCGCACCAAGCCTTGGAACTGTTGCAGGGAGAATGAAGAAGCGCGGGACGAAAGTGGTTTCCATTATTGACAACGCCATTCCCCACGAAAAGAAATTCTTTGATAAAGCATTTGCAAGATATTTTTTTAAACGCAACTCAGCTTTCGTGGCTATGAGTGAAGAAGTGAAGGGCGACATTCTTTCCATTCGGCCCGATGCGAATGTGTTGCTGAAACCCCATCCGCTTTATGATCATTTCGGGAAGAGAATCAATCGGGAAGAAGCACATCAGCAACTCAAACTTGATCCGAAAAAAAAAACATTGCTCTTCTTCGGGTTTATTCGTGAATACAAAGGGTTAGATATTCTGATTGATGCGTTTGATGCGCTGGATGAATCTTACCAACTGGTGATTGCCGGAGAGATGTACGGTTCGTTCGATGTTTACCAGAAACAAATTGATGCCAACAAAAACAGGGAACGCATTCACGCGCATGTGCGGTACATAGGCGATGCGGAAGTGCCTGCATTCTTTTCGTCAGCCGATGCGGTGGTGTTGCCATACAGAACTGCAACGCAAAGTGGCATTACGGCCATTGCGTATCATTTCGAATCACCACTTATTATTTCCGATGCAGGAGGATTGGGGGAAATTGTTCATCATGAAAAAACAGGACTCGTTGTGCCTGATGTAAATCCTGAAAATCTCGCAGAGGCAATTCGCGCATACTTCTCGCGGTATGATCAAAACAAATTCGTGGAAGAAATCCGTTTGCTGAAATCCACGTTGAGTTGGGATGCGTTCACGGATTCTCTTCTGAATTTTGTGGCTTCAGTTAGTTGAGGGCGAAGAGCGTTTTCGTCTTCTTCGACCCTTTTAATCATCAATTGCATATAGCCTTGGACATGAGCTGAGAAAAATATTTTCTTGCTACCGTTGTCCGCAAGTCATGCAATCACGATGGCTATCGGGAGCCAACTCTATCGGTTAAAGGTGAAGGGTACTAACAGCAAAAGCTATCTTCCATCACCATCCAGCAAATTGCCTAAGCCACCGAGTAGGCTTCCTTCTTCTTTCCTTCTTCCTCTGCCATAGGAAACAATGCGTGATGCAAGCCGAGAAATCGGAAGTGTTTGCAACCAAACTTTACCGGGACCTTTGAGCACAGCAAAGAAAAATCCTTCCCCACCAAAAATGGAATTCTTGATACCACCCACAAACTGGATATCGTAATCCACTTCTTTGGTGTAAGCCACAATGCAGCCGGTATCAATGCGAAGGGTTTCACCCGGTTTCAGGGCGCGTTCAATGATGTGACCACCTGCATGGCAAAATGCCAAACCATCGCCTTCTACTTTTTGCATAATAAAACCTTCTCCGCCAAAAAGCCCTGTACCGAGTTTTCGCTGAAACTCAATGCCCACACTTACACCTTTTGCAGCGCAGAGAAATGAATCCTTCTGGCAAACAATTTTTCCACCCAACTGCTGCAAGTCAAACGGAATTATTTTTCCGGGATAAGGGGATGCAAAAGCCACTTTGGTTTTTCCCATGCTTGTGTTGGTGAAGGTGGTCATAAACAAACTTTCACCAGTGAGCAACCGTTTTCCCGCACCCACCAGTTTGTTGAAAAACCCGCCACCACCACTGGAAGAGCCATCACCGAAAATGGTTTCCATCGCTACTCCTTCGTCCATGTACATAAACGAGCCACTTTCAGCAACCACGGTTTCTTGCGGATCAAGTTCCACTTCCACGCATTGCATCTCTTCACCGAAGATGCGATAATCAATTTCATGATTTGTTCTCATTTTCTGTTTTTATGTTGATTGTTCAGTTGAACCCGCTGATTTTAAATGATACAACTTCATTAGTCCTCAATCAGGATTTCCACGTCCATTAGCTCCACAAATTCCTCAATGCGTTCGTTGATTTCATCCTGCGTGAGTTCAAGCAAACGTTGTGGCCCAAATTTCTCACACGCAAATGAAGCCATGGCTGATCCCACAATGACAGCGCGTTTCATATTATCGAAAGATGTGTTATGCGTTTTTGCCAGATAGCCAATAAAACCACCTGCAAACGTATCGCCTGCGCCAGTGGGGTCGGCCACTTCTTCCATAGGCAAAGCAGGTGAGAAAAATATGCTGCGTTCATGGAAAAGAAGGGCCCCGTGCTCTCCCTTTTTTATCACAACGTATTGCGGACCCATCTCCATAATTTTTCGTGCAGCTTTCACAAGCGAGTATTCGCGCGTTAACTGTCGTGCTTCTTCATCGTTGATGGTGAGTACATCCACTTCCTTCAACGCCAGCATGAGATTATCCCAGGCTGTGTCCATCCAAAAATTCATGGTGTCCATCACAATCAGGTGTGGGCGCTCTTCAAATTGTGCAATCACGCTCAATTGAATACGCGGGTCAAGGTTGCCAAGCATCAGGAAAGATGTTTTCTTGTAAGAGGGCGGCACCACAGGATTGAAACCAGCCAGCACATTTAGTTCAGTAACCAATGTGTCGCGCGTGTTAAAGTCGTAATGGTATTTGCCCGACCAGTAAAATGATTTCTCTCCTGGTTTGATTTCCAGTCCTTGCAGGTCAATGTTTCTGGCCTTCATTTCATCCAGTGTTGATGTTGGAAAATCGTCTCCTACCACGGAGATCAGCCCGCACTCATCCACAAAATGGGATGCAGCGAGTGTGATGTAAGTGGCAGCACCTCCAACCACTTTTTCAGATTTTGCAAACGGGGTTTCAATAGAATCGAAGGCTACAGTGCCTACAGCAACTAATTTCATTGGGGAAAATAATTTTGGACAAAGATATTGGGCGTTGCAATGGGGCGTTCTATACTTGCACCCCTTTTAAAAGGCCTCATTGATAATCGGTGTTCCAGTCCTTCAACTGCGGGGATTACTGATGTGAAGAGTTGAATTTCCTGTGATTGGCAATGGCAAACCACAAAAAATTTTCCTCAGTAGCTCAGTTGGTTAGAGCACATGACTGTTAATCATGGGGTCCCTGGTTCAAGTCCAGGCTGGGGAGCGAAGAGATCACTGCTATGGTGGTCTCTTTTTTTATTCCCCAAAGACGAGAAAATTCAGCGGATCAACCGGTACTCCATTTTGCCATAATTCAAAATGGAGATGCGGACCATCACTTTCTTCGCCCGACTCGCCAATGATGGCTATGGATTCCCCCGCGCTTACAAGTTCCCCTGTTTTCTTGAACAACACAGAGTTGTGCTGGTAAACAGAAACGAGGTTTTGAGTATGCTGAATGTGTAGAATATTTCCGCCATCGGCAGTGAAGGTGGAAAGGATCACTGTGCCATCAAGTACCGATTTTACCACAGCATCTCTGGGCGCCACCAGATCAACGCCATAATGGTTTTTCTTCGGATTGAATTTCTGTGAAATAGTTCCATCCAGTGGTTTGAAAAGAATTAAGGCGTTGGATGCTGCGGTTTGTTCCGATATTAAATCCAGGGAGTAACGATCTTCTCCCGAGATTTTTTCGCGCAATGCTTTTTCTTCATCGCCCAACGAATAATTGAGTTGAACTAAAGAAGAATCGACCTGGGCAGTATCCAGTTTCTCCGGCACAGTTCCACCGCTTAAAATTATTCTCAGGTGGTTAATGTACTTCTCCTGTGCGCGCATTTCTGTGGTAAGCGAGTCAGCCTGGAACCTGGCCACCCGTGCAGATTCCCGCAATTCGTGCCCTGTGTAGTCCTTCACTACATATTGGCGCAACGGGGTGAGTGCCACCAGCACATAAATCAAACTGCCAAACACCACCAGCAGCGCACCGAAAATGATGATGACATTCATGGGAGTCAATCGTGTGCTGAACAGCTCCTCGAACGAAGTTTCATTCAGTACAGTAAGCCGGAACTTGCTGCGCAAATGCCTGAACCACTTTCTCTTTTTTGGTTTTCTTTCCACTGTTGAATTCCCTGATTGGGGGTGACAAATCAAGTGAAAAACAATTGGGGGATGAAGCGTTGTGACACTGGCCTGCCTATTTTCGCCTGCCCGAATTTCATTGGCATAAAATAAATTCGGGAATTGCCAGTTAGAGACGGGCAAAAACAAAAAAATAAGGCATCAGTGCACTACAACTTCACAACGTATAAAATGGGAAAAGGGATAGCCATCCTGGTCATTATCGCTGTGGCTTATTCCTGCTCAACCAAAAAAGATGGCTTTGCCTATCGTGCTTACCACAATACAACGGCTCACTTTAACGGTCATTTCAATTCCAACGAAAACCTTCAGAAGGGCGTAGTAAAAATTAAGGCTACCCATCAGGACGATTATGATGAAATTCTTCCCCTCTTTATTTATGGAACTGAAGAGACAGCTAAAGGCTCCTATCCTGAGATGGAAAAAACCATTGAGAAAAGCAGCAGGGTGGTAGACAGGCACACCATCAAAGCCACGGTGATGAAGGACAGCAAGCACCCGGTACGAAACAGGTGGATAGACGAAAATTATATGCTCATTGGCCAGGCGCATTTTTACAAGAGAAACTATTTCAAGGCCGAAGAACTTTTCAACTTCGTGTATCGCAAGTATGATGAGGAAGGCACCAAACTCAATGCTGTAAGCTGGCTTGCGCGGTGCTTCATTGAGCGCGAAGAGTTTGGAAAAGCGAACAGCACACTTGCCAAGGGGGAGATATCCAAAGAGATTGATAAAGCCATTTTAGCTGACTACTATATGGTGTGGGCTGATAGTTACCTCCGCCAAAATGATTTGAAGAAAGCGGCAGAAAAACTTGAAACCGCGATTGGATATATTAAGAAAAAGAGAGATCGGGCGCGCCCTCATTTTGTACTTGCTCAGATTTACCAGCAACTCACTGAAAGCAGCAATGCGCTAACCGAGTACGAGGCCGTGATAAAAAGTAATGCCCCGTACGAAATGGAATTCTATGCCCGTATAATGAAGGCCATGGCCTTCAGCCGTACCTCGGGGAACAGCTCTGAAATAAAAAAGGAGTTGTTCAAGATGCTGAAGGACGACAAGAACATGAATTACCAGGACCAGATTTACTACGCACTTGGTGATCTTGAACTGGAAGAACAAAACCGCGACCAGGCCATCACCTATTTTGAAAAATCCCTCGAAACCAGTAAAGACAATGAGAAACAAAAGGCAAAAACTTTTCTCCGGCTGGCCGATTTACATTTCGATGAACGCGCTTATGAGGATGCACAACTGTATTACGACAGCACCTTCACCAACATAACCGAAGAACATAAACGCTACAAGGAAATTAAGGCACGGGCGGAAAGCCTCACGGAGCTTATCGGTTACCTCAACATCATTGCGCTCAACGATAGTTTGCTTTACCTCTGCTCGCTGGATGAGCAGGCATTGCTCAAGCAATTGAAGAAAGTGCAAAACCAGATCGAAGATGAAATTGCTGAGAGAAAACGCAAACAGGAAGAAGCACTGGAAGTAACAAACAACTCAGGAAACGATTCGCCCGTGGGAACTTTCTGGGCGTACAATGATGCATTGAGAAAAAAAGGCTTCGATAATTTTAAAGACTCTTGGGGCGATCGCTCACTGGAAGACAACTGGCGGAGGAGCAACAAAATTTCAGAATCGTTCAACCCCGATGATCAGGAAAATGAAAACATCACAACCGATGTGAAAGTGGAGGAAACCGATGAAGTGCCCTCCATTGAAGAACTCATGGAAACATTGCCGTGTGGCGATGAGGCATCGCTGGCGGGTCTGGGTAGTTCCACTGCCGAAGCACACTACAATGCGGGTGTTCTTTACAAGGAAAGACTGGATGACAATGAAAACGCTATCAACATCTGGGAACAATTAATTGCCAATCTAGACGATTCAGAATTTCATCCCACCACCTACTATCAACTTTTCCGCACTTACGTTTCGCGTGAACAGGAGGAAGGATATTCCAATCCCTTTTGTAACAAATGCAACAGCGCCTACTGGGGCGAACAAATTAAACAGCGATACCCCGGCAGTGAGTGGGCGCGGCTTGTGGACAATCCGGAATACCTGGACTATAAAGAATTGAAAGAAGCCGAAGAGCGCGCAGCCTACGAGCTTGTTTACCGTTCCTATGTGGAGCGCAACTACATTGGAGCTGCGGAACAATGTGATAGCATTATTAGCAGCCAACCCGATAATCATCTGGTGTGCAAGGAAAGGCTGCTTCGTGCGGTGTGTGTGGGCTACACGGACGCACTATACAGCATACGCGAAAACTATCAGCGAGAGTTGAATGAAGTAGTGCAAACCTGTCCCGGTAGCGAAGAAGCTACCCGCGCAAGCGAATTGCTTGCAGCCTTCAACGCCAATGGCCACTCGCAATTGAAAGAAGAAATAAAAGTGGATGAATCCACTGCGGAAGACAACCAGATAAAAACTGACAAAGAGCTAGAAGAATCCAGCATCTACAAACTGAACGAAACGATGGAACATTACTTCGCCATAGTGTTACCGGTGGAGAACAGCGACATCAATAAAACGAAAGCCAACATTGCAGACTTCACTGCCACGAACTATACTTCCGCAGCATTGAAAGTGACCAATAATCTATTGGACAGAGACCATCATATTGTGCTCGTGAAAACCTTCAAGACCATACCGGAGGGAATAGATTACCTCAATACATTTCGGGGCGACAACGAAATTCTGGGCGATCTGAATGCCGAGGGATTCAGCACTTTCCTGATTTCAAAAACGAATTATATAGCACTTTTCAAGGATAAAAACCTCGATGCTTACCTCGAGTGGTTTTACCTCAATTACAATCAATAGTTCAGGTAGTTTCGCGTTCCGATATCCGCAATTCGAAACCCTAGCCCGATAGCTATCGGAACGAAACCAAACCAACCAATGTTTTTAAACCCTAATAAAAATATGGCAAGACAAGTAGAAACCGCCCCCGATCTGTCCATCAACAGGATTGTAGATGGCACACAAATCGAAGGAGAAATTCGCTGCGAAAGCAACATCCGTATTGATGGCACATTCACGGGCACCATCACTACCAAAGGCCGCTTCGTGGTGGGTCCATCGGGCAAAGTGGATGGTACAGTTAACTGCCAGAATGCCGAGGTAGAAGGACTGGTAAAAGGAAAAATAACTGTGCAACAGCAACTCACCCTCAAGGGTTCCGCCAAAGTTGAAGGTGATATTTTCACTGATAAGCTGAGCATTGAACCAGGTGCCATTTTCACCGGGGCTTGCAGCATGGGAGGCAAGGTGAAAGAAATGAAAAAGGATGGATCAGGATTCGAAGGAGCAAAGGCCGGAGCGACCGCAGCAGTCGCCTCGTACTAAACCCATCTGGCGCTATTCTGCCATGGCCACGCAGATGGGCATCACCATCTTTCTGGGGGTGTGGGGCGGCCAGAAACTCGATAAGTATTTCCAAACAAAAACTCCGTGGTTCACTCTGTTGCTTTCGCTTGTCAGCGTGGGCATTGCATTATATGCAGTTATCAAGGATTTTACGAAGAAAGCTACATAGCTGATGGAGTCAGTGGCAATGCGTTTCTTTCAACGTGCCATCTGAACAATAAACCCAGCAGGAAAATCTGAAATTTATAAATCCAATACATGAGCATGTCATACCGCATTTTTATTGTCCAACTCCTCCTTGCAGCTGTTGTGCTTTATGCACTGGCAGCAGTTGCCATTTTTATAGCAAGAAGTACAATGCCCTGGATGGTGTGGCTCCTCATTCCGGTGTATGGAGCCTTTACACTTTTTCTTTATAGAATGATTGCGAAGGCCAGTGAAAAATCGCCCCATCGTTTTGTCTCTGCCGTCAATGCTTCCGTGGTTATCAAACTTATGGTTACAGCCACAATTGTTGGAATTTATATGGCCCTGAAAATGCCCCACCCCAAAGCCCTTGCTCTTGCGGCTATGGGAATCTATCTTGTTTACACTTTTGTGCTGGTGCGGGCTTTATTGCCCGTGTTGAAGGGAGGTGGAAAGAAATAATATTTCAGGGAGGAATCAACCTTCGCAGATCAGCGAAACCGTCACGCTTTGGGCGTGACAAGAAATAAGCAAAAACTAAAAGCCAATGTGGATTTTGCGTTTTTGCATTCAATTAATTCTTTCACACAAGCCTCGGCATACATCAAAACCTCATAGGTACCCAAAATTTCATCAACGACAAACATCATCAAATCCACTCATCACCCCAGTCTATATATTTCCCCCACCTTTCAACCTGTTTCGGTATGACCCTTTCAAAACTTCTCGTTGTCGCATTCGCATTTGGACTCGCATGTTTTTCTTCAGCCCAGCATCCTTTAGTCACTTCGGGTAAAGTACTACCTTCTGTTGTGGGAGAAGGGCCTGGTGTGAGGGCCGGAGGGCGAGCCGCTGCCTGTGCCCCCTCCACCGCCCTGCGCGATCTGGAATGGAACAACATTGAGGCACTCATCGAAACCGGGGGCAGCATGTGGAACGACCGCAGCACCGGCATCTCGCATTATCATGCACCAAAAGGAGGAGATCTTTCCGTGCTCTATGCAGGTGCCTTGTGGCTCGGTGGAATATCCCCCGACCAGCAACTGAAAATTGCTGCCATAACCTATCGCTATGATGGAAATGACTATTGGCCCGGCCCCCTTTCCAACGATGGCTCTGCCGAAATTCCCGAACAGGAATGCGAGAGCTGGGACAAGTTTTTTGTCAGCCTTCGGCAGGATGCACAGCGCCATCGCCAATACCACGAGTGCCTGGGCGATCCCGCTTGCGATATAACCGAACTATTTCCCGCAGGCTATGCCGTTCCATCGTATTTCTACGATTATCCTGCACACGGCAATGCAGCACATTCGCAAGACTACTACCTGGCACCGTATTACGATTTTGATGAAAGCGGTGATTACAACCCCGATGCAGGCGACTATCCATGGTACGACTTCCTCCGCGAAATAAATTGTGATGAACGAAGAAGGGAAGACCCCGTTCCTCTTTTTGGCGATCAAACTTATTACTGGATATTTAATGATAAGGGCAACGTGCACAGCGAAAGTGGCGGCCAACCTATAGGCATGGAAATAAGAGCACAGGCCTTTGCATTTTCCACCAACGATGAAATAAACAACATGACCTTTTATAATTATGTGCTCATCAACCAGGGCACTCAATCATTTCAGGACACGTACTTCGGGACATGGATTGATTGCGACATAGGCGGCCACTTGGATGATTTTGTGGGATGCGATGTGCAGCGCGGCCTCGGCTATTGCTACAACGGAAATGCTACTGATGCCCCCTCATCCCTAAGCCCCGGCTACGGTGACAATCCCCCTGCCGTGGGTGTAGATTTTTTTGAAGGCCCCTATCAGGATGATGATGAAATAGACAATCCCCTCACCACTGATATCAATCTAGCCCTTGACCAGCTCGGCATTCCTTACCCAGGCATCGGCATTGGCTATGGGGATGATGTGGTAGACAACGAGCGCTACGGGATGAGAAAATTTCTTTACCACAACAGCGGCTCAAGTGCCAACGGTGTCCCGGCATTGGCTGGCGAATTTTACAACTACCTGCGCGGATATTGGAAAAACGGACAGCGCATGGCTTACGGTGGCAACGCCCTTACGGCAGCAAGCGGTGCCGATTTAAGCATCCCTGCGGACTATATGTTTCCGGGCGATACCGATCCCTACAATTGGGGAACACTGGGCGAAGATGTAGAACCGTGGGACGAAGTGACCAGTGGCAATCCACCTGCCGACAGGCGCTTTATGCAATCTGCCGGTCCCTTTACGCTCGATCCCGGTGAGTACAACAACATCACTGTAGGAGTGGTGTATGCCCGCGCCTTCAGTGGCGATGCTTTCGAATCAGTGAAACTCGTGCAACAAGCCGATGACAAAGCCCAGGCTTTGTTTGATAATTGTTTTGAATTGATTTCCGGGCCAGATGCTCCCGATGTAACGGTGCAGGAGTTCGATAAAGAAATCATTCTTTATTTAACCAATGAAAATGGCCTGAGCAATGATTACCACGAAGAGTATTCGCTCGAAGACCCCACTATCCCTTTGCAAGATAGCGATGGCAATGAACTCACTCCCGAACAGCGTCAATACCTGTTCGAAGGCTACATTATTTATCAATTGGCCAACGAAGAAGTTTCATCAACCGATTTAAATGATGTTACTAAAGCCCGCATCGTAGCCCAGAGCGACATCCGCAATACTATTTCAAACGTAGTGAATTACAACAAGGATGAAATTACCGGAGGTATTGTCCCAAGCCTTATGGTGCAAGGGGCAGATGATGGCATCCGCCACACCTTCCGCATTTTCAACGATGAATTTGCGCAGGGCGATAATCGCCTGGTCAATCACAAAACATATTACTTCATGGCCATAGCTTATGGCCACAACCACTATGAAACATTCAACACCATTAGTGGCACCGGGCAAGACCAGGCATTTATTGCTTCCCGCAAGGCAGTGTTCGGTGCAATACCACTTATCACCGCCATACCGCACAAAGTAGATCCTGCCTCTGGCGGCACGCTGCTCAACAGTGCTTATGGCGATGGCGTGATGATCACCCGCCACGAGGGCAAAG
>JAWXCI010000028.1:0-58205 GCA_034408895.1 Flavobacteriales bacterium
AACTACGTTTTATGATGTTTGTATTCGGGGACCTATCTTGATGATTTTTCATTTAAGCGATTCTCAGCGTATTCGTTTTAGTTCTTAGACAGTTTGACGCTTCGCAGTCATACACATTTGCAAGCCACCCAACCCAACACACAAACCAAAGCTTGCAAAAGAGTATGCCTGCCCAACCGCACAGCGACAGACAAGCGGACGACAGAAAAGAACAACGAAGGCATAACAGCACCTACAAAAAATTGGCGGTTCAGTGGTTAAATGAAGCTTTGTACTTCGTATCAAGTTTTACTCATGCTGGTTTTATTTTCAGCGGAATTCGTGAGCCCTGCGGGGTTGTGGTGGCAGGCAGTTTTGTGCTTCGAAATCGCCAACTTCTTAAAACCGCAAACCATCGTGCAACATGCTTGGGGACACTGCAAACCTGAAAGTGTCTACAAGAAATCAATTTTAGAGGTGCCCTACAGTCTGTTCTCATTTCATCCACGAAACGCCCACCATTTCACATTCGATTGTCCGCAATGACATCGGATCGCAAGCGGAAAAATCTTCATCCCTCCCCACCACCTAAATTTTTTTTTGCGCAAAACGAAACCTTCCAAAAACCCCTCCCGAAAGAGCAGGCAGATTACCCAAACATCTCTGCCCCTGCCGTGCCCTAAAACACGGATGGATAAGCAGGATGAGCGGGACACTTGCCAGCAAAGCAGTGTGGAGCGCATCACCGCCCTTATCTGTAGCAATACACTGCCGGGATACAATAAATAACGTGTCCCCGCAAAAAACCTGAGCCAGTGAAGAGCCTTTCCAAACTTACTTATCCAAAAAGACGGAGCAGCGCATTTCGTGGTGTTTTTTGCAATGACCAACCGGCACCGTGCAGACTACCCAGTGAGAACGTTAATAGAAATCTTTAATACGATGATGAATAATATCAAAGTAAAAAAAGACTTTCTCCCATACCGCACCAATAACTTTTTGCAGTTCTTCTGGGGAATAATCCAGGGAATGACGGCAGAGGCGGCTTTCTTCACACTTCCATCGCCCACCATTATGGATATGACAGATATGTACAACGATCTGAGAGAAGCAGCAGCCAAGGCAGATACAGGTGGCAAGGACGACAAGGCCCTGCGCGATTCAATTCGCGAAAAGGCCAACAACATGGTTCTTGACAACCTTTCTTATGCGCTGCAAAAAGTGACCCCGGGTGCCCAAACCGATAAACTGCTTGCGCTGGGTTACGGCCTGTTCAAGCGGGCAGAATCTGTTGGACAATTGCCTCCGGTGGAACAGATGGAAATCTCTTCCAACGGTGTAAGCGGACAGGCCGTTATGACCTTCCCGCGCATCAAAGGTGCTTTTACATACCGCATAGAGGTACGGAAAACCAGCGAAACAGCGTGGACACAGCACAGCGTATCCACCCGTGCACGCAATGTGGTGGGTGGCCTTGATGCCCACACACAATATGGTTTCCGTGCAAGTGCCATAGGGGCAGGCGGTATAGCAGGCGGCTGGTCGGAGGAAGTAATTGCATGGGTCGCATAAGCGCACCCCACCGCAATTCATGTACAGTGGTGTATGTCTTTATAGGATATACACAGGGGTCCGAAAAAAAGGATCCTGTTAAGCGCTAAAAACCTGTGTGATGAATATCGCGCAGGTTTTTTGTTTGGCAATGTCCCGCGAAGTGTGTAAGCATCAAAGTTGTTCAATCGTCTTTTCTCCGGCAACCGTTGCCTCACCAGGCAAAACTCGTATCCGATTATTCTTCCCTACATCCACCATTTCCACCTTCACCATTGAACCTGTTTGCGCATCTATTGCACGCATGGTTAATCGCAAATCATTTTCAAACAGCGAGATGGTTCCTATCATGGCATCCACTCTGGATAGGCGTCGGAACTCCGCACGGGTGGAGTCGTCAATAATTGCTTCCGTACCCAAGTTCTGTTCTCTTAGTAATGCATTAAGCCGGGTGCGTTCAATCATCTGGTAGGTTTCAGCTCAGTTCATCAGGTTAAGTCCCACCTCATCAGCCACCTATTTTCCCATAAGTGATTCATCCCCATTGAAGTCTCGAAATTGAGACACGGTCACTTTTTTCTTGCCGTTGGTATGAAGGCCTACGGCAATAGTTGGACCGGCCGATGCAATTTGTTGCTCAAATGTGCTTGTGAAAAAAGTATTGCGGAGAAAAGACGCCCCGAACAAACGACAGTGCTAACCGAAGCATCAGAACGTTGACAACACATTTTATTAAATTTGACAACTAAAATCAAATGCAATGAAAACCAATTTAGTTTGCCTCACTATTGCTCTCCTGCTATTCTCAATACAAACCAATGCTCAATGGCAACTAACAGGAAATTTTATTACGCGCAGTGTAGTGCAAAATAATTCGTTGGTTGTTGCAAGTAGTAGCGCTGGTGTTTATGTTTCTTACAATTTAGGTGCAACATGGACATTCAATAGTTCCTCTGCATTTAACTATGAAATAAGAAACCTTGTAGTAAAGGATTCTACTTTGTTTGCCACTGTTCCCTATAATGGAATTTATAAATCATCAGATAACGGAATATCGTGGACAAGTTGCGATGCAGGAATTGCAATTCCTGAAAACGTGTATTCGCTGATTTTAAGTGATACCGCTTTACTTGTGGGCACTTCTGGTTCTTTTGTGGGCGACACTGCATCCATCTATCAATCGTTAAACAATGGAATTTCATGGGACAAGGTTTACTATCTCTCCAATATCGATGCCTTTATAACTTTTGTAACACAAGGAAGTGAAGTTTGGGTAAGCAATTTACCATCCGGTGTTTTCTATTCAAACAACAATGACGGTAACTGGACACTGAAGAATGGTGCAATGAACGCCAAACAACTTGGGTTGACAAACAACGGGAACCTCGTTTGCGGACCCGGGCCAAATCTATCATCAATTAACCTATCAACTGACTATGGTGCTACCTGGACACTTGTTAAAGATACTATTGTTCCTTATGATTTTACCAAATCAGGCAATTATACCTTTGCAGGAACCTCAAAAGGATTTTATTACTCAACGGATGATGGATACACATGGATTGAGGATAATGCTGGCTTGCCGCTAAACACAGGAATTATTTCAGTGGCTGTGGTTGATTCTGTTCTTATTTTAGGAACTGATAGTGCGCAGGTTTATAGAAAAAATATTTCAGAAATAACTCCAGTTTCAAATAATGAACTCAACGAAATGGTACATTGCATTATATATCCAAATCCATCTAACAACGCATTGAACATTCAACTTAATTCACCACAAGTGTTTCAATTCACACTCTACAATTCTTTGGGAGAAAAAATAATTGACAGAACGTTGAAAAATAGATCAAGCACAATAGATATATCAGCTTACTCTAGCGACATTTACTTTTATAAACTGACTTCTGCTGACAACCATTTAGTAAAGTGTGGAAAGTTAATTAAGCAATGACATCTCCGAATGAAAAGCAAGGCATCCGAAAAAAAAAGGATAGAGGGAAATTTTTAAAGCAAGGGCGTTGAGGGGTAAACGAACAGTTGTGCTTTCTATCCCCCTTTTTAAAAACTGGGTGTATCCCTTATGCGAATCGCGTATACCTTTACCACAGAATTTCAAATTGGGAAACTTTTGCTAGGTTAAAAAAATAAAACAAACCGGGGAAGCTAAAAACCAAAAAGAGTAAGCACTAAAATCCTAAAAAAAAAAAAAACATGAAAACATCTTCAAAATTTTATCTCATCGCAGTGATAACAATTTTCAACTTTCAATTTTCAATTTTCAACTCCCTTGCACAACCAACCATCGAGTGGCAGCAATCATTGGGCGGAACAGGTATTGACAAGGCATACTCCATTGAGCAAACTGCTGATGGCGGGTATATTGTTGCTGGTTCTGCCAACTCAAATGACGGTGATGTGTCAGGCAATCAGGGAGTAAATGATTATTGGATTGTGAAACTTACAAGCACAGGAAGCATTGACTGGCAGAAATCATTGGGAGGAACAGGTAGTGATTATGCATTCTCCATACAGCAAACTACCGATGGAGGATATATTGTTGCGGGTTCTGCCTCATCAAATGATGGTGATATAACTGGCAACCATGGAAGTCATGATTATTGGATTGTGAAACTTACAGAAACAGGTAGCATTGACTGGCAAAAATCATTGGGAGGTACGTATGATGACGCGGCAAACTCCATCCGGCAAACTGCTGATGGAGGGTATATTATTGCCGGACAATCCTCTTCAACTAACGGTGACATGACAAGCAATCAAGGCGGCTATGATTGTTGGATTGTGAAACTTACAAGCACAGGAAGCATTGAATGGGAGAAATCATTTGGAGGAACAGACGATGAGTTTACATCTTCCGTCCTGCAAACCACAGATGGAGGATATATTGTTGCTGGTTTTTCTACTTCAACAGATGGTGACGTAACAGGCAATCATGGCTACTATGATTATTGGATTGTGAAACTTACAAGCACAGGAAACATGGACTGGCAGAAAGCGTTGGGAGGAAATTATGATGATAATGCAAACTCCATTCAGCAAACCAATGATGGAGGGTATATTGTTGCAGGAAGATCCCAATCAACTAACGGTGATATAACAGGCAATCATGGCAACAATGATTATTGGATTGTGAAACTTACAAGCACAGGCAGCATTGACTGGGAGAAAGCATTGGGAGGAACAGATTCTGACTATGCGCATTCCATTCAGCAAACCTCCGATGGAGGGTATATTGTTGCGGGAGTTTCCCAATCTAATGACGGTGACGTAACAGCCAATCTTGGCTACATTGATTACTGGATTGTGAAACTTACAAGCACAGGAAGCATTACCTGGCAGAAATCATTGGGAGGAACAGAAGCTGACTATGCACTCTTCATTCAGCTAACCTCAGATGCAGGGTATATTGTTGCAGGATATTCCTCTTCAAATGACGGTGACGTAACAGGCAATCATGGCGATTATGACTATTGGATTGTGAAACTCAATACAGCTATTGGCATCGAAGAACCTTTAACAAATACAAATGACTTTTTTATTTCTCCCAATCCTGTAAAGGATAATTTCACCATCAGTGTTAATGCAGAAATAAGAAATGCTCAGGTAGAAATTTACAACGTGTTTGGCCAGAAACTTTATAGCGCAGCCATAAACAAGCAACAAGAAACCATAAACATGAAACAATTTTCTCCGGGAATTTATTTTGTAAAAATGAGTGATGGAGAAAAAATGTATGTCCAGAAAATAATTGTTGAATAATTTCAGTCTAATATGCGATGCATGAAGAATAGCAAAACCAGTAACATCAAGAATTGCGTCAATTATTTTTTATCCGATAGAGGACGAAAAAAACGTGCATCTTCGCAGAGCAAAAGTCGGACTGCAACCGATTGAGGAATACGCAAAATATTTTGGTATTAAGTACAAATTACCAACAGAATAAAAAACGGAGTAAGCCGAAAATCCGACAAAGAGTAGGCGACAAAATAAAAATTAAATCATGACTCTTTATTTAACACGGTTCAGTTACACGCCTGAAACTTGGGATCGATTGTCAAAAAACCCTGAAGACCGCAGAGAGGCTGCACGAAAATACATCGAATCAGTCGGTGGGAAACTACATGGCTTTTGGTATGCCCTCGGAGAATATGATGGTTACAATCTCTGGGAAGCACCTGACAATGTCTCGATGGCAGCAGTCGCAATCGCAATTAGCGGAGGAGGTGCGTTATCGAAAATCGAGACGACAGTATTGCTCTCTGTCGAGGAGACAATGGAAGCCCTCAAGCGTGTTAAAGCAGTTACTTATCGGGCACCTGGGGCATAATCGAAAAGGACAGCTCATTAAAGCTTTCAGCATTTGATGAAGGTGGAACACCAGATATTTCACTAAGGAAAGAACAGAAGTGAAATAGCAATTATGAAAAGGGTGGCACGCCTCTTAACGACACAGTGTCGTTCGAGAGTAGCACGAGCGCAAAAATCATTTGAAAAGGAAAGATTAGTGAAAAAATAATTGTTAACTGATAATTAATAAACAAATGGAAACATACTACAATCCTGCTGACCTCCAAAAATTTGGAAACATTACAGACTTTCAAAAAATACTAGGCGATAAATTTTTTTCTTGGTACACCGAAGTATTTAAAGACAGCGCACTTAGTGCCAAAGAAAAATCCCTAATTGCCCTTGCGGTTGCACATGCGGTTCAATGTCCGTATTGCATTGATGCCTATTCAACAGATGCAACAGAAAAAGGATATTCAAAAGAGCAAATGATGGAAGCAGTACATGTGGCTGCGGCAATTCGTGGTGGTGCTTCTTTGGTGCATGGTGTGCAAATGATGAATAAGGTAAAAGACATCAGCATGTAATTAATTACGATTGATAAATATATTCCTGAAATGAATTCAGTCAAAACATTACACGCTCAGCATCATAAGCTTGCTGATACAGCACATCAGCTTGAAGTGCTTGAAATGGAATCAGGTATTCCTGCATTTCAGCAGAAACTGGCTACCGTTGGACTCTATCCTCTCAAACCAACTGGCATTGAAATTTTTCAGGTAAATATTGGATACATGTGCAATCAAACCTGCAAACATTGTCATGTGGATGCCGGACCTGACCGGAAAGAAATTATGACACGTTCAACGATGCAGCAAATCCTTGATTTAATTGAGCAGCATCATTTTTCCACTATTGATATTACAGGGGGAGCTCCCGAATTAAATCCTGATTTCAGATGGTTTATAGAAGAACTAAGAAAACGAGATGCTGATTGTAAAATAATTGTCCGATGCAATCTTACTATCATTCTTTCAAATAAAAAATTTAATGACCTGCCGCAATTTTATAAAGAGCATCGCCTTGAAGTAGTATCCTCTCTTCCGTTCTATAGTGCTGACCGCACAGACCGTCAGCGCGGTGAAGGTGTTTTTATGCAATCGGTAAAAGCATTGCAAATGCTGAATGAAATTGGCTATGGAAAAGAAAAAACAGGTTTGATTCTTAATCTAGTTTACAATCCTTCAGGGGCTTTTCTTCCTGCATCTCAGGATCAGCTTGAGAAGGATTTTAAGAATGAATTGAAAAGGAATTATGACATTGAATTCAACAATCTCTTTGCAATTACCAACATGCCCATCAGCCGCTTCCTGGATTATTTGATTCAAACAGAGAACTACCAGAAGTATATGGAAAAGCTTGTCAATGCTTTTAATCCTGTTGCAGCAACAGGAGTAATGTGCCGCAACACAATTTCAGTTGGATGGGATGGAAATTTATACGATTGCGATTTTAATCAGATGCTTGGGCTAAAAACAGACAATAATGCTCCGCAGCACGTCAGCAATTTTGATTTGCAAAAACTTAAGAACCGCACGATTGTTATCAACCAGCACTGCTTTGGCTGCACTGCCGGTTCAGGTTCCAGTTGTGGCGGAGCTGTTGCTTAGTTAAATTGTACTAAAAAGATAAATTATCCTGATCGGTCCGGATAAATTAAGTATTAAGGCATGGAACACTTTTATCAGGCAAAAACATTTTTAAACGATCATGGAATCTCTTTTCCTGAAACAGGGATTGTTTTAGGTACCGGACTAAATCAATTATTAAATGAAGTGTCTGTAATTACAACTATTCCTTATGCTGAAATTCCGGGCTTTCCTGTATCAACAGTTGAATTTCATAAAGGCAATTTAATCTATGGAAATTTAAGCGGTAGAAAGGTACTTGTGATGCAGGGACGGTTACATGCTTATGAAGGATATACCATGCAGCAAATTGTTTTTCCGATACGTGTAATGAAGTTGCTCGGCATTAAAAATCTTTTTTTATCCAATGCCGCAGGAGGGATTAATCCTGATTTTAAAAAAGGTGATCTGGTTTTAATTGATGATCACATCAATCTCCAGCATACAAATCCACTTATTGGAAAAAATATTGATGAATTAGGAACACGTTTCCCTGATATGAGCCAACCCTATGATGCTGTATTAAATAACCATTTGAAAAAAAGTGCAGATAAATTAAAAATAAATTTAAAGCAGGGTGTGTATGTTGCAGTTCAAGGACCTTTACTTGAAACAAGAGCTGAGTACCGCTATCTGAAAATTATTGGTGCTGATTTAGTAGGCATGTCAACAGTTCCCGAAGTGATAGCTGCCAATCACATGCAGCTTCCCTGTGCCGCTATTTCTGTAATTACAGATGAATGTGATCCTGATAATTTAAAACCGGTGAACATTTCCGAAATAATAGAAGTAGCAGGCAAAGCCGACAGTAAATTATCCCGCCTGATTGCGGAGGCAATAAAAATAGTATGAAGAAGGCATTGATTCTATTCACTAAAAATCCGGAGGCGGGTAAAGTAAAAACAAGGCTTGCAGCAACCATAGGGAATGAAGCTGCACTTAAAGTTTATAATCAACTCTTACTTTACACCGTTTCAGCAACCGAATACTTGCCAGTTGATATGTTTGTCTTCTATTCGGATCACATTCCGCAGGATGATATTTTTAGTAACAAAAATTACATTAAGGAAATGCAACAGGGAATGGATTTAGGAGAAAGAATGAAAAACGCCTTCGCTTCAACTTTTGAAAGAGGGTATGCTGAAATTGTGATCATTGGTGCTGATTGCCCTGATATCAGTTCGGCAATAATCATGAATGCCTTTGATGATCTGAATAATAATGATGTAGTGATTGGTCCTGCTGAAGATGGTGGTTATTATTTACTGGGTTTGAAAGCACTGCACACGGAATTGTTTGAAGACATTGAGTGGAGTACAGAAAAAGTTCTTCACCATACAATTACTAAATGCAAAGCATCGAAACATATATATCATTTACTACCTGTACTGAATGACATTGATGTAGAAAAAGATCTTGTTCACCTCAATAAAAACGCAATATGAATAACACGCAACTTATATTTGTGTACAACGCCAACAGTGACCTATTCAGCACCGTTACAGACTTTGCTCATAAGATACTATCCCCATCCACCTACGAGTGCAAGTTATGTGCATTGACCTATGACAGCCTGTCGATAAAACAGGAATGGAAGTCGTTCATTAAAAACCTGCCTGTACAAACTGTTTTTCTCCATAAGAATGAATTTGAAAAACAATATCAAACCCGTACTGCTTTACCGGCAGCGTATATCTTATCAAGTGGAGTAATTAAAGAAATTATAAACAACCAGGAAATTAAAAGATGTAATTCCGTGGATGAATTGAAAGACTTGGTTAATAGCAAACTGGAAACAAATGTTCAGCATCATAATCCCAACTTATAATGAAGCAGCCGAGATTGCACACACCATTAGCAAAACAAATGGTGCTATTGATTTGTATGAGTCAGAAATTATTATTATAGACGGGGGCAGCACAGATGATACAATCAACATTGCCCGACAATGCGGAGCAACTGTTGTTGAGAGCGATATCAAAGGAAGGGGGGCACAGATGAACATGGGTGCCTCAATTGCTAAATATGAAATATTATATTTTCTTCACGCTGACAGCATACCACCAAATAATTTTACAACACAAATTTTAAACGCTTACCACAGCGGTGTGAGCAGCGGATGCTTTCGTTTGCAATTTGATTACAAGCACTGGTTTCTCAAAGCCAATGCCTGGTTCACCAGGTTTAATGCAAATGCTGTTCGTTTCGGTGATCAAAGCTTGTTTGTTACAAAAGAAGTTTTTCATAAGGCAGGTGGCTTTCGGGAAGATTTGCTGATGATGGAAGACCAGGAAATTATTCATCGTCTGAAACAACAGGGCAAGTTCAAGGTGTTGAATGACTACGTTATTACGTCAGCAAGAAAATACCTGGACAACGGAGTGTACCGGATGCAGGGAATTTTTTATCGCATTTGGGCGATGTATTATTTAGGCTATTCTCAGGAGCAACTGCTGAAGGTTCATAAGAGATTAATCAGGAAAAATAAATTATAAACTTCATCAAATGGAATGGTGGGAAACATTTAAAGATTGGTTTTTAAGTTTGGGCGAAAAGTATAACGTAAACCCATACATCTTTGGTGGCATTTATGTCGGTGCTATACCTTTCTTTTTTCTTTCACTTGCGTGGACAATAAAAAATATAAAAAAGAAAAAATCAATTGTGCTTCCTGCTTTATTAACAGGATTCTTTTTTATATCCGCTTATCTATATTTGATAATTGCCGGTAAAAATATTCCGGTTTGGGTTTATATTTTTATTGTCATCATGGTAGGTTATGGGGTATTTTCAACTATACGCATAATAAAATCAAAAAAATAATTTCATTACATAAAAAAACTAAAATCAAATAATCAATATGAAACCAAATGACGACAATGCAAAGCTGCCGAAAGAGCAACGCCCTTACAGAATATTGATTATCTCAGGCTCTAACAGGAGGCAATACAACTGCCCGGGCGTTGACAGTAAGTCAAGAACACTCATGCTAAAGATGGCAGAAATGCTGCCGCAGGATTGGGAAATAGATTACGAAGATTTAGGCAATGTATATTCACGGGAACATATTCAAAGTTGCAACGCATGCGTTTCCACTTCCATGGCATTATGC
The DNA here is from genome assembly GCA_034408895.1 of Flavobacteriales bacterium. Taxonomy (GTDB): domain Bacteria; phylum Bacteroidota; class Bacteroidia; order Flavobacteriales_D; family Sanyastnellaceae; genus UBA4660. The sequence continues at coordinate 10,636 of JAWXCI010000028.1, forward strand.
GTTTGGCCATGCAATTGTTATTCAAAAAACAGCAGCAGCGAACCCGACCTGATGTGGAATTTAGATTTGTATGCAAGGTTTGATATGGCTGATGCATGGGCTATTATTGGACCTGTAAACTGGTATGCGCCATCAAGCAATTTGAAATTAATGTTTGACAGATTAGTGTGCATGAATGGCGGAAACCCTGATGAGGAAACCATCGGACATAAAGATGCAATGAAAGCAATGGCGCTTGAACACAGCGATGAATGGAAAGAAATGAGCATAAACCACATGGAAGGCAGAACCGCAGCTTTTTTTTGCTACGGTGATGATGGTGGTGACGAGTTTGGTACTGACGGCAGACCAAAAATATTAATGCATAAAAATTATTTTAATCCTGACGAAGAGCCATTTGAAAATGACAGGCTTGCTTACCAGCCTTTAGTATGGCAATGCAGGTATGGCGGTGTGGAAGTGCCTGATAATTTATGGAAGTATCAATTGATAGGCAAGAACAAAAAATACAGCGACACGCAGGCAGAAGACATGGTTAAAGAAGAAATATTTATGAAGGGATTTTATTCCTGGATAAAAGATTTTGAAATCTTTGTAAAGCAAAAAGGCAAGGTTACGCCCGGCAAGTATCGCGCTTATGGATTTAAGCAACCCTCGCATTTATGGGCCAATGTAAAAGACGGAATAAACTATTTTAAAATGATGGCAGGCAAAGCGCCTGAAGGTTCATCACCTGACCAACAGGAAGAACAAGGATTAAATAAAGATGCGACATGGCATCCAAAAAAAGGAGAAGGTGAGAAACTGAGAGAGGAGTAATTTCGATCGAATTTGAAAGAAGTCTGCTAATAACAAACTTTCTGTTCCTTTGTATCTTTTGAAAACTAATTTTAGCACATGAAAAATCCCTTGGTACATCCCATTTCAACCATTGACAATCCTGAGTTGGAGGAGCTGGTGCAATTCTTTAATGAAACACTTGGCTTTTGTCCCAACAGTGTGCTCACGATGCAGCACAGGCCGCATCTTGCAAAGGCTTTTGTAAATCTAAATATGGCTGTTATGCAAAATGAAGGAAGAGTAACCAGTGCACTTAAGCGGTTGATCGGTTACCTTTCGAGCTATACTGCAGGTTGCAACTATTGCCAGGCCCACACTATCCGAGCTGCCGAACGCTACGGGGCAGAACAAGATAAACTCAATAATATTTGGGAGTACAAAATGCATCCGGCTTTCAGCGATGCCGAAAAAGCCGCTCTTGATTTTGCAATCGCTGCGAGCACTGTTCCAAATGCCGTTACTGATGAAGTGGCAAAGAATATCCGCAGTCATTGGGATGAAGGGGAAATTGTTGAGATATTAGGGGTTATCAGTTTGTTTGGTTACCTGAATCGCTGGAACGATTCCATGGCTACTCCACTTGAAAATGCAGCGCTGCAATCAGGAAAAACTTATCTCGAAAAGAAGGGTTGGAATCCCGGGAAACATTTACATCAATAATAACTAAAGTGATAAGATCCGTATTCGACACCTATGGTGTACTTATTCTCATAACAATGTTTGTAATCCTTTTTCTATTTGAAAGCAAGTTTCAATTAAGAAAACGAGTGCAAAGTCGATGGAAGAGAATTTTTATCAATTCTATTGTTTCCATTCCTGCTTTTGCTTTGCTGCGCATTCTGTTCATTCCTGCAATGCTATGGCTGGCTGCACAAAACCAGGAATGGCATTTCGGGTTGAATTATTTATTTGAGGTTCCGCAATGGGCGCATTATGCGATAAGTTTTTTACTGCTTGATTATAGCAATTACTTATGGCATATACTGCTACACAAATTTCCCATTTTATGGCGATTTCATTTAGTGCACCACACCGACCTTGATTTGGATATTACTACAGCTTTTCGGTTTCACTTTGGTGAAATGATTGGTTCCATCATTTTTCGTGGTGCGGCAATTATTCTAATTGGTGTTTCACCGGTGATGGTACTTATTTATGAAATTGCTTTTGAGGCAGCAACTCAATTTCATCACAGCAATATAAAATTACCGTTTCGCTTTGAGAAAATTTTGAACTATCTGATTGTAACGCCACGAATGCACGGCATACATCACTCCATGATAAAGAAAGAAACAGATAGTAATTATTCTATCATTTTTTCATTCTGGGATCGCATACATAAAACAGTTAGGTTAAATATTCATCAAAACGAAATTGTCACGGGAGTTCCACACTATGCTGATGAAAGAGAATTAACAATCGGTAATCTTTTAAAGATGCCTTTTACTAAAATCAGGAAGTGGAACAAAGTTGAAAGGATTGAAGAAGAAAAGTACAATGAATTAAAACCATAATGACAGGACTAATAATTACCATTTTCGTTTTAGGATACATCGCCATTGCGACTGAACATTCCATCAAAATAAACAAGGCAGCAACCGCTTTGGTTACTGGTGTTCTCTGCTGGACAGTGTACATTCTGTTTTCGCCTGACAAGCACTTAATAAGCGAAGAACTTACCCACCATTTGGGAGAACTTTCAGGCATTTTATTTTTTCTGCTTGGTGCAATGACTATTGTTGAACTAGTTGATGCACATGACGGCTTTGACATTATCACAACAAGAATAAAGCAGACCGACAAACGCAAACTACTTTGGACAGTTGCTTTTATCACCTTTTTTCTTTCAGCCATTTTAGACAACCTGACAACTACCATCGTAATCATTTCATTGCTTCGTAAACTTATCAAGGACGACAAAGACAGATTATTTTTTGCAGGTATTGTTGTAGTAGCGGCAAATGCAGGTGGAGCATGGAGTCCGATTGGTGATGTAACCACAACTATGCTTTGGATTGGTGGACAAATCACCGCTTCCAATATCATCATCAAATTAATTCTGCCAAGTTTAATGTGCCTTACAATTCCTTTGGTTTATCTTTCTTTCAAGTTGAAAGGGAATATTGAAAGACCAGACATTGAAATCAATTCAAACAATCAGACGCTTTCTCAGAGACATCAATCAATCGTTTTTTTTTCGGGTGTGCTGATTCTTGTTTTAGTTCCAGTTTTCAAAACAGTAACACATCTTCCACCTTTCATGGGAATACTTATCGGACTTGGAATACTTTGGATAATCACCGAAATTATTCACGGGCAAAAAGATGAAGAAGACAAACACAATCTTTCGGTTGTTCATGCACTTCGTAAGATTGACACACCGAGTATTTTATTTTTTCTTGGCATCCTGGTAAGTATTGCAGCATTGCAGTCAGCAGGCATACTTTCCGAACTTGCTCAATGGTTGACAGCAACATTGCAAAATGACAACACGATCGTAATTTCAATCGGCTTGCTTTCATCTATTATTGACAATGTTCCATTGGTTGCAGCAGCACAAGGCATGTATGACCTCAATCAATATCCTACTGACCATTATTTTTGGGAGTTTCTTGCTTACTGCACAGGCACAGGTGGAAGTGCTTTAATCATTGGTTCGGCAGCAGGTGTGGCAGCAATGGGCATGGAGAAAATAAGTTTCTTCTGGTATCTGAAAAAAATAAGCTTGCTTGCATTGCTTGGTTACTTTGCAGGAGTTATCACTTACATTCTACAACATCAAGTCTTCGGTCTATGACAACAAATCAACTGACTGCAAACTTGATACGAGACAGTTTCGGACGAACTGTTTGTGCGGTTAACGGCAAGATTTAAGGATGCGAACGGACAAAAACAAGTTTCTCTTTACGGAACATTTTTTCTATGTCAATAACCTTGTAAACATTACCTACATGCTGCAATAAGAAAATATCTATCTGTCATTATTATTTTACAAATCATGAAAAAGCAACTAGTTAACGAAAGAAAAAAACTGCTTAGTTCATTAGAAAAGATTTTAGAAGGTCCAATGATTTTCTTAGGCTTCGTATGGCTGGCTCTATTGGTGAGTGAATTGATATGGGGTTTGAATAAACCACTTGAATATGCTAGTTTAACAATCTGGATTATTTTCATCATTGATTATCTGATTAAATTCATTTTAGCGCCTGTTAAAGTTTATTTTTTTAAAAAGAACTGGTTAACAACTATATCCCTTATTATTCCTGCTTTGAGGGTCTTCCGTATTTTTAGGTTTGTTCGATTGTTGCGAGGCTTACGAGGGATCAGGCTTGTGCGTATTGTTTCTTCTTTCAACAGAAGTATGAAGAGCCTGGGGGCAGCAATGAAACGAAGAGCCTTTGGTTATGTTTTTATGATTACACTTATTGTAACTTTTGCAGGTGCAGCCGGTATGTATGCGTTTGAAAATCCAAATTCAGGTTTTGATAGTTATGGTATGGCTTTATGGTGGACAGCCATGAGGGTTATAACGGCAGGCAATGAATTTAATCCTTCCACTCCTGAAGGCCGGACACTTGCATTTTTAATAGCAGTTTTTGGGTACACTATTTTTGGCTATGTCACCGCCACCTTTGCCACGTTTTTTATAGGTCGCGATGCCGAAGAAAAAGATGCACCGTTAGCTGGCTCAAAAGATATAGAAGAATTAAAAAAAGAAATAATTGCACTTACAAAGTCAATTGATGAATTAAAGAGACCTGCCTGAAAATTTATTAAACCTTTATCTTATCCATTTCTTTAATGGGTTAAACGAAACCTGTGGGCAATTGCGTAACAATAGAAATCGTCCGCACGTGGGTCGTAGAAAAAATTGTGCAAGACTCATCATTTGTGCTTCGTATGAACTTTTGCATAGAGGTACGGAAAACCAGCCCATAACAGCACCTACCCCATAGTGGCGCGGAAGTGCGAATATGAAAATTCGTGTTCCAAACATGCTTTGGTGCGTATAGACAGTTTAGCGTTTCAAATCGCCACCTTCAGGTAGCTACCAAACTTTATCCGTAACCAATTGGCGGTAGTGCTAACATCAAACTGACAAGCAATGAAAAATCTTTTGACTTATATTCTACTGACCTTTCTATCTGGCTACGCTGAACTAAAGCCGAGCGATTTTGGGATTATTTCACCCTGCTATAAACAACCACCGGTTTATCCGCTGGTGCCAGTTTCAAACTATCTGCCGAGAGCAATAGGATTTCCTGCTTATCAATAGTGGATTGTTCATCCGCAAGAACGCTTGTAGTTTCGATGTATTTGCCGTTTTCCACGAATTGATAAGTACCGGAGTGGCCGCTGCCATAGTCTTCAAGGGTAAATTTATACTTCTTGTCGCTGAAGAATTCCATGGTGTAGCCAGACATGAGGCGGCTCATGGTCATCAGTCCCTCCGGTGTCCATTCTTCGCTGGTTGCTCCCGCAGGCATTTCCAGATGATCATATTTCCATTTGCCAACAAGCCTATCAGCATTGTTTTGTGAGCAGGAAGAAAACAGGATGAGGAGTGCAAGAATGGAAATGATTTTCATGTTGGGAATTTTTTTGGGGAAGGTATTGTTTGGTGTGGAGCTGAGAATGAGAGTTGCATGCTCCCGGAAAGAACGCGCGGGTTATGTGCACTAAAGTCGTGCGATTGGGTGATTATTTCACCCTGCTATAAACTACAACCCACTTGTCTGCCATTCCGAGTTTCAAACTATCTGACGTAAGCAGGATGATTGGATCTGTGTAAACAAGGTCGATTCCATCCTCGCCCGTACTTTTAGTTTCAATGAACTTGCCTTCCCGAACTTTATAAGTGCCCTTTCTCTCCAAAAATTCTGTACCATTAATTCCGCTCGCATAGAACGTTTGGTCACCGAAATACTCCAGCGTAAAATTCGACATGAACGCTTCAAACCGCTCTAATTTCATTGTGGACATTCCAACGTCCTTCCCTCCTGCGGCCATGTCGCAACGAGTGTATTCCCACTTGCCCAAAAGAATACCCGGGGCAGTGTTTTGTGTACAGGACGAAAACAGGATGAGGAGTGCAAGAATGCAAATGATGGACGAAGTTTTCATGCGATGGGATTTTTGCGAATGTAGGAGAAGGATCACAACCCATTCCCCTCACCCCAAAATCACCACTGTTTTCATTTCGCTCTACGGGCAGCTTTTGCTTTCTTCTTGGAAGTGAAGAGGGCCGCGCACAGCGCGGCCCTCTTCATTTTTACCATTCCTTCATCACGATTTCATCCTAAGTTTGAGTTTACCCTGAGCTTGAGTTTACCCTGAACTGGTCGAAGTGGTCGAAAGACTATTTTCAATCATTAATTTTCAATCCTGAACTGCACCGTTCTCCCATTCAGTTCCACGAAGTAATTTCCATTCACCACATCGCTCATATCAATCACCACCTCACCAGTAGTTTTTTCCACTTCTTTCACCAGCGAACCACGCACATCAAACAAACGCACCATTCCCTTTTGTGAACACTGTACCGAAATTTTTTCAGTACTTGGGTTGGGATAAACCATGATGACAGATGAAACAGAAAGTTCTTCAACACCAGTCACGTTGGGTGCATCCGCTGTAGGAGGAAACACATCCTGCCAATCGCTGGGCGCATTGCCATCTCCATCATAAGCCATGGAATGGCCCATCAGGAAATTAGGTGTGACCACGAAACCACCCACTGTCCATTGGCCCGCAGCCACAGCCACGGGTTCGCGCTGGTGTCCGCCTTCACCGTATTCCATATAGTCCACCAGGTTGTCGCTGTCGGCAAAGTCATCATCATTCATGTAAAGGCCAACTTCACCATGCACGTTATCGGAAACAAGTCCCGTCAGCACCACGAACTCATCCCCACCTATCACGAGGTCGGTATCGTAAACATTGGTCATATCGGCCAATGCCATACTGGTAGGGAAATTATGAAAATAATAACCACTTACATCCACCGAAGAAACGCCCTGATTGTGGAGTTCAATGGTTGCAAATCCGCTGTAAATCAGAATTTCATTCAGCACCATCTGCGCGTTAAGCGTGGAAGTCATAAAAACAATAACAAGAAATGTGTAGAATTTTATACTCATGGTTTTCATTTTTTTATTGAACGTTGTGTTCAGTTGAATTTTGGTTTTTGAATTGGGTTTGAAAAGTAGGGGAAGAACGCAAGAGGGGTAAGAACGATTTTTGCACACTGTTGAAGTCCATAACTCATACACTGTGGACTAAAATCCTACTTTCGCCCCATCAAAATTCAATTACCCGATTCAATGAAAAATTATTTTTTCTTTTTTGCACTTGCAGTGAGCATGAGTGGCTGCAAACACGAACACAACCACCAGCATGAAGGCGCAGCCGATGCTGCTATTGCGGCATCCGCAATTCCCGATGCACTTAAAGATCGCGATTCCCTTTTTGTTACTGTTCAGGGAAAAATTGTGGAGACCTGTGCCCATGAAGGATGCTGGCTCACCGTTGACAACGGAACCGATGAACCAATGCTGGTAATGACGCAACACGAGTTTTTTGTTCCCATTGATGGCTGCGCTGGCTACACGGCAACCATTGAAGGCGTGGCGAGAAAGGACATACAATCCATAGAAGATCAACGAAATGTTCTGGCCGATGCGGTGAGCAGCGCTGAAGATTCATTGAGCCTGGCATCCCGGCAGGCGGCCATCACCACACCCAAAGACACTTACCGCATTGATGCCTCGAGCGTATCCATCACGTTCAAGAAACCCGAAGTGAACCTTGAACACGACCACGATGGTGATGGCGTGCCCGATCATGCACCACATGAACATGAAGGCGAACATCATCATGAACAGGAAGGCGAAGAAGCAAAACCTTCATCGAACTAATCCATGAAAAACATTTCTGAAAAGACCGCCTCGAAAAATCGGGACGGTCTTTTTCATACATCGCCATCCTTACACAAGCTCAAAACGACATTCATTGTCATGGCTAGCGAAGTTGAAGATGTCATAGTGAGCATGTCATAGTGAACGAAGTCGAACTACACACAAACACATCAATTCTCCAACTGAATGAAAGGAATAATCCTGGCAGGCGGCAGCGGCACACGGCTTTATCCACTCACCCTTGCGGTGAGCAAACAACTTATGCCTGTGTTCGACAAACCCATGATTTATTACCCACTCTCTACTCTTATGCTTGCGGGCATCCGCGAAATTCTAATCATCTCCACACCGCATGATTTACCCGGTTTCAAAAAACTTTTGGGCGATGGAAATTCATTGGGATGTGAATTCAGTTACGTGGTGCAACATGAACCCAACGGGCTTGCACAGGCATTTGTTCTTGGGAAAGATTTTGTGGGAAAAGAAAAAGTCGCCCTTGTACTTGGCGACAATATTTTTTATGGAAACGGCATGGGACAACTCCTGCGCGAAAACACCAATGTAGATGGCGCACTTGTTTATGCCTACCATGTGAGTGACCCCCATCGTTATGGAGTAATAGAATTTGATGCTGATGGAAAAGCAATTTCAATCGAAGAAAAACCCCAACACCCAAAATCCAACTACGCAGTTCCGGGACTTTATTTCTATGACAACAATGTGATTGAAATTGCAGCGAGCCTTAAACCGGGCGCTCGTGGCGAATACGAAATCACTGACATAAACAAAGAATACCTGAAGCGCGAAAAACTGAAAGTTGCCAAACTGGACCGCGGTACCGCCTGGCTGGATACCGGCACTTTCGCATCACTGATGCAGGCCGGACACTATGTACAGGTGATTGAAGAAAGACAAGGTTTGAAGATTGGTGCGATAGAAGAAGTAGCATGGCGAATGGAATTTATCAGCGATGCCCAACTTGCAGTTCTTGCACAACCACTGCTCAACAGCGGATACGGAAAATACTTACTCGAACAATTGAAATCGGGAAAATGACGCTGGCCGAGTGTGGGAAAAAAGTGGACGAGGCGCTGAATGAATTTCTGGAAACTCTTCCACATCATTCGCTCAACGAACCCATTCGTTACGTTATGGGCATGGGTGGAAAACGAATGCGCCCTGCACTTGCACTCATGTCGTGCAGTTTGTTTTCCGATGATGTAACCCTTTGTGTAAAACCTGCCCTCGGCATCGAACTTTTCCACAACTTCACGTTGCTGCATGATGATGTGATGGACAACGCACCGGTGCGCAGGAATAAACCTACAGTGCATAAAAAGTGGAACACCAGCGCTGCCATTCTAAGCGGTGATGCTATGCTCATTCATGCTTATGACCTGATGTGTTCGGTGCCTCACACTTACCTTCCTGAATTGCTTCGCCTCTTCAACTCTGCCGCACTTGCAGTTTGCAACGGACAACAACTTGACATGGACTTTGAAAAAAGAACCGATGTGAATGAATGGGAATACATCAACATGATTTCACAGAAGACAAGTGTTTTACTGGGTGCTGCACTGCAGACAGGGGCATTGTTGGGCGGAGCAGGCCATGCAGACCAACAGCATTTGTATGAACTTGGCGTGGACATGGGCATTGCTTTTCAACTCATGGATGATTACCTCGATGCATTTGGTGATGAAAATCTTGTTGGGAAAAAACGTGGAGGAGATATCCGCTCGGGGAAAAAAACTTACTTGCTGATTTGCGCAATGGAAAAAGCAACAGGCGATGACAAAGCACAACTCATGCAACTGATGAATGAAGAAAATCCTGAAACGAAAGTCACCGGTGTAATCAACCTCTTCGAAAAGCTTCATGTGCGTTCCAATGCAGAGAATAAGATGAATGAATATAACAACCTCGCCTTGCAGCATCTGGAAAAGGTGAACGTGTCGTCATCGAAAAAAGAATCGCTTCGTTTGCTTGCCGAAGAACTTTTGGTTCGTCAGCATTGAGTGCACCATGGATGAAAGCATTTCCACATTGCATCAACTCGTTTCGCTGTTGCCGAAAGAAATGGATGCACAGGCGCTTCTTGAAGAAATAGAAAAACAGGTTCGGAAAGATTTGTATTCCGCTAACTATAATTCACAACAAATTTCAACACCAGAAGATTTGCTCCATGCTGTGAAGTCATGCATTGCACCGCTTTATGAAAAACACCGCGAGCGGTTTATGCAGTTGATGTATCGCGTGGATATTTCTGAAAAGATGTTGAAGCCCGTGATTGCAAATGCACAGTCGGTGAATGATGCCCTCGACCGGATTTCATTAATGATTATCTACCGCTGTTTCCAGAAAGTGATGTCAAGGAAATACTTTCGCTGAAATTTTTACAAAATCTAAACCAATGAAAATAATTTTATCCGTTGCCGTCATTTTCTACACAGCATCCGCTCTTTCACAATTTGAAATCGGCCATACTGCCATTTCATTTTATGATTCTTCAAGAGACCGGGATGTCACCACAGAGATTTACTATCCATCTGAAAGCACGGGCGATGATGTTGTGATGAGCAATGGAACTTTCCCACTCATCGTTTTTGGTCATGGCTTTGTGATGCCCTGGAGCGACTACGAAAACATCTGGACACATCTGGTAGAACAGGGCTATGTGATGGCTTTCGCAACCACTGAGGGAGGATTTTTTCCGAATCATGAAAATTTCGGGCTTGACCTGGCGTTCATTGTTGAAGCCATGATGGACGAGTCCATTAACGGAACATCCATTTTCTACAACCACCTCAACGACAAACAAGCCATCATGGGCCACTCGATGGGTGGTGGCGCATCGTGGCTTGCTGCTTCAGGCAATGATGAAATAGAAACCATTGTTGGTCTTGCCCCGGCTGAAACAAGTCCCTCCGCTATTAGTGCTGCAAACGATGTAATAGTTCCCGCTCTTCTGCTCAGTGGCTCAGCGGATGCAGTAACTCCGTCAGCAAATCATCACACCCCCATTTATGAAAACACCGCGAGCGATTGCAAAGCCTTCGTCAACATTATTGATGGCGGTCATTGTGGCTATGCCGATGATGGTACACTTTGCGACATCGGTGAAATTGGTTTTTCCGGAATGTCCCGCGAAGTTCAACAGGAAATAACGCACGAACTTCTATCGCTGTGGTTCGGATACTACCTGAAAAACGTTAGTGAAAATCTGGCTGAATTTGAAAACTACTTTGACAACAGCGTGGATACTGAACTTACTTCCAACTGCTCATTTGTTAGTGTGGTTCAAACCCCAACTAGTTCCATTTGGGAAGAAATAAGGCCCAACCCCGCCTTAGAATATGTGCAAGTGAACAACAATGAAAGTTCCTTCCTGACTATCATTAATTCAACCGGAATCGAGAGTTTTGTTTTCGCTCTTGACTTGCATGACAAGGTTTCTGTCCTTGATATTTCCAGACTACCATCCGGTGTCTATTTTGCAAGATGGGATAACCCAAAAATCGAAACAAGAAAGCTCATTGTGTTGGATTATTGACGTTATCAAACTGAAGCTCACTTGGTGGTTAGAGTGCGAAATGGCTCCCGATACTGTGCTTCTAGCTCATCCTTCCACTTACCGACAAGCGGATTTTCGCTTCAATTTTTTCTGCCTCAGCTTCCAGCACTGCAACTTCATTCAACGCTCTTTCAGTGAAAAGTTTGTCCTTTATGCCCGAAGCATTGATGCGCACATTCATTGTTGCACCCAACACGGCCGCACGTGCACACAACGCCCCCACTCCTGCATCCGTCACGGAATTCGGATTTCCTTTATCTACCATTTCACCACACACTTTTAAACACTCAAGTGAAAGTTGAGCAGTGAGCAATGGAATTTCCAAGGCGTACTTAGAAGCTGATTCAATTGCATCTGAACGCAGCTTTTTTTCATCATCGCTGTTTTTTGGAAGCGCAAATGCTTCCATGATTTTGTTGAATGCCAACGTGTCCTCGTCCACGAGAGTCAGAAGTTTTTCCTGAAGACTCATAGCGCGGACAGCAACATCTGAAAACTCTTCCCAACGTTCGTCCCAACCGCGCTTGTGCGCGGAAAGATTGGCCACCATTGCAGCCAATGAAGCACTTAATGCACCTGCATAAGCGCTTATACTTCCGCCACCGGGAGCGGGCAATTCGCTTGATGTTTCATTGGCAAATTCACGTAGGTTGAGGTTCACCAGTTTTTTCTTCTGTCCAAGTTTTTTTTCAATGATGTATTCAATTATTTTTTCTTCCGGCTTGAACGGTGCTAAGTCATCCAGTCCGAGTGACTTCACCGCTATTTTGATTTTCTCCTTTTCAGAAATACCGAGTGAGCGCTGTTGTTTTTTCAGGAAATAATCAGCTGCATCAAGCATAGATTTTTTTGGAATCAATCCCACCAGTTCGCTTCCTGTCACCCGGATACCGCGTTCATCAGCTCTACTGCATGCTTCTTCAAACGCTATATGAACGGGAGTGATTTCAATGTTGGTGAGGTTGAGCGAAAGCTGAGCAATGCCGTATTCTTCAATAAACCAACCGATGCCTTTTACTGCTTTCAGTGTTCCGGGAATTTGTTTCGGGTTGCCTTTTTCATCCAGTTCCGGATTGCCGGTTTTCGGGTTGGTAACCATTCGTCCCGCTTCGCGAATGTCGAAGGCAATGGCATTGGCCCTGCGTGTTGAAGTGGTGTTGAGGTTCACATTGTAAGCGACCAAGAAAACCCGTGCACCAATGGTTGTGATTCCGCTTCTTCTCACTTCATCACTGATTTTGTTTGGACCAAAATCAGGTGTCCATTCTTTAGTGGTGATTTTTTCAAGCCCTTCATATTCACCCTTTCTGCAATTCGCAAGATTTTTTCGTTGTTCATTTTTCGCAGCGTACTCATAGAAATATCCGGGAATACCCAACTCCTTCCCTACCCTTTCGCCCAGCTTGTGCGCAAGTGCAACACATTCTTCCATCGTAACACCACTTATGGGAACCATAGGACAAACGTCAGTTGATCCCTGCCTCGGATGTGCTCCTTTGTGGTGTCGCATGTCAATCAATTCAGCGGCCTTTTTTATGAGTTGAAACGCTGCTTCTGCTACAGCTTCAGGCTCACCTGCAAACGTTATGACAGTGCGGTTAGTGCTTGCACCGGGATCCACATCAAGCAACATTACTCCAGGAACATTTTCCACAACGGAGGCGATTGTGCTTATTTTTTCTCTGTCGCTTCCCTCTGAGATATTGGGGATGCATTCAATTAGTCGTTGCATTTTTATTTCTTTGGGCAAATAAACAAACCACAACATGAAGCGATTTTTTGGAATGTCAACGATGCTGGTTGCATGCATTTTTTTATCCTGCTCTGAAAAGAAGATTGAGAAGAAGGAAGGCTCAAACAACATAACAGAGCCTATCAAAGCGGAAGAGCCGGTTCAAGTCAATCCAAAATCTGGAATGAAGGAAGTTGTGTTCTTCGCCCCTTCCTCCTCTGAACTTGGAGCATTGTCTGAAAATGACCCATCAGGCCTGAATGAAGTCATCAGCGATTTTGATTTTTATGTAAATGAATTCACTCAAAATCCGGGAAGAACCGACCTCGCGATTCGGTATGAAGATGAAAACATGATTTTTTTCAAGTTGCCGGATGGAGGAATAACTTTTCAACGCAGCCTTCAACCACAACAATGTGGTGTCATCTTATGTGATGGAAAAAGAGAACCAAAAATCCTGCATGGTGTTTTATCGGATGATGAAATCAGGCAGGCAATCAGTGAGTACTTCGGTAGTTGATAGTTTGATCAGGCAACGAATGGCAAGTTCATTCTGTCTGTTTGACATAACCCCTTAATCCAAATGAAATGAAAAAAATTTACTTGTTTCTTATCTGTGCATTTCCGCTTTTGTTTTCATCGCTCAATTCAACTTCGTGTGTTGACTACCATCCTGACTCTGTAAGGGTGATTATTAGCGGTGACTCATCCTGCAATCTTGAAATCAGGATTACGAACCTCCAGATGTTTGGAGGAAATCCAAACCAGTTCTGTAGTTGTGGTGTAATCAGTTCTTATGATTTAGGGCCTGATAAGCCCTTTTTCATCGACTACGTTGTCTTTGTTGATTCGATCACCAATGTGCCAGTAGCCGGCTTTGATGCTTTCAACTTTTTACCTGCATCTTCAACTTCATGGGAAAGTGTGGATGCTCAAAGTTTTGATTGGTCAGGTTTTGTTGCTCTTGTCAATTCGTCCGGTATTGTGGCCGGACAGGGGGTTGACCTTGTGATACGTGGTCACTATGAACATCAGGATTGTGAATATGACATGGTGCTGATACTGTATGGAGAGATTTCCATCTTGGATGGTGGCGGCTTTGGTACTGATGAGTGGTCTGACGCTCAAGATGAACTTGCTCTCTCACACAACGACATTACCTACTTTGATGATGTGGTGGAATTCGAAGACATCGAATACAATAATGTTACACCCGATTATTTTGAATTTCTTGACAATTTGCTTCTTAATCAGACTGAATTGAACGAAATAGAAGTATTAGTTTATCCCAATCCTACAAACGACAAGCTTTGGGTACAACTTCCATCATCTTCTCTAGTCGAAATTCTCGACACTCAGGGTCGGGTTATGCTTACACATTGGGTTCAACAAAATGCAGTCATAAACATTTCAGAATTACCAACCGGGTTGTACATCTTTCAACAGAGAAATCAGGAGTCATCATTTCGAATCAAATTCATTAAGGAATAAGCTTTCACTCAGCAATCAATAGAAAAGGCTCGCTCATCAGCGGGCCTTTTTGCCTTCGATATAAACCGAATCAATCAGGTCGGTTCCGAAGTGATACATGAGGGATGCAAGAGATGAAATTTCCTTGGTGATGATGAAGCTCGCTTTTTTTCCGGGCGTAATAGTCCCCAGTTCATCTGACAGATTCATAGCATAAGCACCATTGATGGTAGATGCGTTAATGACTTCTTCAGGAGTCATACTCATTTTGATACAGGCAAGACTGTTCACAAAATTCATGTTGCCAGATGGAGAAGAGCCGGGATTGAAGTCTGTGGCCAACGCAAGTGGCAATCCGGCATCAATAATTTTTCTTGCAGGTGTGTATGGAATCCTGATGAAGAATGAACAACCCGGCAACGCCACCGGCATCGTTTCTGATTTCGTCAATACCGCAATGTCTTCATCCGAAATCAATTCAAGATGGTCAACACTTAGCGCATCGTGTTTTACACACACTTCAATTCCCCCAATGATGTTGAACTGGTTGACATGAACTTTTGGAACAAGTCCATGCTTTGTTCCTGCCTCAAGAATTCGATCGGTGTCTTTGATTGAAAAATAATTCTGCTCACAAAACACGTCAATGAACTCCGCGAGCTTTTCCGATGCTATTTCGGGAATCATTTCATTAACTATAAGATCTGTGTAGCCCGAAGGATTTGCTTTGAATTCAACAGGAACAGCATGTGCGCCCAGGAAAGTGGACTTAATGGTTAGGGGATGCTTCTTTTTCAATTGTTGAATCACCCGCAACATTTTCAATTCAGCTTCGAGCGTCAATCCATAGCCACTTTTTATCTCGACAGCACCTGTGCCCTGATGCATTACTTCATCTAGTCTGCGCCATGCGGATTCAAAAAGTTCTTCTTCGGTTGCCTGTTGAAGTTTTTTTGCCGAATGGAGAATTCCACCACCCCGTGCAGCAATTTCTTCATAGCTCAATCCAGTGATCCTATCCACGAATTCACCCTCTCGCGAACCTGCATAAACAATATGAGTGTGTGAGTCGCACCAACATGGCAGTACAAATTTTCCTTCTGCATCCACCACATCAAGACTTGACCAGTCGCTTACACCCGGCCAATCATTCATCTCACCGAAATCAGAAATTTTTCCTTCTTCGATAGCTAACCACGCATTTTCCAGAATAGAAATTTTGCTTATCCCTGCCCCACTCACTTTGGGTGTTGGGGAAAGTTGAGCGTTCACAAGACCTTTTATGTTTTTTACAAGAATCTTCATACTTCACAGATTCGCCATTTTGAACTCACGGATTTGATGAGCAAGCGTTTTTGGCGTGATCTTCAAACCGTCCGCAATGATATTGGCGCAATTGTATTCGAGTTCTCTTCCCCTCAGTTGCATTGCTATATGATCAAGAAGCCGGTCGTCCGGAATTTTTGCCACCACAGGTCTTTTCTCTTTTGATTGAAGAATTCTCTGCACAAGCGTTTTTGCAGGAAGTTGGAGATAAACCACCAGACCTGCATTCAGCATCTTTTCAATCCCCTCATAAAAACAAGGTGCACCACCACCGGTAGCCATCACAAAATTTTCAAGGTTCGAAATACTTTCATCCAGCATGTCCCTTTCTACTTCACGAAACCGATCTGTTCCGTTTTCTTCCTCAAAAATCAGGGCAATGGATTTGCCCTCTTTCTTTTCTATTTCTTTATCCAAATCCAAAAAGGGTAACGAAAGTTCGAGACCCAGTTTCGGTCCTAGTGTGCTTTTACCAGAACCCATGTAGCCAACAAGAAAAACTTTCATTGCGCTGTATGTTTTGTTTAAACAAGGGCAAAGAACATCATTCAAAATCAAACTGAATTTTCAAACCAAACAAGCTTCAATAAAAATGTTGGCATCAGGCAACTCATTGTTAATATCTTTGTCTCATTGTTGATAACTTACCATTATCATCAATATAGGACTTCAAAGAAAGTTCAATCCGATGGATTATCAAAACACCTAACTGCCTCACCTAAAGGCAGGCACTTCTCCGAAGGTGGCAAGTGCAAAATTCTATCTTTTCTCCAAGATGCCAGTTTCGGAAATTCCGAATTGGTGCTGCTACTAATAGTGCTTGGCAAATAAGTACTCCACGGCAATGCGGGTAGTGCATGTCCATCAATGTATGGTCATCGCTATTGCACTAAAATTTTAAATGACGAAACCTCAAAAGGCAATGATTCGTATCAAGCGGGAATTAAGCATCCCTAACTTTAAAAGTATGACGGACAAAAAAAGAGTTCGCCTAAGACTCTTTATTGCCCTTGCCTCCATCCTGATGCAAGGAACTATGGCCTTAACTCAGTGCACGGCAGATGCGGGCGCTGACTTCGATGTATGCCTGAACTCACCGGTTGTTAGCCTTGCTTCCGGTGGAGTGTGGAGTGGCTCACCACTGGTAACTGCCAACGGAGCATTTACTCCCACTGCCCCAGGCACATACAATCTCACCTTCACTATTGATACCGGAATGTGCACCGATTCGGATGATCTGGTCATCATTGTCCATCCTTTGCCCACCACCACGGCCGTTGATGATATCACCATTTGCCCAGGTCAAACTGCACAACTGGGAGCCACAGCTATCAGCCCTAACGGTGCAATAATTCTCTATTCATGGAGTGGAGGCGCTGTGAGCAACGGACTGTCTCAAAATCCAACAGCAACCCCAGGGGCCACCACATTCTACAATGTGACAGTGGTGGACGCAGAAAACTGTAGCGACCCCGATCAGGTAACCGTGTTTGTTCTGCCGGTATCAGCGGTAAATGCAGGAAATAATATCAGTCTTTGCACCACTTCAGGTCCGACACAACTAACAGGATTTTCGCCTGCAGGTGGTACATGGAGCGGTGCCGGAGTAAACGGGACAGGATTGTTCACGCCTGGCGCCATAGGAAATTACATACTAACTTATTCTTATACCAACGCACAGGGCTGCACCAGTAGCGACCAGATGACGGCAAGTGTTGTTGCTCCATCGGCAATTGATGCAGGCCCCGACTTCGAAGTTTGCGCGAATTCGACAGCTTTCAGTCTTGTTCCTCTAAATCCAGGCGGCAGTTGGTCAGGACCGTCCGTAACTCCCGGTGGGCTGTTCAATCCTGCCAGTGCTGGATCATTCAATCTCACCTATACTTTTAATATGGGAGCATGTAGCGCCACAGACCAGGTGCTTGTGCTTGTAAATGAGTTGCCGGTGGCCAATGCAGGTAGCGACCTAGCCTTTTGTGTGGGTGATTCTGAAATTCTTAATGGATCGGCAAGTGGAGGCGAAACGCCATATTCCGCATTGTGGAACAATGGCGGAAGTCTTTTAAACGCTGCGCAATTCAATCCAACCGCTTTTCCTATTGCCACAACTTCATTTGTTCTTACGGTAACGGATAACAACAATTGTTTCGATACAGATGCAATGACACTCACCGTTAGTGTTCTTCCTGATGTAAATGCATGGAACGACATTTCAGTTTGTAACCAAACCATTGCTACACAATTAATCGCTGCAACACCTGTTGGCGGAATTTGGAGCGGAACTGGAATTACACCAGGTGGAAGTTTTACTCCTTCCGGCCTGGGCAACTACACGGTTGTTTATTCTTATACTGATTCGAATGGTTGTTCTGCAAGCGATGATCTCGTTGTAACTGCCGTGGCACCTATAGCAATTAGTGCCGGGTCAGATGTACAGGTTTGTGCCAATGATGGCATTCAACTGCTGAGCCTCAATACTGCTTCAACCGGAACGTGGTTGGGAACAGGCATAGCAAATTCGCTAACTGGATCTTTCAACCCACAAATTGCTGGGAGTGGAAACTTCATCATAACTATTGAAAATGGAACTGGCTCCTGTTATGTGAGCGATCAAATGGAAGTGGAAGTGATGCCACTGCCTGCGGTTACAGCTGGGATAGACGAACTTGTATGCGGAAACGAATCAGTTCTGAATCTCAGTGGAGCTTCACCTATTGGAGGCTCATGGCAGGGCACCGGCATTGTTGATCCGCTGGCAGGAACATTTGATCCTTCCGTTGGAGTTGGTGTTTACAATCTTTTTTACTTCTACACGGACGCGATCACCACTTGCACAGACACAGCTTACATGGATATGACCGTTGTGGCAATTCCCAATGCACAATTCACAGTGCCGGCCATAGGATGTTCCGGAGAAATTCTTGACCTCGAAAATATTTCCATTGGTGCCAATTCATTCCTGTGGGAATTTGAAAATGGCAGCGATGATTTTTCTTTTGAACCCAATTATTCTTTCAACACGGACGGCACTTATTGGATAAAACTCACGGCAACCAATGCAGCAGGCTGCTCCGACCAGACTTTATCGTTGGTTGAAATTATTTCGATACCGGAGGCTGCAATAAGTCTAAGTATTAATGAAGGATGTGCACCGCTTGAAGTAGATTTTTCCAACAACTCTATAGGTGTGTACACCACTTATTCATGGAATTATGATGGACAAACTTTGGCCGTGGACGAACCATCCACCCACATCTTTAGCGAGGGTGCAGGCATCATGTACTATGACATTAATCTTACTGCGGAAAATATCTGCGGAAGCGATGTAGCTTCGGATGAGGTGATTGTGAATCCGTTGCCATATGCAAATTTTTCCACTAATATTCTCAGCTCCGTTTGTTCCCCTGTTACTGTTGAGTTCAGTAATATCTCAACCGGAGGCAGTACATCTTGGGACTGGAATTTTGGTGATGGCACGATGAGCACCGATGCTGATCCGGAAATAAATGTATACACCACCGGCAGTTCGCCCACCGACTTTCCAATATGGCTTCATGTTGAAAATGGCTGCGGAGAAGATAGCATTCAGGTGGTGGTAACCGTGCAGCCTAACATGGTAAGTTCACAATTTTCGGCAAGTGCTACTTCCGGTTGCGATCCGCTGTTGGTGAATTTTACAGATAGTGGCAACGGTGCTACACAAGTGACCTACGACTTCGGTGGGCTGGCTTCTTCTAATGACTTCAACGCGCAATACATTTTTTCAGAACCTGGTAACTTTATAATAAACCAATATGCTACGGATGGTTGTGGGTTTGACACCACATCCACAATTGTTTCGGTGCTTCTTTCGCCAGATGCCGTTATCTCTTCCGATGTAAGTTCCATTTGTGCTGGCAATGAAATTCATTTTGAAGCCGTGACTTCAAACGCAGCAGTAATTGAGTGGGATATGGGTGATGGCAACATTTCTTCCAACCCTTTGGTAGATCATCAGTTCGACCAGGCAGGGAATTACATTGTGTATTTCACCGCAACTGCAACAACACTTTGTGAGTTTTCTGATTCCATTCCCATAACAGTTAACGCGAATCCTGTTGCTGCATTCACTGTACCCGCTTCAAATTCATGCAGCCCGTTGATCACCTGCCTGGAAAACATTTCAACCGGTGCTACCAACTTTGAGTGGCAACTTGACGATGGTACAACCAGCAGCGAAATATCTCCTTGTTTTTCGTTTGAAAACAGCGGAACAATACCCATAACCCAAAGCATTGTACTCATTGCTGAAACGAGCCAAGCATGCACGGATACTACTCAATTGAGCTTGGTTATTAACCCTATTCCGGCTGCCGGTTTTGTGTTGGATGAAATTTTTTCATGCGAAGTACCTGCTGAAGCAATGATCATTGAGGCCCCTGTCGCGTTGAGCAATTATGAATGGAATGTGAACGGAAATCTTGTGAGCAACGATGATTTGCCTTCATTCAATTTTAATAATGTGGGAGTCTATGAAATTGCGCTTAACGCCACCAATGAATTTGGCTGCACAAATTCTTCGTTGCAGATTTTCACTGTACATCCTGCTGTGGAAGCTTCATTCAGTGGTTTACCGCTTAGCGGATGCGAAGACCTGCATGTACAATTTGCCAGCACATCAACCAATGCGTCACAATACTTCTGGACTTTTGGCAATGATGATACAAGCGCACAAGCCAACCCTGCATATGTTTTTGAAGAGGAAGGATTTTATGACGTATCGCTGATTGTCATCTCCCCTGAGGGTTGTGAAAATGAAGTAGAGATCGAAAACTATGTGGAAGTTTTTTCTGAACCTGAGGCCGAGTTCAATGCTACGACTTATGAGACCACCATCTTCTTCCCCGAAATCACTTTTGAAAACGAATCAGAGGATGTGATTGCACTCGAATGGAATTTCGGTGATGGAAGCACAAGCTCGGCATCTGAAGTAACTCATTCTTACATCAACACCGGGGTTTATCCTGTGACACTCACCGTTTGGAATGAAGAAGGTTGTGAAAATTCCCAGACAAAACAGATAGAAATTACCAGCGACTTTTCAGTGTTTATCCCTAATTCATTCAGTCCCAATCATGATGGTTTGAATGATGTTTTCATCCCGGCCATAGCCGGGACTGATCACATACATACTTATGAATTGATTGTTTTCAATCGCTGGGGCGAACAGGTATTCGCAACCAACGACCCTCGTGAACCATGGATTGGAAACATGAAAGAGGGCGAATTTTACGGTGAAACTAGCACCTACACTTATCGGCTTATTGTTCAACTTAGTTTCAGTACAGAGAAAAAAGACATCATGGGTCATGTCACCCTCATTCGTTAATGATTACGATACATTCAGTTAACCAAACCAGTTAGAGAAAATGCCCCACCTCCTGAAACACCAGGCTGTGGGGTTTTTCGTTTAGATGACAGCGCTGGACAAAAATTTTCAACATCGTTTCAACATATAACTATGACATCTCAATAACAACCCAAACGTTCACAACCCACTACTTTTGCGCCCCTTTAAAAAAAATAAGAACAATGCAGAAAATCAGGAATATCGCCATTATTGCCCACGTTGACCACGGCAAAACCACACTCGTTGACAAAATGCTGATGGTTGGCCATCTCTTCAAAGATCACCAGCACATGGGCGAACTCGTTTTGGACAGCAACGACCTGGAGCGCGAACGCGGAATTACCATTCTGGCCAAGAACGTGAGCATTCCTTACAAAGGATATAAAATCAACATCATTGATACGCCCGGCCACAGTGATTTTGGTGGCGAGGTGGAACGAGTTCTCAATATGGCCGAAGGTGCTCTGCTTCTTGTTGATGCATTTGAAGGTCCAATGCCTCAAACTCGGTTCGTGTTGCAAAAGGCTTTACAGCTAGGATTAAAACCTATTGTAGTTATCAATAAAGTAGACAAAGAAAATTGCACACCCGATGAAGTCCATGAATCAGTATTCGACCTCATGTTCAACTTGGGAGCCACTGAAGACCAACTCAATTTTCCAGTTGCATACGGTGCTGCAAAACACAACTGGATGAGCACCGATTGGCGCAAAAAAACAGACAGCATTGAACCACTTCTTGACATGGTGATAGAGCACATCCCCGCACCCATTACACGCGAAGGCATTCCGCAAATGCTGGTTACCTCTCTCGACTATTCAAACTACACCGGGCGCATGGCTATTGGAAAATTGCATCGCGGTGAGTTGAAAGAAGGAATGCCCATTGCCCTCGTAAAGCGAGACGAATCCATTATCAAGGGAAGAATAAAGGAGCTTTATCTATTTGAGGGATTGGGAAAGAGAAAAGTGGAAAGTGTGAAAAGCGGAGACATCTGTGCAATAAATGGCATGGAGGATTTTGACATCGGGGACACGTTTTCTGATATTGATAATCCTGAAGCGTTGCCCACTATCGCGGTGGACGAACCCACCATGAGCATGTTGTTCACCATTAACGACTCGCCATTTTTCGGCAAGGAAGGAAAATTTGTAACGAGCCGCCACATCAGGGAACGCCTCGAAAGAGAACTTGAAAAAAATCTTGCTCTGAGAATGGAGCATACCGACAAGGCCGACCGCTTCAATGTCTTCGGACGCGGAGTTCTGCACCTTTCTGTGCTGATAGAAACCATGAGACGCGAGGGTTATGAATTGCAGATTGGCCAGCCGCGAGTTCTGGTAAAAGAAATACACGGGGAGAAGCATGAACCGATAGAAGAACTCAATATTGATTTGCCCACTGAAATGACCGGCATTGCTATTGAAGCCGTGACAAGACGCAAGGGCGAAATGAAAAATCTGGAACCCAAAGGTGATCGCACCATCCTTGAATTTGAAATACCATCACGCGGAATTATCGGATTGCGAAGCTACCTGCTCACCGCCACACAAGGCGAAGCAGTAATGTCGCATCGCTACAAGGAATACCAGCCAATGAAAGGTGAAATACCGCAGCGCAACAACGGCTCGCTTATTTGTATGGAAGGTGGAATGGCGGTGGCTTACAGCATTAGCAACCTACAGGACCGAGGCCGCTTTTTTATTGATGCAATGGATGCGGTGTACCAGGGACAAGTGATAGGAGAACACACACGCGACAGCGACCTTGTGGTGAACATAACCAAGACAAAACAACTCACCAATATGCGGGCAAGCGGAACCGATGATAAATCACGAATGGCCCCGCCCATCAGGTTCTCTCTGGAAGAAGCTATCGAATACATACAAGCTGACGAATATGTGGAAGTGACTCCCAAGAGCATCCGCCTTCGCAAAGTTTACCTCAACGAAAATGACAGGAAGAGGAATGCGAGGGAGTTTCAGCCGGTGGTGTAAAAAACACTTCAGTGGTTTGGTTGAAGCTTGCATTTACTAAAAGTCTTTTCTTTGTGAGGCCAAATCCACCCTTTTCGTTTATGAAAAAGTGTTCCGTCCTTATTGCTCTCAAACTTGCTATTGTTTTATCCCTTCCACTTCAGGCGCAACAGGCGGACACCAGCATTACCCACTATCTGGACAAGGCTGAAACACTTCTGGCAGATAAAAAATTCAACAAAGCGATTGCCGCATGGGATTCTGCCCTGTGGTGGGCAAACTCTCTAAAGGCTTACACCACACTTTCGGCCATTCATTTCAGGAAGTCAAATTATTTTGAATCGAAACACCTCGATAAAAAAGCATCATTCGAAATGAGAGAGGCACTTGATGCTATAATGCTAACAGATTCCGCCAATTCAAAGTTGGCCGTGCTTGATTCGCTGGTTCAATTTTCTTCAAGAAAGAAAAATTTTGAAGATGCTTACAACTACAAACTGCAATGGATTGCTTTGAAAGATGCGATGGAATTGAACCAACAAACTTCGACTTCATCATTGCTCACATCGGGACTTGATTCCATGCAAAGGGAAAATGCTGCTTTGATTTCGAAACTGGCTGATGAACAAAAGTCACACTTAGTTTTTTCGGATCAGGTAAGACTTTATAGTTTTATTGGTGGTGGTATTTTGCTTCTGCTCCTCGTCTTTCTCATTCGGTTTATTGTTTCATCTCGCGGCCGTTTGAAGAAGAGAATGAATGAGATATCTAGCTTGTCTGAACAAATAAAAACCGGCAACGAAGACATGCGCAAACTCAGTGAAAACATCATACAACAAGACATCATCATTTCAAAGCTTCAATCCAATTCAACCGAATTGTGGGAATTGATTCCTGTAGTGAACAACAAACTGAAATCAGGAACAGGAAGCTTTATTGCAGATGCCCATAGTCAACTGGAACAACTTGCCCGCAGTGCTGGCAATGCCCTGCCCGTAGAAAAATATCTTGAGTTGCAAAACACACTTTCGCGCGCAATGCAGGAACTGCGCGAACTCATGGAAAGTCTTGATGCGTTGCGCGAGGGGAAATAACTTCTCCATTTCATCAGTTAGCAAATCAACTTTCTCCAGACATTTACAGCAGGTAGTTGATTCAATTTTTGAAAATTCCATTCACCTTACAGAATTCTATGATAGCAGGTCGAAAAAAATTCATAGTTGTAGCTGTACTTTTCACAGCCATCATTTTTTCGTGCCGAAAAGATGATCCAGTGCCGCCTCTTGTGACTCAAGAAATGAACGCTCCACAACTTCCTGAATCCCCATTCCATTACGGAGAAGAAATCCCGGATTTCTTTTATACGCCCGGTCTTTCGTTTTTCGAATCCGAACCGGGAGACAATCCAACAACGGATGCAGGTGCTACACTGGGTCGTGTTCTTTTTTATGACAAGAACCTTAGTGCATCAAAAACTGTTGCATGCGCAAGTTGCCATTTGCAGGAACATGGATTTGCAGATGTGACTCCCGGAAGCACGGGCCACAACGGAGGCACTACTGGTCGCAACGCATCTCACCTTGTAAACCTTCGTTTCAATTTCCGGCTTTTCTGGGACCTGCGTGCCAATGGGCTGGAAGAACAAGTGCTGATGCCCATACAGGATCAACTTGAAATGGGAATGACACTCGAAGGACTCGTTGCACATCTGAATACCATCGAATACTACCCATCTCTTTTTCAAAATGCATTTGGCGAGAGTGAAATAACGAGTGAAAGAATTTCCATGGCGCTCTCACAGTTTGTTCGCTCCATTATTTCGTACGAAACAAAATTTGATGAAGGTCTTCAAACAGGTTTTGTAAACTTTACGGAACAGGAACTTTTGGGCAAATCACTTTTCTTCAATGGAGATACGCACTGCAATCATTGCCACATGACCTACAATTTTTACTCTACCCAAGCATTGAACAACGGGCTTGAATCCGATTACATTGATGAAGGAGTGGGGGCACTCAGTGGTGACCCTGAAGACATGGGCAAGTTCAAAGTTCCTTCACTGCGAAATGTTGCACTTACTTCTCCTTACATGCACGATGGCCGCTTTGCAACATTGGAAGAAGTGGTTGAACATTACAACAGCGGTGTGCAGCCTCATCCTTATCTCGATGACCGGCTAACCGAGGAAGGAACGGTTGGCGGCACACCGTTCCAACTCAATCTTTCCGTAGAAGAGAAGGAAGCGCTCATTGCCTTTCTCAACACAATCACCGATTTCGAATTGCTGAGTGATGAAAAATTCAGTGACCCGTTTTCACAATGATGGGCGGACATTCCTACTTTCGTAATCCCCAATATTCACAATCATTAACGCATGGAATAAAATATCTCCACAACGTTTGAGTTCTTTGCGTCCAATTCCAAATTAATATGATTACAGAATCGAATATCCCAAACAAAATGAAACGTTACTTGTTCCTTATAGTGGCCGCGCTGCTGGTGGCAGGCGTTACCATTGGAGTTATCTATTACTCGGAACCCATTACGGATTCCGCTACTGCTGACGGAAATTTTCATCATGGCATGAACAACCCCATCGTGAACATGATTAGCGACAACGACATTCCCCGCCAGGCTTATGTATCGGACGGAAGAAATAAGCTGGGTAAAATTGTGGGTGATGACACCTTCAGGATGCCGGAGTACACACTTTCATCTTCCATCAAGTATGATAATCTTGAGATATTTTTTATCAAGACAAAACCTGCCGTGAATGGAAAAGCATACATCACATTAACGGATGCCCTTGTGCAGAAGAAAGCTGTGGTGCACGAAACATCGAACGTGAACCAACTGAACGTAACTAACCTGGGCGATGAGTATTTGTTCATTCATTCCGGTGACATAGTGAAAGGCGGAAAACAGGATCGCACCATTCAATATGATGTGGTGGTGGAACCCAACGAGAAGAGTGAACCTCTTGCAAGCTATTGCGTGGAGAGCGGCCGCTGGACAACACGCGGGGCAGAGTCACATAACAACTTTGCGTGGTGCAGCAACATGATTTCATCGAAGGAATTAAAAATTGCTGCACGTTATGACAGAGACCAGGGACAGGTGTGGGGCAATGTTTCCGAACAACAAAGCAGCCTCAACTCCAGCATGATGACAAATTACAGGGTGAGCAATGCCGATGTGACACGCAATGCTTCAGCATCCAGCTTGCAGCTCACACTGGAAAATCACCAACTCGATTCATTGCGCAATAATTTCCATGAACGCCTTTCAATAGATCTTGCCTCAGAACCGGAAGCGGTGGGCATGGCATTTTTTATCAATGGTGAGTTGTATGGAATTGATGTATATAACAACCGCCAATTGTTTGCCGACCTGTGGTACAAACTGCTTGAAGCCGCCATAGTGGAAGCCATAAGCAACAAGACAACAGGTACTGCGAAGACAGCAAACACAGCAGACATAGAAAAGATTATCAGCGCATCGTACAAAATATACGAGCCGGAAAAAGTGAACACCACCACCACCTGCACGGCCAGCGAAACTGCCGATGGCAAAGTGGCCGCATTCCTTACCGAGGACAAAAACCTGGGCGTGTGGATGCACCGTTGCTGGCTGCCATTGGAGTGATAAAACGTTTCCTGAAATAGTAGTTGAATAAAAACCGCTTCACTGATATGAAGCGGTTTTTTGTTGAACCCAAATTGTCGGTAGGATTTTGAGCACTCCACAGTCAGGAGTGGTGAATTGAATTTATTGCCCAGCCTTATCCTGCTGTTTGATTCGTGCTGAAAATAAAAAAGCATCCATCCGGTTTTCCGGAAGGATGCTTTTTTTCATAAGTCAAAAATTTTATTTGATCGGTTGCACCAGATGCGTTACCCAAAGCGTGCTGTCCGGTTGGGTACCGGGGCCTACCATGTAAACTTCGTAGCCGGACCAGCGAGGTGTGTTACCACCACCCATCACTGCGCCCATGAAGCCTTCCCATGCTGCTGCCACACCAGCGTATCCACCATTGTGTGCATGTTTCGCTGACTTACCAGCAGGAATTTTTCCACAAGTCAATCCCTTGCCCGCAGCCATTGAATCAGCCACAGGAATTGCAATTTCAATATCGGCCGAATAGGTTTTATCATTAAAGTTGTGAGCAATGCTGATGTAAGGTCCGGCAGCGGTTGTTTTCATAGAAGCAAGTTGAGCGTTAATGGCAGCGTATGCACCATCATACATTTTCATAAAGTCATCTTGCGTGGTAGTGGCGAAGTTCACTCCAGGGAACATTTGACCTACATACCACTGTTCGCCCATTTCTACAACATCGAAATGTGTCATGGGTGCAGCCATCGGTTTCGATTCCACAATTGCTTTTAGATCGGTCAGGCCTTGGTTGAACATGTCCATCATCATACCCTGGAAATTCATTACCATTGCCATACCGCGCATCATGAATGGCATTGGTGATGGCAACATTCCCCAAGTAACTTTTGTGCTATCACCCATTGGTTCAAACTTGAATTCACCAATACCCAACTGGGTTGTATCATTCATGAAATTCAGTGACGCCCTAGCGTAGTCGGGACGTATTTCAATAAGTTCCTGTGATCCTTTAAGTACATGTTTGTGCTTGCTGTCCCATGTCATTTTGTGGCCCACTGTTCCGGGAGTTCCGGAAAAGGTATATGTGGCTGTAGTATCCAGTTTGTGCCACGGGCTCCAGCCCATCCACTTGCTAAAGTCAGTGACCTCTTCCAGTATGGAGGCAGGGCTTGCCTTCATTGTTTTGGTCTGCATGCCTCCCATTTCTTTAGGGCCGGCAATGCACAGAATAACGTAAATGACGAACAACACCAGTACGGTGTATAACAAAAATTTTACAATCTTCATTGGATTTGATGTTTATGGATTAAAAAGTAATTTGGTTGAAGGGGCGAAAATAGCTGATGACCTGATTGGCAGATGCGCTGACGTGCTGATACTGAGTGAAACGAAGTCCCAATTTTTTCTTCGGGATGCTTATGGAGAGATTCACGTAATACGGGCGCTTCGATAACTCATTCACCCGAAACCTTTCTACACTGAATCTTGTACAAGCGCTGGTCTCATTAAACTATCGTTTTCCATGAAGAAGTCTTTACTCATTTTTGTTATGGGTTTGATCTACACACTTACTCAAACCGCATCTGCCCAATCCCCGGACAATAATTACAATGCAGGAGGTGGTGTTTATTCCATCGCAACGCAGGGCAACAGCGTTATCACCGCTTGTGTGCAGGCGGGGCAGTTTATCCGCTTCAACGTAGTATGTGGTGAGAGTTATTCTTTCTCAACATGTGGCGCATCTTGGGATACTGAAATGACTTTGTGGAGCATTGTCAACGGATCATCAGTGCTTGCTTTTGATGATGATGATTGCGGAACTTCCGGAGGGCCCTCTTTCATCACCTGGACAGCCACGCTCACCGGAACCATCCGTGTGTTACTCGATGCAAAAGAAAGTATGCAGAATAAGGCTGCCTGTTCCACTATCACTCTGGCATGGCTCACCTCATCATCGTTTGGCAATAATGTTTATCCCAACGTAGAAGTCTTAAGCGTTTATCCCAATCCTTCTGAAAATAATTTCAAGGTGAGCATCAATTCAACACAAGAACTTCAACTGGTTTATTTGATAACCGACCTCAACGGCAGGGACAGATTAACTCAGTACGCTCATTTGAACGAAGGGGCCAACACCGTTCAATTGCAAACTGCGGATTTACCAGTGGGGCTTTACCTGCTTGTGGTGCAAAAACAAGATGGAACGCATGTTCATACAGAGCAGATTTCAAGAAACTGATTCCATATTCCTCCTGATAGCTATCGGGAATAGATTCCAGATTCGCGGACTACGTGCATTGATAATTTGAAATCTGGAATTTCTATTCCCAGTACTCAAACGCATCAATGATGTCTAGATACACTCCATCGAAACCGGCATCAAGAATGTTTTTCATGTATGAAGTGTCATTGCCGAAAATGATGGACTGCCAATTCTCGTCCCAGTAATGCACTTTGTAATTGCCCGGCCAGTCGGGGTTCAACTCACCCAGCCAGTCAGGCGGATTGAAACTCCAGTCCGGTTCCCAATACGGTCTGTAATCTTCTGCTTCGCCAATACTCATGTAGGCAATTACCAATCTCACACCTCCGTTGGTTTTTTGTCTTAGCTGATTGATTTCTTGCGGAGTGAATTCTTCTTCATCAAAAAAAGCATCCATGAGCACAAGGTCATAGTTGGTTGCCGCAACCGCATTTATGAAATCTTGCTTTGTTAAATATTCTTGAGTGTTGATAATGTAGAGAAAATTCTGCGCTTCGTCCAGTGAGGTAATCACTCCGTTATTTTCATTGTGAACCGGGTTGGGGTAAACAGGAATGCTGAAGAGGTCGCGCTCATCGGCCGCGAAAGAGATATAGCCGTGTGCATCGTTTTGCGCATAACTATCGTCCACAAAATTTTGAGTTGTGCAGTAGTCAGTAATCATAATGGTCTTTCCTTCATCACGCATTCGCAACAGCAAATTATTCCAGCCTTGTTGTTCATCCACAGGAGTTGGAGAATCATCATTATTATCATAACCATAAAAAAGTTCTTCGCGCCCCTGTCCGTTTATGGTGTTCATGTAATCCGTTGCCAGTTGCCCGGCAGGCTCACCGTTGAGGGTGGCAAGTTCCTGCCCGTTCTGTGGAATCACGATGAAGTCAGCATCAGCGGCTCGGCCATAATCAGCAATGCTAATCACAAACTTCCGCATCTCATCACGGTAGTAAATAGCATCGTTGGATAGACCCGTTGGGGGTATCAGTTCTTCATCATCGTTTCTGCACGATAAAAGAAAAGCAGCTGATAGCAGAATAAAGAAAATGGATTTCATGGGATGGAAACGGTGATGGCTAAAAATATTGTTTGGGTAAATGAAAGCAGAGTAATCATTCTGCTTCTGGGACGTTCCTCTAATCTCAGACCTAGTCCCCTATTCGTCATTTCCAGCCAAAACATCAAGCATTTTTTCGCCTCCTTTGGCAAGCCAGGCGAGTTAAAAAAATTACTCAACAAAGCATGAGGCCAATATCCCGCGCAGTCCGTCAAAGTGGTTAACTACCTGATGCTTCATAGTCGTGGATGGAATAAACAAGCGCTCTCTTCTTATTCCATGTTTATTGCCGGATAAACTTTCGCGTAATCACTTCGCTGTCCGCAGTGATGCTCACCACATAAGGCCCCGAGGCAAGATGAGAAACATTAGTTCGTTCAATGCCATTGGAAATAATTTTGCTCTGAACTTCATTCCCCATTGCATCAAAAATTTTCATCAAACCTTTTTCACCCGAGTTAAAAGAGATGTGGATAAATTCCTGTGCTATGGTTGGATAAAGTTGGAAGGATGATGTCTTCACATGTTCATTGACGCCCACAATACCTGTGTCGAAATGATATACCTGGCCGGCTGGAGGTTCTCCTGTTAAAAGTTGTTCCTCGGAAATTTCGAAGTTGGGATCATCGAAAATAATTACCTCAGGGTTTGCCGGATCACCAACCACCATCCATAATCCTTCCCACACTCCTGATTGCAGATTGAAATTTTTTGAAACCACCAAGATTGGAACTCCATAATCATGAATGATTTCGCCTTCCTTTATCGTATTGTGGCCATAACGGAATTCGAAGTCATTGGTGGTTTCATAAAACCACACCTGGAAATTTGTTTGGTTGTTGTAGGTACCCGTGCCTTCGTATTCATAGTAAAAGGCCACGTCTTTCCATTGAATTTTACAAATGCGACTTCCGGGGTTGCCCACCACTTCATAAGAGATAGAGCTAAGCGAAGTGTCTTGTCCGAAACCTGCGGAAATGATATCGGCATTGTAGGGAGTTAACAAATTGAGGTCACTCTCATCTATCACGGGAAATAGAATTACACCGGGATCGTTGAAGTAGATGGAATCAAAAGTTTCACCCATCATCTCGAAATCAAAACCGAAATCAATAATGAGTTGAGGATCGTCCCAAGGTTGATTTTCTTCCAGCATGATGGGATTTGCCAGCTCCGTATAGGTTTCGTTCCATGCCTGAAAGGTGTAAGGAAGTTCTTGTGCCATTAATGAAACCGGAATGGCAACAGCAAAAAGTGTAAAAATTTTGTTCATGTTGATTGTTGGTATTGATGAAAAATTGCTGGTGGCAAAGGGACGCACAATAATAAGAGAGTGTTACAACCTCTATCCATGTTAGTTCTCCCATTGGGGGGCAAGGGCTTTAAAACCTAAGGCTCATTCTCAAATTGAGTCTGCGAGCAGTGAGGTAGGTGGGTATGCCATACAAACGTCCGTTCACATCCTCCACCCATTGGTGATTTATGGTGTTGTTCACTCCAAGAATGTTGAACACTTCAAGAGACAATTGTGCAGTGGTGAAGTTTCGCGTAAACCAATTCTTGTCCTTGTTTTTCTTAGTGATGAAGTCGCGCGAGAAACCAATGTCCGCCCGCAAATAAGATGGTGTCCGGTTGATGTCGAGGTAACGCTCGCGTGATGGTGGACCAAATGGCAATCCGGTGGAATAATAAAAGGAAAGCAACACTTTGTATTGCGGCCACCTTTTCATTTCATCCTGAAAAAGCATGGAGAAGGAAAAGCGCTGATCGTTGGGGCGTGGCACAAATCCAGGTTCTTTGTAAATACTGTCTGTTGCATTTTGGTCGAGCGTAAAGCCAGGGACTATCGTATCCCCGGATGCATTCAAGTAGATGTAGTAAAAATCATCGCGCAGGTTTTCTTCCGTTTTCAGGTACGAAGCCCGCAACCACGATTGCACGCCTTCAATAAATTCTCCGTTGAGCATCACATCACCTCCATAAGCATAACCATAAGCATTGTTGACTGCGAAATACCGCTGCCTCACATTTTGCAATTCATAAGGAATGATGTTATCAAGCTTTTTGTAATACGCTTCTGCAACAATCTTGAACGGGCGTGACCATGCCGAAAAAATATAATCGGCACCAGCAATGAAGTGAATGCTCTCCTGTGCCCGGATGTTGGGATTCACTTCTCCATCGAACCCGCGCATTTCCCTGTAGAAAGGTGGCTGATGATAATAGCCCGCAGCGAAAGTGAAAACAACATTGCGTTGGAGGATAGTGTCGCGTTCAGTTTTCCTGATACGCTTTGTGCTCTCCCAATCGGGCGAGAAAGAAAGGTTGAGGCGCGGACTCACCACAAGTTCTTCATTGAATGTCCAGTAGTTTGCGCGCACTCCAAGATTGAGCATGTACTTGTGACCGCTGTCTGCTTTCCATTGGTAGGTATCTTGCAAGAAACCCGAAAACCTGTTGGATGTCACCACGTTTTCACCTTTCACCACATCTTGAAACGCGATAAACTGTGTGGGCTGAAGTGATGGAATTTGATAACCCAAACTATCCTGCGGGCGTGGCGATGCATATCCCGCACTGTCAATCAACGTCCATTCATTCAATTGGTCTCTTATGTCTTCGGCAATCGCTTCTGCCCCCCACTCCACTGTGTGTTTGGTGTTTGGAATTTCTGCAACTCCTCTGTGCGTGAAGTTGATAACGGTGGCATCCAAATCATTTCTTCCGTGATTGATGAATGCACCCACACCGCGATTGCCCAGCACCTCACCGAAACTATCGCTGCCCAGGTCTCGCTCCAATTCATCCAATGAGTATGCACCCAGCACATCGAAGTATTCGGTTTCATAAGTATTGAATGCAGAGATGATAAATTTCATGGAGGTCAATTCGCTGGGCATCCAGCGAGTGGAGAGTGCCCCGAAAAATGTTTGGAATTGTGTTACCTCCTGTCCTTCGAAAAACACGGTGAGCCGCAGTGCTTCGTTGATGGTGCCCACATCGGTTTCGCGGGTTTGTGGAATGAAGCGGTATTTGTTCCTCGCATAGTTTCCCAAAAAAGCAAACTCGAACGGGCCGTATGGTTTGGGTGAAAAGGTGATGTAACTCTGGAGGTCGGTAAAGCGCGGATCGTAATCGCCCTGTGTGTCTAGTGTGTTCAAGATGTAGGTGTTGCTCTTGTAGCGAAAACCAGTGTTATGGGTCCACTTTTCGCTTTTGGAAATTCCTTCTAATTGCAACGAACCACCTAGAAGACTTGCCATGGCACTACCGCCAAATGCCCGTGGTTTCCGGTAGCTGATGTCAAGAACAGAACTCATCTTGTCCCCATACTTCGCCTCGAAACCTCCCGCACTGAAGTTGATGCGATCCACCATGTCGGCATTGGGAAAACTCAATCCCTCCTGCTCACCGGCACGCACCAGGAAGGGGCGATAAATCTGGATGTCATTTACATAAATAAGATTTTCATCAAAGCTCCCACCCCGCACAGAGAAGGAGGAAGAGAGTTCGCTGGCAATGTTGGCCACTGTGGTGCGCAGGTAATCTTCAATGTTTCCGCTCACGGATGGCAATGCGGAAAGAGTCCTGGTTTCGATGGGGTTCATCCTTCGCTCGCGACCATCGCCCTTTATTTCTACCGGGCCAATGGTTTGGGTGAATATGATTACGCGTAATTCTGTGTTATTCTGATGAAGCGGGGTAAGACTGCGTTCAACTTTATCTGACCCAAAGTATTCGAACACCAGTGTGGTTGCTTCACCAATTGAAAGGTTGATGAAGAACCTTCCGAACTCGCTGGTGGCAGTTCCATTGCCGGGATTGTTCTTTTCAAAAACACTTACACCCTGGAGCAAGTCGCCATCCTCGTTTTTCACTTCACCGGAAACGGTTACCACTTGTGCAATGACACCATCGCAACAAAACATCAAAACCAAAAAAAGAAGGGAAGAAAATAGAGACCTCATGCGGAGGGCGCTAATGTAAATGGGTGCGATTTATTGTGGAGGAGTATGTATGAAATGATAAGGACTCATCACATGTCACTTTTTGTCCTTGTTTATTCCCACGCCTAAAACCAAAACACATGATCCTCGAAAGAAATGAATTTCGCATCAGGTTCGGCAAAATGAAAGATGCACTGATTCTCTGGAAACAGATTTTTGAGGAGATGAAGAATAGCAAGGATGTCCCGAAAATGCGTCTGCTTACTGACCTCACCGGCCCGGCATACACACTCGTACTGGAACTGAGGCTGGGCAGTTTGCTGGACTTCGGCTTCAAGAATTACCTGTGGATGAACAACGAAAAAGTCACAGCTCTATATCAGGAACTCTTACCACTGTGCGAAAGCAGCCACAGGACGCTCTACAAAGTTGAGTTGGAGAATTGAACCGTCAAGAAAGTCTTAACAGCACGGCTTAATGAGATGGTATCAAATGAAAAACGCCACGCATTTGCGTGGCGTTTTTCATTTCAATTTCAGCTACTCTAAAGGGTGGTTGCTTTCTTCATAGGCATTCCCATCACCATTCCAATCACCGCTCCAACGATGCCGCCAAACACTGCGTTTACCGCAATGTCAACGAGGTAAAAGGTTCCTTTGTACAAATTGAATTGCGCGTACATGAACAGGTCAAAGCCAGTTGTGACAAGCAGGAAAATGATAAAGCCATTCACAAATCCCTTCATGGCATTTATGCCGCCCCATTTTGAAAATATCCATGCCAGAAGAAAAGACCATGCAAACTGGGCGACTGCGATAGCCCATAAATGCATATCGGCTTCGGCTCTCACCAAGCCACTGCCACTGTACTCCACCATGTTCGAGGTGTAGTAGGGCTCCAGCAAGATACCGAATACCACCCATCCTAGCAGAAAAGAGACAACGCCTCCAACGATGCCTCCAAGAATCATTTTTGTATTCATATTTTAAATAGATTAAAGGGTTATTTGTTGAGTAAAAGTATCCGGTGCCAATTGGGCAGGGTGATGCCTGTTTTGAATGTTTTCAACAAGGAGCGTATGGTTCCGCCTCGAACTATGAACCCTGAACCATAAGCCGCTTCAAGATCACAACGAGATAATCCCCTCGATTTTGGCCGCATCGT
Source organism: Flavobacteriales bacterium (assembly GCA_034408895.1). Taxonomy (GTDB): domain Bacteria; phylum Bacteroidota; class Bacteroidia; order Flavobacteriales_D; family Sanyastnellaceae; genus UBA4660. The sequence continues at coordinate 45,903 of JAWXCI010000028.1, forward strand.
TGTACCGCGCAAAAATGCTGTCGGCATCCAGCATCATTTCGCGAATGGTGAAGCTGGTGTAATTGCCATTGGTGGAAAGCCGCTCGCGTATTTCAACACTCTCACCAAAAATTTGCTTCAGGTGGGCAATTTTATTTTCGTCAGTAGGCAGGATAAACTTGAACATATAAATGCTCGGCCAGCGGTGAATTTCGTTGAGCCTTTGTCTTAGTGAGTGTAGTCGGTCTTCATTCATTGGTAAATAGTTGATGCTATGAAGAAATGAAATGCTACCCTGTTGTGCCAACCATTCCTGAAGTTCCTCGAAGGCCTTTGGCTGAAATTCACGGTTTCGCATTTGAATCTTTGGCCAGTGTGTGAAGATCCTCCAAACTCATTTTCACTGTCTCGTCACCAGCATCAAGATAGGCAAGTCGCTCTCTTATAATTTGGGCCTTGGTGGTAGAAGAAATCAGGTAAGCCGTCTCATCCATTCTTTCTGCATCCGATACTTCCACCTCCCTATTGCCAAAAAAAGCCTTGATGGAACGCAGACATTTAACGTTGAGATCGCTTGCCATAATTTTTATTGTTGCCGAAGTTTGCATGTGTTTAAAAATTATGTTTCAAAAGTAAGTAGTCGCGTCACCTTCTTCTAACCAATGACACCCACTACCTTCACTCCTCTTTTACTACCCGCCATTGAAAAAAACCCTTAACACCACAGACAGCATAACTGCTCCTGAGTCGAATTATTTATACGTAGCCATTTCGCAATTGCCCTCTGCGGGCAATGGTCTTTATACCGCGATAGACATTTACAAAGACGAAATAATTGCAGTTATGGAGGGAGAACTATTAACCCGCAGCCAGGCAGCAGGAAGAGCAAAAAAAAACAACGATCGCTACTTCATTAATATGCCAGATGGAAGCACTATGGATTCTATGAATACAAAATGCTTCGCTAAATACGCCAATGATGCCAAGGGGATTTCAATTTCGGGTTTTATCACCAATGCAAAAATTGCATTGGACGAAAACAACCGCGTATGCCTCATTGCCATCCGCAACATAAAACCAGGCGAAGAAATTTTTTGCAGCTATGGAAAAAGGTATTGGAGGAAAAAAATGATGTGACTATACGCTGATGTGTTGATGGGATGATGTGTTGAAGTAATAACCGGAAGAATTATAACCCGAAACCCGAAACAGATTACTCCTTCTTAAAATCCAGCGACACTGAATTGATGCAATACCTCAGTCCCGTTGGGTTGGGACCATCGTCAAACACATGGCCTAGGTGACCACCGCAACGCGAGCAATGAACTTCGGTGCGCACCATGCCAAAGCCACCATCTTTTGTTTCGGCCACACAGAAATCATTGGCCGGGGCATAATAACTCGGCCAACCGGTACCACTCTCGAACTTGGTTTCGCTCGAAAAAAGTTCAAGCCCGCAACCTGCACACAGGTAGTGCCCTTGATCGTGATGATCGGCATATTCTCCCGTGAAGGCATGCTCTGTTCCGTGTTGGCGCAACACCGTGTAAGCCTCTGGCGAAAGTTGTTTCTTCCACTCGTCTTCTGTTTTTACTACTGAGAATTTTTCGTTCATGTTTTTATTGGATGTTTGATCTTGAGCGCAGGCTGTAAGCAAAGTGGCTGATGCCAGCGCTGAAAAAATGATGTGTTTCATTGATAGGATTTTATGGATTGATGAATAACACTTACGCAAACATCATGAGTTCGGATTTTAAACATGCGCCAATGCTTTCAACCGCTGCGCAAAAAATTGTCCGGTGTAAGATCGTTCCACATTCACCACATCCTGAGGCTTGCCGGCAAATAACACTTCGCCACCATGTTCGCCCCCTTCCGGCCCAAGATCAATGAGCCAATCGGCTGAAAGAATAACATCGGGATTGTGTTCAATGGCAACTATGCTGTGTCCCTTTTCCAGCAATGCGCGGAAGGAGTCCATCAGTTTTTTTACGTCATGAAAATGAAGCCCCGTGGTGGGTTCATCAAAAATGAATAACGTGTGCTGGTTGGCAGCCCCTCTGGCGAGGAACGATGCCAGTTTTATGCGCTGTGCCTCTCCCCCACTGAGGGAACTGCTGCTTTGCCCCAGTCCAATATAGCCCAAACCCACTTGCTGTAGCGGCACCAGTTTGTCAATGATATTTCGGTTGGATGATCTGTCTTTTTCTGCGGAGAAAAAAATAACGGCCTCGTCCACGGTGAGGTTCAGCACATCGCTGATGCTTTTTTCGCGATATGTCACTTCTATGATTTCTTCCTTGAAACGTTTGCCCTTACACACTTCACAAAGCAGTTTTATGTCGGCCATAAATTGCATTGAAATGGTTTGATGACCTTCCCCCTCGCAAGCCTCGCAGCGGCCACCCGGAACATTGAAACTGAAATTGCCTGGACTGAATCCGCGCTGCCTTGCCAGGGATTGAAATGCAAAGAGGTTCCTGATATCATCGAAGGCTTTTACATACGTTACTGGGTTTGAGCGCGATGATTTTCCAATGGGGTTTTGGTCCACAAATTCCACAGCGGCAATACTGCGGATATCTCCCTCAAGCGCATCGTATTCGCCCGATTGTTCCGATGGGAATCCGCCCAATTCTTTTTGAAGTGCGGGATAAAGAATGTTGCGAACCAATGTTGACTTGCCACTTCCACTCACACCACTGATAACCGTAAAACACCGCAGAGGAATTTCCACATCAATGTTTTTGAGTGAATGTTGCCTGGCACCGCGGATTATGAGTTTGTCCTTCCCCATTTTTCTTTTACCCGGCACCGCAGCTTCTCTTTCGCCACGCAGGTATTGTGCTGTGAGCGTGGTGCCCGTCTCTTCAAGCTGTTGCACGTGGCCGGCATACATTACCTGCCCACCATGGATTCCCGCTTCGGGTCCCATGTCAATAATGTAGTCGGACGCACGCATTATTTCTTCATCGTGCTCAACCACGATTACCGTATTGCCCTGCTTCTTCAGGGATTGCAACACACCAATCAATCGTGTGGTATCTCTTGTATGAAGACCAATGCTGGGTTCATCGAGAATGTAAATGGAACCCACCAGTGCGCTACCCAGGCTTGTGGCAAGATTTATCCGTTGCGATTCGCCCCCGCTCAAGGTGTTTGATAGGCGATTAAGCGTGAGGTATTCCAGGCCTACTTCACAGAGGTAAACCAACCGATGGCCTATTTCAAGCAACAAGCGATGTGCAATTTTTTCATCGTGTGTATCCGGTTTCAACATGTGAAAGAAGTGGAGGCAATCACCAACGGAACAATTCACCAGTTCCGAAATACTTTTTCCACCCACTTTCACAAAGTTGGCATCGGCACGAAGCCGAGTGCCCCTGCACTCGGGGCATTTTGTTTTGCCCCTGTAGCGGCTCATCATAACACGGTACTGGATTTTGTACGATTCGCTTTCGAGGAATTTGAAGAATTGATTCAGCCCTTTGAAGTATTGGTTGCCGCTCCACAATAACTCACGTTGTTCGGCACTCAACTCCATCAGCGGCTTGTGAATCGGGAAATCGAATTTATTGGCATGGGAGATCAACTGTTTTTTCCATTCGCTCATCCCTTCACTTTTCCAGCACACAATAGCATCCTGGTACACGCTCAGTTTTTTATTAGGCATCACCAAGTTTTCATCAATGCCTATCACACTGCCAAAACCTTCGCACGTTTTGCATGCTCCCACAGGGTTGTTGAACGAAAACAAATTGACCGATGGCTCTTCGAATGTGATGCCGTCCAGTTCAAACTTATTGCTGAATGTGGACGTTCCGCCTGTATCAGCATCGCACATATTGCACACCCCATGTCCTTCAAAAAATGCAGTGGCTGCTGAGTCCTGGATGCGAGACTGGTTTTCTTCATCGGGGCTGGCAGAAATTCTGTCCACCACAATGTGCAGTTTACTGCTGGCAGGTATTTTCATGTTCACCGCGTCCTCAATCCGCATCACTTCATCGTTCACCATCACCCTGGAAAAGCCCTGCTGAGCCAGCACATCCAGTTTCTTTTTTATATCTGCGTTTTTTCGGTCCACCGGTGCCAGTATGAGGAAACGTGTGTCTTCAGTGTGTTTCATCACAAATTCAAGAATATCCTGCACACGGTGTCGTTTCACCGGTTTGCCACTTACCGGTGAAATGGTTTTACCAATGCGGGCAAACAGCAACTTCATGTAATCGTAAATCTCCGTGGAGGTGCCCACAGTGGATCGCGAGGTGCGGCTGATTACTTTTTGTTCGATGGCAACTGCCGGACTGATGCCGTGAATGGAATCCACATCGGGTTTGTCGAGGCGCCCCAAAAACTGACGCGCATAGCTGGATAAACTTTCTACGTACCTGCGCTGGCCCTCTGCAAAAAGTGTATCGAATGCCAGCGATGATTTTCCTGAACCGCTTAATCCCGTTATCACCGTGAGTTGTCCTCGCGGAATGGTCACGGAAATGTTCTTCAGGTTATGAACCCGCGCTCCTTTAATAATGATATTGCGCTTCGGATCGGGGTCTTGACCGTTCCTGTGCAATGAATGTTCTGTTGACTGAGATTTTTTTTTCGCCATAGAAATGAGTTTGCAAATGTCAGGACTGGGCATAGTCCCGCACTTGACCATCGGCATGAAAAGTTTTGCACGATGGGGAGTGATACCGATAGTTGTGGCAATGCCCCGCTCTTTGCCCGGTTAAAAAAGCTGCCTGGAAAAAAGTTTTTTGACTTTTGAATCGGGGCAGGGATGAATCACCTTACTTTTGTCAACATCAAAAAAATTCTGGCGGCACACAATATCTTAAAGTCACTTTTCGTTAACCCGCCAAATCAACCAATAGTCCAAAACTTAAAACCGACAGACCTATAAGATAGACCTCTACTTTTTTATCTGATTTTTTCAAATCAATTCAGCAACCTAAAAAAGGAGGTAACAATGCGTCTGTCAATTTTAACTGACCGCCAACTGGTGGTACTATTTCAAAAGGGTCAAACCAAAGCATTCGAAGAATTATTGAGCCGTTACAGGCAACGTGTTTTCGCACGTATCCGCATCTACGTTAAGGATTATGCCATGGCTGAAGACATTTTCCAGGATACCTTCGTGAAAGCCATTAACGCCCTGCGGGAGGGGCAGTACCAGGAAGATGGCAGGTTCGCTGCGTGGATTCTGCGTATTGCTACCAACTTGAGCATAGACAACTATCGCGGTTGGAAAAAAATGCCGAAAGTGCGCGGAAGGGATGATTACGATCCGTTCGACTACATAATGAGTGGCCACAAAAACTTTGTGGACAGCGCCTGCGACAATGAAGCACTTGGCGAGGTGAAAAAATTGCTCAATTTTCTTCCTAAGGAGCAAAAAGAAATTGTGATGATGCGTATGTATTATGACATGAGCTTTAAGGAAATTGCCGAAATGCAGAACATCAGTATCAACACTGCACTGGGTCGCATGAGATATGGCCTTATCAATATGAGGAAGCTGTTGGAAAAGCACAATCTTGAACTTTCACTTTCATAATAAGCCAAGCGGCTTATAGGATCAATCAGTTAATAGCTGCCTCCTCTACTTGCGGAGGCAGCTTTTTTTATGGCCTGAAAAAATAATTTTATCCTTACACAATAAACCCAAAACACTCCTGTTATTCCCCGCATGAACCAATAAATACATAAAGCCTATGGCACATGTTACACTTGATGATTTAAGGGAATTCACCCAAAATGAACAGCAGATGATTGAAGAGGTTTTGCACACCAATGAGTGCAACGAAATGCAGCCCAGCCAACAAACGTTGGACAGGATTATCGGCTACGCACGGGCGCTCAGTGTAAGAAAGAGCGAACGGCTTCACCACTTTTCAATGGTGTTGAATTGACATCAAAAAAACCCCATGTTTCGGCATGGGGCTTTTTGTTTTCGCTCTCGCCCGCAAGCATCATTCAGTCAATTCACTTTTCCGCACCAGCTCCAGCACTCGCATCCCTTTTGGATTTTCAAGAAATGCCGTTATGATGCCTTGCGTCACTTCCGATGAAGGAAGCAATTCAAGATTGTTTTCAAGTTCTTCCATAGTTGAAATGGCTGAATCGGTGAATCCATAACCGCGCAAGTTTCCTTTTTCAATCAGTACAAAAGATTTTTCGTCTTGAGATCGGCCTTGTGCATGTAACACATAAGAAGGCAGTTGCTCGAAGTAATCATGCAACGCCAATTGAAGTTTCGGATTGTGTTCTGTAGTATCAGGAAGTGAACCGAAGTTAGGAGCCATGCCTACAAGGTGCAGGTCAAGATCAAATTGTTTTGAAAATTCTTGCAACCAATTGCGGGCAGTAATTGCGGAATGAAAACTTTTTATGGGTCTGATGGCTTTGGAAATTTTGTTCACTGCCAACCGCAGATAACCGCGCTGGTCATGGTAATCAAACACTCCCCAACTGGCGGCTCTTGATTTTTGTGCGCGGTTGTAAGGCGGCCAGTATTTCCTTATTTCAGCATCTTCAAGAAGCAGGGCAATCAGTTCCGTTCCTGTTAGTTTGTAATCAAGATCATACACTTCTTTCATAAAGCCATGAAGTTTTTGTGCTTCGCGGTCTGCTGAAAAATGTTGTTTGATGCGCGAACGGATGTTGCGGGCTTTGCCTATGTAAAGTGGTTTTCCTTTTGCATCCAGCAAATAATACACGCCCGGTTTGTCCGGCAAATTCAGGTAGGTCTTTGCATCAATGTTGTTGGGGAGAAACGATTCAGGATTTCCCCGTTTAAGAATGTTGAGCAATTCATCTTCCCCCAATTCAAGAAAAATCTTCCCGAAAATTTCGGCTGTGGCCAGCGCATCACCCAGTGCGCGGTGTGGGGCCATGTTCTGCACACCCAACGTGCGGCACAGGTTTCCCAGGGAATAACTTGCAAAACCTGCAAAAACCTTTCTTGCAAGCCGAACGCTGCAAAGCTTTTTCGGCTCCCATGCCATTCCTATTGCAGTAAACTGCGAACGGATAAAACTGTAATCGAAGTTTACGTTGTGTGCAACAAAAACTGCATCGGCCAGCAGTGCGTGAATTACATCGGCCATTTCTTCAAACAACGGAGCATCTTCAATCATCGTATCATCAATGCCGGTGAGTGCTGTGATGTAGCGAGGTATGGGTTGCATGGGGTTGAGGAGCGTGTGAAACTCTTTCAACTTATTTTTTCCATCATGCAGCACTATGGCGATTTCGGTAATACCGCAACCGGCAGGTTGTCCTCCGGTGGTTTCAATATCAGTAATGGCGAAAAGCAAGATTCGAAAATATCCATTGCAACGGTAGTTTTCCGGAATAATTTTAAGACTTCTTAGAACCTGTTGAAAATTTGTTCACATGGACTCCTACGACCCACTTTCCGCACATACTTCCCCAAACTTTTGGAAACAGGTTCCACTAGTCTCAAAATTTTGGATTGCCTGAACAAAAAATGAATAATAATAGTCTCACTGAACAAAATTTAAACAGGCTCTACTTTTGGAACCATGAAAAAATTATTTTTAGTCCTGATGCTTTTTCCCTCGCTTGCCAACTATATCTGTGCGCAGGATGATGAGGATGATTTACTTATTGATGAGGAAGCGGAAGACCCCTGGCAAGGCTGGAGTGTTGGCATCAACTTCGGGGGCTACTTCGCTTCCAAGAAGACTGGAAATTTTTACAACGGTACCTGCGGTGTTGGTTATTTGGAAGACCCGAATGATGTTAGATGTTACTCGATTGCTGAACGACTCGATCCCGATTTCTTCCTCAGGGACTATCAATTCATCACAAATTATTATGAAATTCTCGATTACGAGGTTCCTTATGGTTCTAACCCGCAACTGATGCATTACAACCCATCAGTAGGAGTGGGCATCAATATCAAATACCTCTTTAATCGCTACAATGCGATAGTGTTCAATTCAAATTATTCTTCCGTGAAAGCTGTGGACCAATTCACACTTGTGTTTTATGGCGGAATACTTCCCGAAAACGGCCAATTGGATACTCGCCTCTTTCAAATTACTGGTGAAGAAGACAGGATAAGCACGAACCTGGGTTATCGTGCCGGCATCGAATCAAATGAATACCTTAACTGGTACATTCAGGGAGGTGGCGCGGCCCTCTTCACCACCATGTTGCGAAACGAAATCCGCGTTGCTGAAACGAACTACCAATTGTTCCTCGGTGCATCCAACCCCAACCAGATTCAGAATTACAATCCAAGAACCAGCGTAGGTCTGGGAGGCTACCTTTCTGTGGGCTTCGAGTTTTTCTTACAGGACAAATACACTTTTGATATAAGTTTCGGAATGCAGAACGACCAGGTGATCCTCATTACATACAAGGAACGGGTTTGGAACAAATGGCTTCAGGCGAGTTTTACTATTTGAGAAAGAACTCATTCCATTGTTACCCATGCAAAAACACAAGGATTAGAAAATTACGAATGATGAGTGCCACATTAAGAGCTGCACGTACTTCCTAATTCGTAATTCTTTTCACCTCTCCTGCTCTCCGAATTCCTACTTTCAATTCCATCTTCATCTCCCCCATCCAACCATTCATCGAAACAATTTTGATTTGAAGCGATAACCCATCATTTTTTTGCACCAGGTTGAAAAATTTTGCAACGTTTTTTCCCATGGCTGCCAACAAAAGATTTCTTTTGTCCTCATTGAAACTTGCTGCAGAGCAATATCGTAAACGCCCGCAGTTCAGAAAACAATTATCTTAAAATGTTGAAGAAAATCCACCCCCTGTCATACACCCTTATCGGGTTGTCCATTCTCCTTTTCCTTCCATCGTGCCAGGACACTCCAGCACCACCAACCGACAGAGCTATAACTGCCGATAGCAGCGCTATAAGCAATGGAGGCGCGATAAAGTTCCAGGGACAATTGTTCTCGATTCCATCGCCCGTGCATGTGGCCATGATCATGCAAAAAGCCAATGTGCAATACAACGAGACATTGATCAATCCCGTGGCCAATGGCAAGAACTATGTGGAGCAAATGGATCAGGCGTTAAACCTTGGTGTGTATGGAGCGGACCTTGCTTACCTCAGCAACTTCAGCAAACCACAACTCAGTCAGGAATATTTTTCTGTAGTGGGTACACTTGCTAACAGCCTCGACATTTTGCAGAACATTGACCAGAACCTGATCAAGCGCCTCAACGACAATATATCCTCCCGCGATTCTATTCTTGCCCTTACCGCCAGCTTCTACAAAGAAGGCGACCGCTACCTCAAAAACGGCCAGCGGCAACAACTGGCAGCAGGCATACTATTGGGTGGCTGGGTAGAAGCCCTCCATCTTTCGTGCGATGCAGCATTAACCAATGCTGACATACGCTCGCGGATAGGAGAACAGAAATCGGCAGTAAAAAGTCTGGCAGCAGTAATGGGCGATTTCACCGATGAACAATCAAAAAAACTATCAACAGACCTGAACCAACTCGCTGGCCTTTTCGATAATCTGGCATCCACTTACAAATATGAAGCACCCATTACCGATCAGGTATCAAAAACCACTTTCCTGCGCAGCAAAAACACCGTCAACCTCACCGATGGACAACTCACCGCTATTACCCAACAAGTAAAAGAAATCCGAAACTCCATTATCCAATAATCCATGAACACAATCTCCACCTCCTTGTTTTCGCTTTGTTTCGTTCTTACCGCAACCATCAATACTGCGCAATGCGATGAAACCGTGGCGATGTGCGAAAAAAATATTTCAGAAAACTACATCAGCGATGGCCAGGTCTATTGGGCCTTTCTCCAAAAGGATGAAATTTCTGAATTCGAGACCCTTTTCTTTTCAGGAAGCACCTACCGTATTTCTGCCAGCACTGGCAACACCGATGGCGGCATCATCTTCCGCATTTATGATCAGGATAAGAACGAACTTTTTAGCAATGCCGGATATTCCAATGCGCCCTATTGGGATTTCAAGACAGAATTCAGCACCATGACCGTTACTGTAGAAGCACAGTTGGATCCTAACAAAACAAGTTCAGGTTGTGCCGTGCTGCTCATTGGCATAAAACGATAGTCGGGTTTTGACACCGCAAATAATTTCTCATCCCACATTCGCGGGACAAAGTCGCAACGAGTATTTCGCGCTTTTGTCCTGAGGTTTCGGGATGAGGCATTATCATTAGTTTCCTTCCATCCAATTTTCTCTGAACACTACATCACACGAGTGACGTGATGAAAGTCTTTGCGCTGAAATTTCAAACTCAAAAGAAAAAGAAATGAGTGCTGGAATACTACGTGCGCTGGTGCAATTGTTCGCCATCATAGCCGGGGGAAACAAATCCTCGGGGCGCGAGATTGTGGCGCTTTTTCTGCGCCAGCAACTCAACAAGGAACTGGTAAACCATTACCTGGCCATGTTCGATGAACTGGCTGAAAAACATCACACACACAAGCAAAATGGCAAAGAAGTTTCGGAGAAACGCACTTCCCTCAACTCTGTAAAGGTGTTGCGTATTTGCGACCAGATAAATGATGAGCTCGCACAAAAAGAAAAATTATTTGTATTGCTCCGGTTGTTGGAATTTGTAAATGCCTTCGACAACCACCACACGCAGGAATGGACTTTCGTTTCCACCGTAAGCGAAGCCTTCAATGTGGAAGAAGAAGATTTTGCGAACCTTAGCATTTTCGTTTCTTCCAACGTAGAATTATTGCCTGAGTTGGATTCGTTCCTTATTGCCAATGGCGATGTGCATGATGAAGCCGAAATAAAACGAAAACTTCATTGTGAGGGGTTAAAGGGTCAGTTACTTTTTCTACGTATACAGAGCGAGAATCTTTTTTTTGTGCGCTACTTCGGAACGGAAGCCTTGCAACTGAACGGACAGGCGTTCAATAACGAACGGGCCTATGTGCTGAGCCAGGGAGCGAGCATACGCGGCCCTAAAACAGGAACCATTTTTTATTCCGATGTGCTGCACCAGTTCCTCGACAGTTACGGTGATATTAAAATTGTTTATCGTGCCGAAAACATCTCCTACTACTTTCCGCATAACAGCAAACAGGCTCTTCACCAACTCAATATCATTGAAGAATCGGGAAGCATCATTGGCATTATGGGCGGAAGCGGTGCAGGCAAATCCACACTGCTCAACGTGCTAAACGGCAACATGCCGCCCACGTACGGCACAGTGACCATTAACGGATACAACATACACAATGAAGCAGAAAAAATTGAAGGAGTGCTTGGTTACGTGGCACAGGACGATTCGCTGATTGAAGAGCTTACTGTATTCCAAAACCTTTACTACAACGCAAAACTTTGTTTTGCCAGCAAGACCGAAGATGAAATAAACGCGCTGGTAAATGAAACACTCAAATCTATTGGCCTCTACGAAACGAAGGAATTGAAAGTGGGTTCCGTGCTGGAGAAAACCATTTCAGGCGGACAGCGCAAACGCTTGAACATAGCGCTCGAATTGATTCGCGAGCCATCCGTACTGTTTGTAGATGAGCCTACATCAGGACTCAGTTCGCGCGATTCAGAAAACATTATGGACTTGCTAAAGGAACTCACCTTGCGCGGCAAGTTGGTGTTCGTGGTCATTCACCAACCTTCGTCCGATATTTTCAAGATGTTTGACAAACTCTTCATCCTCGACCAGGGAGGATTTCCAATCTATTATGGCAATCCTGTCGAAAGCATTTTGCACTTCAAGCGACTGGTGAACCATGTAAATCACAACGACAGCGAATGCTCCCATTGCGGCAATGTCAATCCTGAACAAATCTTCAACATTATAGAATCGAAGGTGGTGGATGAATATGGCAACCTGACAGAGCATCGGAAAATCACCCCGCAGGAATGGAATAATTTCTTCAACGTAATCATTGGCAACCACATTAAAGTGAAGGACAAAGTGCTGGACACGCCTCAATCTGCATTCAGCCTTCCCTCACGTTTTTTCCAGGCATTGGTTTACACCGTTCGCGATGTGCGGAGCAAATTGAGCAACCGGCAATACATGCTCGTCAACTTCTTGGAGGCGCCTGTGCTTGCCTTGGTGCTCACACTGTTCATCAAATTTTATCCTCCCGTTGGCGCGGGTTCATCCGGCTACACGTTCTTTGAGAACCTCAACATCCCGCAATACTTTTTCATCTCCGTGATAGTCTCCCTTTTTCTTGGGCTCACCGTAAGTGCCGAAGAAATAATCCGCGACCAAAAAATATTGAAGCGGGAGAAATACCTGAACCTGAGCAGGGGCAGCTACCTGTTTTCGAAAATCGGC
>JAWXCI010000029.1:0-42978 GCA_034408895.1 Flavobacteriales bacterium
ATCCCAGAAGTATTCAGCAGAAGTGATTTTTATGTTGCGTTGTTCTGTGGTTGATTCATCAATAAATATGACTGTAGAAAAAGGAGCGCTCCACGCTCCGTTCACATCCAGCACACGGATTTTTAGTACATGGTTTCCTTCAGATGGAAGTGAGGAAGTATTTTCAAAAACAGTCTCAATGGCTTCATCGAAATTGCCATCAAGAACAGTTAATGCGTTACCACTGCCCGCTGACGGGTCAGTGTCCCAAAAATATTCTGCCGATGTGATCTGTTTGCTCTGAGCCAAAGCTGACAACGGGCTAAAGAGCAAGACCAACAGGCAAGATTTAAGAAGGTGATTCATTGGATATTGAACATTTGGCAATGAGAATTGTGAATGTGATTTGAAGAATTGGTGTGAGAGAATTGGAAATCGAATGCAGAATTCACAATTCTTCCATCTCAATTCTCACTACCTGTCGTATCCAAAAGCCTTAACAGAAAGTGTAGAACCCTGCCTTACATTAAACGGAAACTTGACGAAATACACACGCGCTGCCCCGGTGAAAAGTGGGAAGAAATTGTTCAGTGTATAAGATCCGCCATAGGCACCGCCATCGCCCACGGTCAAATCCAAATCGTAATATGGCTGAGCAGGATTGCCACCATTGATGGCTGAATTGCCAACGGCTAATGTTCCATCCGCATTGATGGTAAATGTTGTGTTGGTTGTGTTGTTGCCACTAAAAGTCCAGCCCGTAGATATCTCTATGTCAAAACTGCTGTCCACGTGGTTGTAATATACGTTGCTCTGACCGGTACTGCCAGCATAGTAGATGCCGTATGATGTTCCTGTTGAGCTTTCGTCCAACACGTTGTTCATTATTTCCCAAACCGAACTGGTGCCGGGCGTTAGGTAAATCCCGAAAGTGGAAGAGGTGTATTGTGCGTTGATGATGGTGTTGTTCCATATCAGATTGGCTACTGCGTTTGCATTGCCGCTGGCTACGTTTATTCCGTAGCCCTTATGCTGCAAATAGTTGTTGCGAATGTGGTAAACCTGCGGAGATCCGGAAACATAAATTGCCGATTCGTTGGTGTTGGTTACGTTCACTTTGTTGCCAACAATAAAACAAGTATCGGCCTGCCAGGTGCCGATTCCTACCAAGTTGCGAATGCCGTAAATGTTGCCGGTAATGTCATTTCCAATCACGTTTCCATAATAAAACTGAACATAACCTACGTCAAGTCTGTTACCCACTATTTGTAAATCATAAGCTGCGTTGGCAAGTGAAATGAATCCGTTGATGAACCAACAATCCATAACGCTCACATCGGTGCCACGCAAGGCAGAGGATCCTGTACCTTCCTGAATATTTCCAGAAGTGTTTTTCATTCCAATAATATTCACCTCGCGACCGGTGGCCTTATCAATAGTGTAGTTGCCTTGCACAACAAACTGTGTGTTGTTGTCATAACTCAAAAATGTAAGGCTTTTGCTGATGGTAATGTTTTCTATCCACGGTACCAAACCCGCGCGGTTCTTAATGATGATACGGTCGCCATTTACAGATGCAGCTACTGCCGAAGCAATAGTGTTATAGGTAGGCAGCGTTCCGAACTCTTCTACTATGAGGTCAGCCGCTTTCAACTGAAATGTAAAGGCAAGAAGAACAAGGGAGAATAATGATTTTTTCATTTTTGGAATTTGTTAGGTTAGAAAATTGTTTGGTTAGGTAATCCGGGCGCAATATAATAATGGACCTCATACTGACTCCAAATAAAATACGCATTGGCTTTGGTGCAAATCAAGAATTGTAGCATAAAATCTGACGGAAATGCAAAGTCAATTCGTGGAAAACGACTAAATTATGTTTGAATTGACAGATGAGAATTGTTTCACCTGTTCAGTCAGAATACAATGATTTATTTCATTAGTTTGTCCAGCCTAAACATCACTTCGGTTCGATTGCGCACGTCCAGTTTTTCATAGATATTTGGCAAGTGTGTTTTGATGGTGTTTACTGAAAGAAAAATATTTGCGCCTATTTCTTTGTTCGACCCAACTCGCGCGAGTCTCCAGACTTCCCGAAGAATCGGGACAGGCTGTGTGTTCCATCTTCAAGTCTCCAGACTTGCGATACTCCTCAGTGATTCACTTGCGCTTTCAAACGGATGTTGATTTTCCCTTAATGGCGTTAGCACGCGGCCAGTTTCAAAGTCCAGGTCTCTACTCGTGCGAGTCGCCAGACTTGCGACACGCTTATCGTGAAAATTTTCACAATGAAATTTATCACCATGGCGGGGATAAATCATTGGAGGAAATTTTGAAGAATTATCTGTTTGGGAAGCAGGGTGCGATGGAGTTTAATTACCAACAAATTGGACACCCGAAATATACTTCTTCTATTTGTATTTCTTGTGTTTGTTTACTACTTTTCCAAGGGTTTTAAATCATAAATGCTTCTTATGGATGTAAATTCTTCTTCCATTTTTAAACCCAGGTCAATTAAATTTCCAGTTCTAACGTCAAACACCCAACCATAAATTTGAGGGAAGCCTGTTTTATACCATGCTCGCTGGACATGGTCAATTTTAATAATATTTATGCACTGCTCCTTTACATTCAGCTCCACAAGTTTATCAAAACGCTTTTGATTGTCTTCAATTGAGTCCAGTTCGGTTTGATGAAAGCGATAAACGTCTCTTAAAGTTTGCAACCAGCTATTAAGCTGACCCATGTCACTTGGGTTCATGGCCACCTTAACGCCACCGCATTCATAATGACCGCAAATAATAATATGTTTTACTTTTAAATGTTCAACAGCATATTGGACTACCGCATTTAAATTATTATCGGTACTTACAACCAGGTTGGCAACGTTTCTGTGAATAAACACCTCGCCCGGCATAACTCCCATCAAATCTTCAGCAGTTACACTGCTATCGGAACAGCCTATATAAAGAAATTCAGGGTGTTGCCCCTTAGAAAGGTTCGTGAAATACTCAGGGTCAACTTTTAATTTTTCAGCAACCCAATTTTTATTATTTTTAAATATGTTTTCCAGTGTGCTCATTGTAAATTTATATTAAAGTAATACATCATCTATAGGTTGTAATTTTTCAGGAATTTCTGTTTCGCCAAGCAACTCTTTAATATCTATTTCAATGTTGCGGCAAATGGTGCTCATGGGCGTATCGTTAACAGAGCTATCAAAAGGATTTTCGCTGAACTCGCCAATTTGTTCCATAGTGAAAAACACCCATGAGATAAGCAGCGAAAATGGAATAGTTAGCCATGCGCCATGTTCACCGATTTTATTTAATTCGTTTAGCAATGCAAAAGGCAATAAGGCTATAAAGAGTTTGACAAACACTCTACTGAATACACTGTATTGTCTGAAGAGTGGGGTTGTTTTTATTCGCTCGCAACCTCCTTGCAAATTATATAGTTCATTAAAGTATTTCAAAATATCAGAATGTTCAAAGTCATCAATTACTCTGTCTTTTTTTAATTTGCCTATTACTACATATTGATGCTTCAAAATAAGACTTGCTATATTCGATTTATCTTTCATGTTTTCGTGATATTGCATCTTATCGTAATGCTTAAATATTTGACGAACCCCTTCGTTGTATTCTTGTAACTCATGATGCTCAGTTTTAAAAATTTGATGCAGATTTTCTTTACTTGTCGCCCAGGGTATCGTTCGTCTTAATTGAAGGCGTAAAACATTTATATAAGCTAAATGTCGATAAAGAATGTCTTTACGAATTTCCTTGTCATCTGTGCAGGCAATAATCATGGCAGCTAACGAACGACTGGTGTTTGTTACTCCTCCCCAAAGTCTCCGGCCTTCCCAAAGTCTGTCATATGCGTTATTATTTTTGAAACCTATATAAAATGCTACGGCAGTACCTATGGTGCCAACTGGCAAAAATGGAATTGCAATAAAGGTAAAATTTAGAACTTTATAAAGTACAACAGCAAAGGCTGAAATGATAAATGTGATAATCAGGTTTTTTCTCGCAAAGTGCCAGAGCATTGCAAATTGAAAATCTTTTCCTACGTACATATTATTAGTTTATTATCGGTTCAAATGTAAGATAATTTTAATTATTGGTGATTATGCGTGATATGTTTATATTGCATTTGTTTGCAAATTTGTGAATAGTAGTGCCGTTCATTCTGTGGGACGAACAAGTTAGTTTACAAATTTAGTTTCTCTTTTACCTGTTTGATGAATACCGAATTTTCTCTTTTATTGGGAGATAATGCAAGCAGAGGTTTATTCAACTTTTCATCGGGTTTGTAGATAAATTGTTCATGTCTTGGATTTATATCCATCAACTTTGGGTAAACCCAAATCTGATAACTATGAAACGGTTCTGTTTGGGATGCATTAAACTCACTGTGCATAATTCGTGTTCCTGCACTCATAGTTTGCACCGAGTTTTGATGGATTACACCTTCACCTCCGGTATTGTCCGTGTGTGCTTGTTCACCTTTCAAAACAATGGTGCTAATTTCCATATTTTGGTGAGGGTGCATTTCAAAACCTTGTCCTGCCTTAACTATGTCGTCAGCAAAACCACATAGTTCACCAAAGTGAGTTTGAAAAGGCGCGAAGGAATACGCACTTGTTTTCCAAGTGTCTTTCTTATGTATTCGTTCCGTGCTTTTTCTTACTAAGTATTTCATTTTATTATTGATTCATTTTAAAACTCGCATCCACAGTTTGTTTGCGATGTGCAATTTTCCATGCTCATTTACTTTTTTAAAAGTGGAAATGTAATAGCCGGTAGCCACCCCGCTCATCATTTCCCTCACTCCCCGCTTATCACCTACCCATACATTCGCCCGCTTTTCAAAAATCCAAACCCAATCTACCTATGTACAAGCACATTCTGCCATTAGCTCTGCTGCCGCTTTTATTTACCGCCTGCAACAACACAGACACAACTACCTCAGCACATCCTGCATTTACCATGAACGAAGACGGAGCACCCATCGCCAAAAAAGAAGCGCATCCCACCACCATCAACGGTGCAACACTGGAAGACAATTACTTCTGGATGCGCCTCAGCGATGAACAGAAGGAGGCCAAAACACCCGATGCACAAACCAAGAATGTGGTGGATTACCTCAATGCCGAAAATGCTTACACCGAAAAGAAGCTGGCGCATGTAAAAGATTTCCGCGAGAAACTTTTTCAGGAGATGAAAGGCCGCATCAAGGAAGATGACCAGAGCGTGCCGGTGAAGGACAATGGTTATTGGTACTACACGCGTTTCGAGGCAGGAAAGGATTACGCCTACTACTGCCGCAAGAAAGACAGCATGGAAACAGGCAAAGAAGAAATTCTTGTGAATGCTCCTGAACGCGCTGCCGGTCACGATTACTATTCGCTTGGTGGTTGGGACGTGAGCGAAGACAATAAAATCCTCGGCATGTCGGAAGATTTCGTGAGCCGGAGGATGTACGAAGTCATTTTCAAAAACCTCGAACAGGGAGAAATGCTTCCTGACAAGCTCACCGATGTGAGTGGTGGCGGAGTTACATGGGCCAACGACAACAAAACGGTTTTCTACACGAAGAAGGACACCCTCACGCTGCGCGAATCGCAAATCTGGAAACACACGCTCGGCACCTCACAGGCCGATGATGTGATGGTGTACGAAGAGAAGGACGAAGAATTTTACACGGGCGTTTACAAAACCAAGAGCAAAAAGTTCATCGTGATTGCGAGCACACAAACACTCACTTCAGAATACCGCGTGCTGGATGCCGACAATCCGGATGCTGCATGGCAGGTGATACAGCCCCGCACGGAAAATCTTGAATACAGCATTGACCATTACGAGGACAAGTTTTACATCGTGACGAATCTCGATGCAAAAAACTTCCGCCTTATGGAATGCCCGCTGGACAAAACAACAAAAGAGAATTGGAAAGATGTTATTCCTCACCGCACCGATGTGTTGCTGGAAGGCATCGAAATCTTCAAGGAGTTTTTAGTAGTTGAAGAACGCAAAGGCGGCCTGTCTCAATTGCACATCAAGCGCTGGGACGGCAAGGCCGATTACTACATGGAATTTCAAGATCCCACTTACGGAATGGGCGTTGGAACCAACCTGGATTTCGACACACACATTCTGCGTTATGGGTATTCATCTTTCATCACACCCGGCAGCACGTATGATTATGACATGACCACCAAAGAGCGCAAACTTCTCAAGCAAACCGAAGTGGTGGGCGGATACAATCCTGAAGAATACGCGAGTGAATACATTCAGGCCACGGCTAATGACGGCACGAAGATTCCGGTTTCCATTATGTACAAAAAATCACTCTTCAAACATGACGGCACTTCTCCGCTTCTTCTTTATGGCTACGGTTCGTATGGTGCAAGTATGGATGCGGGATTTTCCACCACGCGCCTCAGTCTTCTCGACCGCGGTTTTGTTTACGCCATTGCACACATCCGTGGTGGCCAGGAGTTAGGCCGCTTCTGGTACGAAGACGGAAAGCTGCTGAAGAAGAAAAACACATTTACCGATTTCATCGACTGCGGAGAATTTCTGGTTGAACAGAAATACGTAGCGAAGGATAAACTCTTTGCAATGGGTGGAAGCGCTGGCGGATTGCTGATGGGCGCAGTCACCAATATGGCTCCCGACCTTTGGAGAGGAGTTGTTTCAGCAGTTCCGTTTGTGGATGTCATCAACACGATGCTCGATGAAACCATTCCTCTTACCACAGGAGAATTTGATGAATGGGGAAATCCGAAAGAGAAACAGTCATTCGACTACATGCTCTCTTATTCTCCGTACGACCAAATCGAAAAGAAGAACTACCCGAACATTCTTATCACCACAGGTTATTGGGACAGCCAGGTGCAATACTGGGAACCCGCGAAGTATTTGGCCAAGATGCGCGACATGAAAACAGACAACAACCATCTACTGATGTGGTGCAACATGGATGCCGGCCACGGTGGCAAGAGCGGAAGATTTGAAGCGCTGAAAGAGTATGCGTTGGAGTATGCTTTTATGCTGGACCTTGCGGGGATAAAAGAATGATTGTGTTCAGTTGATTTCTCAATTTCACTTCTCAATTCGCTCAAGCTGAAACAAATTGTGTGGCGCGAAGTCCAGCTCGCCCCGCGCCTTCCACATGCTGACTTGAATCATCAATGAAGAGTGTTTCAGCCGGATTGAGATTGTATAAAGTGCAAACTTTTTGAAACGCTTCAACATGTGGTTTGCGCAATCCGAGTTCATGTGAGTAAATGATTTTCTCGAAATGAGATTGGAATTTTTCCAGGCCGTACGTTTCGTCCACCATCTTTTCAAACACAGGGGCATGTATTGCATTGGTGTTGCTGAAGATGAAAGTCCGAAATCCTTGCTCCTGAAAGTTTTTTACCAATTCAGCGTGTGGATTCCACAAACCAATGAGGATACAATTCCATGCTTCCAGAATTTTACTGCGCTGGATATTTGGCGCGTGGCTGTTTAACCAGGCAAGAAATTCTTCGCCTGAAATTTTTCCTGTTTCAAGTTGATCGAAAATTGGATCTTGATTTCCCTGCGAATAGAGTTCTGTAAAGTTTCCGAAGCCGAGCTTTTGAAACGCACGAACGGGTGCGTGGTAGTCAATCTCGAACAGCACTCCACCAAAATCGAAGATGATGTTTTTGATTCCTTTAAGATCAATCCGGGAAATGAAACGCTCGAGTGCTGACATTACTTTATTCGTTTCACCCACACTTTTATTCCTTCGCCTTGGCGAATGTTTTGTTGTGCATTCTTTGCTTCCTCTTTAGTGTTGTAAGAACCAATTGCTACAAGATGAAGACCGCGATTTGTACCTGCACGATGGGCTGAAAATCCTTTTGAGGAAAGTTGTTGGATGAAATTCTTTGCGTTTTGCTCCACCTGGAATGCACCGGCAATCAGCGCATATTTCCCTAATGAAGAAGTTGCATTCGATTTTGTTTCACTTGTTGCAGCCGAAGCTTTTTCCTTTTTGTGGCCTTCCGGAAGTACATCAGAAGATGATTTTTCCTTTATCACCAAAATTCCATTTTCACTCACGCCATCATCCGAAAAAGAAAAACGAACGGTATCAGTTTTTGATTCATTCAACGCCTTTTCAAAACTGTTTTCTGTAGGCAGATTTGCCTGTTGAATGGGTTCAGTGTTTTTGCGCTGTGCGTACTCAGAAGAAATATTTTTTGAAAACGGATTCAAGTCAGCGATGCTCAATTGCATTCCATTCTGGTTGGTGCCCTGCGACATAAAAAACACTCCTGCGGCAATGACCGGAAGCGCAATCGCTGCGGCTGCAATCCATGCACTATTTTTCCTTTTCGCTCCGACCACCGGAACCATTTCCACCACTTTCGTTTCGTTGGATGGACTCATCACCGGCCTCAATTGTATTCCCTGTAATCCAAATGAATCAAGAAGAAAATTTTCCTGTTCGTCAGGTATGAACTGTAGGTTACCTGTTTTATCAAGAAAGAGAAAGCCGATTTTATCCCAAACAATTCTTGCATCTGCTTCAAGCCGCTTGCGATAATCAGCAACACATTCTTCTACATGAGTTACAGCATCCGTGTATGAAACGTTCAAGACATGTGCAATGTGATTGGCAAGCAATCCATCGTTGCGAACGAGATTGCGGTTGAAGCCGATATGCTTTGCCGGGGGAACAATGAAGTGTGTAGTTGCATTCAGTTTTGCCGAGCGATAATTGGCAACCAGTCCGCCAAAACCAGGGACAATCACACAATCATGTTCATACAACAATTCGGCAAGAAAAACATCCAAACGCATGGGGCGAAAGTAGCGGATGTGAAGATGTGACGATGTGTTGATGTGACGATGCCGACCATACTGTGGGTTGGGAAGATCAGTTAATTTTCGGGATAACGGTTGACTCCGGCTTCGAGGAGGTTGAATCACTTCATGCTTTCAAGAACCCGTTGCAAATCCTCCGGGGTGTCAATGGAAGGGGTTTCAATTTCCGTTCTCACCACATGAATGCGAATGCCATTTTCCATCCAGCGCAATTGTTCAAGCGATTCGGCCCTTTCAAGAGCTGACGGTTCAAGTTTACCAATGCGTTCGAGCACAACCGTTTTGTAGGCATAGAGACCAATGTGTTTGTAGAATGGAAAATGCTTATGCCAATCCTTGGTTTCTCCCTTAAGAAAGGGTATAGCCTGCCGGCTGAAATAAAGAGCCTGCCCCATTTTTGTAATAACAACTTTTACCTTGTTAGGATCATGAAGCGTTTGTTCATCGTTGATTCGCTTGGCCAAGGTTACAATCATAATGCTTGGAAGCGAAATCTGAACGGCAATTGATTCAATCAACGCTGGATCTACAAACGGTTCGTCACCTTGCACATTAATCACAGCATCATATCGTTCGTTCAATTTTTGTAACGCCTCCAGACAGCGGTCGGTACCAGTGAGATGGTTCGCAGAGGTCATCACAACACGCCCGCCAAAGTTGGCGACATGATCGGCAATGCGCTGATCGTCCGTGGCAACTACAACATCTTCCAGCCATTTGCACTTTCTCGCTTGCTCCACGACACGCATTATCATGCTTTTGCCTTTGATGTCGGCCAATGGTTTTCCCAGAAACCTTGTTGACGCAAAACGAGCTGGTATGATGCCGAGGATTTTCAAAGTCAAAAGAGGTAAGTCAAATCCCGATAGTTATCGGGACAAAAGTGTGTAAGTCAAAAACAAAAAGCATGTGCCGGTTGATCAGATTTAAAGCGTGAGTACATATTGAAACGTAGTTAGCCGGGGGTCTTCGATGGCAAGTGGGCGAATGGCATATTCCCGGTTCAACACATTATTCATAATAACAGAAATGCGATGGTGTTTGGAAATGCTGAATGCGATTCTTGCGTCAATCACAAAATCTCCATTGGTGTTCCTTTCACGCCAATTCTGGAGTTGTGGATTAAATCCAAATGCTGGATTTTTCTCCAGGTCAAGAAAAATCTGATCTATATTTTGCATGTGGCTGTTCGAGCGAAAACCGCCACCCAACATCCAGCGCTTCCATTTTGCTTCCACATCAATTCTTACAAGATGCTGAAGCCGGTATTTCAAAATGTGGTTTGTCACATCGGAACTGGTGAAGAGGTAGGAGAGGGTATCGAAAGTTTCTGCACTTTGTGGATGCGCTTCGGGAACAGGAGATGTGGCATATACATAATCGGGAGTTAGGCTCACTGGTTTTGTATAGGTGTAACCTGCAATAAAATTCAATTCTATTTTTTTGATGTTGCCCTGCCCCATCACTGAAACATCAATACCACGCACCCGCGCAGTGCCTGTATTGAGGCTTTTGAAACCTAGACTTCGGGGAAAAGCCTCAAAGTTGATGGGAGTTTCCCATTGCCCAAACGTGAATTCGATAAAATTTTCGTACACCTGCTGGAACACTGCCACGTCAGCAAAACCAAAAACTTTCCCGAATTTGAAACCTTGTTTCAATCCTACTTCAGCATTGTAGGATGTCTCTGATTTTATTTCGCTGTTGGGGAAAATCCGGAGTGCGCCAACTTCGGTGATAATAAATTTTTCTGCCATAGATGGAAACCGGTAGCCTTGGCCGAAGGAGGTGCGCAGGTAAGTAGCGCGGGCCAATTCATAACTCGCACCACTGCGGAAAACCGGTCTTGATTCTTCTACATCATTCAGATTGAAGTATTCGAAACGCACTCCGCATGAGATATTTAGTTTGCCAAAAAACTTCTTGTCAAGTTGCGCATATTCTGCAACATTGTTTGCTGTGTTATTTCCATCGGCAAGGTGGCCTGTAAAAAGTTCGCCACGGGCAGCGGTATGCAATGCAACGACACCGGCAGTGAGTGTCATGTCCTTAACATTCAAACTATCGAAGTGCAACTGAAACTGGTATTCGCCATAATATGTATCGCTAAAATTTCCCTGGCTGTTGTCGTTGTTATTGTCAAGGCTTGTCCAGCGCAATTTGAGCGAATGGCGAAAGCCGCGGGGCGAGAAGTATTGGATGAAAGGACTCACATTGCCTTGCGTTTGTTTGGTGAATGTGGCTGCATCATCAAATGCGCGGTACAGTCCTGTGGTGCTGTTGTCCCAAAGAAGTGTGGCGTAACTCTCGCTCTTACTCCAGTTGGTGTTCACTCCGGCACTCAGTCCGGTCACATTTGGAAACCGGTAACGAATGTTTGCATTGAGTCTTCCTCTTGCCTGTGAATTGTATCGGCCTGCTTCAAATGGATTGAATGTTTCTCCGGAAATAATTTTTCCGGTAGAGTCCACTATGGGGCCCAGCGCTCCCATATCACTGAGAAAATTTCCACCGAATACAACATCCCACTGCCCGGCTTGTTGCGAGTGAAAAAAATTAAGGCCACTTATCAATGGTGTTCCTTTCCAATATTTCGCACTATCACTTTGCGGATCGGAATAGGCTCCCTGAAAAAGCGTGATGCGCGTTTGGGGTTCTGCTTTGGGATAGGCGCTTCGCACATTTATTACCCCGCTCAATGCGCTGCTTCCGTAAAGCACGCTGCTCGCTCCTTTTATCACTTCTACCTGCTCCACATTTTCAACCGGGAGAAATCCCCAACTTGGTTTTCCGGCATCACCGCTAAGTATGGGAATATCGTCCAGCAACACCTGCACCCTTGAGCCTGCACCAAAACTGTAACCACTACCGCTGCGTATCTGTGGTTCATCATCCACAATGCTCACTCCCGGTGTTTGTTGAAGAATGGTTTCCATGCTAGTGGTATTCCTGTTTTGGATAAGCCGCGGTGAAATCACTTCCATTGAAACTGTAATATCACCTATTCGTTGCTCGAATTTTCCTGCCGACACCACCACGATATTTAGTTCAGAAGCAAGTTCGCGCAGCGTATGGTTAACTATTTTTATTTCTCCCTCTAATAGTAAAACAGGAATTGAATCGTTTTCAAAACCCATCATCGAAACGACCACCACGTATTGCCCCGCATCAAGTGATAGAGAATATTTTCCATTCACATCGGTGGAGGTGCCCACCATCGAAGTGGTCATAACTACTGCACCTACTGCAGTTTCTCTGTTGGGCGAAGTGGTAATAGTTCCGCTGAGTGTAGCCTTTTGTGCTATGGTGCCTAACGTGGCCAGCATCAACCAAAACAATACAAGAGGTGATTTCATTTCCATTCGTGCAAGGATAGGAAAGGTTTGGATATTGTGAAATAATAGCCGGGAGAATGTCTGATTCATCATCTTCACCGCCTTCATTTTCGCAATTGATGAATAGGGAAAACACACTTCAATTCCAAATCGCACTTACGCTTGTTGCAGGAGTTGGGCCTGCTCGTGCGCGTTCATTGGTTGCATTTTGTGGTAGCCCCGAAGCTGTGTTCCGGGAAAAAAAATCTGCATTGATGCGCATTCCTGATATTGGCGAGGTGACGGCCAATTCTATCCTTAAATCCGATGTGATGGAACGTGCTGAAAGGGAAGTCGAGTTTGTTGTGAAGCATCAAATTGATACCTGTTTTTTTCATGATAAAAATTTTCCTTCACGGTTGAAAGAATGTGATGATGCACCAGCATTGCTTTTCTCAAAAGGAAAAATGAATCTCAATGCGGATCGCATCATCAGCGTTGTGGGGACAAGAAAAGCATCATCCTACGGAAAACAATTTTGCGAAGAGCTGATCCGTGATTTGAAACCTTTCGACCCCGTGGTGGTTAGCGGCCTTGCCTACGGAATTGACGTGTGCGCACACCGCAGTGCGTTGAATGAAAAATTGGAAACGGTGGCGTGCCTTGCCCACGGGTTGGACCGCATTTATCCTCCATTGCATCGCCCGGTTGCACAGGAAATGATTGTACACGGAGGACTGGTGACGGAGTTTATTTCAGGCACACAACCCGACCGCGAACTTTTTCCCATGCGCAACCGCGTGATTGCCGGCCTGTCCGATTGCACCATAGTGCTAGAAAGCGATGTGAAGGGTGGTTCTATTCTCACGGCATATATCGCGGAGAGTTACGGTCGAAATGTTTTTGCGCTTCCGGGAAGAACCACCGACAAATACAGTGCTGGCACAAATTCTCTTATCAGGAAAGGGCTGGCGCACCTTATCACCAGTGCCGATGATCTTGTTGACATCATGCAATGGGATGCTTCGCGAAAGGAAAAGCCGAAACAAATGGCCTTGTTTAACGACTTGACTGAAACGGAAACACTAGTGATGAACACTCTTCGCGAAAAAGGTAAACTGGCGCTTGATCTATTGAGCGATTCTACCGGCCTTGCCGGCAGCAAGGTTTCGGCAATGTTGCTCGAACTGGAGTTTAAAGGGCTGGTAAAGTCGTTTCCCGGAAAAATTTATTCTGAAGCCTGAAGCGGCTTCATGGCATCGCCCATGAAATGAGAGCGGGGCAAGGGGTTTTAAGCAATAAAAAAAAACCGCCACACCACGTTCGAAGCATGGCGTGACGGGTTTTGTACTGGAAGAAAATTTCTCCTACTCTTTAATACTGCACCACTAGTTTATAATGCTCCGCACCATCACTACTCCACAACTCAAGCGTGTAAGTGCCTTGCGCAAGGTTGGATACGTTGAGTGATGCGCGGCTGCGTTGCGGCAGGTAAAGCTGTTCGGTGTGAACAAGGCGGACTGTAGCATCGAGGATGCGGACAACAACATTGCTTTGGTTACTCAAATTGAGCAATGTGAACTGGCCATTGTTCGGGTTGGGGAAAATGCTGAATGCACTTCCCTCTTCCATCTCACTGATGCTTACGGGGCAACCAATAGCAGTTGCAATCAACTCCACAGGCACGTTGCCATCGCACACACCATATGGATCTTCGTCCGGTGCACCGGCAATATCGCCACAATCCCATCCCCATGCAGCACATTCAAAATTGGGGTTGGCACCTGCTCCTGTGTCAGCAGTTCCGTCACCCAGGCGGAAACGCTCTTCAGGTGAGTACGGAATTGCATCGCAATCGCAAATCATGAAATCGTAAGTGCATGAACCGTCATCCACTGTTGCTTCAGGGTAATAGTTCTCCGCAAGTTCATCCATACAACCAGAAATAATTCCGGTGGAGCAATCTTCATTCATTACAGGCGAGGTGATGAAACATCCGTTGAGGACATTACTGGTTACCTGCACAACAACAAATGCATCAAGCGGGAACGGCCCCATTTCAATAGAGCCATTGAAATTGAGTTGCACTTGTTGATCGTCATAAGTATTCGCCACGGTGTATGGCGCACCGTTACCCAGATCATTCACATCAATGGTGATGAAGAATTCATCTTCGTTTCCGGCTTCGCAGAAACTGTCGTAAGTGATTTCAGGGAACACACAAGTGAAGATGCACGAGCCGTCATCCACGTTCGCAAGGTCGTTGTAGTTGAGGGCTTCTTCATCGGTGCAGCCTTCAATGTCATCGAAGATGCAGGAGCCATCATCAATGGTGGCAGTCGGATCGTAGTTCAATGCTTCGTCATCGGTACATCCAGCACAGGTTACGTATTCGCAGGAACCGTCATCAAGTATTGCAAGCGAGTTGTAGTTGCATGCGCCTTCATCCGTGCAGCCACTGAAAGCATCGTAAATACATGAGCCATCCTCGATAGTCGCAAGCGGATTGTAGTTAAGTGCTTCGGGATCGGTGCAGCCAAGAATTTCTTCTACGATGTCGCAACCGTTGTTGGGTGGCAGACCACCGCTGCATACGTTGTATGGATCCTGGTCAGGTGCACCGTCAATGTCACCACAATCGTAGCCCCATGTGGAGCAGTTGAAGTCTACCTCTTCTCCATCCCATGTGTATGAACCATCATCGGCAAAACCATCACCCAGCCATGCAAGCACACCTATGGTGTGTTGAGTTCCATTGCAGTCGCAAATCACAGTTTCGTTTTCACAATCTCCATTTTCAAAAATGAATACGGATGAATACGAACCATCACTCAGCACGTAGTATATGTAGTAGGTAGTGTTAGGCGTGGTGGGTGAAAGAATTCCGTCATCACCACTTTGCCAGTCGAACTCTGTGACATCAACACATGAGTATGCGCCACCATCTTCACTCCAGCACATTTCCACCACATCGCAATTGCCATCGTAGTCGAAAGTGAAACCGATGACGGGTTGAAGTGTTCCGTCAAAATCAAAACACGGTTCCTGGTAGAGAGCAAGATCAAGGTTGGAGCAGGCGTAAGGAAGTTCGATACACTCATCAATCTCAAGAGAGAATCCGAAGGCCGGATTGGCGAGATCATATGCAAGGTTTCCATCCGCATCGTAATACCAGAAGTCGCCATTGAAATCGCATTCGGCAGTGCCGGTTGCAAATAATCCATCCCCGAATTCGTCATTAAGTTCTATTATGTAGCATCCTTCAGGTAAACAGATAGTCCAGAAGTATTCCGTGTATTCATCAGTAAATGCACCGGGCGAGATGTAGCCGACAAGGTTGCCCAAATCATCGTAGAGGTTGAACCCGGTTTCTTCCGGCCAGCAATCTGTGAGTAAATGGAATTCGTATTCCTGGCAAAGTGGGTCATCAATACAGCCATTTGCTGGTGGAAGATTTCCATCACATACACCATAAGGATCATCCGTGGGTGAACCAACGATGTCGCCACAATCGTAACCCCATGTGCTGCAGTTGAAGTCCACGTATTGTCCTTCCCACTGGAAGGTGCCGTCATCGGCAAAACCATCTCCCAGCCACACGAGCACACCGCCTGAAAGTTCAGTACCCGCACAATCGCAGATAGTGAACTCCGCATCGCAGGGGCCGGTTTCGAAATAGAATTCACCCGATGACGAGCCATCGGACAATGTATAATACACATAATAATAAGAGTTCGGCTGACCGATATTATATAACACCTGGTCGCCACTCAGCAAACCATAACCACTCATGTCGTAACAGGTGTATGCACCACCGTTTTCCGAAACGCATACATCAACAACTGCGCAATCACCCAGGAAATCGAAATTGAAATACCAAGGAAGCACAGGATCTATTCCTGTAAAATCACATTCGCCAGACGTGAAGTAGCCATCTAGGTTCGAGCATCCGCCTTCATTTGTCACACAGAAGAAATGCGAAGTGCCGTAGCCGTAATTGGCAGCACCCATCGTGAAGAGCACATTGCCCAATCCATCAGTCATATAATAGTAGCCATCCACATCGCATTCCAGGTACTGGGCACCTGCCATACCATCACCAAAACTGTCGTAAATGTTGAAGTAATAACAACCGGGATCAAGACACAACTCAGTAAACCAATCACCTGTTCCGGCTGGCAGGCCGTCTATGTATGTTCCGCCAAGTGCTTCGTAAATAAGATTTCCAAAGAGGTCAGTAATGTCCCATGAAATTTCACTGCCCCAGCAATCCGGAGAGATGTAGAAGATGGCATCATCGCAACCGCCTCCTGAACATTCACCGTTGTAGTAAGTAAACCAGGGCGACACGCTGCCGTCATCAAGCGTATAGTAATAATCGAACAATGTGTTTTCCTGAAAGAGGAAGAAGGAAGTGAAATCACCACTGAAGTTGAACTCAGCGGAAATGTCATAACAGTTTTCAATACCGCCATCAGGAGCAATGCAGATGTCGGTCACCATACAGTCACCTGCGTAGTAAAAATAAAAGTCAGCCACGGGATAATCCGTTCCCAAATAATCCTGGCAGCCCGCATCGTACGCATCACTGTCCAGGCTTGAGCATCCACCGATTCCACAATATCCATTGTAGTAATAGAAAGTCGTAGAGAAAGTGCCGTCATCCAGTATGTAGTAGTACTCGTACCACGCATCAGGAATGTTCAGATAGAGTGTTGTAAATCCCCCAGAAGAAACAAAAGCTCCGGCATCATAACATGTAATTACACCGCCTTCGAGGCCTAAACAGAGTTGATCCACATAGCAATCACCAGTATAGAAATAGTAAAAGTCCGTTTCGGCCTGCGTGCCGATGCACTGATACCAGTGAGCCTCGCTGTCGAGGTTGGAACAGCCGACAATTCCGCAGCCGTTGCCGGGTGGAAGGCCACCGCTGCAAACCCCATAAGGGTCGCTGGTGATTCCGAAATCTCCACAATCATAACCCCACGTTGAGCAATTGAAGTTGACAAACACACCACCGTAGGAGTAACCATTGTTGTCCGCAATTCCATCGCCCAGCCATGCCAGTACCTCATCACTAACCACATCGCCATCACAATCGCAAATGGTTCCGCCACCCCCTGCACATGCGGTGTTCTGTGTCACCATGAGTGTTGTGTTGGTAGAATTACCTACACAGTTGTATTCATCCAGAAGTATCCATACAATTCCAGTGAATGTTGCTGTCCAGGTAATGGTTGACCCGGGAATACATCCATCATCATCGTAGCCCAGATACGTTCCCGCAGAAGAGTACAATGTGAGTTGAGTGTCGTACCCTGCGCTGCACGTGTTAAAGTTGTACTGTGCACCCTGGCACACACTCACGGTGCAATACTCCCCACCGTACATCACGCTGGTGGAAGCGCTGAAACCCACGCCTGCAGGTGTCAGGTCTGTCCACAGTGTGTTATTGTTGGAACATTGTGCCGATGCAAAATGTGTGATGAAAACCAGCGCAATCATCAATGCGCCTTTGGTAAGTTGTAAGTAAAATTTCTTCATGAATTGGTTGGATTTGTTAGTTGGTTGAATCTCCCGAACGTATCGGAGCAAATTCGCTGTTCAATTGTAATTCTTTTGAAAGTGCGAACATATGATTCCCTTACTGTAGATTGCTGCTCGTGGTTGCGCTGACTTTTACACACTCATCTTTTCACTTCGCGAAGTGCATGGCTGGCAATCATCTTTGCCCACATGTACTTGGTACAACCACCGGCAATTATCAGAACACTTGGCAAGAATTTCCTTTGGCGTATTAAGACAGAGCGCAAAGAAGTATTCCTGACTTTCGATGACGGGCCAGAACCCACAGTGACTTTACCCATTCTCGAAATGCTTGAAAAGAAAAATGCCCACGCTACATTTTTCTGCATCGGTAAACAAGTGGAAAAGCATCCTGATGTATTTGCCCTGCTGAAGGCGCACGGCCATGCAGTGGGCAATCATTCGCACACGCATTTGAACGGATGGACAGTAAAAACATCAACGTATGTGGAGGATGTGATGAAATGCAGCGATGTGGTGAAATCAACTTTGTTTCGCCCGCCTTATGGAAGAATCACACGACAACAATCCACACACCTCCAATCATTATTTCGCATCGTGATGTGGGATGTGCTGAGCGGAGATTTTGATTCCACCATCACACCGGAAAAATGTATGAGCAACGCGATGAAGAATGTGAGGCCGGGGAGCATCATCGTGTTTCATGATTCGCTAAAGGCAAAGGAGAAAGTGTTGTATGTGCTTCCAAGAGTACTCGATGCTTTGCAGAATGACGGTTATGTTTTTTCAGCAATAAGTGGTCAGGAAGCAAAAAGCTTTAAGCAGTAGACAGTATGAGTTTACCTGCCCACTGCGCCCGGCCTCCTACTTTTGTCAACATTTCAAGCGATGCCCGTTTTCCTCCCACAAATTGAAGATGACCTGGAGTATGTGCTGGTGGGTGTATCGTGCCACGAGCGCGACTACCGCATGGTGTGGCGTGTAAACAAAATGCTCCATTGGAACCTTGAACGTGCGGATGACGTGCTTCACACAAGTGGCAAACGCGAAAGTGTTCATTCCTGTTTCAGGATGGTTATTGGTGATGAAAACATCATCATTACCTGGTATCAAAACAAAACGGGCGAAGGAATTTTGCTTCCCGAATTTGCCCAATTCGATTACCTGCTGAAAGTAGAAAATGCACCCCGTGATTTTATTACTGATGCGCTGATGCAATTGAGAAGAACGATCGGAGTGCGTGCCGTGATGGA
The DNA here is from genome assembly GCA_034408895.1 of Flavobacteriales bacterium. Taxonomy (GTDB): domain Bacteria; phylum Bacteroidota; class Bacteroidia; order Flavobacteriales_D; family Sanyastnellaceae; genus UBA4660. The sequence goes on from JAWXCI010000029.1 coordinate 18,967, forward strand.
ATTCGACCCGGAAAAAATAAAATCGGTAGCCTTGTTGTGATGGAGTGGATATGTGAAGAATGCTTTCTGACGATAAAAAACAATGAAGAATTTGAGTAATAAAACTAAAGTGGTGGCCACCATAGGCCCTGCATCAGCATCGAAAGACATGCTGAAGAAAATGATTGAAGAGGGACTGGATGTTGTCCGACTGAATTTTTCACACAGCTCGCATGATGAGCACCGCGCGGTGATCAATATCTTGCAGGATCTGAACAAGGAACTCCAGACCAACACCGCTCTGCTTGCCGACCTTCAAGGACCCAAATTGCGCATAGGCGAGGTGGAAGGAAACAGTGCAGAATTGAAGGCTGGTCAATTACTGAAAATCACAACCCGTTCTGTAGTTGGTAGCAACAAGTTGGTGAGCACTAATTACAAAGAATTTCCTACCGATGTAAAAGCCGGTGAAATGGTGTTGCTCGATGATGGAAAAATTGCTTTGCGTATTCTCTCCACCAATGGATTTGATGAAGTTGAAACGGAAGTAGTGCAGGGAGGAATTCTTTCATCGCGCAAGGGCATCAACCTCCCAAATACAAAAGTTTCCCTGCCCTCGCTTTCAGAAAAAGATTTAGCGGATCTCGACTTTGCCCTTTCTCAAAAAGTGGATTGGATTGGTTTATCGTTCGTGCGTTCGGCAGCCGACATCATTGCATTGAAACAAATCATTGCCTTGAGTGGCAGTCATGCCAAAGTGGTGGCCAAAATCGAGAAGCCCGAAGCGGTGGCCGATATAGATGACATCATCCGCGAGGCTGATGCAGTGATGGTGGCCCGTGGTGATCTGGGTGTGGAAATTCCGCTCCAGCAGGTTCCGCTTTTGCAGAAAATGATTATCCGAAAATGTGTGGCATCATCTAAACCGGTTATCGTGGCAACTCAGATGATGGAGAGCATGATAACCAACCACACTCCCACACGGGCCGAGGTGAATGACGTGGCCAACGCTGTGCTCGATGGGGCCGATGCGGTGATGCTGAGCGGTGAAACTTCAGTGGGCAGGCATCCGGTTGAAGCCATTCGTGTAATGAACAGCATAATTGCCGAAGCCGAAAAATTTGAAGGCATATATTACCTCGATCAACACGCTCCCATAGAACCGGACGAGTCGCGATTCATTACCGATTCGATATGCTACAGCGCCTGCCGTCTTGCAAAACGGGCACAGGCTTCGGCCATTGTTACAATGAGTTTTTCCGGTTATACCGGCTACAAAATATCAGCCCAGCGACCCAATGCGAACATCTACATCTTTACCGGGAACACAAACATTCTTACCCAAATGAGCCTGGTGTGGGGAGTGCGCGCATTCTATTATGACAAGATGGTGAGCACCGACCAAACTATTGCCGACATCCGGTACTTCCTCCGGAAGAATAACCTGATACAGGAAGGCACTTTCATTGTCAACATTGCCTCGATGCCCATTCTCGAACAAGGCATGACGAACATGATAAAGCTGAGCAAAGTTTGATTCCCTGAATTAAGAGTGTCGGCTAGCTCCAACAAAAAAAATCTCATCCGCCCATGCGGGATGAGACATTTTTTTCAGGGGCTTTTGAGACAGCCTCAGATTTCAACTAAAAAAAACCGCCTCCGGAATACATCCGGAAGCGGTTCAATTTTTCAACAACGAAAAACAGAGGATGAGTTATCGCATCACCACAAATTTTTCGTTAACAGTTTTGCCATAAATATCTTTTGCGCAGATGGTATAAAATCCTATGGCCAATTCATTGCTGAAATGGATCACAAGATCTTCATCACTCATCACTTCTGATTGCAAGTGTCCGACAGGTCTTCCGGTTTCATCAAAACATTCCAGCGAAATAATGTCGCTTGCCATCATGCCTGTAAGGTTGATGTAAACCTCATTACCCCTGTTTGGGTTGGGATAAAGTGATGCCGTTGAGAATTCATCTTTATCGAAATTTTCATCTGCGCTCCAAACAGTTTGTAGTTGTGGAGACAAAGTGTTTTGCCCTTCATCTTCATTTTCAACCATCATGGATGATACAGGCACAATGGAAATGCAATGCACTGCTCCCCAATCACCATAAGCATAAGCGAAAACGGGGCGCACCCGCACATCATAAACACCGCCTTGCACCAGACCGGGCACAGTGTTGAGCTGGAGGAAACGGTTAGAATATCCGCGCAAGTGATAAATAGGGGCTGCAGGAATATCTGTGCGTGTAAACTCCCATTGGTAATCCACGGACATGCACACAAAAGGTTCACCTGCAATGGAACTTCCAATGAAGTTCGGGCCGGCAGGACAACGGTCCTGCACCCGGATTTGCATCAGCGGATGTGGTGCGAATGTGAGCGCTGTTATCTCATCCGATAGCACAAAAGCTGTTTCCAGGTTTCCGGCTGCATCGTAGAGTTGGAAGGTGGGGTTTACTTCTGTATCGAAAGTTTCATCCCACTGCATTCCCGGAACATTGCTGGGCTTGAAGAAAGTGGTATTCGTGGTAGTGAGCGATGTAACTGCTGCAGTGGTTTGGTTGGTGAAAACAAATTGGTATTGCCAAGCTCCCACCCAATCAGCTTTCAGCGAATTGCAGGGGCTGTTGTAAAGAGGTTGCGGATTAGCAATGCGCGAATCGGGCACATACTGCGGGCAGATGTCTATCCATTGGTCCCCGATCGAACTATCATAATTGCGAATGATAACATAATATGTATCGCCCTGCACAAGCCCATCTTTATTCAGGTACTCAAGACCTGTGGCAGCAATCACATTTTCCTGGTCGAGCATGGTGCCCGATGCGTTTTGCAATTCAACCACTCCGTTGAACGATGAACTTGAAATTTCGACACGCACAGCAGAAGTGGCGGCAACGAAACTGTACCATAGGTCCTCGCCTGTAATCACGGTGCTATAAGCATCGGGCGATGTAGTGGCAAAAGTGAAATTGGACGCTATAGCAAAGTTACAGGTATAGAGGTAAGATTGAATGAGCGGCATGGCACCTGCTTTTTCATCGTTTACAGGGTAGCCCAGGCAATTGCAATCCGGTTGGATAAAATCTCCTGTGGTGAAGGCCTCTCCATCATCGCACGGTGCACCGGAAATAATGCACGAACCATCATCGCAACTTGCTGATGCGTTGTAGTTGCAAGCCAGTGGATCGGTGCAGCCGGGATATACACATGAACCATCGTTCACGTTGGCCAATGGATCATAGTTGCACGCAGCAGGATCAGTGCAACCCAACACGGGAATCAGTGTTGCTGTCCCTATCACCAACACGTTCTTCAATTGATGTTGACCGTTTACCGATGGTGCGCTGAATCCGTAAATGCGAAACAGTACAATACTGGTGCTTGAAAAATCAGCCATGTTCCAGGGCAGTGTGGTCATGGCACCGCACGATCCTGTGGGCGGATTATAGTTCGATCCATTGTCAATCCAATTCACTCCACCATCAGTGCTATAGGCCAGCCTGTTCAAAGATGGGCCGCTGCTACTGCGCCTGTTGCCAACTGAAAAACTTTGGATGTTAAGCTGGTAGCCCGCATTGGCAGTAACGCTAAACTGGATTGCAGCGAGTGAAGAAACGTAGGTAGCTGTGGACGAAAAATTTTGTGAACTGAACCCATCGGTGCAGGGCAAACCCACAGTTGTTGCACCGTTTACACGGGCAAGATTAGAACCCGTAGCATTGGGGTCAACAGCAGCAGGAACACCGGTAATGTCATCGGTGTAGTTGTAAATCTGGCTAAAGCATGTTGCAGTAAAAAGCAAAATTGAAATGGCCGTAAAGGCAGAGTAAAGTTTGGTTTTCATAAAATATGTTTTTAGGTGTTTGAGTGCATGAAACGGAATAATGCGGGAGCAGGTTGCGCTCTCTTTCAAAAAAGTTTGAACGATTGGTCAAGCGATGTGGAAATGAAAACGCTGGTTGAATTGTTTCGGTTGCACTTCTCTTGAAATGATTATCGGGAATCTTAGCCAACACACATTTAGTCCCATCCCTCACTTTCCCAAAAGGAAGGCATGAAGAATTGCGGAAGATTCGCAGGCAGAAAACCAACACTGTGAAGAAGAGGGTGTGAAACGGAAATTTGGAAATACGAAGCATAAGTCTGTTGGCTTGTTGCTGAATAAAACCGCTACGGTACATACTCGACTACCCCTTCCAGTATATAATTCATCTGGTAGATGTCATCGGTATTGAGCTTGAGTTTGCCCTTGAACGTAATGCGTTCATCTGTTTTGTAAACGCGGTTTTTGCCTGCAAAGCGAAGGTCAACTACCGACTCCGGTCCGCCACCACCACAGAAGAAACAGTTGGCGTAATTGAATTTTGAAACCACGTAAAAATTCTCGTCATAGTCCACCGGGATAACGTAACCGGTTATGTAAACTTCCTTCCCCTCCATGGCCTTCACTTTCGGCCCGAAGGTGGGTTTCCAGTAATATTGATCCAGTTGGGCTATATATACATCCTTGAACTGCACATCCTGGAGCGTGGCCCATGAGAGTTCGACAGGTGCAGGTGGAGTGGTGAAACTTTCCGCAACAAGAAAAACAAGTATTGCTGAAAGGGTGAAGGTGGTTTTAAAAAATGTCTTAACCATTGGTGAGTGTTTTTGAAATATCCATTTTGAAGGCGCGCACGGCAGGCAACATTGAAGCCAGTATTCCCACGAGCAAAGTTATTCCGAGCATGATAAATTCCGGGCCGATGATGCCCAACTGATCGAACGAGTACTTGAAATTTTCCTTCATCACACTGCTGAGTATGAGCATTGCAATGCGGCTCAGTGCAATCCCGATTACAAAACCGATAATGGAAAGCAGCAGTCCTTCGCCAAGGATTAACCTGAATAATGTGTTGCGCGAACCACCCATGGTGCGCATCAGTGCGAGTTCGTATTTCCGTTCTTTCAATGAATTGTAAAGCGAAATAAAAACACTGAGGAAGGAAATGAGCATGATGAGGATGGCGATGATGCGCATGGTTTCGAACCCCATCCCGAAATTATTGAGCAGTCGCGAATTCTCCACGGCCACGTTCGCCAACTGCATATTGGTGTCTTCCACCTGCCGCGAAAGCATTCCGAAAGCACCGCGGTTCGCCTTCTTCAGAAGGTATGCGGTCATTTCGCGATTGGGGTCTGTGGTCGGATCGTGATGTTCCGCTGCTGCATGTTCGTGGTGTTCATGAGTGGAATCACTTTCTGCTTCGTGCTCATCATTATCTCCCGGCAATGCGGGTTCTTCATTGCCGTGCTCGTGCACAAGCCAAACAGATTCCACGGGGGTGAGAATGAGATTGTCAATGGCAATGTTCGACTGCTCAAAAATCCCGACAACAGTGAATGGTGCATCGTGATGATGTGCTTCGGCATCGGCAGCATTGTCGTAACCATGCACGCTCGTAAATATGTCACCGATTTTCAAACCCGTTTCGTCAGCCACATTCCCACCAATGGTTACCTCGAAGGGCTTTTCAAAAAGTTTCCCCTCGCGCAGCATACATGAATAGTGTTCCGGATATTTTTTGTTTGTGCCCACGATCCGGTACTTCTCATAATTATCTCCCAGCGCAATTGGGATGTACTCCTTAACCATGGGGCTGCGGATAATGCGTTTTGCATCTTCCACTTTTATATTTCCGGTAGGGGCATCCACATGGTAAACATTGGCGAGGATGCTCTGCATAGCGCTTCCCTTTGCGGCCAGTACAAAATCTATGTCTTTGATATTGCGGTTGAACTGGTCGCGCAGTTGAACATCGAGCAACAACAGCAGCGAAATAATTCCAACACCAAACGAAAGCAGGATTAAACTCAGTGCAGCATTGAGCGGCTTGCTGCGGATGTTGGCCAATGCAATCTTCAACAGGTTCATAGCTCGACTCTTTTTTGGAAATGATTTTTCAAACGGCCATCGTGTGTCACAATGATGAGGCTTGCACCGGTGAGGCCGGCCTGTTCTTCCAGAAGATGAATCACCTCGTTTGCATTTTTGTCATCCAGCGCACTGGTGGGTTCGTCAGCGAGAATCACAGCGGGATCGTTGATCACAGCCCGTGCAATGGCAGCGCGCTGCGATTCACCAACACTCAGTTTTCCCGGTTTGCTCGATGCTTTATCTGCAAGGTTGAGTCGCTTCAGAATCTGCTGCGCTTTGGTGCGGTCAATTTTTCTTCCGCTCAGGAACTGTGGCATCACCAGGTTGTCTTCCACTGAAAGTGATTCCACGAAATGCGCAGTCTGGAACACGATGCCCACATGCTGCCCACGGTATTTGTCCAGCCGTGCGCCACTCATGGTAACGATATTCTGGCCCGCAATGCTCACACTACCATGTTGCGATTTCAACATGCCGGCCATAAGGTGGAGCAGGGTGGTTTTGCCCGTGCCGCTTTCGCCAATCACGAGCACATGTTCGCCTTTGCCGCATTGCACATCGGGGAAGGAAAACGATGGACCGTTATCGTACTTGAATTTTAGTGCGGAAGTGGAAAGCATGTGCTGGTTTTTCTAAAAAGGCTGGCGAATGTAGTCTGATGTTTTGACACGAAATCCTACCGGTGCCCTCAAATTTTGTGAAGGCTCAAATGTGCGCTCATCTTCGCGCACTCATTTTTTCTTTAACATGACTTTTAAGCAACGCCTCTTGCGGTACCTCATCGGGGTGGGTATCGGTCTCATCATTGTTTGGGTAATGTTCGGTGACCGCGAGTGGTTGGGTTGGACTCCTAAGAACCGTGTCCTGAAAATGATTCGCGCAGCAGAACTTACAGTGAGTGAAAAGGCGCAATGCCAGCTTGACTGTATGGCAATGAAGGATGCAGACATTAAAAAATTTCTTGAAAATGCAAGTGTGAATTTTAGCAAAAGCAATCCGCATAAGGAACCAAAAACTTATTTACTGGAAGGCGATGAGGAAAACACATTGCGCATGACATTCGACACGCGCGACAGTGTGGCAACGCTTGTGGATGTGCTAAGGGTGGGAGCAAGTTGTCCGTGTAAATAGCAGGCAGCCTATTTCCCTTTCCTACGCCCCTTCTCGGCAATAATCAATGAGAGCTCCCTCCCTGTTTGTCCCTTCACACTTGTGTTTTCCAACGCCCTGCGAATGAGGTAGGGTATCACTTCGCGGATGGGGCCGTAAGGAACATACTTCGCCACGTTGTATCCTCTATTACTCAGGTTGAAACTGATGTGATCGCTCATACCAAAGAGTTGGGCGAAGTAGATTCTCTTGTCGTTGTGTTCAATAGATTTTTTGTCCATGAGTTGTGCAATCATGAGGCTGCTCTCTTCGTTGTGTGTGCCTGCACAAATGGCAATATCGCTGATGTTTTCCAGACAGTATTCAAGAGAAAGATTGAAATCGCGGTCGCTGGATTGTTTGTCGGTTTGGATTGGATCGGGATAATTTTTTTCTACTGCTCGCGCTCTTTCTTTTTCCATGTAAGCACCTCGCACCAGTTTCAATCCCAACTTGTATCTATGTTGTTTTGCCTTCTGGTGTGATATCTTGAGAAATGCCAGCCGGTCATGTCGGTAGAGTTGAATGGTGTTGTATACGATAAAATTTTCGCGATTGTACTTCAGCATCATTTCGTCAGCGAGGGCATCAATGGCGTCCTGTATCCAACTGTCTTCTGCATCAATAAAAATGGGCGTACCGGTATCGTGTGCCAGTTTGCAGATTTCATCCACTCGCATCTTCACGTTGTTCCATTCAAGGTTTTCTTCCGGTGAAAGATGTCCTTTCTTATTCACTTTTTCAAGCAGTGCAAACCGAGCGATGCCCGTTACTTTGAACACGCAAAAAGGAATGTGCGCATTGTCGTTAGCAGTGCGGATGGTTTGCAGGATTTCGTTTTTGGTCTTCTCAAATTCTTCTTCGCTTTCTTTTCCCTCCACTGAATAATCGAGGATGGTGCCTACGAGATGTGCATCAAGAATTTTGGTAGCACGGGCACACTCCTCAATGGTTTCGCCACCGCAGAATTGTGCGAAGATGTTTTTCTTTATGACCCAGCCGATGGGGATGCGCAGTGCAAGCGCGACATTAGTCATCCAGCTGCCCACCTTCACCAGGGCGGGGTTGCCGATGAGTTTGAAAAGCCAGTAGGATTTATTGAGTTCGTAATCGCTCTTGTTGGCAAAGGCGATTTCCGTGTTGTTGAAGGAAAGCATTGGTGGGCGAAAGTAAGTGGAGGCGGGGAGGAGAAGGCATTAGGCAGTTTGGAATAAGCACTGAACTACTGGTGAGTGAGATTACTTTCACCCGCTCTAAAAAAATCAATCCCATGCAACAAATAACTGACTACATCAACCAAAACAAACAACGTTTTCTTGACGAACTTTTTGATCTCCTTCGCATACCATCAGTAAGTGCTGATGCTGCCTTTACCAGTGATGTGGCAAGGTGTGCCGATGCCGTAGCCTTTCACTTGCGCAAAGTGGGTGTGGACAATGTGGAAGTATGCAAAACCGCAGGACATCCCATTGTGTATGGCGACAAAATCATTGACCCGGCAAAGCCTACAGTGCTTGTTTATGGACACTACGATGTGCAGCCTGCTGACCCCATAGAACTGTGGAACACACCACCGTTTGAACCCACCATAAAAAAAACTGCTATACATCCGGAGGGAGCAATTTTCGCTCGTGGATCTTGTGATGATAAGGGCCAGATATTTTCGCACGTGAAAGCCTTCGAGGCCATGTTTGAAACGAAGACTCTTCCATGCAATATCAAGTTCATGATTGAAGGAGAAGAAGAATGCGGAAGCAGCAACCTGGGCATCTTCGTTCGTGAAAATAAAAAGAGGCTGCAGGCGGATGTAATACTCATTTCTGATACCAGCATTATAGCCAATGATACTCCGAGCATTGACTGCGGACTGCGCGGCCTTAGCTACGTGGAGGTGGAAGTGACCGGCCCCAATCGCGATCTGCACAGCGGGGTTTACGGAGGAGCAGTGAGCAATCCCATAACCATTCTGGCCCGCATGATTGCCTCTATGCACGATGAAAATAATCACATTACCATTCCCGGTTTTTATGAAGATGTACTAAAGCTAACCGATGCTGAGCGTTCCGAACTCAACAAGGCACCATTTGATATCAATGCTTACAAAAAAGATTTGGGTGTAGAAGAAATTTGGGGTGAAACAGGTTATACCACGCTTGAACGCACCGGTATCCGCCCCACGTTTGAACTAAATGGAATTTGGGGTGGATACACAGGCGAAGGTTCCAAAACCGTTCTGCCTTCAAAGGCTTATGCAAAAATTTCAATGCGACTTGTTCCCAATCAATCATCCGAGAAAATAACAGAACTTTTTTCCAATCATTTTAAAAAGATTGCCCCTGCTGGCGTTAAGGTGAAAGTGACTCCCCACCACGGTGGCGAGCCTGTGGTTACGCCCACCGACTCCAAAGCATATCTCGCGGCAAGCCGCGCCATGGAAACCACCTATGGCAAGAAGCCAATTCCAACACGTGGTGGTGGAAGTATTCCTATTGTTGCCTTGTTCGAAAAGGAACTGGGATTAAAAACTGTACTTATGGGATTTGGACTGGACAGCGATGCCCTGCACTCACCCAACGAGCACTACGGGCTGGTGAATTTCTACAAAGGCATTGAGACTATTCCGTGGTTTCATAAGTATTTCTCGGAGTAAGAAGGCTAAGGCCAGGCAGCCGACCTCTTTTCATTAGATCAAAATCCAACACCTAAATGCAGTCCCAGCGCATAATGAAAACCCTCCGGTTCGAATGCTGCTTCCATCATGGGGCCAAGGTGAAAATCACCCAACTCCCATTCGTAAATGCACTCTAGGTGCAGGCTGAATTCTCCTTTGCCAAAGTCTCCGCCTTCAGTTGCAATTCCAGGCGAAGCAGAAAAAGTAAGGGCTTCCAGTGGACGAAATGCGACCACTCCGGAAAATGTCAGATGACCATGTTCATCAAAAATCTTTTCAACGCCAATTCCACCGGACCATTTGCCCGCTCCAATGGCATGAAGAAAATGTGCATGAAGCCCGTAAGCAAATTCATCTTCAGCTTCAAGAAACACAATTGCGTTTGCTATTCCAATTTCATTGTGATGATGTTCATGACCATGATGACAAATTTTTGAGAGGTGGCTTTTTTATAATTTTTTTTGCGGTTGGGATTAGAAGTTGTGTCGGTTGTGTTGTCAAAAATGTTAATTAAAAGTTCGTCAGTTTCAAGTTAGAACTGGGCAAATAAACTTCTGATAACATTCAAGTATGCGAAGTTCCATCTCCAAAAAAACTGCGCATTTCCAACTCATGCAGACTCATCTTGGCCAACTCTTCCACTTTAGGCAGTTCCTTTTTGAGGATGGCTTGCAGCGGGTTTTCCGGGAGATGATCTGCGGAATTGGCCGGGTGTCCACGCAAAAATATCATTGGGCGTGCAGGGAAGCAGGGTGCATAGTTTTCTGTGGAGTGCAGTTTTATGTTTTCCTGCTTGCCGTGCTTAATCTTGATGATGACGTTCGGACTCAAGCCAAGCTTGCGTAGGGCTAGTGAGGGATTTTGATCCCGCGCAACTGGAAGCAATTCTTTTAGAGTTCCCTACAGTTTTACAATGGTTATTCTACTGCCTGAATAAAAACGACAAACTTTAATCTGCAAAGGGTTTGGAGAGAATGATGGATTTTGGAAAACAAAAAACATCTTCGTTTTGAAAGTGTTGGAACTATCATTTAGCTATGTTTTATTTTACTGTCTATTTCTTCTGTCGGAAAAATTGAAAGGCAGCGATATGTTGCTGCCTTTTAGTTAACCATACTTATGAAAAAGAACTATTTCTGTTTCTTAATGTCAATCGGCACAATTAATTTCAAACTGATATTTCTGCCCATATTGTAAACGCCTGTCCTGCCTGTTGCATTATTCTCTGCTCCGTATTTCAGACGGCTCAAATGACTTTGATATGCAACATCAGTCCAGTTGTTTGCAGATATGTAAAGCGAAAACAATGTCCGTGATTTTGAAACTACATCTGTTCCGATGCCAACATTTAGAATTATGTAGCTCGGTGTCGCGGTTTCAGTTCCGAATGCAGCGTAAAATTTATTTTGTTCAAAGTAATAGTCAACACCAATTTTAATGAAACAGTTGTGCAAGTTGCCTGAAAGTTTTTTTGCATCGGCTCTTAATTCAGAAGAAAATTTTGGTGAAGGTGTAAACGGTAGATATTTTGTTGAATCGGGTTGATTGACTTGAACAGATTGCACATAAGAAAAAGAGTTTTCAAAATGCAGCCAATCGAATGGATGTGGATGAATATCAATACTGATTTCACCGCCATATAAGTTTGCATCACCCGAAGCATATTTGAAAGTGCTGAATCCATCAGTAATAGAATCACCGCCATTCACGCTTTGCAGCTTTTGCAAGTAGATGTAGTTGGTAATGCTGTTGTAAAACAAATCCGCTTCGGCTGCGATGTGTTGCGAATTAATTCCAAGCGCATAGTCAAGTTGAAAACTGTTTTCTGCTTTCAAAGTCGGAACACCAATGATGTGGTTGATTGTTCCCTCATGAACTCCGTTTGCTGAAACCTCTGCAATGTTCGGGGCACGAAAACCTTTTGAAAGATTTAGTTTGGTAAAAACATTTTCGTTGAACTGATTAGTTGCACCGATGCTTCCTGAAATTCCTGAAAATGTAGAATGAAAAACAGAGAACTGATGGAACGAAGTTGAATCAGTAGTTTCCGTTTTTTCACCGTCTGCATTAAGGAATAAATCTTTTCCGCTTTCATTTCTTATATCATAACGCATCCCTCCACTTATGTCCAACTTTTTGTAAGATTTTTTTACGATGCCGAAAAATCCGATGTCAAACAAATTGTATTCGGGAATAAGAAACTCCGATCCTTTATTTTGTGATGTCTGATACATTCCGTTTGTGCCAAAAGAAATGTTGACATTATTTTTTTCGGGAAGATTGTAACGAACATCATAATTGATTGTGTTCAACAAAAAATAAAGTCCGTAATCATTTGGTGCAAGCACATCAGCGTATTCCTGTCGTTGGTTTTGTTGCCAACCGATTATTGTTTTCAAACTTCCATTACCAAACACAAAACTATTGTTGAGAACAAGTTTGTAATGATGAATCTTTTGAAATGGTGTGAGTTGCTTGTATGATTGAAAATCGCTATTGCTTGCAATTGCACTCCCTTCCGTTGTGTAGTTCTCTGCAATTGGTTTTATAAAATTTCCTGTTGCACTGTCCCTTTCGCCTTCCACAATTCCTGTAGTTAGATTATAGGTGCTGAAATGCAAATGAGAATATCCCCACGCTTTATTTACTCCGATGATTCCACCAATATTATTTTCGGTGAAACCTGAATTGAAAACGTAGCCGTCATATTTATTCTGATAAGCATGAGCCATTTTGTTGCTGTAACGAATGTCCCAAATAAAACCGTTTTGATTTCCTCCTAGGTTTGCGGAATAACCAATCAATCCGTTATTGGTTTGATAGTTTGCTAAAAGATTTCCTGTAATTTGCCCATTGGGTAGAGTTGGTGCAGAAATTAAATTAATAACTCCGGCCATTGCATCAGAGCCGTAAGCCAAGCTTGCAGGTCCCTTCAGAATCTCCACTTTGTTGATTGAGTATTCGTCTATTTCAATTCCGTGTTCGTCTCCCCACTGTTGCCCTTCCTGGCGGATTCCGTCCTTTACAACTACAACTCTGTTATAACCAAGTCCGCGGATAACAGGTTTAGAAATTCCAGAACCTGTTGTTACTTGTGATATGCCTGGGAGTGTTGCAATCGCATCGATGATATTGGTTGCGGAAATTTGTTTTAGCTGAATGGGTGAAATAGTTGTGATAGGAGTGGGCGTTCTGTTTTTTTCTGCCGACTGTGAAAGGCCTGTTACAACCACTTCGTTTAATTCTGCGATTGTCTCTTCCAATGAAAAATCTTTTGAAGCTGTCGTTGACAAGTCAATGTTCTCGGCAATCAATTTATAGCCTATGAAACTTATCTGAACGAAGACTTTTGACTTAGGAAGGTTTTCAATTTTATAAGTTCCATCAGCCCCCGAAGTAGTTCCTGTTTTCAAATCAGGAATGTAAATAGAAACACCTGTTAGAGGCTCGCCTGTTTGTTTGTCTGTGATTTTACCCACCAAAGTTGTTTTATCGGTTGTTAAATGCGTATTGGCAGATGAATGAATTGTTGCGAATGCGATGAACGCAATTATGAATATAAATGTCTTATTCATTTTTTATTTAGTTGTTTGACGGTTTAGAAATGAATCTGGCGGTAAAGTAAAATAGTTTCTGAAATTTTCTGCTTTCATTTCACTTGCAATATCAGGGTTTGATGCTGTGATAATGCGAACATTTACCTACGTGGTTTTGCTTTTACCTACTTTAATAAACTCGCCTGTTCTAAAACCAGCAAAAGTTTTGCTTGTAACTCCAAACTCATTTCTCCGATTTCGTCTAAAAAAAATTATTCCTGAATTTGCTTCTTTAAAAATCCCTTGGTGTCTTTTATGGCTCCTGTAAATGCTTCGGCCTTATGCCTAGGCATTTCACTTTCCAACAATGCTTTACTAAAAGCAGAGCAGTTGATGGCTACAAAATGATTACTACTTCTCTTACTTGCCTGATGATTAGTCTGGGCAAATACTTCCTTCCCATTGCCAGTTGTGCCTAAGAACAAAACAGTAGTATAGGTTACTGCTACTTTTTTAGCAACCATCGTAGAATAAGCAATAGCCTTCGATGATGGATCTGTTCGTGCGACACATTCGAAATGAGCAATGGAACTCGTCATGAAAATAATGCGAATCATGTTTGGAACGGGAAACCGATTAACGCAATTTTGTGGCAATAATAAGCCAGCTTATTTCACCCGCAACAATGTTGCATTAAATAAATGAAGCAAGTCCGCACTACCTCCGCAAAAAGCACCATAGTCGAAACGCTCGAAGAAGCGGGTCATGCACTGTCTCATGCGGAACTTTACGTGATACTGGGCAACACATGCGACCGTGTAACCATCTACCGCATTCTCTCTCGGCTGGTTGAAGAAGGTTTAGCCCACAGAGTGGCGCTTCAGGATGGCACTGTAAAATTCGCACTATGTGAAGAGTGCAACACCGAAGGTCATCATCACTCACACCCCCACTTCAGTTGCAATTTGTGCAGCACTGTCACCTGCCTCACTATGGAAATTCCAGTTGTTATTCTTCCAAAAAAATTCAAAATGGAAGAAACCAGTTATGTGATTTCGGGAGTGTGTGCAACATGCCGGTGAAAACTTCCCGTAACACGAGACCTGATTTTGATGGCATGAAAAAATTCTTCTACCTGATAATGGTGACATGACCCATGAAAGCGCGTTCTTCACTTGTCATCAGGTCTTTTAATTCTATTCGCCACACGTAAGTATCGTTCTGGACGTAGTATTCTCCACTGTGCAATTCACCCAGCCACGGTTCTTCTGGATCTTCAGTGTAGAAAATCTGCACTCCCCAACGATCGTAAATCATGAATTTGTAGGTTGCAGGATCATACCCGCGTACCACGGGAAGAAAAACCTCGTTACGTCCATCCCCATCAGGTGTAAAAGAATTGGGTACCCAAACCAGAACAATACTTTCCATAAGTATGGAATAACACACCGTGTCTGAGCAATCAAATTCATTGGTAACGACAAGGCAAACCGGAAAACCGAAAAGATCCAAATCCGGAAAAAGAAATTGGGGATGTTCAATGGTAGAACTACCCAGTCCTGCAAAATCCCATTCCCACGAAATTTCGCCAGTCGAGAGGTTAAAGAACTGCACTTCGTTTTCGAGAATGGTAACCGGTTGTGGTTCCCAAGTAAATTCTGGAACAGGGTAGCCGTGAATAATGATGGGCACATCAAGTGAATCTATGTTGGTGCATCCATCCGCTGAAGTCACGCTTATCCAGGGAAAATATTCTCCTTCCGCAGCGTAGATGTATTCGAAATCATCGCAGATGGCAAGGGTGCTACCATCACCAAGATTCCAAACGCACAATTCGCTCAACGTAGAATTCGTCAGGTTTAAAAATTCAACAGTGGTTGGGTAGCATCCTTCGAAAATACTTGCATCAATTATGGCTTCGGGTGTGTCGTAAACGGTTACGAATATGGTGTCGGTTATGGGGGGATTACAACCATCATCGGCAATGGCGAAGTAGGTTGTGTTTACCAGTGGACATTGAATAGTGTTGTAAGCATTTGCCAGAAGTATGGGACCACCGGGATCGTCTTGGTACCATGCTACTCCAATACTTCCGTTGCCGCCTGCCGCACCGGCTTCCAGGCTCACGCAATCAAATTCGCAGATGAAACCTACACTGTCGGGCGAAATGCTGAGAAGAATTTCAGGATTGAAATAAACCGTGAGGTCCAGCGTATCGGAATTACATCCGTTCATATCGGTTGCAATCACATAAAGAGTTGTGTCCTGTGTAATGGTGACCTGGATCGAATCGCCCGTTGCCACAAAACAATTGACCAAGGCTCCAGCACAATTGTACCAATTGTAAGTAAATATTCCGGCTCCACCTACAGCGGAAGCATAAAAACTTACTGTGTCGAGGTAGCACACAAGTTGCGAAACGAAACCTGGAACAATATCAATGATGCTTGAATTTTCAACGAAACTCACGGTGGTGTCAGCCGGACATCCTAATACATCATAAACAATGAAGTCATAAGTGCCAGCCACAAGATCAATGAACAAACCGGTCTGGTTCACTTCAGATGTCTGAACAAGTTCATAGTCCACTGCTGTTGTCTCTACTATTTCAATCTGCCCGTTGTTATCACCGAAACATTGTGCAGGAGTGATAATGACATCATCAATGAAATAATCGGGTTGCTGAGCAATGTCAATGATGCCGGCTACAACACATCCGAAATCATCCGTGACATTGTAGTTGAATGTTCCTGCACACAATTCCGTTTCAGCAATTGAATCCAGCACCCCTCCCTGCCACACCAGATAATAAGGAATAAAACCGCCCTCGGGTGCGAGCGTGATAAAACCATCGCAGGTGTTGAAACAAACACTTGACGAAAAATCTTCTGTAACAAGAAATTCTTCTGGTACGGTGATAAAAACCGAATCCTGTGCTGAACAGAGAAGTGCATCAAAACCGGTGACTACAAACCAGGATGAAACATCGGGCGCAACGTTGGGCGATGGTGAAGTAAGAGGGTCGAGAAAATATCCGTTGTCGGTCCACAAATAAGAGTTTCCTCCTGTGGCGTTGAGTTGAATGGTTTGTGCAAAACAAATGGTGTCATTTGCTCCTGCATCAACAAGTGGAACAGGATGAACAGTGAGCGATATGTCATCCGTTGTCAAACATTGCGAATTGAAAGCAGTAACGGTGTAAATAATAATTTGATCCATCACACCTGCGTTTGAAACATTCGCAGTGGGTTGTGCAAGTGTGATGTCGTTTAATCCTGTTTCAGGATTCCATTCATAAGTCTGGCCTGCTACTGCGGGTGTTCCAATCATCAAATCTGCACCTGAACAAACTTCAATATCCGCTCCGGCATCAGCTATGGGTGTTACAATTTCAATAACCGTGATGCTCTCTGCAAAATTCTGTGTGCAGCCATTGTTGTCAAGTACGGCAGTAATCGTATAGGTTCCACCCACAGTAATGTTTTGTGTGAAAGGATCGGTGGTTGCATTCCATGTTTGTGCAGGTCCACCGTCCACGTTGTAAGTTATGTCCCAATCACTTTCACCGAAAAGATCAATAATGAGGTCAAGTGAAAGTCCTTCGCAAAATGATGTGTCGCTAAATGCGAATTGTGCAGTGGGAAGAGTATTGACAGTCAAAACAACGGATGCAGAATTTCCTGCACCGTCACATCCATTGCCATCGGTGAGATTGGCGATGTAATAAGTGCCTGCGCCCGGTGAGGAATAGGTGGCGGGTGATGATGTAATTCCACTCAGTGTGGTTGTTACGGTTGCATTCACACCATCATCATACACCACATCAAAACTCCAGTTGGGTGTTCCGGTTAAAGTAATTTCAAAATCAAACGGGATGCCTTCGCACGTTTCGCCACCCGCAATAATAGTTGCAGAGGGGAGTGGATTGATAATTACATCCGCATCGCCTGCCACTGCGCCACCGCACCCGAAAGTGTTTACTGAAGTGAGCACATAAAGTCCATCAGTCGAAGTTGAAAAGAGGTACGGGTTGGATGAAGTTATTACAACAGGCTGAACTATTCCGTCAATCGAATATTGAATAGTCCAGGTCGCTTGTCCGGTAAAATCAATTTGCACATCCACGCTGTTGCCGATGCAAACTGCACCGCCACCGCTCATGGTTGCTGAGGGCAATTCAAACCACACTACGGGCTGTCCAATAGCAACAGAAACAAATGGCGCAGTGAGGTCCACACAATCACCACTGCCATCATCATCGCCCACCACTGCGGAGATGTAATAAACCACTCCATATTGAATTTCGCCTGCACCATTTCCAAACACAAGTGGATTGTCAGGATCGTTAAACCCGGAATCATCGCAATCGGATGCGTAGATAAATCCAATATTGTCGTCAGAACTATCGTGCAATACAAACATTAACTGGTCATCAAAGTCAAAAATTCCATCGTTGTTCCATACACCAATGGCAGGGGCATTTCCGCAAATAATAAGTGTGTCCTGTTGCATCGTTCCCGCCCAGGTAACGATGGGGCAACTGTAAGGTGCAACAGAAATGACATAGGGATTACAGTTGTATTGATCGTTGAAAGTCCAGGTATCTCCCGTGCCTGTGGGCACCAATCCACTGGTGAAAATAGCTCCTGCAAATGAACCCGGAGTTCCGCTCAGGGCAATTGCACTGAAGGTGGTCACATCACCACCAGTCAATTGAAATGTAATTTGATAATTCTGTCCGTTGGGTGTGCAAAGTGTATCGAGAACAATTGCGGAAATTTCAGTGGTTAAAGTCACCATAACATCTTCACCAATGTTGGTTACACAATCGCCAGGGTTGTTGGAATACTCAACCGACACCAAAGTGTAAGTGGTGTTTTCATCGGGTGAAACATTGTAGTTGAAAGGATCAGTGAGGTTTGTAAGATTGATAGTAGTGCTTCCACCCGAATCGGTTTCCTGCAATACCACATTGTACAATCCTGGAACGGATATAAGATCAATCAAAAGATTGGTGCTTGCTCCTGGACATATTGTAATGTCTCCTGAAATTGTCGCATCGGGCACAGGCTCCACCGTTATCGTTTGACATGAATTGATCACTTGCGAACAATTCACTCCCTCATCAGTCACATTGGTGAGGCAATAGTTGGTGGTGATAACAGGCGCAAGATTCCAGGTGAAAGGTGTTGCAGCAATGTTGAGCACAGGTTGCGCTGTGCCATTAGCTGTGTAGTCCACCACCCAGGGACCAGTGCCTGCTAAATTGATAGTGAGATCCAGGTTGTCGCCCGCACAAATTTCATTGCCGCCCGTCAACACAGCATCGGGCACATCATTCACCAAAACATCAATCTGGTTGTTCAGTGCATTGGGGCAGTTGGGTAAGGTTTGATACGATACAGAAGTGATCGTATAGGATACATCATCCACAGGAGAGAAGTTCAACGTGGTGCCATCTGTTGCTGAAGTTATTGGTTGTGCTATACCGTCAATTGAATAACCAATGTTGTAAGTGCCAGGCTGGTCAATATCAAAAGTCAAGGTCACCACATCTCCTTCGCAAACTGGGCCAGCGGGCAGAAAGGAAGCGTTCACCAATGAACGAACTGTAATGGTGACAGAACTTGGAATTGCATAAACGCAAGATGGAACATTGCTGTCTGTTATGCTGTTCAGCGTGTAGATAGTCGTGGTGGCAGGAGTAACTGTAAAGATTGCACCATCAATCGCGGTTGCGGGTCCGGCAGGTGTCATGCTGATAGTAAATGGACCTGTTCCGTTCAGGTCAAAAAGAATATCTGCACTTGCTCCTTCGCAAATGGTGATACTTCCTGAAATGCTTCCTGATAGTGGTGGGTCACTTGTCAAAATGAAACATGAGTCGGCAGTGCATCCCGGCAAACCAAGATCACTCACCGCAACGCAATAAGTTCCTCCCTGCAATCCCGTTTGATCTTCAGTGAAGGATGGAGTATCCCACGCAAACGAATACAGTCCGGTTCCGCTTAACACTGTGAGATCAATCGAGCCGTCATTGCCATTGCACGTTTCATTATTAAGCACAGCGGAAAATTCTCCAAGCGAAACGACAACATTGAGCGTATCGCGATAGTTGCATTGCAGTGGCGCACCCACGGCCACAATTTCTATTATCGTGTTTTGGTCAGGCGAAAGTGTTTGGTTTCCACAATTGGTACAACTGAAATCCGGATCAGCATCCCCGGAAACAATGTTCCAGTTGTAGGATGCAGCGCCTGTTGCATTCACCGCAAGAACATCCCCTGTGCATATCAGTGCATCGGTAATATCCACCACCAGGTTGGGTTCAACGATTACTGTAATGTCCAGTTCATCATGACCCGGAAAATCACATGCGTCATCATCAGCTTCAAAGTGGATTATGTAGCTGCCCACCATAGAAGCATCCGTCATCACACACGATTCGCCCCCGGCAGGGTTGGTATCGGTCTGGATAAATGTGCCGGTGGGAAACACCGTTTCGAAATCGCTTGTCAATGTGATTACGCGGAAATTATTGATATTGGTCGCTTCTACAGTAAAGCACAATAACTCGCCTGCACACACGCTGATAGTTGTTCCGTTGATGAGGGTGGATTCCGCATTGTTGGCTATAATACCGGGAGCGGTGAAATCAGTAGAGGTGGTGGCGCAAGGCTGGATAACGAAAGTCATACTTTCGAGCATGTTGCCCACCAAGTTTCCCATAGCATCGAACATGTCTACTTGTACACCCACCACGTAGTTGCCAAATTGCGCAGGTGCCGTAAATGTTATCAATCCTGTCAATGGATCAATGGCTATTCCGGGTATGGGCAGGGTGGGAGTGAAGCCCGCTTCGTAGGGTGCATCCAAACCAAAATCAGTGAGCACACTGGTGAAAGAATAGTTGAGTGTGTAGCCCTGTGGATTGTCCACCGTTATTTGCTGACTCACGACATCGGCCACACAATAGTATGGTACCTGAAGGGAGGTTATTTGAACCGATTGGTTGCAACCTATAGCAGGATCAACCACGGTTTGGAAATACGCACCGGGCAACACGCCCGTGTCCAGGTTCACGAAATAATTCCAGTCGCCTGCTCCCCACTCCACCGACCATGTGCAGGTGGGGTCAAGCGTCACCACCACATAATATGTGAGTTGTGTAGTACCGGGCGTAAGCCCACCGTTGCAAGAACTATTCATCAGTTCCGAAGCGCATAAATCAGAAATTTCTATTTCAGAAACAAAAGGGGCATCCGCAGAAAATGGTATCGCACTGCATGAAGCCCCAGATGGAAAAAGGAAAATAGTTTCTTCCGTAGTAGCAGGTGTCGAACCAAAACAATCTTTGTAAATGGTAAGAGTGATTCCGTATTGATTACCACCCAGGCACCCCCACGCAATGTTTCCACCAAGAATGTGATTGGCCCGAAGCAAATGAGCGCAACAGACCAACAAGAATAATAGCAGTACGTGTTTCAAAAGCCTCATAAGGATTCCTGATTCATAAATGCGGGCAATGCTTGATCCCCACTTCTTGAGTGGCTAGTGCCAGATTTATACTGGGGGGGTTCCAGGGAAAAAACAGGGATGACAACGTGTGCAACATACGCATAACATAAGACTTTATCGGGTTGCCTTTAGTGGCTTGATAACAAAGGTGGGTTTGAAAAGACCAAAAACACGGGTGATGATCTCATCCTGCCCATGCGGAATGGGATAAAAAAAACGCCCCGCTAGTGCGAGGCGTTTTTCAAAAATGAGAACTCAATTTTTTATTGAATAACAAGTGTTGTTCGTTGCACTACGTTTCCGGTACTCACTTCCAGATTGTAAGAACCCGCAGCGAGTTCGAAAGAAAGCAGATATGAGGCACCCTGTGTGGAAGAAATGTTGCGCATCCAAACCATTTTTCCTGCAGTATCATAAATACGTGCGTGCAGTGTGGAGGCCGCGGAAGTATTTACAAGAGTGATGTTATCGTTGGCAGGATTGGGATACATACTGAAAAGATTTTCAGTTGCAACTTCCTCAACAGCCACTGTGCAGCCGCTGCCTGGAGGCAAATTGCCTTCGCCATCGCAAACTCCGTTAGGATCATCGGTCAGGTCTTCATCAATATCACCACAATCAAAGCCCCAGTTCGCGCAGTTGAAATCCACATCGTTTCCATTCCAGGTATATTGACCATTATCAGCGAATGTATCTCCGAGCCAGGTGAGAACCCCAATGCTGTGTACGGTATAGGCACAGTCACAAATATCAGGGTCATCTTCACAACCATCATCGGTGTAGGTGAAAACCTCACTCTCGGTGCCATCATCCAGAACGTAAGTCATGTCGTAAACGGAATCTTCAGTAACCAGATAAAGCAGCAACTGCTCTCCTGTTTGAAGATCGAGCGTGGCTATAGCCAGTGCCTGGAGTGCGCCACCGTCAATAGAAACCGTTAGGGAATCCACCGTGCAGCCGCCATCAAAGTTGAACGTAATCAGAATAGACGGAACATATCCGTTACCCGTTTCATAGCACAAGGACTCTTCGACCACGGCAGTAAGATTGGTGCAGCCACCACCGCGTGATTCAACTTGTGTACTGTGTGCAGTGCCGTAGCTTGCCTCTACAGTTGATCCGTGTTGTCTCAGGTTGGCACCAGTTAATGATGCAGTCACCATTTGTGATGTTGATTGGATTCCAGCAGCACAAAGCAGCGCTAATGCAATCGTTTTTAGTGTAAAATTTTTCTTCATGTAGTTGTTTTTTATGTATTGATTTTTGTGGTGGTAAAACTAAACTCATAGTAAGCCGATGGTCAGTTGAAATGAAAAAAAGAATTCCGCATTTCTTGTTGTGCAAAAAAAAGGCTGCCCAATTTGTGGGCAGCCTTTTTATACGTTGTGAAATTCGTTATTTACTCACTACCAATTGTTGTTGCGACACTGTAGTTGAAGTAGTAATTTCTACTGAATAATTTCCATTGGCAAGGAATTCCGCATGGATGGTTTCCCTGCTCCGCTGTGGCACGTTCAATTCTTTGCTGAAAACAATGCGACCGGCTGAGTCATAAATTTTCATGGCCAGTTTGCTGTCGTTGCTCACATTGATGAATTCGAACACTCCGTCATTCGGATTAGGAAACAGGATGAAGTTTTCGCCTTCCGCCAATTCTGCAATGCCCAGCGGACAGCCTGATCCGGTGGCAATAAGCAAGACATTAAGTGCCCCACCATCGCACACACCATAAGGATCATCGTTGGGCGAACCAGCTATATCACCACAATCATAACCCCACGCAGCGCAGTTGAAGTTTACATTGCTTCCGGTACCTATATCGGGATTGCCATCACCAAGTTGAGCCATGGTTGCTGTTGAATAATCATACGTGTTGAAATCGCAATCACATATTTCATCATACTCGCATGAGCCATCATCCTCGGTAGCATCAGGATCGTAGTTGGTGGCTAGTTCATCCATGCATCCGTAGCAGGAGAAGTCGCAATTGCCATCATCGCACAATGCATCGGCATCGTAATTACATGCGGTGGGATCAGTGCAACCGTCTGGCAGAATACATGAGCCGTCATCGCAAAGCGCATCGGTATCATAATTACACGCGGTATCATCGGTGCAACCGTCTGGCAGTTGGCACGAGCCATCATCGCATTGTGCGTTCGGGTTGTAGTTGCAAGCCTCAGGATCAGTGCAGCCATTCTGGCCGCCCAGGCAGTATGCACAATTGGCATCTGTAGCGGCTTCATCGGCACATATACTGTCCCATACTGTGCTACAGCAGAGCGGGTCGTAGGAGCAAACCGACATTGCACAAGCACCGGTTAGGTCCGCATAACCAAGTTGGTCGCATGCTTCGAGCACCAGCCCGAAAGTACAGGAGCCATCATCGCAAAGTGCTGCTTCATCATAGTTGCAGGCAAATGGATCGG
The DNA here is from genome assembly GCA_034408895.1 of Flavobacteriales bacterium. Classification (GTDB taxonomy): domain Bacteria; phylum Bacteroidota; class Bacteroidia; order Flavobacteriales_D; family Sanyastnellaceae; genus UBA4660. Next base: position 42,181 of record JAWXCI010000029.1, read on the forward strand.
TACAACCATCAGGCAGTATGCAGGAGTTGTCGTCACAACCGGCAAACGCATCATAATTGCAGGCCTCTTCATTGATGCAACCGGGGTAAGTGCACGAGCCATCATCACAAAGTGCATCAGCATCATAATTACAGGCTAACGGGTCGGAACAACCATCGGGCATCAGGCACAGACCGTTATCACATCCGGCCATCATCTCGTAGTTGCAAGCTGTTGGATCCGTACAACCGGGATAAGTGCAGGTGCCATTCATACATGTTCCAGCCGAGAAGTTGCAGGCCTGTGGATCATTACAGGCGACAGCAAAATCACAAGTTCCGTTCATGCAAGCCCCCATGGTGAAGTTGCAGGCCAGTGGATTATTGCAGGCTACAGGATAGTTGCAAGTTCCATTCATGCATGCACCAGCGGTGAAGTTGCAAGCCAATGGATCATTACAAGTAACAGGATAGTTGCAAGTTCCATTCATGCATGATCCAGCGGTGAAGTTGCAGGCGAGCGGATCATTACAAGCAACAGGATAGTTACAAGTTCCATTCATGCATGCACCAGCGGTGAAGTTGCAAGCCAGTGGATCATTACAAGCAACAGGATAGTTACATGTTCCATTCATGCAAGCACCAGCGGTGAAATTGCAAGCCAGCGGATCATTACAAGCAACAGGATAGTTACAAGTTCCATTCATGCATGCACCAGCGATGAAGTTGCAAGCCAATGGATCATTACAAGCAACAGGATAGTTACATGTTCCATTCATGCAAGCACCAGCGGTGAAGTTGCAAGCCAATGGATCATTAC
>JAWXCI010000030.1:0-141385 GCA_034408895.1 Flavobacteriales bacterium
CTATCCGCGCACCCGGTTTTGGAAACAGACTTGAAAGTGATGCATACTTGCCCTCATGGTTATGCATGCTTTGCCTCCAACCTATGCATAGGTTGCCCTGGAAGTCTGCATAGGTTGCCCTAGAAGTATGCATAGGTTGCCCTAGTGCAACTGCTATGTGCATCAGCGTTGTAAGAAATTTTTTTGGAAAAGTGTAACCCAGCAGCCAGTGTTGGGGTACAAGCATTCATTTTGGCAAATTTCTATGTCTGGATTGCAGGAAAAACATCAGTCCCAAAAAAGACCTTTCCTGGGATATATATAAGAAAGTGTACCGAATGATTTGTGATTGGCCAACGGGCAAGACTTACTGCCTAGTGCCTACTGCCAACTGCCGCCCTTCTCCTCACCCACCAAATCATTATTAGTCCGGTTATCACGAACAGGACAGAAATCAATTCCGCCTGTGTGTATTTCATTCCGAGGAAAATCATCTCTGTATTCACCCGGATTTTCTCGATGAAAAATCTTTCCGTACCGCAAAGAATCATGTAGATCCCGAAAATGACTCCCGGTGTGGAAATCCTCTTGCGCAAATACCACAACACCCCGAAGATGATAAAGGCCATAATGATTTCGTAAACGGGAGTAGGGAACACAGGCGGAACCAGGTGCGTTCCATATCCTTCCCAACCACCTTCGATCATTTTTTCACCCACACCATTCACATTGTTCGGATAATCATAAGCCCACCAACTGTCCGGCAACCACGAGAGCCAATCGGGTTTTGGACTAGTGTTATCAATGCCCCAGTCACCATCTCCACTCACCTGACAACCCATGCGCCCTATTCCATAACCGAGCATCATTCCCGGTGCACATGAATCCATGAGGTGCAGGAGAGGCATCTTGATTTTTTTTGCGTAAAGCAGTACTAAAGCACCACCAATGATGAGTCCACCGTACACCGTGAGGCCACTCAGGAAATCTTCAATAGTGAAATTCGTGAACGAATCAATAATGCCTTTGGGATCTTCGAGCCATGCAAAAATTTTCGCTCCAAGTATTCCACCAATGGCTGCGACAAACGTGATAGAACCCGTGTACTCGTAAGGATGAAAATCCACAATGCGTTCTACCGGCTTCGGCAATTGCTTCCGGTAGTAATCGTACCAGCGCCATCCGCCAAGAGCAAGTGCAAGCACAATTCCCAACAACCAATTTCCCTGTCCTGAAAAAATATGTTGCTGCGGAAGGGAGCCGGGTTTAAACAACTCATCGGCATTCATCATCAGCCAAATGAATTTCCAGCCCAACAAAAAACCGATGAGTGCATTGGTGAGCACATCACTCCATTGCACGGGCTTACCTTCAATGTGTTTTCTTTTTTCCGGATGAAGCAGGCCAAGTTTTTCCTTCCTCTTCAGTTCTATCGAAATGGTCATGCTCGCAATGATGAAAGCAATGGCCACAAAGAATCCGAAGCTGTTCAGCAATTTCATCCACGGCCAGTCAAGGCCGAAGAGGTCGAGGAATGCGTGGTAGAGGGTGGGGTACATGAATTATGATGTGAAGATTTGCTGATGTGACGATGTGACGATGCGCTTCTGGTGGTTGAATTTGAAATTTGAAATCTGAAATCTGGAATTCAATGATGCATCGCCAGACAAACATTATCTGAATCCGGTTTGCCAAGAGTAGTGGCTGTGATGGTATTGGTTAGTGATGCGTTGAAAGAAGTTTTCACACGAATGTAATTATCGGTGAAACCGTACATCGTCCCTTCATCTTGTTCCCCTTCCCAAAGAACTGGGCGGGTGCTTCCTGCATGTGCTTCACAAAACGCGCGCTTCTTTTTTTCTGAAATCATGCGAAGGACTTGTGTGCGTTGATGCCGAACGGGAACCGGCACCACATCGTTAAGACGCAATGCAGTGGTGTTGTCCCTCTCGCTATATGTAAATACGTGCAGGTAAGAAATCGGGAGGTCAAGAAGGAATTGGCGGGTCTCCGCAAAACGTTCTTCACTCTCGGAAGGAAAACCAGTAATCACATCCACACCAATTCCGCAATCGGGCAGTTGTGATTTGATGTGTGCAATTCGTGCGCGATACAAATCCGTGCGATAACGCCTGCGCATTGCGCTCAGTATTTCATCGCTTCCGCTCTGCAATGGAATGTGAAAGTGGGGCATAAATTTTTTTGATGAAGCAACAAATGCAATGATGTCTTCAGTAAGCAAATTCGGTTCGATGCTTGAAATGCGGAAACGCTCCACGCCTTGGAGTGCATCAAGTTTTTCAACCAATTGAAGTAATGTTTCTCCATACGCAGTTCCGAAGTCACCAATGTTCACTCCCGTTAGTACAATCTCTTTTGCGCCAGATGCAATTGCATGTTTGGCTTCATCCAATGTTTCATTGATGGCTGCGCTGCGACTTCTTCCGCGTGCAAGAGGTATGGTGCAGAAGGCGCAGAAATAATTGCAGCCGTCCTGCACCTTCAGGAATGTGCGTGTGCGGTCACCACTTGAATAGGACGGAATGAAAGTTTTTACATCTCGAATCTCACTGGTCGCAACATGAGCATGACCATTCTTAGGAGAACCTTCCACGTGTTGTATGATGTTGAACTTCTCCCCAGCCCCCAGCACCAAGTCCACACCCGGAATAGCAGCAATATCATTTGGTTTCAATTGTGCATAACAACCAATAACGGCCACATACACACCGGGGTTATGGCGAATGGCCCGACTCACAATGTTGCGGCATTTGCGGTCGGCCTGTTCCGTCACGCTGCATGTATTGATGACAAGAACATCAGGATGGTCTTCCATTTCCACACGCGCATAACCAGCCTCCCCGAAACTGCGGGCAAGCGTGGATGTTTCTGAAAAATTCAGCTTACACCCAAGTGTATGAAATGCCACCTTTTTGTACTGGATCATTTTGCGGTGCGAAAGTAGATTGAGGAATTACGAAGTACGAGGTGCACGTAATGCATAATTCTGAATTCGTACTTATGACTGCCTCCTGCAAACTGCCGACTGATAAATTTGGCTCGATGAAAATTGATTTAGTTTCTCCTCGTGCCTGGGCTGACTATGAACTGCTGGATTGCGGTGATTTCGAAAAACTGGAACGGTTTGGAGAATACGTTTTGATTCGCCCCGAACCGCAGGCAGTGTGGCCCCGAGTGATGAATGAGAGCGAATGGAAAAGACAAGCTTATGTAAAGTTCATCCAAAATTCCAGCAGCAGTGGCGAATGGCAGAAGTTGAAAAAAATGCCTGATCAGTGGAGGATGAAATACACACTTCCAACTCAACAGGAAATTATTTTTCGGCTGGGACTTACCTCATTTAAGCACGTGGGCATTTTTCCAGAACAGGCAGCCAACTGGGATTTTATTGTGAATGCGATGGGCGAAATGGGAATGCAGAAACCGAAAGTGCTCAACCTCTTTGCCTACACAGGAGGTGCATCATTGGCCGCCTGTGCTGCCGGGGCCGATGTCACTCATGTGGATAGCATAAAACAGGTAGTGACCTGGGCCAACGAAAACATGCAGCTATCATCGCTAGACAACATCCGGTGGATGGTGGAAGATGCACTCAAATTTGTTCAGCGCGAATCACGTAGGGGAAATTTTTATAACGGAATTATTCTTGACCCGCCTGCCTTTGGCCATGGCCCTAAAGGAGAAAAATGGAAACTTGAAGAGAACATCGCTGAGATGATGAAATACGTGCTCCAACTCCTCGACCCGAAAAAACATTTCCTCATCCTCAATGCTTATAGTTTGGGATTGTCAGCGCTGGTGATTGAAAACCTCCTCCGCGATTTTGCGGGAAAAAAACTCAGCATCGGTGAACTGTACCTCCATGCCAAGAGTGGGGTGAAATTGCCGCTTGGAGTATTTGGCCGATTTGTAAAATAATGAAGTCTGCTGTGGAAATAGAAAGAGCACTTCGCAGGTTGAAGCCTGATCTTGAAAGAAAATTTCATGTTGCCCGAATCGGGTACTTCAACACACTCACACAAGATTCAGAAAATCCCGAACACGACATAGATCTGCTTGTGCATTTCAAAAAACCAGTGGGCTGGCAATTTTTTGAATTGGAAGAATTTCTTGAAATGAAGTTGGAACGCAGAGTGGACATCACCACGGAAAATGGAATTCATCCTGTTATGCGTGATGCTATACTCAAACAAGTCCATTACCTGTGAACTACTCACAACAAATACTCCTCTATTTTCTTGGCAGCATGGTGAAGGCATGTGACAGGATTTTTTTGCACACCTCTAGAATGACATTCGAACAATTTGCCAGCGACAGCAAAACACTTGACGCTGTGGAGAGGCAATTCCAGATTTTAGGTGAGTGTTCAAGGAAGATTCCATACAGCGTCCAGAATAAATTCAAACAGGTTCCCTGGAGCAGTATGTACCGCTTGCGTAATCGCATTGCTCACGAGTTCTATGATGTAGATCCGGAGATGCTTTGGCACATTATTCAAAATGACTTAGTAAAGAACCATGAGGACCTGAAACAAATAGTCAACAAACCGCCAGCGCCAAAACTTGTTACGAAACGCTGAATTGCCACTTGTCAATTTCAGAATTTCTACCGTCATATATGCTGTTATCATTGCCACTTCGATCAAATTCAAGATGAAGATTTCCATTTCAATTTTTGCAATTGCCCTCTCCTTTGTTTCATGCAATGGAGATCATTCACAACAACCCGAACGATCCGACAAATCCAAAATATTTATTTCTAATATGAAACTAGCCCGCGATCCACACACCTGGAGCAAACCCAATGATGCCCGCGTAACACATCTTGAATGGAATGCAAAAGTTGATTTTGCAACGAAAGTGATTTCCGCCACTGCCACTTATAATATTGAAAACCTCACTGATACTTCTGCGATTTTGTTCGATACAAAGGGGTTGAGTATTTCCAGAGTAGAAGTGGATGGAAAACCGGTACAGCAGCATTTGGGAGAAGAAAAAGAATTTCTTGGCCAACCGCTTTCCATACCTATTGATTCAACCTCAAAAAAAGTAGCTATCACATATACCACAAGCCCAGCGGCTGAAGCGCTGCTTTGGGTGGATGGTGAAAAACCATTTCTCTTCACGCAATCACAAGCCATTCTTGCCCGCACATGGATTCCCTGCCAGGACTCACCGGGAGTGCGTTTCACTTACAACGCAACGGTTGAAGTTCCCAAAAATCTTCTTGCGCTGATGAGTGCAGAAAATCCACAACAGAAAAATGAAAGCGGGATTTATTCCTTCAAAATGGAACAGCCCATTCCATCCTACCTCATGGCACTTGCGGTGGGCGATGTGGAGTTTCGTTCGGTTGGAAAACAAACGGGAGTGTATGCCATTCCAACTTTGATAGATGCGGCAGCCAAAGAATTTGAAGACATGCAACTCATGGTGGAAGCAGCAGAAAAACTTTATGGCCCCTATGTGTGGGGGCGTTATGATTTGCTCATTCTTCCCCCGGCATTTCCATTTGGCGGAATGGAAAATCCGAGACTCACATTCGCAACACCAACTATTATAGCCGGAGATAAATCACTCGTTGCGCTTGTGGCTCACGAACTAGCTCACAGTTGGAGCGGCAACCTTGTCACTAACTCCACCTGGGATGATTTCTGGCTCAACGAAGGATTCACAGTGTATTTCGAACAGCGAATTATGGAGGCAGTTTTTGGCAGAGAGCGCAGCGAAATGCTCGCCCAACTTTCTCGTCAGGATTTGGATGCAACAATTGTTGAACTCACAGCATCCCATCCGGCAGACACTAAGCTGAAACTTGCACTCGAGGGTCGCAGCCCCGATGATGGCATGACCGACATAGCCTACAACAAAGGGTATTTTTTCATTCGCCTGATTGAAGAAATAGTGGGCCGCGAAAAGTTTGATGTGTTCCTGAAAAACTATTTCACCTCGCACCAATTCCAGGTAATGGATACCGAAACATTTCTTGACTACCTGAGAAAAAATCTTGTTGACGCAGAAACTGAAAAGAAGATTGACATTGATGCGTGGGTTTATGGTGAAGGAATTCCTACCAATGCACCGGTTGTGAATTCAGATGCTTTGGCTAGAGTGGACGAAGCAGTGAAGCAATGGAGCGTAGGCAATCTGAAAACTTCTGAACTAAAATGGAACGATTGGCAGTACCAGGAGCAATATCGCTTCCTTACCAACATTCCAGAATCAGTTCCGCTGAATAAACTGGATGAACTCGATGCTGCATTTCACATCAACGAAAGTGGAAATAGCGAAGTGCTGTTTGCATGGCTTGAGCAAAGCATTTTGAAAAAGAGGACAGCTTCTTATGCGCGACTTGAAAAATTTCTTGTAGAAGTTGGACGTAGAAAATTTGTTGCCCCACTTTTTGAAGCAATGAAAAAGACCGAACAACTGGATTTGGCTAAAAGGATTTACGAAAAGGCACGGCCTGGTTATCACTCAGTAACTACCGGAACGGTGGATGAAATGCTTGGTTGGAGCAGGTAGTTTTCATTTCGGTGGTGGAGAATCAGTATAACTCCACAGTCTAAATTCGCCCCATGCACATCATTCTTTTTGAAGATCGCAAGTGGAATGAGTTCCTACCGCTGGTTTTCACACGGCCTGTTGGTGATTTGAGAATCGGTATCGAAAAAATTTCGGAGAAATGGAGTCGTGCCCTTGGCGGTGCAATCGGCCATATAGCTCGTCCTTATCTCAAATCTGTTTTTACGGAAGTAAAAGTGGACAAAGGTCTTTGTATCAATGCAAGGCTAATTCCAACTCCTCAAATTATCGCTTCCATTCGCCAACTTCGCAATGATGAAGCATTATTCAGCAAGGATGATTTGCTTGCTGTTCGTTTCGATAGGTTAATGAATCTTCAACATGCCATTGAGCAACTGCCTTCGGTTGTGAAGAGAATTCAATGCACCGGAGAAGTATTTCTACTGGAAAAAATCACCGATATATTTACAAGAAATGGTGAAGCATTGCAATTGGATTTTGCAGTTATCACTACAGGCAGAAATTCAACAGCACTTCATGAATCCAATCTGGTAATAGGTGCACATGAAAATCTTTTTGTTGAAGAAGGTGCAAAAATTTTCGCATCAACGCTCAACACGAGCGATGGTCCAATTTACATTGGTAAGAATGCCGAAGTGATGGAAGGCACTCACATTCGCGGGCCTTTTTCGCTGGGAGAAAATTCGCAGTTGAAAATGGGAACCAGGATTTACGGCCCCACCACCATAGGTCCTGGGTGCAAAGTGGGTGGCGAAGTTTCCAACGCGGTTTTTTATGGATTTTCCAACAAAGCACACGATGGTTTCCTGGGGAATGCTCTCGTAGGTGAATGGTGCAACCTGGGCGCGGATACCAACAGCTCCAACCTGAAGAACAATTACTCTGAAGTGAAAATGTACAATTATGCGGAACGAAAAGAAAAGAACACCGGCCACACGTTTTGCGGACTCATTATGGCCGACCATACAAAGTGCGGCATCAACACCATGTTCAATACAGGAACAGTAACGGGAGTTTGCGCCAACATTTTCGGGGCTGGTTTTCCTCCCGGGCATGTTCCATCCTTTTCTTGGGGAGGTGCTTCAAGGTTGGTTGAACATGATTTGTACAAAGCCATTGAAACCGCCCAAAAAATGATGGCGAGAAGAAAAGTGACATTGACCCCGGATATGCGCGCCATCCTTACCGAAGTATATTGGCTGACTACAGAAGATCGCAGCTCGTTCGCGACATAAAGTCAGCGCCCTTGTGCTGGCACCATCGTTGACTTTAATGCCTTTGAAAATTCTACCAAAAAGATTTAATATGACCTTCGAATTCGACCCGATTTTTCTTGTCAACGAAGCCCCCGACCATGAGTTCATCCCGCTGCTTACCAACGAAGATGAAGAGCTGATGGATAAGGAGCACACTCCCGAAACTCTTCCCATACTTCCCTTGCGAAACACGGTGCTGTTTCCAGGTGTGGTTATACCCATAACAGTGGGAAGAGATAAAAGCATCCGCCTGGTGCAAGATGCCAACAAGGGAAATAAGACCATAGGAGTGGTCTCACAAAAAAATCCTGATCTCGAAGAACCATTGTTCGATGACCTGCACACTATAGGTACGCAGGCCACCATACTGCGCATGTTGAGTATGCCGGATGGTTCCACCACAGTTATTCTACAGGGAAAAAAGCGATTCGAAATAAAAGGACTGGTTGAAACCGAACCTTACTTCAAGGCACAGGTTATAGAGTTTCCAGAAACCAACCGCAAAGCCAGCAAACAGCAACAGGCATTGCACGAATCACTGAAAGAAATTTCGCTTCGTATCATCAAGATATCACCCGACATTCCTTCGGAGGCCAGTATGGCCATCAAGAACATCAATGGGCTGAGTTTCCTCACCAATTTCATTTCATCCAACATGAAAGCGGCAGTGCATGATAAACAAGCGCTGCTGGAAATGGCCGACCTGGAAGAACGCGCGAAAAAAGTGCTCGAGCATCTCACCAAAGAACTGAGTATGCTGGAGATGAAGAATGAAATTCAGAAACGCGCACATGGTGATATCCAGAAACAGCAACGCGAGTACTTCCTCCACCAACAAATAAAACAGATACAAGAAGAATTGGGCGCCAATCCCATCAAGGAGGAAATTGAAGAGAAGAAGAAAAGAGCATTGGACAAAAAATGGCCTGAACATGTCGAGAAGACTTTTCAGAAGGAGATTTCGAAAATGGAACGCATGAATGCCCAATCGGCCGAATTTAGTGTGCAGGCCAATTACATTGAAACCTTGCTGGACCTGCCGTGGGATTTATGTTCCGAAGATGATTTCAACCTGAAGAAGGCGAAGGAAGTATTAGACCGCGACCACTTCGGTTTGGAAAAAGTGAAGGAGCGCATTATTGAACACCTGGCGGTTTTAAAAATAAAGAACGATATGAAGTCGCCCATCATTTGCCTTTACGGCCCTCCGGGCGTGGGTAAAACTTCATTGGGAAAATCCATTGCTGAGGCATTGGGAAGAAAATATGTGCGCATGGCATTGGGTGGTTTGCACGATGAAGCGGAGATACGCGGCCATCGCAAAACATACATTGGGGCCATGCCCGGTAGAATTCTGCAATCGCTTAAAAAGGCGGGAACATCCAACCCGCTATTTGTATTGGACGAAATTGACAAAACAGCGCAGGGCGTTCATGGCGACCCCTCCAGTGCATTGTTAGAAGTGCTGGACCCGGAACAGAACCACGCATTCCATGATAACTATGTGGACATTGATTATGATTTGTCTAAAGTGATGTTTGTTGCTACGTGCAATGCGTTAAACACTATACAGCCCGCTTTGCGCGACCGACTGGAAATAATAGAAGTGAACGGTTATACAGTAGAAGAAAAAACGGAAATAGCCAAGCGCCATCTTGTGCCCAAACAATTGCGCGAAACCGGTATTGCTGAAAATCAAATCCAGTTCACCGATCAGATCATTGTGAAACTGGTGGAATACACCAACGAATCAGGTGTACGGAATCTTGAAAAGAGAATTGGCAAACTGGTGCGAAACCGCGCGAAGCAACTCGCGCTGGAAGAAAAATTCCACGTGCAGGTGGAGGCCGAAGATTTACACAAAGTACTTGGCCCATCGCATGAAAAAGACAAGTACAGCGACAATGAAGTGGCTGGTGTGGTAACGGGTCTGGCATGGACCCCCACCGGTGGCGATATCCTGTTTATTGAAACATCACTGACCAAAGGCACTGGAAAACTAACCCTGACAGGCAACTTGGGCGATGTAATGAAGGAGAGCGCCATGATTGCCCTCGAATACTTGAAAGCACACAGCGCAATGCTGGATATTGATGCCGATATTTTTGAAAAATGGAACGTTCACATTCACGTTCCACAAGGTGCCGTACCCAAAGATGGACCATCTGCCGGTATCACAATACTCACGGCCATTGCATCGGCATTCACCCAGCGAAAGGTCAAAAAATATCTGGCCATGACCGGAGAAATTACGTTGCGCGGAAGAGTGCTTCCGGTGGGCGGTGTCAAAGAAAAAATTCTTGCAGCCAAACGCGCAGGCATCAAAGAAATTATTATGAGTGAACGCAACCGAAGGGATATTGAAGAAATAAACGAACGCTACGTCAAGGGTTTGAAGTTTCAGTACGTTACGGAGATGTACGAAGTGGTAGATCGGGCCTTGTTGAAAGAGAAGGTGGGCAATGCTTTGAAGGTGGCTTGATAAAATTTCAGCCCTTAGCCATCAAGCCGGGATTTCGGATAATCATTTAATCTTTAATTTTCGAATGCACAGACCCACTCGCGCGAGTTGAGGGGCAGTAATTATCAATTCGTTTGCGCTCTCTTTAAAGTAAAGAAATAACTTAGCCTCAAGCCCCAATATCCGCAGTTTTGGATGCACTCTCCCTCGGATACTGGTTCATTGTCTTGCCAGATTTGCCAATAGCCGTGGCTAATCTTCCGATTGCTGAAGTGATGATAAGGCAGCATAGTGAGTATATGTCGTTTTCCAATCTTGCACTGCACATCTATTCCAAGTTCAGGTTCTATCGTCCAGCTCGCATCAGGATTATAATAGCCCTCCGAAAGAAAGATGGTGTCCTCATTTTCCTGGCTGTAGGTATAGCCAATAGAGAGGCCATTGTTCATATTTATATAATAGTCTCCTGATAGCTGCACAAAACCATGCATCGACAAGTTATTGTACTCATATAACTTTTATTTTATCCAGGCAAAAGGGCCGATTTTAGTGAGTACTACCAGATCATACCTGTCGCGAAGTATGCGGTACGGGCTTCCGTTTATTGCATCATTGTTAAACCGAAACGAAATGGGGTGTGTGGATCCGCTCAGTCCAAAACCAACTTCAAACTTTCTAGACAGGGGTTTTGCAAGCTGTATTTCACCAGCCCACCCTGCCATGTGGGTTGGTAGTATGCTAAATGAATTTCCTTGTGTATAGGTGACTTCCAGGTTTTTGCCTCAGAATGCTGGCAGAGATACCAAGCTTTAATGATTGCCCCTGCACAATGGCAAAAAACCAGAAAGCACTAACACAATGCTAGTTGCCTTTTTGTAATAATAATTTATGCTCATCACCAGCATCAGTAGTCAAGAAAATGTGTCCAAGTGTTGGCGGGTTCTTTTACTTTGAAAACACCCACAACGGCTTCATCTGTAAACTGATAGTTATCGCCCCACCAATTCACCTTGGTTGCCAGCCGTCTTCTTCTCTTCCAGCCTGGGTTTTGGTCATTGCATTCACCTGGTTTTTGAATGCAGATTTGTACCTGCCATACACAATATGCTTGATTTGTTGTCGTATCCGGCACAACATCATATAGATCGGCAGCTTCCTGAACGCGCATGTTAGTTCTCCATTTTTTCCAGTGCCCATTATTTTTCTTTTTGAATGCTTTCATTGATGACGCAGTGCGTGTTTCTATCAATGTAAATCTACGCCAGTTTATTTTCCACTTGATTCTCTTGCTTCCGCCATCATAGACATCAAAATTACGCTCAGCTTCCCATGGATCGCAAGTCGTCCCATCAGCAAACAGACGGTGTTTCAGGACATTCGGATTTGTCAAAATGCTGGTAGGGTTCATGTGTACTGCATTTAGCAAAAGGCAATCACCATTAGTTACAACCCACATAACACCACTATTGTCGATGTGAAAGAGCGAATCACCAATGCTAATATCCATTGTAGCACTCCATAAGGTTTCCATCACCGCATCATCAAAAAAATTAAGGTTATCGGGATCTGCGGCCAAATCGGGGTTGGTATTTTCCAGCCAGAGAAGTTCTTGCTGCAGAAGATAAGCCCGGAAAGAGCTAAAACTCAAATTGGTCTCAAATTCTATAAGCGGCTTATCTTCATCAAAATTGATAGACTCACAAAGGGCATTATAAGCATCTTCAGTAAGCGAAGAATTCTGTATTTCCCAAGCATCGTTATACTCTTCATATTCTTGTTCCAGACAGTTGTACACTTGGATGTAATGAGCCATGTTTTCAAACGCTAGTATGTTACCACAAACCTTTGTAACATTACTAAGGCAATGCGAAATGTCAATTGGCCCAGGCTCCCCTGTTTTAAGAATGAAGTACGGTTTTTCATGTCATGGGCTCTGCTGTCGAAATTGATGACGGAAGTTTCTTGTGTGCCGGCTCAACCCAATTTAACACGGATGACTTACCAAGTCCGGACGAAGACAAGGTAAAATTATTTCGCCTTGCGCCTAATGGGACATTGATGTGGGACACACTTCTGACACCAACAGAATGCGGTGCTTTGGCAGTTTCACAAATACAGTCCATTGGCAACGATGAATTTCTGATCAATGGATGGTCAGGTGGAAGCAGCACGGAGGTTGATTACAACTTTCCTAATTTTATGATGCGAATAAATCTCTATGGGGAAGTTCTGCAATTCTACCAGTGGGATTTCGAACATGCCAATTTGGAATCATACCCTATAAAGAAAGCGGAGGATGAGTATATGGTGGCATGGACGGATTGTTATGATCCAATTTATTTGCAAGGAGATGGTTTGCGGAAGGTCTATTTGCGAAAATTCGATCTGCTCAATGAATGGGTGTTGTGGGATCACGAAATGGAGTATGAATTCGATAATCCCGTAATAACAGACTTCATTGCAACACCGGATTCAGGTTATGCAATTTCCGGTTATGACGTTTACCTAGATGGCTATGGTCAATACCACTCTTTCATTGTGAAAGCAGACAGCCTGGGAAATTCAGAATGGATGAATGGTATTATTTCGAAAATGACACCTTAGGTTGGAATAAAATTTTCGATCTTGATATTTCCAACGATGGCGGCTTCATAGGAACCGGTGATTGCAACACCAATAATGTGAATGGAATCTTTGGCGGCTACTCTGCAGCATGGGTCTTGAAGCTGGATGCGTGCGGGGATATTGAATGGAATGGTTGTCCCGGTGGTGTGGGTGTTGTTGAAGCGGAAAACAAGAATTCAAATCGGGTTTTGCATTCCCCAATCCATTTTCATCATCCATCCAACTTGAAGTTCCCACGGGCACAATCAAAATTGTAATCAGGGATATTATGGGCAATGAAGTTTTTTCGCAACGCACTACACAAAAGCAAATCGAACTTTCACTTCCGCAACAGCAGTGAGCGAAAGTGGCAAGGTGTATTCGACAAAGATTTTGAAGGAGTAGTACGAAGATGAAAGCATGTTGCATAACAGTTGTTATTATCCTGCTCGGCCTTTTTGGCTTTGCCCAATACACCTATTTCAACAACACCTACCTTGATGTTCCGGAGAGTAGTAACGGAATCAACTCAATATGTTGCTTTGGTAATGACCAATATCTTGCATTTGGCGGATCAATTGAAGATGGTTTAGACAATATTAAATGCCACTTGCTGAATCCGGAAGGTGAAATTTCTGAAGACATCAATACCCCATACCCGGGTTATGCTGTCTACCAAGGTGGGACCTATGGTTTTGAGTATAGTCAAGGCGGGTTCGTCTGGGCCGGTACACTTTCATCTTCAGCCATAGATGCCACTGCGATTGTGGTTTGGTTCAATCCGCAAACAATGCAACCAGAGTGGTCACATTTGTTTGAAGAATTGAATGATAGTCTTACAATATCCATTATGCATTCAGCCCGTAAGATGGCTGATAATACCTTTTGGAGCGGGGGTTCACTTTTACACTATGTGGATGAAGATGTTTGGTACGAAGAGTTTTCAACCTACTTGTGCCACTTAGATGAGGTGGCAGAGGACAGAGCCTTACAAATCTATTCGTTTCAACTTGATATGTTGTGCCGGGTTTACAACCAGCGGAACTTTTTCCAGCACTGTATCACTTTCTTCCAATCCCCACGCATCCACATCGGAAAGGCTTACATGTTTTAGCGCCATGTAAGTGTTGGTGATAAAACTATCGCGCAGGTTCAGGTCATTATCGGCTGAAAGAAATTTTTCGAGCACCACAAACTTGAAATCGTGTTCCTTGTTGTAGCGGGAATAAGGTTCCGGTTTGGCTTTGAGGTCAAGCTCTCCGCGTTCCACCATTTCATCCACAATAAACTTGAAGAAATTGTGCACACGTGGGTGCCTGCGGAAACCCAACCTGATGTTAACTTTTATGATAAGGTCGTTCACTAGTTCTTCCACCCTGTATTCGCAGGTGTAGGGTTCATTGGTGCGGTCAACATGCACGAACCAATAGATATCAGCTCGTTTTGGAGTTTTGGCAAGGATGCTCTCCATTATTTTTTTCTCCACCTGATGAGCAAAATTCGCTTTGGTGAGATACACAAGGTGTGTGGCATAACGCGGCACTGACTTGTCATCGGAAAGTGTCTTCAGTGTGCTGGTGTATTTGTCCAGGTCTTCAAACTGGAGGAAGTGATTGTTCATTTTGCGATACATGTATGTAATCCACATAACATGCAGGAGCAGCACATAAACAATCAGCATCATCCAGGCTTTTTCAAGTTTGAGGATGTTGGCAGCAAGAAATGCAATTTCAACTGTCATGAAAAGCATAACCAGCGAGCCTACCATCCATGCCGGCCACTTCAGTTTATACCGCATGAAGTAGGCAAGCAGAAAAGTGGTCATCAACATGGTAACGGTGATGAACAAGCCATAGGCAGCTTCCATTTCCGATGATTCCCCAAAGTAGAGTACCACTCCTATGCACCCCGCATACAGCAACCAATTTACCGATGGTATGTAAATCTGGCCTTTCATTTCTGTAGGAAATTTTGTGGCCACTTTTGGCCAGAAGTTGAGGCTGATGGCTTCGCTCACCAATGTGAACGAACCACTGATCAATGCCTGGCTTGCAATTACCGCGGCACATGCCGCAATAGCAATACCCGGCAACAAAAACCACTCAGGCATAATGGCATAAAACGGATTGCGTTCAGCAAGCGAAGTTTCGCCCATGATCCATGCAGCCTGCCCGAAATAATTGAGCAGCAAAGCGGTCTTTACAAACATCCACGAAACCCGGATGTTCTTTCTTCCACAATGACCAAGATCGCTATACAACGCCTCGGCACCGGTGGTGCACAGGAACACAGCTCCCAATAACCAAAAGCCCTGCGGATACACGGTCAACAATTGATAAGCATAAACAGGATTGACAGCTTTCAACACTTCGGGATGAGAAAGGATTTGGGATAGCCCCAATACTGCCAGCATAGAAAACCAGACTAGCATTATCGGCCCAAAAGTTTTTCCCACCAGTTTGGTCCCGTAGCGCTGATAAATGAAAAGAAGGGTTATGATGACAATCACGATTGGCATCACGGGAATGTTTTCATTCCAGGCATGCAGCCCTTCTATGGCTGATGATACTGAAATTGGAGGCGTTATCATTCCATCGCAAAGCAAAGTGGCAGCGCCAATCATAGCCGGCCAGAAGAGCCATTTTCCCTTGCGTTGAACAAGTGCGTAAAGTGAGAAAATTCCACCTTCACCTTTATTGTCTGCCCGCAGTGTGAGTAAAATGTATTTGAAGGTGGTCTGGATGGTAAGTGTCCAGAAAACGCAGGAAACAGCACCATAGACAAGCATTTCGGAAACAGGCTTTTCTCCTACGATGGCTTTGAGTACGTAGAGCGGAGAGGTTCCAATATCACCGTAGATAATTCCGAGGGTGACAAGAATACCAGCCATCGTGAGCCGATGGCCTTGTGACTGTGAAGGCATGTAGCTTGTGAAAAACGGGCGCGAATGTGTGGCAATCCACAACGATATTGTTCACCGGAAGGCGCATTTATTTTTTTGACACTCACCCGCACTACCAGTTTTGGTATTTAAATCATCGCTTGAAAGGAATGGGATAGAGAGAGCACGTTGTCAGTAGGCAGTACAAGCTACTTGATTTCTGAAGAATATTGTGCGCACCCTATGCTCCTTTTCGAGAAATATTTTTCATTGCGGCTTTGCCATGGACAGATGCTTTGTGTGAGAGTTATCAAAGATCCACCAACCCGTCCGGTACGCTCACCTGCACCACTTTCTTTTTTGAATCAATCTTCAACACAATGTGCTTGTTAAGCGGGATAAGAAATTCACGATCATCATTCACTACTCTTATCAGTGGGTTGTTGGGCAGTTCAATAATTTCTTCCACTACACCCAAATCTCCCAGCATATCATCCAATACTTTAAACCCGCTGATGAGCCGGAGGTTTTCTTCTACAACATCACGATGGTTAACAGGACCCATCCCATTGGGTCGGGATTTTCGAAATTTCATTTCCGTAATGTCTTCTTGCCTGATAAAAATTTCCGCTTTCAGTATGGGCTTCGCATCAGAAGTGGAATTCACATCCGCCAATTTCAGTTTTATTGAATCATGATTAAGTATTTCTAATTTCTCAATGAAATAAGGTACAAGGGAGTGATGGATTTCAATAAAAATTATTTTCAGTTCGGTATAATCATCCGCATTGGGGGAGTTGAGTCCAACTATTATTTCTCCTTTGAAACCATGAAGTTTCAGGATTTTTCCCCCGTGATAAAGTTCTTCTTTGTTTAAGGTCATTGTAGAAACGGATTTATCAATTCTTATTTCGAAACAGTCCAAACCTGCTGGCATCAAATATCCTCCGTCAATGGCCTTGAATTAGCACCTGAAGTTAGCAATAGTTTTGGAGTTTGAGGTAATAACATAAGATGGAATAGTTACATGCGATTATTTCAAACACAAAGTTCTACTCACCGAAAAAAACTTCCTCTTCATGCACAAACATAAAAGGATCCTGGAATTTCTCCGAAGAAATTTACCATCTTAATTTCATGGAAGGTTGGCTATTACTAACGCAACAACATGGCGATGAGGGCATGGATGGTCAACGCATGTTTTATGCTGTTGATGCGTTTACCAAAAGCCAGTTGTAGCAGTTGGAAAATGATGTTGGGTGATGTCTGCCGTCAAAAATTCGGCAAACAGGCGTTGCGGAAATGCGTCACCACCCATATTCAAGAAATCTATGATCATACAAATGGGATTAAATGAGATCGCGCTTTCACAGGCGTTTGGTATTTCTACTTTTGTGCGCAACAAAAAAATTCAATCAACCAATATGTCTCATCAGGAAATCAAAAAACAAAAATCAGTGCTCTGGCTCATTTTCCCCGTAGCCGCAGGACTCACCTTGCTCTTTGCATTTGTGAACAACAGTCTTGATATGGGAACAAAAACCCCCGTGTCACCGCAAAACAGGATTGAATTGAGCGGAACTCCGACACAGGAACCGATGCCCCACGAAGAAAAGCATGTTATTGTGGATTCACTCTCCACCAACGCGGGCGCGGACTCTACGCACACCATGCCGGCAGACAGTGCAAAGGCCGGTGCTGCTCATCACTAGCAAATTTTCAGAAACTTATTTTTCGCACACCGTTGTCGTCAAGCATGTTGATGGCAACGGTTTTTTCTTTTAGCAGCGGTAGAATCACATCAGGCCATTCTATAAAGATGTAAGCCCCTGAGTCGAGATATTCTTCCACGCCAAAGTCCAGGGCTTCTTCTAATGACTTCACGCGGTAGAGGTCGAGATGAAAAATTTTTATTCCCACATCGTTCACATATTCGTTCACAATAGAAAAGGTAGGACTCTGTGCTGTGCCTGCGCCCATAACATTCATCAGCGCCTTTACAAAAGTGGTTTTTCCAGCGCCCATGTGACCATGCAACAAAAAAATTGCAGGGGAACCAAATGTGAGAAAAAATTCTTCCGCTACTGGTGCAAGTTCATCAACGGTGCGAACAGAAAAAGTTTTCATCGCTACTTCACACGGAGGGTGGCAAAAGGAATAAGCATTTCTTCCATTGAAATTCCTCCGTGCTGGAAGGTGTGCTGGTAGAAATTCACGAAGTGATTGTAGTTGTTCGGGTAAACAAAAAAGTCGCTGTTCATGGCAAACACGAACGATGTGCTGATGTTGGTTTTCGGCAGGAAAGCATCTTGCGGATTGCGCACTTCAAAAACTTCTTTGGGATTGTAGTTCAAGTTTCTTCCCGCTTTGTAGCGAAGGTTTGTGCTGGTGTTTCGGTCGCCCACAATTTTTACGGGGTTCTCGCAGCGAATGGTGCCGTGGTCGGTTGTTATGATGAGGCGTCCTCCTGCCTCGGCCACTTTTTTTAGCATGTCCAACAGGGGCGAGTGATCGAACCACGACTGTGTGATGCTGCGGTACGCTGGTTCATCGCTGGCCAGTTCTTTTATCACTTCCATTTCTGTTCGGGCGTGGCTGAGCATGTCCACGAAATTGTACACAATCACATTGAGTTTATTGTTCACGAGGTTGGAAAAATTCTCCACCAGTTTTTTGCCTGCTGCGTTGTTGGTTATTTTGTTGTAGCTCCATTTGAAATCAAGACCGAGGCGTTTGAGTTGCGCTCCCAGAAAATCTTCTTCGTGCATGTTCTTGCCGCCTTCGTCCTCTTCCGACTTCCACCATTGCGGAAATAGTTTTTCCATTTCGGTGGGTAGCAGGCCGGAGAAAATAGCGTTGCGTGCATAGTGGGTGGCGGTGGGCAAAATGCTGTAGAAAATTTCTTCGCTATCCAGCCTGAAAGATTCTTTGAGCCTGGGCAAAATCACTTTCCACTGATCGAAACGAAGATTGTCAATCAGCAGCATGAATACAGGTTCAGTGCCACTCTCCTTTAGAACCGGAACCACGTTCTGCCGGAAAAGTGTATGCGACATAATGGGCGCGGCCACAGCACTCTTCAACCAGTTTGTGTAGTTGTTGCGGATAAATTTGGAGAACTGCTCGTTGGCTTCCATACGCTGGGAAGCAAGAATTTCGGACATTCCCTCGTCCTGTATTCCTTGCAGTTCCATGCTCCATCGGATGAGTTTTTTGTAGAACTCCGTCCATTCACCGGCATCCATCCTATCGCCCAGGCGCATGGATATTTCGCGAAACTCCTGGCGGTAGTCGCTCGAAGTTTTTTCGCTCACCAGTCTTTTTTCATCGAGATTCTTTTTTAGGGAATGAAGAATCTGGTTGGGGTTTACGGGCTTGATTAGGTAGTCGGCAATTTTGCTCCCTATGGCTTCTTCCATTATTTGCTCTTCCTCGCTCTTGGTTATCATAACCACGGGTAGAGTAGGGTCA
The DNA here is from genome assembly GCA_034408895.1 of Flavobacteriales bacterium. Lineage (GTDB taxonomy): Bacteria > Bacteroidota > Bacteroidia > Flavobacteriales_D > Sanyastnellaceae > UBA4660. The sequence continues at coordinate 19,219 of JAWXCI010000030.1, forward strand.
ATGGTTTTAATCTCTTGAAGCGCCTGGAGGCCGCTCATGCCAGGCATATTTTCATCAAGAAACACAATGTCGAAGAATTGTTTCTTTACTTCATTCACAGCATCGCGGCCATTGTTTACGGTAGTGAGTTTGTAGCCTTTTTGTTCGAGGAAAATAATGTGTGGTTTGAGCAGATCTATTTCATCATCTGCCCAAAGGATATGTTCTGCGGTCATGTTTTTAGTTGGAAATTTTTCGTGGTAAAGATGATGCAACAAGAAAGTAGATGAAGTATTGCATCAGGTGTGAATTGCTGCATCACCCATGCGAGCAATCTCAGGAATTACTTTGGCCCCTCAATTCACACCCGCTCATCTTGGCCAACAAGCGAAAAATCATCAACGACCCTGTCTATGGGTTTATCACCATTCGTCATGATTTTATACTGGACATAATTGATCATTCGTGGTTTCAGCGTTTGCGCAGGATTGCACAGTTGGGTCTGTCGCACCTTGTTTATCCTGGAGCCACTCACAACCGGTTTCAACACGCCATTGGCGCCATGAACCTGATGCAGGGCGCAGTGGATGAAATAAGGCACAAGGGTCATGCGATTACTGATGAAGAAGAACAAGGATTGCTGGCAGCTGTATTGTTGCACGATATAGGTCACGGGCCTTTCAGCCATGCGCTGGAACACACTCTTGTTTCAGACTTGCAACACGAAGACATTTCATCCATCATGATGAAAAAATTAAATGATGAGATGAACGGTTCACTGTCATTCGCCATCAAAATTTTCAATAATGATTATCCGAAAAAATTTCTCCACCAACTGGTGAGCAGCCAACTGGATATGGACAGGCTGGACTACCTGGCGCGGGATAGTTTTTTCAGTGGTGTGGTGGAAGGGCAGGTAGGTTCTGAAAGAATTTTGAAAATGCTGGATGTGGTGGAAGACCAGCTGGTGGTGGAGGAGAAAGGAATTTACTCGATCGAGAAGTTTATTGTGGCGCGCAGGTTTATGTATTGGCAGGTCTATTTGCACCACGCGGTTCTCAGTGCGGAGTTTATGTTGGTGAATGTGTTGAAGCGTGCGAAGGAACTTGCATCGAATGGCGAAAAACTTTTCTGTTCACCAGCACTGGAATTTTTTCTTTACCACAATGTGAAGAAGGAAGATTTTCTGAAAGACTCAATCGCTCTTGAACACTATTCTAATCTTGATGACTTTGATATTATGGGCGCAATGAAGGTTTGGCAAACCTGTAGCGACAAGGTGCTTTCCCTGCTCTCCCGTAAACTGGTGAACCGGGAACTTTTTAAAATTGAAATACAGCGTGAACCTTTTTCAGTGCACGTGGTTGAGTCCCGAATTGAAAGTGTTGCAACGCAACTTTCAATTTCAAAAGAAGAAGCAGCGCACTTTGTTATTCATGAAAAAGTAGATAACCGTGCATACAACCAACTAAGTGATAGCATCAGGATAAAGATGAAAGATGGAAGGGTGCGTGATGCTTCTGGTGTGAGTGACCATCTCAATCTTGCTGCGCTGAATAAGAAAGTAGAGAAGTGGTTTCTGGCTTGGCCCAAATAATCAAAGATTGATCTCCTCGCCCTCAATATCAAAAAAATGATACTCCAGAAACTCGGAATTTGAAGATGCCTCAACGCTCAGTTTCATTTTGTACTTCTTGCTCCACTGCTTTATTGTGTTGTTCCAGAAACCTCGTGTGAGGAAAGATTCCACCATGGGATGCGCAACGATCTTCACTTTTTTGTGCGTGCCTTCTTCGTGCAGGAAACGAAGGCCGTTTTCAATTTCATCAGTGAAAAGCACTGTGGCCTGTACCACACCTTTACCTCCGCAACTCGGGCATTTTTCAGTGGTCAATACTTTGGTGACAGGTTTCACACGTTCGCGGGTTATTTCAACCACCCCGAATTTGCTGGGTGCAAGAACGTTGTGTTTCGCCTTGTCCTCTTTCATAAAATCGCGAAGGCCTTCATGGAGTTTCCGCTGGTTATCACGATTGCCCATGTCAATGAAATCAATACAAATGATTCCACCCATATCTCGTAGGCGCAACAGCCGGGCAATTTCCTTTGCACATTCCATGTTGGTTTGCAGCGCGTTCTCTTCCTGGTTTTGAACAGAAGCGTTTTTGCGGTTGCCACTGTTTACATCAATTACATGCATGGCTTCAGTGTGCTCCACAATGAGATAAGCCCCGCTTTTGAGGTTTACCTGTTTACCAAAACTCTGTTTTATCTGTCGGTGGATATTGAAGGCGTCAAACAAATCAGGTGATTTGTGAATTTTGACAATTCCTTCCTGCTGGTGTCCAAAACTCTTGAGATAAGTGCGAACATCGGCAGCCACCGTCTCATCGTTCACATGAACGTTGGTAAAATCAGCATTGAGCAAATCGCGCAGCACGGTAGAAGTTTTATCCAACTCGCCCAACACACGCTGCGGTGGCTTGGCGGTTTTTATGTTCTTGTACAATTCTTGCCAGCGCTTGAAAAGATCTTGCATGTCCTGGTCCAGCTCTGCCACCTTGGTTCCTTCGGCCTGTGTGCGAATAATGACACCCATGTTTGCCGGCCTGATACTCGCAATGAGTTTGCGAAGGCGGTCGCGCTCCACGTCATCAATAATGCGGCTGGATAAAGAAATTTTGTTGGAAAAAGGGACAAGTACAAGATACCGCCCGGCAATTGTGATTTCAGAAGTGAGCCTGGGGCCTTTGGCGCTGATGGGTTCCTTGGCCACCTGCACAGGAATAACATAACCCTGTCCCATCACATCACGGATTTTTCCATCCTTGCTTATGTCTGGCTGAATAGCAAAGCCGAGCAGGTCGGCACTGGGCTGTTGCCCCTGGCCGATGTTGCGCGAATAGTGATTGAGGGAAGAAAACTGTGGACCCAAATCGAGGTAATGCAGGAACGCATCTTTTTCGTAGCCCACATCTACAAATGCAGCGTTGAGGTGCGTGATAAGTTTTCTTACCCGCCCCATGTACACATCACCCACGGCAAATTGCTGGTTGCGTTCCTCGCGGTGCAATTCCATCAGTACCTTATCGTGGAGCAAGGCAATATCCACCCCTCTGGGTGTCGAGTTTATGATTAACTCAATGTTCACCCTTTAGTCTTTTGTTCATTTCCGGATTGCCGTAAACTTATATCGCGTTCCGGGGTAAAAAAATCGAGTGTAGGAAAAAACCCAAACGGCCCCGATGGTAATCGAAACTGCTGTCTGTAAGCCACCCGGTGGGTTTGTTAAAGATGTGGGTTGTTCAAAGGAAGAATAAGCAACGTACTAACGCAACTTCTTCTTGTGCCTGTTCTTGCGAAGGCGCTTCTTCCTTTTGTGGGTGGCCATCTTATGTCTCTTTCTCTTTTTACCGCAAGGCATATTTATTACGGGATTAATTTTTTGTTTATGTTTTCTATTCTTCGCTTCACTTCGTTGGTGGCTGTAGTATCTCTTGTCAACTCCAGCACCTTAGCGTAATGTTTTTTTGCTTCCTCCAGTTGCCCGGTTTCATCTTCTATTTGAGCTGCCAGGAAGTTTGCCACCATGTCATCAGGGTGGGTGATTAATGACTTCCTGAACAATTCAAGTGCTTCCTCTTTTTGCCCGGCCTGGAATTTTATTCCTCCCCATTCCACCAGCGCCCCTGCGTGAGTGGAGTCCATGGCAAGTATTTTTTCAAACCTGGCAATGGCCTTTTCCATTTGGCCCGACTCAATGGAGAAAAGACCAAGCTGAAATTGAGCATCAAGGTTGGTGGAATCTTTTTCTACCAATTCTCTTAACAGCCTGATACCTTCCATCGGGTTAGGGCTTCGCACCAGTTTCACGGCTTCTTCAAGTTTCAATGAGTCAACATTGAGCGGTGCTTGTTGTTGGCTGCGAACAGAAGCGGGTTGTTTGGGCAATAACAGGAAAAGAACGATGAGCGCAAGGCTCGCTATCAAAACTAGAACAAGCCTGGTGTTAAGCATGTCCTTCTACTTTCACTTTATCTTTCACTTCATCCACAAATTCCTGTGCGGGTTTAAATGCAGGGATGTAGTGGGCAGGAATTTCTACTGTTGTATTGGCCAGGATATTTCTACCCAGCTTTCTTGCTCGTTTTTTCACAATAAAACTTCCAAAACCACGCAGGTAAACATTTTCTCCTTTCTCCAGCGATTTCTTCACCGCACCCATAAAAGCTTCAACAGTGGTGAGTACCTCCATTTTGTCAATTCCTGTGCGATGTGAAATCTCCTGAACGATGTCTGCCTTGGTCATTTTTTAAAGCTTGGGTTATTGTTGCCAATTCTAATGTTTCCAAAATTGGGGCGGCAAATATAGACGGGTGCCAGTAAAAACAATGACTTCAAAATCAAATGCTAAAAGAGCAAAATTTCATGAACCGGAATGGGTTTTAACTGGTTTTTCTACAACTCTTTTGAAATGGTTTTATGGAAACAAGCGCGAGTTGCCCTGGCGCGAGACTAAGGACCCGTATAAAGTGTGGTTGTCGGAAATCATGCTGCAGCAAACCCGGGTAAATCAGGCGATGGATTATTACCTCGGTTTCATCAAAAAGTTTCCTTCGGTGAACTCATTAGCCGCTGCAAAAGAGGTTGAGGTGTTGAAGATGTGGCAGGGATTGGGTTACTACAGCAGGGCGCGGAATCTTCATCATGCCGCTAAAACTGTGGTGCAAAAATTCGCGGGAGAATTTCCTGGCTCATTTCACGAACTGCTACAGTTGAAAGGTGTGGGCAAATACACGGCTGCCGCAATTGCTTCCATTTGTTTTAGTGAACCCACGGCAGTGGTAGATGGAAATGTCATGCGCGTGTTAAGCAGGCTTATGGGAATCCGCGAAGCAATGGATTCAAAGGACGGAATTAAAAAAATCCAATCGCTTGCTGATGCGTTGTTGGACAAGAATAATCCCGGTGATTTCAACCAGGCCATGATGGAGTTTGGAGCCATTCAATGCACACCTAAAAATCCGGATTGCGGAAGTTGTGTATTCAGGAGTAGCTGCTTTGCACTGAGCAATGGTCTTGTTGATGAATTGCCGAAGAAATCGAAACACACGGTGGTCAAAGACATTTGGATGGACTACTTCGTACTTCACACTGCGCAAAAAATTTACCTGCGGAAACGTAATGATTCGGGCATCTGGAAAAACATGTACGACTTTCCATGTGTTGAATCAACAGTGAAGAAAAATGAATTGAAAGTGTTGAAAGAATTTTTCACTCGGCATTCATCGTTGCCCAATTGTTTCCTGAAAGAAACGGGGGCAGAAGTAATTCACATTCTTTCCCACCGGAAAATCCACGCACGGTTTTTTGAAATTGAACTCAGTGAAAAATGGTTGAGCAAACAGGAAAGCATTTTTGAAGTGGAGATATCAACGTTGAAAAAATACCCGGTGCCCCGGCTTATCGAAAACTATTTGTCCGGTAAAAAATTCATCTGAACTAGTTGGAAACGGAATCGCGCACAATTGCATGTGCCGAATAGATTTGCGCACTCTTCAAAAAACCCCTGATGGAAAAACTTGTTTCACTGGTTCCGATGTTTCCCCTCATCGGTTTTCTGTACATCACTTTTTTTGGAAAAGGGTTGAGCAAAAATTTTGTTGGATGGGTGGCTTCGGGTTCCATACTCCTTTCTTTCTTCGTCTCTGTGGTTGTTTTCAGCACTCAACTTCACGGAGGTCACAGTGCCGTGGTAAATATTTGTGAATGGATAGGTGCAGGTGAATTGCAGGTGAACATCAGTTTCATCGTTGACCCTCTCAGTACCATTTACCTATTGTTTGTTACAGGTGTCGGCTTTCTTATTCATGCATATTCCATCGGCTATATGCACGATGATGAAGGATTTTCGAGGTTCATGTCATACCTCAACCTGTTTGTGTTTTTCATGCTCCTGCTTGTGCTGGGCGATTCTTACCTGCTTATGTTCGTTGGATGGGAGGGAGTGGGTTTGTGTTCATTTATGCTCATTGGTTTCTGGTACAAGGACATGAAGAACAATGACGCTGCGAAGAAGGCATTCATAATGAATCGCGTGGGCGACCTTGGTTTCATCATAGGTATGTGCCTGTTGTTCTATTACACAGGAACACTCAATTACAATGAACTTTACGAAGGAGCAAAAATTTCTGCGCTTGACACTTCAGAAGCAACCACCGTTGCGATACTATTCTTCATTGGAGCAATGGGAAAGAGTGCACAGTTCCCTCTGCACACATGGTTACCCGATGCCATGGCCGGGCCTACTCCGGTTTCAGCACTTATCCATGCGGCAACTATGGTGACTGCCGGTATTTATTTATTGGCGCGCTCCAGCGATTTGTTCGCGGCAAGTGAAGTGGCCAGTGCGGTGGTGACCTGGATAGGAATTTTTACTGCCATTCTCGGTGCCACAATAGCACTCGCTCAAAATGACATCAAGAAAGTTCTGGCCTACTCCACTGTTTCGCAACTCGGACTGATGTTCGTGGCCCTTGGACTTGGCGCATACAGCATTGCGGTTTTCCATGTCATCACTCATGCCTTCTTTAAAGCTCTGCTTTTCCTCGGAAGTGGTTCCGTGATTCATGCCATGGGAGGTGAACAGGACATCCGCAGAATGGGTGGACTGAAAAAATATCTTCCTACTACGCACTGGACATTCCTTGTGGGATGTTTAGCCATATCGGGCATTGTTCCCTTTGCCGGGTTCTTCTCCAAAGACCAGATTATAGCAACAGCCTGGGAAATGAATCCGGTGGTATTCATCCTTTCCATTGGAGTTTCGGCACTCACTGCATTTTACATGTTTCGTTTGTACTTCCTCACTTTTCACGGAGAATTTCGCGGCACGCATGCCCAGGAACATCATGTGCACGAATCACCCAAAGTGATGACGCTTCCTTTGATTGTGCTTGCGGTGCTTTCCATTGTTGGAGGATTTATCGGGTTTCCACATGCAGCCGGACACGCCCTCAATATTCCTCACTGGCTCGACCATTTCCTTGAGCCAACTTCATCATCTATTGTTGCGGATATGCATATTACAATCGGGCTGGAAGCAATCATGATGGTTGTTGCAACGTTGGTTGCGGTAGTTTCGATTTGGTACGCTTATACCATTTATTACAAGAGGAGAATGCTCGCACTGGAGGATGATGAAATTGATTCATCACTCCATCACGCCTTAGTAAATAAGTATTGGCTGGATGAATTGTATGACGCCATTATCCGCAAACCGGTGGATAAAATCAGTGCATGGTTTGCGCGAATTGTAGAGCCAAAATTGATTGATGGCACCGTGAATGGCAGCGGAAAACTGACGCAATGGGCCGGTCAGAATTTGAAACTTTTACACAACGGAAAACTCGGAGTTTATATTCTGGTGATGATCATCGGCTTGCTGGTAATGCTACTTACACTATTATGATTTTTCAAGAATGAACCGCAAGAACAAACATCTAATAACTCCCCGCCATTCGTTGCCTGCCGACTGCTCAATGCTTACTGCCTACTAAAGAAGAATGTTAACGCTTACCCTCATATTATTCCCACTATTGATGGCTGTTGCCATTGTTGTATTGGGTGCAAAACTGGCCAGGCAAGTGGCGCTGGGCACTGCTGGAGTGGAATTGCTCTTGACCGTTTGGGCCGTGTACCTGTACAAAACTGGCAACACAACATTGCTTTACTTCAACGAGCCGTGGTTGCAATCACTCGGTGTTTCATTCAACTTCGCAATGGATGGAATCAGCCTTGTACTTGTGTTGCTCTCTGCCATTTCAGCACCGCTGATTATTTATGCTTCTTTCAACAAGGCTTTCAAAAACCCGCATATTTTTTACGGACTCGTGCTGGCCATGATTGGAGGAATGATTGGAGCATTCACCGCCAATGACGGATTGATTTTTTACCTGTTCTACGAACTTTCACTCATCCCCATTTATTTCATCATCCTCATTTGGGGTAGTGATGAAAACAAGGCGCGCATCACGCTGAAGTTTTTTCTCTACACACTTTTTGGATCACTGTTCATGCTAGTGGCGTTGCTCTATGTTTACCATCACACCGCTACAGGCTCGTTTGCATTTGCAGATTTATATGAAGCTGGCCGTTCGCTTTCAGTCACTGAACAGGGCCTCGTATTCGGAGGAATTTTCCTGGCGTTTGCGGTGAAGATGCCAGTCTTCCCGTTCCACACCTGGCAGCCTTCTACTTACAACGCTGCACCCACAGCCGGCACCTTGCTGCTTGCTGCCATCATGCTAAAGATGGCTACCTACGGTTTGATTCGCCTGATTATTCCCATGGTGCCTGATGGCCTTGAAGAGTACAAGAATTGGGCTATCGGCCTCTCCGTGTTGAGCATACTTTATGCTTCAGGAATGGCCATCATGCAGAAGAACTATAAACTTTTGATTGCATACTCATCCATAGCACACGTGGGGATGATAAGCGCTGGAATTCTTACGAACAACGTTCAGGGAATCCAGGGAGGATTGGTGGAAATGATGAGTCACGGAATACTGGCAATCGGTTTATTCTTTGTTTATGACATTCTTTCATCGCGCCTCGGGCATGATGAAATGAAAACGATGGGAGGAATCCGTGAAGCGAATCCACAATTTGCATTTTTGTTTTTTGTGATAGTGATGGGTTCAGTAGCGCTTCCATTTACAAGTGGTTTTGTCGGGGAGTTTTTACTTATTGCAGGGCTTGCACAACACCATGCAATTTATGCAGGCGTGGCAGGGCTAACCGTAATACTTGGCGCGGTGTACATGCTCCGCGCATTTCAATGGATGATGCTGGGCGGTGTCAATTCACGCACTCAGAATTTTGCACCCTTGACACGCCATGAAAAAACTGTGTTGATTGTGGTTGTAGTTCTGGTTATTGCACTGGGTGTTTATCCCAAACCATTGCTTGAACTGAGTGAAGGTGCGGTGGAGATGTTGATGGGATAGGACAGCTATTTTATATAAGTAAAATAAATTTGAAAAAAATAGTGTCATGACCAAAACGGAACTAAAGCAAAAAATTCATCAGAGATTGATGAAACGGAAGATGAGGATATTCTCAATTGGCTTAATACGATGCTAAGGAACATAGATGATGTCTATAAACTTTCAGACTTAGAAAAGAAATTGATTGAACAATCGCGTGAAAATGTGCGGCATGGCAGCACAATGACAAGCGAAGAGGATGAAAAGTATTTTGAGGAATGGCTAAAGACTGATATGGCTTACCCGAGTTTGATTTTCGACATGCGAATAAATCCTGAAGACCTTGTTGAATTGTTGACCAACCTGAAAAAATGAAAGAACTCCTTATCACCTCCATTCTCGGTGTAGCTGTCCTGGGTTTCGATATCCTGCGACTCAGGAAATTTGTGTTCCCTCTTATTGTTATTTCACTCCTGGCCACCATCGCATTTGTGGTTCTCGATTGGGGCCGCAATGAAAATCCAATGGCGAACAACATGCTGCTGATGGACAATTTCGCCCTTGGTTTTATCGGGGCTATGAGTGTTATCACTCTGTTCTGGTTCCTGCTTTCAAAAGACTATTTCGGTAACGACAGCAAGATGGTGGATCTTTATGCGTTGGTGCTTTTTGCGCTGTGCGGTGCCATGGTGCTCAGCAGTTTTTCCAACCTTGTTATGCTTTTTCTTGGGATCGAAATTTTATCCATCCCGGTGTATGTCTTGGCAGCAAGCAAGCGCGGTGATGTATTGAGCAACGAATCCGGCTTCAAGTATTTTTTTATGGGTGCGGTAGCCTCAGCCATTTTGCTTTTCGGGATCGCTCTTGTGTATGGCACAGTTGGTTCATTCGACCTGGCAACCATTTCCTCTTACACATCATCGCTGTCTGACACACCTATGATGCTCAAGGCTGGAATCATGATGATCATAGCAGGCTTCGCCTTCAAGGTTTCGGTTGCACCGTTTCATCTGTGGGCTCCCGATGTTTACCAGGGCGCACCCACCATGATTACAGCATTGATGGCCACCATGGTGAAGGGTGCAGCATTCGCAGCGATGTACAGGTTGTTTGCCAATGGCTTCGCTTCGTTGCTTGATGATTTCGGAATTGTGCTGGCGTGGCTTTCCGCGCTCACACTCATCATGGCGAATGTGGTTGCTGTGATTCAAACCAATGTAAAAAGGCTTCTTGCTTATTCCTCCATTTCACACGCAGGCTTTATGCTGGCTGCCGTGATGACCGCCAACAACACAAGTCCAGCGGCTTTGATTTTTTATGTGGTGGTGTACAGCATCGCGAGTCTTGTTTCCTTTTCGGTGCTTCATCATGTTTCAAACATCCAGGATGGTCGCGATGATTTTGATGCGTTTAAAGGATTGGCAAAAAGAAATCCTGTGATGGCCGGTGCCATGACATTATCACTTCTTTCTATGGCCGGCATTCCACCGCTGAGCGGATTCCTGGCAAAATATTTCATCATTTCAAATGCATTGGGTGCCGGATATATTGCCCTTGTCATTGTCATGATTCTTGCATCAGTGGTTGCCGTTTACTATTACCTCAAACTGATAGTCGCGATGTTCACCCCGATAGAAAACGCGGGTAGGATTGTGACAAGCGATATAGTAAAAATCTCCCTCATCATTCTCTCTCTTGCCATGGTTGCATTGTTTTTGGGTGCAGGCATTTTCAATGGAATATTTGAAATGTGAGACGAGACCGATGTAGGATGACCGAAGTCCGAAGACCGAAAGTGGAACCTTTAACTTTCAACCTGCATCATACACAGGAGATATTAGCTCAGTTGGTTTAGAGCATTTGCTTGACAGGCAAAGGGTCACTGGTTCGAATCCGGTATATCTCACTCACAATATTTTCCTCCATCCTACCTTACTCCAACTAAACAAGTGCGGATGAGAAGAACATCCCGATTTTTGCACACAATGCAGCCCGATAGGAATCGGGCCTCAAACCTACTTTTGAATTGAATCTAAAAGTTTCTTGCGTATGAATGAAGAAAACAGAGAACAGCACTACGCATTCGATCTGGTAAGGAAATATGAAGACATGCTGTCAAAAAATGAATCGTATTATTTCGATACCGACCAGTTCGAAGACATTATTGACTATTACTGCGATAACAACAAATTCAGCCAGGCGCTGAAGGTGATCCAGTATGCCTACACATTATTCCCCGAACATGCAGTGATGCTCTTGCGCGAAGCACAATTGCTTGCTGGCATGGGGTCGCTGGGCAAGGCACTCACCAAGTTGCGAATCCTTGAAAGGCTGGAGCCTCAAAACGATGAGGTGTATATGACCATGGGTTCCATTTACAGCCAACTGCGCGAACACAAAAAAGCCATAGTGCTTTACAATAAAGCACTCCAGTACTGTGACGAAGAATTTTCCGATGAAGTGTATATGGAAATTGCACTCGAATATGAAAACATGGACCGTTTCGATAAGGCCATAGAGATTCTTTCCAACGCCCTTGCAAAAAATCCGGAGAACGAATCCCTGTTGTACGAACTGGCTTATTGTTATGATGTGACCGACCGTGCGGAAGAGAGCGTGAGTTACTACAAAGCATTTATTGACAAATATCCCTTCTCGTTTCCGGCTTGGTACAACGTGGGCAATGCCCTGCAAAAACTTGAACGTATGCAGGAAGCCATCGAGGCTTATGATTATGCCATTGCCATACAGGAAGATTTTGTTCCCGCATACATCAACAAGGCGCACTCCCTTTTCAAGATGGGTAAATACCGCGAAGCCATACAGGTGTTTGAAGAAACTTACACCTTCGAGCAACCTCAATCTCCCGTTTATTGCTACATAGGCGAGTGTTTCGAAAAAATGGGAGAGCCTGACAAAGCCATTTTCTATTACCGCAAATCACTTGCAACCGATGATCTTTATCCCGGTGCTTATGTGGGATTGGGCATAGTGCTCATCCAGCAAGGCCAGCTGGAGGAGGCGCTCAACTACCACCGTTATGCCACCGAACTGGATCCGGAAAATGTGGACTACCACCTCTTTTACGTTGATGCTTTGCAGAAACTGGACAGGCACGATGATGCACAGGCCATTATGGAATTGCTGGTTACAAAACATGCCGATAATGAAGATGTTTGGCTGGATTACTCTGACATATTCTTCCGGAAAAATGAGTTTGAAAAAGCCATACAATACCTCAACGAAGGCTGGCAGAAAAATCCACAGAGTGTGGCACTTGGTTTCCGGAAAGTGGCTTACCTGGTGGCTGCCGGAAAACAAAACGAAGCCGATGAATTGCTGCTGCGAATGATGATGCACGACCCCGAAGGTTCATGGGAACTGGGACAATACTATCCGACTATTAAAGACAATTCATTGTTTATTGACCTTTGCCGACAGTTCCTGATTCCACGATGAATTTCCACCTCGACAAAATACCTAAACGCACCGGCAAACCCCGCAAACACGGGCTTACTATGGTAATGGACAAAGGTCTTTCCCTGCGGCAAGCGGAAGACCTGATACAAAGTGGGGGGGATTTTGTTGACCTGGTGAAACTCGGATTCGGAACATCATTCCTTGCTCCGCAGCTCAGGGAAAAAATCAAACTTTACAATGATGCAGGCTTAAAAGTGTACCTGGGTGGAACATTGTTCGAAGCATTTTATGTGCGGGGCCAACTGGAGGACTACTTGAAGACACTGGAAAAATTCGGCCTCAATTGCCTCGAAGTTTCCGATGGCTCTATGGTGATTCCGCATGAAGACAAATGCGAACTCATTTCACGCTTTGCAAAAAATTTCACTGTGTTGAGCGAGGTGGGTTCCAAGGAGGAGGGCATCCTCATCAGCCCCAACAAGTGGATCAAGATGATGCAGACAGAGCTGGATGCCGGAAGCTGGAAAGTGATAGCCGAAGCGCGCGAGAGCGGAACCGTAGGAATTTATCGCCCCAACGGACAAGCCCACGTTACACTCATCAATAAAATAACCCAGAAAGTAAAACCTGAAAACATTTTGTGGGAAGCCCCTAAAAAAGCACAGCAGGTTTATTTCATAAAACACTTTGGTGCCAATGTAAATCTTGGAAACATTGCGGAAAACGAAGTGATTTCCCTGGAATGCCTTCGCATTGGATTGCGGGGCGATACCTTTTTCGATTTCCTGGATGAAAAGGAAGTGGCCAGGTTTAAAAACTAAAACAGGCTCTAAAGTCTTGGCTCCTTTTTTTCTTCTGATGACTCCTCCGGTTTATCCTTTCCTCTTTCATCATCTTCAAAATCCAGCATGTCTTTGGCCTGCAAAATGTTGTACCAGGAAAAAAGTTTTTTCAGGTCGCGATCATACACACGATTCGGATCGCAATCGGGAAAAAATTTCTTCACCTCGTCACGAAGTGCTTTGGGGTTATCCATTTCCGCAGCATGCTGACCATTGTAATGCGTTTTCATTTTCTCCAACACCGAGCGCAGCGGCACATCTTCGTCACGGGTGAACATGCTGATGTCAGCCAGTGAGCTGGGTTTTTGTGTGGTATGGAAGGGCATTCGTTTCCCGTCCGTTAGAGATTCGGCAATAAGGGTAGCGTGACTGCTGTTGAGCACACGGTAGATGCCCGGTTTGCCACCTACGGAAATAATTTTACTGAGATTTGTTTTCATTGAGCGATGTTGAAATGCGGGCGAAAAATAGCCCCGGAAGATTTTTTGTTTGTGATCTCCAATAAATGAGAAGAGAATTGTTTCATAGCATTTATCAACTACTGAAATTTTCTTAATTAGCTAAAAGGTTTGCATTCGCACCGCCAGATCCACCAGGCGATTTGCGTAGCCCACTTCGTTATCGTACCACCCCACCACCTTCACCATGTCGCCAATTACAGAGGTGAGTTGCGCATCGAAAATGCAGGAATGCGGATTGCCGATAACATCGCGCGACACAATGGGGTCTTCTGTGTATTCAATAATTCCTTTCATCTCATTTTGTGATGCGGCTTGAAAAGCAGAATTTATCTGCTCAATGCTATGTGGTTTGCGAACCGTGCAAGTAATATCGGTGAGCGAACCATCGGGAACCGGAACGCGGATGCCGCATCCTCCCATGCAATCTTTCAACTGCGGAAAAATGCGGGTCAATGCTTTTGCAGCTCCTGTGGTGGTGGGAACAATGGACTCAGCAGCGGCCCGCCCCCTGCGCAAGTCTTTGTGTGGGGCATCATGCAGGCGTTGATCGCCCGTGTAACTGTGTATGGTTGTGATATAACAATACTCAATGTCGCACAATTGTTCTAGAAGATAAATCATGGGTGCCGCGCTGTTGGTAGTGCACGATGCGTTGGAGACAATCACATCATCCCTGGTTAGCAGTTCATCATTAACACCTCGCACAATTGTTTTTATGGAATCATCATCCGATGGGGCACTCAGCAACACTTTTCTTGCACCTGCTTTTATGTGCGCCTCCAGTTCGTTCCTGGTTTTGAAAACTCCGGTGGATTCAATCAGCACATCCACATGCAATTCGTGCCAGGGCAAATCCTCCGGATTTTTCGTTGATGTGTAAACAATGTGATGACCATCTACCATTAAGGAACCATTGCCGGTTTGAACATCGCCCTTGTATTTTTTGTGCACCGAATCGTATTTGAAGAGATGAGCCATAGTGACTACATCATACAAATCGTTGATGCCTACAAGATGAAAACGATCATCGGCCAGAAGCAACCTGGAAACGGTTCGTCCAATTCTTCCGAAACCATTTACAGCCACACGAATTTTTTTCATGGCGCAAAAATGAAGAACCCTTCTCCGAAATTTTCAGAGAAGGGTTCCTGTAAGATTTTTTGGTTGAACTTTAATTATTCAAGCTTGATAAACTTCGCCACACCACTCGCGCTTCCTGCACTCACGTGTACAATATAATTGCCCTTGGCCAATGATCCGGCACCGAGCGCAATACGATGATTGCCTTGCACCATCAAGCCTGGTTCAAGATGATTTACCAATTGCCCTTTTATGTTGTAGACATTGATTTCAACTTTTGTGGCCGTGTTCACATCAACGCTAAGCCATGCTTCACCCGAGGTGGGGTTGGGGTACACCAGCAGATGCGATTCAATTTCCAACGCATCATTTTCTTCTACCGCCACATCCAGATAAGCATCATTGCGGAAAATTCCGCGTCCGTGTGTTCCGGCATAAATGCTTCCGTGGTTGGTGGGTGTCATGTACCGCATATCGTACACCTGCTGTTGGCGCATATCGTGAACTGGCACACAACCCATACGTCCGCTGCTTCCGGGAGCGGCTTCTATGCTGTGTTCCCAGTTATCACCATGATCGTAAGTTATCCAAGTCCCAAATTCACTTCCTATTACAATGGTAGAACCATCCTCATCGGTTGAATTGATTACAGAAGAATAGATGGGCATATTTTCGAGGTATGCATTAGCACCGGTCCATTGCCAGCGGTCGTTCCAATCCACATCGCCAGGAATTGCCGCAAGTGCATTAAAAGTTTCTCTAACTTTTCCACCTGACGGATTTCCATACCCCCCGATAGTGATCACGAGGTGGTTCGGATCGTTTGCATCAGATGCCATAGAGGTTACAACACCTCCTGCACTTCCAGTCAACTGGTCAATATCAATTAGCGGAACATCGGCAACACTCCACAAATCATTGATGTTTTGTACACGCCACAATCCACTGTTCCAATCACTATAAAACATCACCTCACCATTTCGGTTGAACTCATAAGCTTTCACACCGGATGGTGGTGCACTACCAATTTTCCACCAGTCCGGTGTGGTACCAGTGTTAAGTGCTTGCCGGGTCATCCAAATTCCTTCGGCACCATAAAATCCGGTAACAAATATTGAAGTGTATTGGTCTTGAATCAGGCGCTGCTCATGAATATCTTCCAGCGTATCGGCCGCGTAATGGTAGTAGGTAACACAGTCAACCTCCGTGTCTAGAATATCTACTTCAATAAAGGTAGTATCAGAATCGAGGATCACAACAGTAGAATCATTTACATACACCCATTCATTATTATAGAAAATAGAATCGGTCCAGTAAATGGTTTCAGTTACGAATGTGATAGAGTCAATCACGGTTTCTGTTCCTATAACCATCGTGTCACAAATTTCTTCTTCAAAATCCAAGTCCTGAGGTTCAAGCCAGAAGTAGTTAGGGTCTTCTGTTAAAAGTTCGGTGGTGACAAAAGCCGGGCGAATAAGCGTTTCCCAATAATGAATGGTATCACCCTCTTCCAGAGTGTATTCAAAAGGAAGCGTAAGGTTTTGGGTGAAGAGAGTAATCGTTGTGTCGGTGAGGTCTTCATCTTCCTGATTAAAAAGAATGACGTATTGCTCCGATTCTTCATCCTCCGTGTTTTCATACAATCGGAAAGAAGTGTAGAAAGGTCCACCCTCTTGCGTGTTTGGATCCAGTATATTCAGTATGTCATTGTCCCAAAATGCTCCTCCATTGCCGGTAGCATCATACCTTCTGAGGATACCATTTTGAGAAGCAGCAAAAAGTACCGTATTGAATCCTTGAGTAACGCTGCTCATGTCGCAGTCGAAACCATCACCTCCTTGCAGGTCGAATGCCTGCTGGTCGCTCACTAATAAAAAAGCATCCTGCTCTGTTCCAAGGATTACTGTGCTTCCGTTGTCTTGAGCGCCTCCCATTACAGGGAAGCCACCAGAGTGTGCAATGCCGTAAAACTGGGTCACGTTGTAATCGCGGTTGGCAGCAGTAAAAGTTTCTGCACCATCGGTGGATCGGAAAACACCACCATCGGTTCCTATGTACAAGGTTCCGTCTGGTGATTGTTCGAACACATGTATATCCGAGTGAACATAGTTTATGCTGTTGCCGAATCCGAAATTGGAAGCGATTTGTTCGGGCTGGTTTCCTGAACCGCACTGCCACAGCGTGACACCGCCAACTATCGCTCTACCGGGATCATCGTTTATAACACCAAGCGCAAGGTCATACTGACCCTGGCCATTATCGCCAAATGGATTAAACCCAAAGAAATTTCCTTCCGGCCAGATGTTGGACCAGTTCTCGCCACTGTTGGAGGAGTAAAACACACCGTCCATAAATCCATCGGAATAAAGTGCATAACACGTTTCAGGACTATCATTAGAAATGGCTATGCAAACGCGGCCACTATTCGTAGGTAGACCATCACTTAGTTGGTCGAAATTCTGACCACCATCTGTGGAGCGATAAACTCTACAGGCCGCTGTGGCAGCCAGTAAGTAACTACCGTCAGATGCCCACGTAATGTCAAAACCATCCTGAGTAGGAATGCCCTCCATATTCATGTTGGGTGTCGTCATTCCCGGTTCCCAATAACCGATGCCCGCAGATCCTGCAATCCAGATGCGATCATCATCATTGGGGTCGCCCACAAGGCGTTCAACATATATCCACGTCTCTCCAGGATCCATTGGATCGGTTTCAGTGCCTGGCACAATAGTCCAAGTGGCAGCTTGATCAGTTGAGTAGTAAATACCATTTCCTATTGAACCACTGCCACCAGTGCCCGAGTGATCGGATTCAAAGCGGCTTCCGGTTCCCACGAAGATGGTTCCATTGCCAGTTTGGTCAATAGACGCTACGGCACATCCGGGAAATGAATCTACCTGGTCCCAGGTGTTAGCCTGATTAATAGATTTCCACAATCCCCCCGTAACTGATCCGGCATACACTGTCTGGTTATCTGCCAGTGCATGAACAGCGCGGGTCCGGCCTCCTATGTTGTCGGGGCCCATTTCCCACCACGTGATGGGAGCACTTTTATCCGATACATGATGAGCGCGATACTTCTGCACCGCAGCATTCATCCGAATCCAATCCATTGGTTCGAACTCCCCAGTTTCTAGATTTCCCTTCAGTTTTTTCATGTAGGGAACCATGTCATGGAACGATGAACTGGGCTGCACTTGAGAGCGAGGTTGATATGCCGATGCAACAACAGATAAGGATTGGGTGCAGGCGAACCAGGTTGCCATACCTGCCAGCACCACAGTTGATAAGAATAAAAATTTGAACTTCATTTTGTTTGAGTGATTATAGGTCTTTTTTTGAAACGGTGGCTAAAGTAAACGAACCGCCTGATCCTCATGAATGGTTTTACATACACAATTTCAGAAAATTTTCAGGTCAATTGGGTTTGAATAATTTTTTCAGAAAATATGTTTCTCGGCATGATAGGAGGAACGCACCAGCGGCCCGCTCTCTACATAGCGAAAGCCAAGCTTCAATCCTACCTCGCGGTATTCATCAAATTTTTCGGGCGTAATAAATTCTACCACTGGAAGATGTTGCCTGGTGGGTTGAAGATACTGGCCGAGTGTAAGAACATCGAGCTTCACGGAACGAAGGTCTTCCAAGGTTTCCAGCACTTCACTTTCAGTTTCACCAAGGCCGAGCATTACTCCGCTTTTTGTTTTCATTCCTGCTTGTTTCAACCTTCGCAACACTTCGAGGCTGCGGTCGTACTTCGCCTGGATGCGCACTTGTTTAGTTAGTCTTCGCACCGTTTCAAGATTGTGCGAAATAATTTGCGGTGCTTCATCAATAATGCGCTGGAGGTTTTCCCACTTGCCCGCAAAATCGGGAATAAGTGTTTCCATGGTGGTGCCTGGTGATATTCTTCTCACGGCTTTTATGGTTTCCTGCCAGATATGGCTGCCGCCATCATCAAGGTCATCGCGATCCACCGAAGTGATAACTGCGTGCTTCACTTTCATCAGTTTTATGGATTTGGCAACACGCACCGGTTCGAATGGATCAGCATCAATTGGTTTACCTGTTGCAACAGAGCAGAAACCGCATGAACGTGTGCACACATTTCCAAGTATCATAAAGGTTGCTGTCCCTGCGCCCCAGCACTCACCCATGTTGGGGCAATTTCCGCTTTGACATATTGTGTGGAGTTTATGCTCATCCACAATGGTGCGCACCATGCGGAAGTTTTCGCCCGTGGGCAACTTCACCCTTAGCCATTTCGGCTTCGGGATTCGCACTTCTGGATCTTGAATCATAGAGAATTAGTCGGTGTACTTTTTACCGAAAGTGAAGTTGAGATAGAGCGTCAGGAAAAACTGGTGGTTGTTGGCACCATCGAATTTTTCATCCAGTATTTCCTGCGACATAATGGGGATGCGTTTGGCAAATGCATCAAGAGCAATTCCGGTTTCAATTGCTTTTAGTCTGTCCTGTTCATTGGAGTATTCGAAGTTGAGCGAGAATTTGAAAAACCCTCCGGGGTGGAAACGCAATTCATCCAAACCGAGCAGGCTCGATGCGCGACCATAAATATTGTCTATGTAATGTTTGCCCGGATCGAATTTTTCTGATAAGAAATAATCGGGATCAGGAGGTTCGGGATATCCAATGGTGAGGTAAACCGGTTTGGTGAGGCCGAGGGCAGGACCAACCTGATAACTGTACGCCACCTGTACTCCACTCTTGCGAAGTTTTTCCGTAAGAATTTTTTTGGTGCCTATGAAGGGGCGGATGATGTAAAAATTGTGGGTCTTGCCATAGATGTAGCTGCGCGAATCCTGCGGAGCAAACTGGTTCCAGCTCTTGGTTTCTTTTTCGTGTTTCATAAAGATGGCATCCACACCCATAAGGCGGAGGTGTTTTGCATCGCGGTATTTGGCATAAGTAAAGGTGCCCCCAAAACCATTAGTGTGCAATACCAAACCGCCAAACCATTGGTGGTGGTAAAGTACCACGGCTTCATCATAGAGTTCTGTTTCGTTCTGTGCAGAAATGCTGTGAACAAATGCGAGTGCTGCTGAAAAAAGAAAAATTTTTCTCATCTGAAATTGATGTGGTAAAAGTAAAGCGATTTGACGGATGATGGTACCGGGAAAATGAAAGAAGTTTGTGTTCTTGATGATGACTAAATCTTCATTAATGAAATTTATCTCCTCTCCTTCGCTTCACCTGGCGAGATTATTTTGCCCCCGCAATGACCAATCCCGATTTCAACCTGAATGAAGACAAGATGCAGCAACTGGTAGCAGCGCTCAACCGCAAACTCGAAAAGATAAAGGAAGGCGGAGGAAAAGCGCGGCAAGACAAGGAGCGCGAAAAAGGAAAAATGTCCGCCCGCGAGCGCATTGAGTATCTTCTCGATAAAAATTCAAGCCAACTGGAAATGGGAGCTTTTGCCGGTGACGGTATGTATGCTGAACATGGCGGTTGTCCCGCTGCCGGAGTGGTGGTGGTGATGGGTTATGTGCAAAAACGTTTGTGCATTGTAGTAGCCAACGATGCCACCGTGAAAGCGGGTGCATGGTTTCCAATCACAGGAAAAAAGAATTTGCGTGCGCAGGAAATCGCGATGGAAAATCGCATCCCTATAATTTACCTCGTGGATAGTGCCGGAGTGTTCCTCCCCATGCAGGACGAAATTTTTCCAGACAAAGAACATTTTGGAAGAATTTTCAGGAATAACGCCATCATGTCTTCGCGAGGCATTCCTCAAATTGCTGCTATCATGGGAAGTTGTGTGGCCGGTGGTGCTTACCTGCCCATTATGAGCGATGAAGCATTGATTGTAGAAAAAACCGGAACCATTTTTCTTGCTGGAAGCTACCTTGTGAAAGCAGCCATAGGTGAAGACATTGACAACGAAACCCTGGGAGGTGCCACCACACATTCTGAAATAAGCGGAGTTACAGATTACAAGGCCAAGGATGATATAGACGCACTCGATAAAATAAAAAACATTGTAGGCAAGATGGGACGTACTTCCCAGGATGCGGGATTCAATCGTGCACCATCCGCACCTCCTGAATACGATGAAAAAGAGCTGATGGGAATTCTTCCTCCCGACCGCACAAAACCTTACAACATGCACGAAGTCATCCTCCGGATGGTGGATGCAAATACTATGGAGGAATACAAAGCAGACTATGGCAAGACCATTATTTGTTGTTACGCACGAATTGACGGATGGAGTGTGGGCATAGTGGCGAACCAGCGCCTGACTGTGAAAACAAAAAAAGAAGGAACGCAGATAGGAGGGGTGATTTACAACGACAGCGCTGACAAAGCCACACGCTTCATAATGAATTGCAACCAGAAAAACATTCCACTTGTGTTCTTACAAGATGTAACAGGATTTATGGTAGGCTCGCGAAGTGAACATGCGGGCATTATTAAGGACGGGGCCAAAATGGTGAATGCGCAAGCCAATAGTGTTGTGCCAAAATTCACCATCATAGTTGGCAATAGTTACGGTGCAGGCAACTATGCCATGTGCGGAAAAGCTTATGACCCTCGATTGATAATAGGATGGCCAACTGCACAAATAGCAGTGATGGGTGGTTCGCAAGCCGCAAAAGTTTTATTGCAGATTGAAGTAAGTTCGATGAAAGCAAAAGGAGAAGAAATAACCAAAGAGCGGGAAGAGGAATTGTTCAACAAAATAAAAGACCGCTACGACTCTCAGATTTCACCTTATTACGCTGCTGCACGACTTTGGATCGATGCAGTGATTGATCCCACTGAAACCCGCAAGTGGATTTCGATGGGGATCGAGGCAGCAAGCCATGCACCGGCTGAAAGGCAATTTAATGTGGGGGTGATACAGACGTGAGGATCTGAATTTTCGGTCCGGACCGGAACGAAGCGGTGCGAGGCCTCAGAGTTTTTCTCTGCTTTCCGAGCCTCTGTCAGAATTTCTAAAGATGACTCCTCCGTGTTTTTCCACGCTCCACATTTTCGTTTACTCAACGCACGGGGCTCACTGCGGTTTGCAGCGTTTCAATATTTATCGTATTTCAGCGATTAAACGATGGTGCGCTCAGGCGAGGCCTGGCAAAACAACATTCACAGTTGAATTTGTGAATTGCCTGCTGGGTCAAAAACCTGAAGTCTAGATTTGCCCGCAACGAATCTCATTGAAAGCAGTATTGCAAAATATGTGGCATGCAAAGCCATTGAGCAGCATTCTGCTTCTGGCATTGGCAGTGCGTTTACTTGCGGTGTTTTTTGCTCCGGGGTTTTTCTGGCACGATGATCATTTCCTTACTGTGGAACCTGCTGCAAGCTGGGCAATGGGACATAACTTCAACGACTGGTTGCCGGGCATAGGCAATGAAAGAACATCACCCGAACCCATCAGTTTTTTTTATCTCTCGTTTCTGTTTCTTTTCTTCAAGATGTTTCAATTCATCGGGATTGAAAATCCAGAAACACAGATGTACGTGATGCGTTTAATCCATGCGTGTTACTCGCTGTTGATTGTTTACTACGGGTACAAAATCACTGAAAAAATTTCCTCAAAACAGAATGCCATTGAAGTGGGAGTACTCCTTACTTTCATTGCGGTGTTGCCCAATTTTTCGGTAAGAAATCTGGTAGAGATGGTTTGTGTTCCACCATTGATGGCAGGCATCTTTTTGTTAGTTGGCAGGCAGTGGTCAGCAGGCAGTGGGCATCCCGATAGCTATCAGGAGAAAGTTGGCACCATCCCAAAGGTTGTTACTTCATCAAAACGCCCCACGCTACAACGTGGCATATCGCCATATCGTCACATCTTTTTTTCTGCTTTACTAATGGGCCTTGCAGTGGGCATCAGGTACCAGGCGGTTTTGATTGTTGCCGGTGTGGGATTGGTGTTGCTCATTCAAAAACAATTTCGCGCTGCGGTGTTATTTGGCGTGGTATCGTTCGTTGCTTTTTTCATTACACAAATGGATGATGTGCTGTGGTGGGGAGGACAGCCTTTTCAACACCTGTTGGGATACTTCGGATACAATACAGCTAATGCCAGTGGCTATCCGGGTTCACCGTTTGCGTATTTCAGTTTTATTGGATACTTCATTCTTCCACCCGTCAGTTTGTTTTTGGCGTTCGGTTTTTTCAGACGATGGAAAAAGGAATTGTTGATTTTTCTTCCCGTGTTTTTATTCCTGCTTTTTCATTTCATCTATCCCAACAGGCAGGAGCGTTTTATTCTTCCCGCACTTCCTTTTGTGGTGATGCTTGGGGTGATCGGGTGGAATGAATTTGTCTTCGGATCAAAATTCTGGCTGCATAGAAAAAAGTTACTCAGTGGTTGCTGGAAATTTTTCTGGGTGATGAACACCGTGGTGATGCTCGTGTTCTGTTTCACTTCTGGAAAAAAAGCCAGGGTGGAAGCAGTGAGTTATCTCTATGATCAGGGCGACTGCAAAAATTTTATTCAGGAATTTTCGCACAAGGAAGGCGCCAGCCAGGTGCCGCAGTTCTACAGTGGGGCATGGCCCAGTTATTACATTTTCAGGAATTCGACCGATGTTGAAAGTGTTGTAGCTGCAATGCCGCGCAATGAAGAGGTGAGGAGGAATATGCTCCACAACATGCCGGTGCCCAACTACATTCTTTTTTATGATGATGAAAAACTGGATGAGAGAGTTGCCAGGTTGAAAACTCT
Organism: Flavobacteriales bacterium; assembly: GCA_034408895.1. Classification (GTDB taxonomy): domain Bacteria; phylum Bacteroidota; class Bacteroidia; order Flavobacteriales_D; family Sanyastnellaceae; genus UBA4660. Next base: position 42,686 of record JAWXCI010000030.1, read on the forward strand.
GTTTCCGTCACTCACTTTCAAAACCACGATTATGGCCGGATGGTTCGATAAGATGCTGCACCGGCTCAATGACAAGAATCAGGTGGAGAGGGTGCATGTTTATAAGATGGAATAGTTCGATGCGGGTTCGATTTAAAATATGCGGGTGTGCGAGGTGTAACGCGAAAAGGGAAGTGCGAGTTGGTGGAAACTCCGCAGAGCCTGCCTTGAAGATGATAGCTTCCGCCTTACCATTTCACGTTCGAGAACTGCCACCCTCCCATAAAGTATCTCATCGAGGCGAAGGACGATACTGGGCAACTCTTCATTCCTGACACCCTTCTTTAGCCCGGTGCATTCAAAAACAAAAACGACTGCGCCCCCTAAACACAGGCGCAAGGCACGATGCCTTCAATACAATATGGGCCTATATGGTGCAAGCCAGCGATGCCGCGGAAACGGTTTTTGTGAATGAGCCGGAAAAGAGGGCGCTTTTTGTGGTGACGAAGAGGAAGGAGAAGGAAGAAGAGGAATAGAACCGCACCACCAACTCAATCCTGCATTACACCATCCCATAAAGCTTGCAGTCTCAGGAAAACAAGTTGTTTTCCAAGCAATGAGACCGCCTCATAATCCCAGCAATAAAAAGTGCTATTTCATTGGAAATAAATAGAGAAGTGAAATGAAGAGTTTTCTTCGGCCAGATTAGCTGGCTAACGAATAAGCGTCACCGTTCCAGTCAGTTCTTTTTTCTCGGTAGTGCTCAGCGAAGAAATTTCGCAACGCCATACATAAACACCGTCCTTCACGAAATATTCGCCATGGTCCTGGCCTCCCGTCCATGCCGCAGCAGGGTCATGCGATTCATAAACCATATCGCCCCAGCGGCTGAATACCTGAATAGTGAATTTTTCCGGATCGAGATCGCTGCCATAGATAGCCCACACATCGTTGATGCCATCGTAATTGGGAGTGAAACCATTTGGGATATACACCAGGAAAAGGTTGTTGATCACCACCTGACCTATCACCTCATCCGTGCAATTGTTTTCATCCGTCACCAAAAGATAAACTGAATAAACGCCACCGGCATCGTTGGGAAATTCTATAACGGGTTCCATGTCAGTGCTGGTTCCGAAAGGTGTTGGATAACCGAACTCCCAATAACTTGTTGCAATGTCGCCCAGCGAAAGATTATCGAAGGTGATTTCGGTTTCAGGAATTACAGTGGGCTGTGGTTCCGCTGTCCATGATGCAACGGGGTGGTTGTGTACCGTTATGTAATCGGGTGCAAAAACAGAATACACGCAACCTGCAGTGCTGATGATGGTAAGTGAAACACCATAAATGCCTGGCTCGGCAAAAGTGTGTGTGAATTCAATGTCGTTCTGCACATCAGTGCCATCACCCAGATTCCACGAAGAGCCGGTGAAGCTTGCAGGATCAACAGTGTTGGTGAATGTGATGTTGAGCGGGAAACATCCCGCAACGGTGTCCGTGGTAAAGGTGACCGGAATTTCTATTTCCACAATCACCGGAATACATTCAGTGACTGATGGCGTTTCGCAACCATCATTCACCGTAACGCAATAGTCACCGGTCTCTTCCGCTGCATAAGAAATGGTTTGCCCGGTTCCGATGCCGCTTCCGTTATATGCCCAGGTAAACGTGTAAGGAGCACCCATACCACCACTTGCCGATGTCACTTCAAGTTCAGCATCTGTCCCTAAGCAGATGTTTTGATCATCACCCATGTTGAGGATGATTGGACCGTAAATGTCCACTTCAAGATCAACAGGTAAACTCGAACAACCATCTGGATTTGTTACTACGACAGAGTAGGTGGTGGCCACATCGGGCGTCACCTGCAAATCGTTCCCCACACCCACTCCAGCCCAATCGTAAATCCATCCGGTGTCATTCACACCCGCAGGCGGATTGGCAGTGAGCGTGGCAGTCCCTCCTATACATATCGTCACATCAACCGTTGTAATCACAGGATCGCCAATGGTCACATCTATTTGCGCGGTGATGGGGCAAGCAATGCCTCCAACGGTGTAAGTGTAATCGCCTGATGCTGCAACAGAAGGATCAATGATGCTCGATGCCATAAAGTTTCCGGAGGGATCATTCCATTCGCCACCCGGATCAGGTGTACCTCCAAGAAAAGTTGCAAGATCCGTATCGGGTGATGTGGTGCAAAGGATGGCAACACCGTCTTCACCGGGATCGGGCAAGTCAGTTGAAACAGTTACCAGCACTTCATCACTCGAGGCACATCCCGGGAAACCGACAGGCCATCCGGTTAATGTGTATTCGGTGTCTGAATTAATTCCGCTCACTGTTGGATTGGGAATATCGGTAGCAGAAAGCCCATCGGATGGCGACCATTCCCAGATGAATTCCGGCCCTCCCACATTGCACACTATTTCATATTCCCATTCTTCATAAGAACCCCATGCGCAAGAAATACTTCCATCCGATGAAAATGTAACCGTGATGCATCCTGTTGGGTTGGTGGCAGTCCACATTTGTCCGGTGGCATCACCAACACTCCATGATTCAATAATGGGGGCGCTGGTGTCTTCACCATCATAAACAGTAAAGGTTTCAAACCAACCCTCCATTTGTCCAGAGATGAAATTGAAGGTCATGAATGAAATTCCGTCACCTGGAGTGTCGGGGCAAAACGTCCATTCGAAAAATTCACTGTCGGTATAGCAATAATTGAAAGTGCCTCCATCGCCACCGCAACTTGCCGAGGCGGAACCATCAAGTCCTCCCTGTAGCATCGTATTATCACAAGCCATATAGACATCGGGGCCTGCATACACTTGTGGTGCAAGTTCAACCGTCAAACAAATGGTGGTGTCGAATGTGCAGCCGAAGTTGTTGGTCACGATGTAGTCGTAACAGTAAACTCCTTCCGCATCAGGCAGCACGGTTATGGTTTCACCATCGAAAGATTCGCTGGTAATGAACGGGCCTTGCCAATAAGATGAATCCGCATCGGCACCTATCACGGGAGTGAAAGTGGTGACACCGGGGAACAATGCAGGGTTTAGATCAATTCCCCAGTAGAAAATGTAGCCGTTGTCAATGGCGAGGTTGTCGGTCACCGTAAAAGTCCATTCACCGTTAAGAGGACATCCCAAAAAATCGCACAAATCGCCATAGGCTTCATAAGTATTGGAGGGCAGGTAGTAGGCATCGTTCCAGAACTGGCCGGAGTTGTCGGTGTAGTCTTGCTGGAAGAGGTATGAGTTTTCACCCCAGGTTCCGTTGGTCGCATCTGGAGACCATACATAGTCGTATCCGGTTCCTTCCACAGTGCTTTCGTTGTCCACAGCTTCACCGATAAAAGTTCCGCCACCACCATTGGTTCCCCAATCCACTAGAGAAACTGTGGTGCCATCAGGACAAGAAACAAAAACGCCAAGGTCGCCCATGTAGCTGTGCTCCATGTTTACGAAAACACCAAGAAGATCATCACAATCATCAAGTGTTGCCCCAGGTTCAAAAAAATCGAATGTCAAAGTGGTTGAGTAACTGAAGCCCGCTCCATCTGCCAGGTATGTGGTACCGGAAACTACTTGCGGTGGCAAGGCAGTCCAGGTTGTGCTTTCTGCATTTCCAACCAGTGTGGCTTCCGATCCGAGGCAGATGTTTTGGTCTGCCATTCCGGGGAAATGGGGAATGGTGCTAACCAGAATTTGCAGCGGATCAAGATTCAAACTGTTGCATCCGTTGTTATCGAGAACGGTCAGAGTTACTACATATTCACCCGGTTCATCAAAGGAGTAAGAGACTTGATCTCCGCTTGTATTATCAACCGTTCCATTATCAAAATTCCAAACGTATTGGTCAATAGTAAAACCGGTTTGAGCAAAGGAACCGTTATCCTCAAACGTTACTGTTGTTCCCTGACAAACGCTTACTGTTTGTATTGCGCCTATGGGTGCAGGATCGCTGATGATGGATGCGGCAACAGGATTGTCGCAAGGAGTAGTGCATGAAATCAATCCTTCCCATCCGGGCATAGTCATGTTATCGGCACCGTTATCCTGAAAAGCGAAAGTGAGGCAGCCAGTGGTGTTGTTCACCGTGGCCGTCACAGGCAATCCCTGCAAATCATTACCTGTATATGTTCCAAGTTGAGGTGCCGAAGTGTCGTCACCATCATAAATCGTAAACCAATCTGATGCGTTGAATGTTCCGCCTGTCTGGAGTTGGAAAGCGACAAATTCTATCTGGATCACATCACCAGGAATATCAGGACAAATGGTGAACGTGTAACTAGCAGGCGAATAGGATTGAATTCCTCCGTCATCCACGAACTGGCCGTCACAAGTAGTGATGGTGCCATTGGACATGTTGTACATCTGGCCGAACATTGACCCCGATGAGAGGAAAAGAACAATAACTGATAGTGTGTAGAAATGTCTCATTAATTCAGAAGTATATTTTGAATAGTTAGCACAATCGAGACAACAAATGTAGAGGCGCGGTTGCACTCTCTAAAGCAAAGATTTCAGCGATACATGGCGAGAATTATTTCTATCGAATCAACGTGATGTGGCCACTGAATTTACTGTACTCAGCAGAATCAGCATCTTTTATTTTCGCTTGCCATAAATAAACTCCAGATTGCGCGAAATGGCTTCCGCCATGCACATTTCCAATCCACGGTTGGGTGGCAACATTGGTTTCAAAAATCACCTCGCCCCATCGGTCAAAAATCTGGAGAGTGTAAGTTGCAACATCAAATCCTTCAAAGGCTGGAATAAAAACATCGTTGATACCATCGCCATCGGGAGTAAAAGCATTTGGGGCATAAAACACAGTTGCGCTTTCAATATGAATGGTGTTGCATAAAGTGTCCGAGCATCCCTCCGAACTTCCAACTTCAAGGCAAACGAAATAATTGATTTCCCCCTCAGCCGGAAAAGTGAATTCAGGATTCGCCAGCATACTTTCTCCTAACGCATCAAAACTCCAGAAGAATAATTCAGCGTTGTGTGATTCGTTTACGAATTGCGCTGCGTTTTCCAGTGCGGTAAGTTCTTGAGGTGTAAATGAAAAATCGGCAATAGGATTTTCAAAAACAACGAGTACATCATTTTCTGTAACGATTGCAGCACAACCATCTTCATTCGTTGCAATGAGAGTGATGTCATAATTCCCCGGTTGTACAATTTGGAATGGCGCGGGTGATTCCAGTAACGATGTTTGATCCGCCACGAGCCACTCATACTCAATTCCCGGTGAATTTTCGCTAGTGTTCACCACCTCAAATAATGCTGGAGGACATGCAGCATAGTTCGAAATTTCGAAGGATGCAAAGGGCAAAGAATGAACTATGATAGAGACTGAATCTGCCTCAACACATTCCCATTGGTTCATTACTTCCACCATCAGCATCATGTTTTGCTGTGGAGAAATGGTTTGTGATGAAGAAGTGTTGTCTGAAAAAAAATCTGCGGGCAACCAGTAGTATTCATTGCCGCCCGATACGTTGAGTTGAATTGTGTCCCCAGCACACATTTCCGTATCATTTCCGGCATCGGCATCAGGCAATGGATACACAGCAACAATTATGGTGTCAGTAGTCTCACAAATTCCATTAGTGGCATAAACTACGTACTCAATTTCGAGTGGAATGTCGTCCGTGTTTTCCAAAGTGATTACCGGGTTCGAAACAGTGAAATTGCTGAGGTTGATTTGTGGTTCCCATTCATAAAGAAAACTGGCTTGTGGTACTTGACCGAGTTCAACTGATGATGAACCGTGGCACACTGCTATGTCTTCCCCCGCATCGAAAACTGGTTCCTGTTGGATGGCAATCATCACATCGGCACTTGAAGCAGCACAAGGACCGTTCGGTGAAACAGCATAAACGTAGGTTCCGCTTTCATCAGTCGAGGGGTTGAAGTTGACTGCGGAAAATTCAGTGCCCGAAAAAGTCCATATTCCACCCGGTGTGGAACCTGCCGGTGCCAGTTCGGCCATAGAAAATTCGCCTAGGTTGGAACAAATATCAAGGACCAAATCATTGCCGGCAATCATCGGTTCAAATACGTTGAGCTGAACTTCCAGCACTGATTCAAAACAAGCTGCAGTTTGCGATGAGGTGTAAAAAAATGATTCAGTTCCTGAAAAATCCAATGCAACAGAAGTTGGAACCGGGTTGGCATTTGCATCCGTCCATGTGCCAATGGTAAAATCAACCATAGGATCAGCATTAGTCAATTCATAGTTGGATTGCAGTTGGCATAAATCAATTGAAACCACTGTGCTTTCAAAATCCGGGGCGGCAACTTCAATCGTCACTATCGCTTCTTCATCAGGGCAGGAATTGCCGGAAATTATCGTTCCGGTGAATGGAAAAGTACCTGCGGTAATAGGTTCGAACAATGCGGTTACTGCATTTCCAGCATCGTCTTCCCATCCAGCCAATTCACCATTTGCATTGGCCAATTGGTTCAAATCAATTTGAGGAGATGCTTCACAAACTTCAAGTGCCGCATCGGTGAGTGATGATGGAAGCGCATCCACAGTTAAAGTAAAAACTGCTACATCAGAAGGACAAAAAATTCCTTCTGATAAATAGGAAAACGGGAAAGAACCAAGTCCCGGAAAGTTGAAATCGGCAGATGGCATGATACCGTTGCTGTCGAACCATGTTCCATCAGGATCAGCATTAGATGAAAGCAAATTATTGAGGTCGAACAACACAAGGCTCTCGCAAACGGGAAGCGATGAAGAATTTCCTGCATCGGGCAATTGTTCAACGGTGACGGTTAGTTCAGCAAAATCAGGAACACATCCGATGCTGGGATATTCATAAGTATAAATTCCCGGAGTTGCTGTTGCCGGATCAATTGTCGGGCTGACTATTGTTCCAAGTGAATTTGTCCATACACCACCATCCAGCGGAGTTCCTCCTAACGATGAAATCATTTCGAATTCTGGATCGCTTTCGCACACAGTTTCGATGGCACTCGTACCCGAAGGATTGGTGGGCGATACGTCAATGGTCAAATAAGAGTCCTGGCCAACGCATGGTGTTGCTCCATTTACGATGTATTGATAAATGCCCACTGGCATAAATGCGGGATCAAATGTTCCGCTTACAGCATTGTCATTTTGATCGTACCACTGGCCCCCCGGCTGAGGGTTTCCACTCAGTTGGCCCAACATGCTGAACGGAATCGCATCGGCACACACTAGAACGGAGGCATCCAATCCCGGATCGGGTATCAGATTTTCTACCACCAGCATGGTGCTGAAAACGGGGGAGCATCCCACAACGGTGTCAATCATATAAGTAAAAAGAGCAGTATTCATGGTGGCAGGATCGAAAATTCCATCCATCGGAATTCCTCCACCAGCAAACCACTGACCTGTATAGTCAGGTGTGCCGGAGAGAAAATCTGTCATCAAAAACGGCTGGTAATTTTCGCAGATGAGGTAGGTAGTGGAAAAACCCGGATCGGCATCCTGGATGATGTCAAGAAAAATTCCGGTGGTCACTGTGCAGCCGCCTTCATCAACATTGTAGAGGTAGTAACCTTCATCCGCCACTGATGGGTCAATGCTCCCGGGAAGTGCAGTTCCATCCGCTTCCGTCCATGTTCCTCCATTCAGAATGTCCGGGATAAAATCCGAGGGGTCAACATCACCATCAGTGCTGCATACGATTGCAGTCAATGCTGTTCCCGGATTGGTGATGAGCGTTGGAATATTCAAAATATATGTTTCCGATTGTGCGCCATCATTTGCCACCACCTGCAACACACCTGCGCATAAACCTGAGAGGGTTGAAATCCCTAAATCATTAATCTCAGAAAACACAAGCAGTCCCTGGGCATCTGACCACAGGAAAAAAACACTACCGGGAATCATGGTGTTGAATGTTGCCTGTCCATCGCAACTGGAACAATTTGTTGAAGGAGTGACGATGAACTGTGCTGTTGCTTTTGTAACTGTAAACAGGAGCGCAACAGCCACGATCAAGGAGCAGGAAAGTATGGTTTGCAGAATATGGCTGGCGGAAGCCTGTTTCATTAAGTCAGTTTAAGGCAGCGGCAAAAGTATAGGCATTTTAAGCAAGTTGTTGATAACTCGGTAAAACAAAAAACCCGGAGGTTTAGTTCCGGGTCGTTTGCCTGATAATAAGTTGGTTTTGGTTAAGGGATGATGGTTACTGAACCGCTGAAGTATTTCTCTTCTTTGGTTATGTCGTTGTAAATAATCACCACCCAAGGGTACGAGGTTCCTGTTTGAGCAAGCGAACCATTCTTTATTTTTCCATCCCACGGCTTGTTTTTGCCGGCTGTTTGATAAATGGGTTGGGTCCCGTCATAAATTGTCATCTTAAAATTGAAATTATTATTTCGTAGTGCTTCTGGCATAAACGTGTCCTCAACACCATCGCTGTTAGGGCTGAAGGCGGCAGGTGCCAAAAGGTTATAATCACTGTTAATGGTGAGGTAGCGGATGGTGACATCCGAACAACCGAATTCGTTCGCCACATAAAGTTCAACCGAGTGTTTTCCTTTATTGATATAAGATTTCACCGGGCTGATTTCACCGTCAGTTTCCGAACCATCAAACCTCCATTCGCTGTTGCTTGCGTTTTCACTGAGGTTGATGAATTTCACAGATGGTTCATCGGTAGCACCATTGATAAAATCCCATTCAAAATCAGCTTCGGGTGTCGGATTGATAGTAACAAGGTCTTCCATTGAAGTGGAGCGAATCAAGCCATCCTTACCAGTGATTGAAAGCGAAACATCATACACACCAGGATTGGAATAATGGTGTTTTGGATTCACCTGGCTGGAGAACGAACCGTCACCGAAATTCCACAGATAGCTTCCTTCGGTAGGGCCGTTGGTAAGTTGGAAGTCAATTTCAAAACCTGTACAGGCTTTTCTTACATTGGTCTTGAAGGCCACGGTATTCGCATTGGATGGCACGTTACTGCCGTCAGATTTGGCAGTTCCTTTTATAGTTTTTTGATTTTGTCCTTTTGTGCTGAATTCCGCCTCATCGCTCACAGTCAAGCCAATAGGGTTTGTGTGGTCCTGATCATTTGCATCGGAAGATTTGTTACTTTCTATTGTCGCATTAGAACTGTGTAGCGATTCGTTTGCAGCAGCGTTATCCGAGTTCTCGCTAATGGCCTTTTCATCCAGAATATCGGTGGTGATGGACGCATTCTTGTTTTCAGTATTCAGGTACTCTACATGTTGAACCCGGTTGGCACCAAATGCCAGATGGGCCTTGGGAATATCAAAATAATGGTCGTAAACGAGAACTGTAGAAACTGCGGTAACTATGGTGGCTGCAATAGCTGCAACCCAACGCGCTGAATTTGAACTTCCGGTTCCGGACGCTGCTAACTGTTTTTCGATTTTTTTCCAACTTCCAGGGTCGTAGGGAAGTTCATAATTGTCGAGGGCATTCCTTACTTGATCTTCAAATCGTGTTGACATTCTGCTCATCGGGTTTTGTGAAGTCTCTTATTAGAATTTTTCTTAGGTTTCGCTTAGCTTTTGCAAGATTGGACTTCGAAGTTCCAACGCTTATTCTAAGTATTTCTGCTATTTCTTTATGCTGGTAATTTTCAAAAACGTACATGTTGAATACCATCCTGTATGCAGGAGTCAATTTCTGCATGGCCTCAATTATTTGGCTGGCTCCAAAATTATGTTCAATCGGTCTGTCCTCCTCATCTTCTAGTTCTTCCTCGAAACTCTCCATTTGATGATCCTGCGTCAGCAACACGAAATCGTGCCTGCTTTTGCGAAAATAATCAATGGACAGATTCACCATTATCCTGCGTATCCAACCTTCAAAAGAACCTGCTCCTTTATATCGCTCCAGATTATTAAACACCTTAATAAATCCTTCCTGCAATACGTCCTGCGCCTGGTCAGCATCCTTGGTGTACCTCATGCACACTCCCTTCATTTTTCCATAAAACCTCCGATGTACCGCTTGCTGCGAACGCCTGTCTCCTCGGAGACAGCCATCAACTAATCGGGTCAATTCGGGGTCCTCTGCCATTAAGCGGACAGGGTTTAGACGAAAGTTTTAGAAGCGGGTTGCCGGATGATGAACACTAAATGCAAATTTTTTGTTCACAAGTTGGAACCCATCCTTTTCTTTTTGTCTGACCTGCCTGCAAATAAAGCAAAGTCCTGCACATATAGAAATACTTTCGCGTCCTGATGAAAAAGCGCGTGGTGGTCGGACTTTCCGGTGGAGTGGATTCCAGTGTGGCTGCACATCTTCTGCTTGAACAAGATTTCGATGTGGTGGGCATCTTCATGCGCAACTGGCACGATGAGTCGGTGACTGTGAATAACGAGTGCCCGTGGATTGATGACAGTAACGATGCAATGATGGCAGCCGAGCACCTGGGAATTCCTTTTCATGTGCTTGACCTTAGCAAAGACTATAAGGAAAGAATTGTGGACTACATGTTTCGCGAGTACCAAGCGGGGCGAACTCCTAATCCTGATGTGCTTTGCAATCGTGAAATAAAATTTGATGTCTTTTTGAAAGCTGCACTCAACCTTAAAGCTGATTTTGTTGCCACCGGCCACTATTGCAGGAAAAATTCTTTTGTAAATGATCAAGACAAAACGATTTACCAACTTCTTGCAGGAAAAGATTCAAATAAAGATCAGAGCTATTTCTTGTGCCAACTGGACCAAGAGCAACTCTCGAGAGTGTTGTTCCCCATTGGTGAGTTAAAGAAACCCGAGGTAAGAAAAATTGCTCATGAAATCGGGTTGCCAAATGCGGATAAAAAAGATTCGCAGGGATTGTGCTTTGTGGGCAAAGTGAAGTTACCGGTTTTTCTCCAGCAACAACTTCAACCCAAAAAAGGACAGGTGATTGAAGTACCCTCGGATGTGCTTTTCACATCATCCAATGATATGAGCGGCAGCGGAAATGAAAATGAACTGGGATTGATTTGTTCGCCTATGGTATTCGCCAAAGCAATGGGCAGAGTGGTGGGCGAGCACCAAGGTATTCATTATTACACCATCGGCCAGCGCAAAGGATTGGGAGTGGGAGGAAAAGCAGAGCCGATGTTCATTCTTGAAATTGATCCTGTAGAAAATATCGTGTTCATGGGCCAGGGAGAAAATCACCCCGGACTTTTTCGCAAAGGACTTTTTATTCCAACTTTGGACGAACACTGGGTGCGCGAAGATTTGCGGATGAAAGAAGGCGAGTCGAAAAGATTTCGGGCAAGAATCCGCTACCGCCAGCCTCTTACTTCTTGCACAATAACCAAATCCAATAAAGGACTGTACGTGGTTTTCGTTGAACAGCAGCGCAGCATTGCACGCGGCCAGTTCGCAGCATGGTACCTTGACGATGAACTTATCGGCAGCGGAATCATCGCCTGATACAGCGCATTTAATAATGTTAGAGCCTTCGTCCCGCTCATGCGGGATGAGAAATGTTCGGAAAAAAAAAACGGGATTGCAACCAATGCTTTTATGAAGGCGTCTCTTAAAAAATGGAATCAGCCTTCTTTGGCCACATTCTTTTTCAGACCAGATTAATATCAAACCAAAATCAAAAAAAATCATCTATGAAAAATTTGATGAACAAATCCTGCAAGTGGGCTGTGCTTTCGCTTGTCATGCTGGCTTTTGCATTTGCTGCAAATGCACAGACGCTCGTGTTCGGAATTTTTACCGAGAGTTCATGGCCCAACGAACCATCATGGGAAATCGTTGATGAAAACGGAAACATAGTATTGTCCGGTGACGGATACAATGCCACCTATTCCGCATACCTAGAAGACGGTTGCTACACCGTAAACCTTTACGACTCTTTTGGTGACGGCTGGACCGGTGCCTCGCTTGAATTGTACGTTGGTAACAATTCCGAGTCCCTTGTGTTCAACCTTGATTATGGATTTTTTGGCTCAGGTGCCTTCGGTGTCAATGCTGATGGATGCGAAAGTTCGACCAACGGTGGTTGCACCGATCCCAATGCTGCCAACTACGATGCGGAGGCAGATTATGATGACGGCTCTTGCGTGTATGAAGGCTGTACCGATCCCACTGCCACCAACTATAACTACTACGCAACTATTGATGACGGCTCGTGCGAGTATTGCGATGGTGATGGCTCTGTCGTTGCCACATTATATGTATGCGCATTTGCAAATGGCGGACAACTGGAACTCCAGATTGTGGATGATGAGGGCAACGAGGTGATAGATGTATCAGGCCTCAACGATTATGCAATTGGCTACTACACTATCTGCCTCCAGCCCGGCACTTGCTATACCGCGAACATGCTGAACAACACCGGCCCTTTAGGCTGGTATGGTGGATACTTCTGGGTGACTGTCAACAACGGAACACAATTGATCACCGGCCAATTGTATGATGGCGAAGAATCCGGTTCTATCCAATTTTCTATTGACGGAACATGCGGTCCAGTGATGGGCTGCACAGATCCGAACGCTGCCAACTATGATGCAGAAGCACAGTATGATGATGGTTCTTGCCAATATGCAGGCTGCACCGATCCTACCGCAATCAACTACTCATACTACGCCACCATTGATGATGGCTCTTGTGAATACTGCGATGGTGAAGGTTCAGCGGTTGCCACACTTTATGTATGTGCATTTGCAAATGGCGGACAACTGGAACTCCAGATTGTGGATGATGAGGGCAACGAGTTGATATATGTATCAGGCCTCAACGACTATGCAATTGGCTACTACACCATTTGCCTCCAGCCCGGCACCTGCTATACCGCGAACATGCTGAACAACACTGGTCCTTTCGGCTGGTATGGCGGATACTTCTGGGTGACTATCAACAACGGAACACAATTGATCACCGGCCAATTGTATGATGGCGAAGAATCCGGTTCTATCCAATTTTCTATTGACGGAACCTGCGGCCCTGTGTGGGGATGCACTGACCCGAATGCGCTGAACTTCGATCCTGAAGCAAGCGCTAACGATGGTTCATGCATATACCCCTACTACGGATGCACCGATCCTGCTGCAATGAATTACGACCCATACGCAACAACTGATGACGGTACATGCCAATACCCAGAAGACTGCCTCCAGAATCTTGTCCAGTTTGTACTCAATGGCGGAATTTTCGAGAATGAAATTTCATGGTATGTGTATGATGCAGATGGCATCTGGGTAGCCGGCAGCTATTGGAACAATGGTTACGCCTGCGTGGGCGATGGTTGCTACACCATATATATGTACGACAGTTTCGGTGATGGCTGGAACAATGGTTCATTGGATGTGTATGTGAATGGCGAATACTCATCATCATACTCGATGGACGAAGGCAGCTACGATGTGCAAAGTCTTGGAATAAACGCGACAGGCTGCGATGAAATTGCGGGATGCACAGATCCCCTTGCCCTCAACTACAATTACACGGCAACCACTGATGATGGTTCATGCATCTATGCCGAAGACTGCGGTGCCAACCTCATAACAATTTCCATCAGCACCCAGGTATGGGGAAGCGAAATTTCATGGAACCTCGTGAATGAAGAAGGTGTAATCGTGGCCAGCGGAAGTGGATACAACAGTTGGGACAGCGAAACACAATACCTGTGCTTGCCCGATGGTTGTTACGAAATGCAGATGAGCGACTCATGGGGCGATGGCTGGAACGGAGCATACTACTCCATTTTCGGAAACGGTACTTATTCCGAAGGCTCATTGCTATATGGCGAATACTCTGCCGACCTCATTGGCGTGAACACCACCTGCGAGGTGGATGGATGCACCGACCCGCTTGCACTCAACTACAACCCGTGGGCTACTTACGATGATGGTTCATGTGTCTATAACGACAACGGAGAATTCAACGGAAACGGATGGGAGAGCAACCTTATTGAAGTGGAATTCTACCCCAACCCCGTTAGCGAAGAACTGATATTGAACGTGAACAAACTCAATGCACAGGAAGGAATTCTTGTACAGGTGATGGATGTGGCCGGACAAATCGTTCACACCATTTCCCTGAACAATGATGTTACTTACCGCACCATGAATGTACTGGTGAATGATCTTGCCGCTGGTTATTACCTGCTGCGCGTTGCCAATGGAGAACGTGTTGCAGTGAAGCCCTTCATCAAACAATAACAAATTTTAGAATAAGCCTTTGATTGGCCGCCCCCGTCTTTGCAAAAAGGCGGGGGCGGTTTTTTTTTTTAAGAACTTGATAATAAATTTCAAACTGTTCCAAAGGACACTTCGGGCAAATCCTCAACTTGCAACCCTCAACTTTCATCATGCACCAAAAACTTCTTCGCAAAATCCGCATCACCCTCATCTTCTTCATCATTGCACTTGCCATCAGCGGCATCACTGCATTTGCTGTGGAAACAGAATTGAAATGGCTGACCAGCCACATGAGTTGGTTGCCGCAACAAATCCAGGATTTCATTCAACACATTTCAAATTCCATCACCCAGGTAAACACAACTTTCCCTCAAATGGCTTATGGATTTGACTGGCTTGCATTTGCACACCTCATTATCGCATTGCTGTTCATAGGCCCGCTACGCGATCCCATAAAAAACATCTGGGTGATAGAATGGGGCATGATGGCTTGTGTCGCCATTATCCCCCTCGCATTCATCTGCGGAGAAATTCGCGGAATACCCATTTACTGGAGGTTGATTGATTGTTCGTTCGGGGTTTTTGGAATCATTCCACTTTGGATGGTACACCGATGGACGAAGAAATTGACAATTGAGAATTGAAAATGTAAAATGTGTTGGTGAATTCGCTTTTTGGTCCTATGTTACTTCATCACCACAACCTCCATCGAAACCACATTTCCATTTCCCCTCGTCACCACGTGATAAACCCCCTCTGCAAGTCCCCCCACATCCACCACCGCATTTTTATTTTGGGGTGATGATGCAAGAACGCAACGCCCAAGGGCATCATAGATTTTCAATTCATCCATCACCAAGTCACATTGAACCACCACCTTCCCCCACGCTGGGTTGGGATACACCAGCATTGAGTTTGAAACATCATTTTCGGAAACACTCCAGGGAACAGAAAGTTCACTGCTCATGGCAGAACATCCAAGCTCGTTAGTCACTACCACATAATACAGCACATCTATTTCGGGTTCTTCAAACAGAGTGTCACCCGTCTGCACCAGCACATCATTTTCATCGAACCACTCAATGGCGTAACCCTCACAACCCTCACACCAGATATAGTAGAAGTCGTAGAATAATTGCGGAGCATTGGGCGAAGGAAGCACCGTTACACCCTGCGCTGTTACACCATAGACCTCACCATCCAATTCATATTGCAAATTCACTAAATAGTCCCCCACATCGGTGAGGGTAATGATGTTTTCTCCCTCATTGCAACTCATCAATTCATCATTCACCATCAACTCACACGCTGCCCCCTCCACCACATCCGTTTGGTTGATGATTGAAAAAATTCCCGGTGCACAAAGTGAATCTTGCACCACATAAAACTGCGGCTGGAGTACAAGAAGGGTATCACTCCATGATGAGCATCCATTCTGATCAGTGTAGAGAAGTTGATAGAAACCGTTGTTAACAACACCGTTTTCGCCAGCCGGATAGAAGGATGAAGTATCCACATCAGCCAGCACTCCACCATCCAGCCACCATTCAAAACTTCCGTTCGTAAAATTCATAGTCCACACATTGAACTCGGGTGTCGAGGTGTAGGCAATGAGTGGTGTTTCCGGATTATCATAAACCGTTATCTCAACTTCATCCGTTGTCACATCATCACCCTGCACATAGGTAAGCATGATGGTGTATGTCCCGGCAAATGCGTAAGTCATTTCATATTCATCCAGACATTGGTCGGAAAAACCGCCCTCACCAAACTCAATGATGCATGAGCTGCCCGGGGTCACATCCGTCTGGTTATTTACCGTCACCGTGAACGGAACACAACCCACAGCATCATTCACCGCAAAAGTTGACACACTGTAAAGACAGGAACCATCATCGTAATTAGCCGATGAATCATAATTGTTCGCGAACACATCCGTACATCCATAATAGAGGCACGAACCATCATCAATCGTAGCAGTGGGATCGTAATTGTCCGCCTCCTGATCCATACATCCGAGATAGAAACACGAACCATCATCGTTGTTCGCCTCGGGATCGAAATTGTCGGCAGTGGCATCGGTACATCCTGAAATAATGCAGGAGCCATCATCCACGTTGGCTTCCGGATCATAATTGTCCGCAACAGGATTTGTACAACCTAAGTAGATGCACGAACCATCATCGAAGTTCGCCCCCGGATCGAAATTATCTGCCCCCGCATCAGTGCATCCATAGTAGAGGCATGAACCGTCATCGGTGTTCGCGTTATCATCAAAATTATCAGCATCAGGATCGGTGCATCCTGATATGATGCAAGAACCGTCATCAAGATTCGCTTGTGGATCGTAGTTGTCAGCCACAAGATTTGTGCAACCAGAAATAATGCACGAGCCATCATCCATCGTTGCCAATGGATCGTAATTGTCCGCTTCTGGATTTGTGCATCCGCTAACAAGACAAGTTCCATCATCCCAGTTTGCATCCTCATCATAATTCAGCGCTTCAGGGTTTGTGCATCCAGCAAAATCGCACGAGCCATCATCTTCATCCGCATCTACATCAAAGTTGATCGCACTGGGATCAATACAACCCGGATTTGCATTTGCAGAAAAAATATTCATGCGCACCATAGGTGTTTTCAATAGGTAAAACAATCCGTTCACCTGCGGATATTTCACCAACGATACCTGTTCAATTGCAACTCCGCTTCGCGCCACACGCAACAAATCATCACCGCCATAATTGCCCACCATTACAAGATAAAGAGAGTCGTTGTCAAGGATGAGAGGTTCAGGAAAATCAAGCGTGATCATTTTTTCTTCGCCCACCGAATTGATATCGGCAGCATTCACCGTGTACGGATTGGTGGTACCCATCACCGTAACCAAATCAAGATTGTACACGATGCCGAACACTTCGCTGCCCACAGTGGTTTCTTCAGCCAGCGCAGCACTGATGGAATGAAATTCCAAACCACTGGCCTGCGCCTCGAAAATATTTCCAACCTGATGTGGCTGGCCGTTGTATGCCGCGGCAGGAATGAACTTGTCCACCATGGGGCCTTCATCCCGTGCATAAGAATAGGGCGTGATGGAATAATCAAGCGTGTCAAAATTGTTTAGCGCGTTGTCATCCGTTTGCAGTTGAGCCAGGTTGTAGTATATGAAATAGTCGGCAATGTCAGTTGGGCTTGTAAATGCTGTGCTGAGCGAGAGTAGGGGAGAAGCTCCCGGAATAATCGTAACAGGATTAGTGGTTGAATTGTAAACGGAATTCACTCCATTCTTTTTCACTTGCACATTGAGGGTGGCTAGTGTCTGTGAATTTCCACCAATGTTGGTTCCGATTCCAGAAAAATGAAACTGAGGAATCATGACCTGTGGATATTGATCATAAGGCATGTCCTCAAAAATATCGAGCGCTTGCCCCGCCACTTCGAAGTAGGTGTACTTCGGTTCCTCAAGCATCAGGTCGTTGGGGTTGGGCGAATAAATCACTATATCATCCAGCAGCCACCAGTAATAAGCTCCTGTAAAAAGAAACCGGATGCGCACATCACTTTCACCGGCAGCCCATGTGGTGATGTTGATGGTTTCCCATTCCACCACAGGCGAAAAAACTTCTGAATTGGTGTGAATGTCCGTCCATGCACCGCCATCAATACTGATTTGCACTTTGGTTGTTGTCGTGCTGTAATGTTTGAATTGTTGTTGGAAGGTGAGTACTAGCGTGGCGTATTCACTTAGGTCAATGCTTTCCGTTGTGAGCCATGCTGTATGTGGAGCAGGATCGGGGCCGGATGGGCCTCCACCACACATACCATCATCATCATCCCAGTAATTGGAATCAAAAATCACAAAGCCATTGGATTGTGTGAGGGATGCAATGGGCAGTGAACCGAAACCGCAGGAACCTTGCGAGCAAATCGTGTTATCAGGTGTGGTATCCGACCCGCGGTATTCCCACTGCGCAATGTTGTTTGTACTCACTATTCCATTTTCCCACGTTGCAGGAATTCCATCCTCGAACTGGAAATGCACGATAGGGTCGCCAAGAATTTGTGATGAAATTTTAACGGCAAAAAGTGCAAGCAGCAAACTGAAATAAAATCTTTTCATTGGATATTGAGATGGTAAGATAAAACCGAGCGTGAAGGTAATTCTTCTGGCAGTCGTCAATACATCAGGAGTTGTCTTCACCCTGCTTTTGGTCTAACACATCCGGATGCACCTTTCCGAAAGAAGTTTGCTCCAACCAACTGATGATTGCTGCGGATTTGTATAGGAGGACAATTGCAATCACACATTGAACAAGTGGAGGTACCAACTGTTCACCTCCTCTCATTACCGAATTTCCGCCACCCACGTTTTTGTAAAAAGTTTGTATGGCATGATAAATCAATTTCGGCAGATGGCTAGCAAGCAACAGTCCGCTTGTAACGAATATGGCAAATGAGCAAAGATGTATTGCATAAGCCCATTCACCCATTTGCCAACCCTGGTTTGTCAGTTTCTAAACTTCGTTTCAGCCACGCATAGTTGCCATGATTCTCCAACAACTTTTGACTTTGCGTAAATTTGCCGCGTTTTAAATTAAAGCTATCTTTATATGAGCAAAACAAAAGTTCTTTTCGTTTCCCAGGAAATTCTGCCCTTTTCAGCCGAATCCCCCAATGCAACTTCAGGAAGATACCTTCCCCAAGCGGTTCATGAAAAAGGTAAAGAAACCCGAATCTTCATGCCGCGATACGGCAAAATCAACGAGCGCAGACACCAACTTCACGAAGTGATCAGGCTTTCAGGAATGAACCTCATTGTGAACGACACTGACCATCCTCTGATTATTAAGGTGGCATCCATTCCACAAATCAGGATTCAGGTTTACTTCATTGACAATGAGGAATACTTCCATCGCAAGGCTTACTTCACTGATGAAAGCGGAACACTTTTCCCCGACAATGACATGCGGATGATTTTCTTCACCAAAGGCGTTTTGGAAACGGTGAAAAGATTGGGCTGGTCGCCCGATATTATTCACTGTCACGGTTGGTTTACATCGCTTATGCCTATGTACATAAAAAAACTTTACAGGCGTGACCCATACTTCGCTGAATCCAAAATCGTGTTATCCCTTTACGATGATTCTTTCGAAGGTTCGCTCAATACGAAACTTTCTGACAAGATTGCCTTTGATGGTATTGACAAGAAATTTATGGGTAACATTTCAAACCCCTCGTACGTCAACTTGTGTAAGCTCGGACTTGAATATTCCGATGCTGTGATCCTCGGCTCTGAAAACGTAAACAGCAAAGTGGAACAATATGCAAGTCAACTTGATGTTCCACTCCTTCGCCAATATGAAGAAGAAGACTACCTCACTGCAGTTGATGAATTTTATGATTATGCTGTGCTGGGAAAGTCCGTGCTCGTTGATTAAAAATTTCCAACATACTATGCATTTGAAAAACAGCCTCAACGCCATGAGGCTTTTTTCCTTTTTAGCAGTTGTCGTTTTTGCCGTGGCATGCAAGCGCCCCGAAACGGACCTCGGTCTGGAGCTGCAACCGGAGGGCGATTTGCTCAATGCTTATTACACCGACACCACCACGTTGTGGGTGAGCACTGTTCGTGAAGACACCTTGCGCACTGATGAACTATCTACCCAGATGCTCGGCAATTATGCCGATGATATTTTCGGCCAAACGCTTGCTGGCATCTATACCCAGATAAGGCTTTCAGGAAGCAGTGTGGAATTTCCGGAATTTTATGAAGTGGACTCAGTAATCTTATCTCTCGCGTATTCCGGAAGGGCTTATGGAAAACTTTTTCCACAATACTTTGAAGTGTACGAAATGACCGAGGACATCTATCTCGATTCCACATATTACTCCGATCACGCCCCGGCCATCAACAACACAGTAAATCTTGTGGAGCCAGGTTTCGAAATAAATGAACTCAACCTGTTTGATTTCCTGCCATCAGGTGATGATTCATTGGTCCCGCAACTTCAATTGAGGTTGAAAAATTCGCTGGCCCAAAAGTTTTTCGATACCGATGCCGCCAACCTTGCTGACAACGAATTCTTTCTCCAATTCTTTAAAGGACTTCACATCCGGTCGGCATCGGCCAATGGAGCAGTGGTGAATTTTGACCTCACACAATCTGCATCGAAGTTGACGGTCTACTATCGCGACACAGTGGAATTGGACACTACCAGTTATTCTTTTGTGATGGGTGATCTTGCAGCAAGATTTACTAATATCCAGCATTCTTATGTCGGTTCGGAACTGGCAGGACTCACTCCCGAAAATCCACTGGATGGCTCCATTTCCAGTTATGTGCAGGCAGGAGCATCTGCAAAGACAAAAATTGAATTGCCTTTTCTTGACCAATACAATGTATTGGAAGGAAGGACCATCAATAAAGCTGAACTTATTGTACCTGTTGAAGACAATTACAATTCGCGCCTTCCCGTCCCATCACAACTTTTTGTTCTGGGAAAGAATGATGAAGATGAAAACATAATATTGCCTGATCAGGTTACAGCCAGTCACGACATTGATGGAATTTACATGGCCGATACATTGGAATATCGTTTCAACATCACCCGTTGGGTGCAACAGGTATTGAATGGCGAAATCAGCAACAATGGCCTGCAACTGGTATCGAACAGTGCAGGGGTTTCTATTAACCGTGTGGAGTTGCATGGTCCTGATTTCAACCCAGCACTCCCGGAGGACAATATGAGGCTCCTGATTACACTCTCTAACTAAGAGACTGTTTAAGATTTCATGAACGAGATATTGTAATAAATGCATTTTTTGGTCAGGCGAGGCGAAATTTTCTTCAGATACTGCTTCCTATCTGGAAAAATTTCAACGAAGTGTGACCGGAAAGGTCATATAACAAGCCGTCTGATGAAATTTTAAACAGGCTCTATCATCGAACTGATACAATTTTGTAGTCTAAAATAAATTACAGCTCATGTGTGGAATTGTTGGTTATCTGGGAAATGAACAGGCCTATCCCATCCTTATCAAAGGATTAAAACGTCTGGAATACCGTGGCTACGACAGTGCGGGTGTTGCACTTATTGACAAGACCCGCTTCAACCTGCACAAATGCAAAGGCAAGGTTCAGGATCTGGAGGATTTGATGATAGGCAAAAACAGCGAGGGCACTATTGGCATAGGACACACGCGCTGGGCATCACACGGTGTGCCCAATGACATTAATGCCCATCCTCATCTTTCAGGCGATTCCAATCTTGCCCTTATCCACAACGGCATCATAGAAAACTATGCTGCGCTAAAGGAAGAACTCCTGAATCGAGGACACTCATTCATAAGTGAAACGGATACTGAAGTGCTCACACATTTTATAGAAGATGTAAAACAAAAAACCGGTGTTGATCTATTTGAGGCGGTGCGCATTGCCCTTACCGAAGTCGTAGGTGCTTACGCAATAGTGATTATTGATAAAAGAAATCCCAACCAGATGATCGTTGCAAAAAAAAGTTCGCCTTTGGTTATTGGCATTGGGAGTAACGGTGATTTCTACGTGGCCTCTGATGCTACACCAATTATCGAGTACACCAAAAACGTTGTGTATCTCGAAGATGAAGAAGTGGCGCTGATGGACCGGTCGGGTGAATTGAAAATTGTTACCGTCCAGAACCAACAAAAAACTCCTTATATACAGGCACTCGAACTACAACTTGAAGCCATTGAAAAGGGTGGTTATGATTCTTTCATGTTGAAAGAAATTCATGAACAGCCGCGTTCCATCATGGATTCCATTCGTGGTAGGCTAAACCTCCAGGCCGGTTTTATCAAGATGAGCGGCATTGATGAGCACGAAGAGAAATGGGTGAAGGCAAGAAGAATACTTATTGTGGCCTGCGGCACCTCATGGCATGCAGGGCTGGTGGCGGAATACCTCTTCGAGGAATTTGCCCGCGTTCCGGTGGAAGTGGAATACGCATCGGAGTTCCGATATCGCAACCCCGTTATTGAGGAAGGAGATATCGTGATAGCCATTTCACAATCGGGCGAAACGGCTGACACACTTGCGGCCATCCAACTGGCAAAAGAACAGGGAGCATTCATATTCGGTGTGTGCAATGTGGTGGGTTCAACCATTTCGCGCGCTACACATTCAGGTGCCTACACACATGCAGGACCTGAAATTGGAGTAGCGTCCACCAAAGCATTTACAGCACAGGTAACAGTGCTTTATCAACTTGCACTTGCAGTGGCGGATAAACGCGGCAAAATCACCAAAGAAAGGCTTCACCGCCTGATGACTGAATTGTATTCCATACCCGACCGCGTGGAGGAAGTGCTAAAGACCAATGCTATTGTAGAGACGATTGCCGAGATTTACAAGGACAGCCGCAATGCACTTTATCTGGGCCGCGGGTATAGTTTTCCTGTTGCATTGGAAGGCGCACTGAAGTTGAAAGAAATTTCTTACATCCATGCGGAAGGTTATCCGGCAGCAGAAATGAAACACGGCCCCATTGCATTGATTGATGAAGAGATGCCGGTGTTTGTGATTGCCACACAAGGCCATTCTTATGAAAAAGTAGTGAGCAATATCCAGGAGGTGCGTGCACGCAAAGGAAAAATAATAGCAATAGTAACAGCGGGCGATAAAACCGTGCGAGGACTTGCCGACCATGTCATTGAAATTCCTAAAACGGACGACAGCCTTGTCCCCATCATTTCTGTTATTCCCTTTCAGCTCCTTGCATACCACATTGCCGTGATGCGCGGCTGCAATGTGGATCAGCCACGTAACCTTGCAAAGAGTGTTACCGTTGAATGACCCCATTTGAAATCATGCTATTAACAACAGATGTTGGAAAATCATTGTCCATTTATTTTTTAACCCGCGCAAAACATTGAACCTTGCGCTCTCATAACCCAAAAAAAAATCAATTATGAAAAAATCAATTCTTTTAATTGCAATCGCTCTTTTGATGAGTTTTGACTACGCTACTGCACAAAAGCAAGTGGGCGGTGACAAAAACTTTGAACTCGAATTTACTCCATTGGGAAACACCCCCGTTGGAATTTCGAAACTTCGTTTTCGTTCCTTTAATGGTGATGGCACCGGTGCCATCCGTGTCGGCCTTTGGGTAGGAGGCACTTCCGTGGAAACCGTTACTGCCCAACCAGGCACAAGTGGTGACCCACTTGATGCTGATTCACCAGAGTTGTTAACGACCAACAAAACTTTCGCATTCGAAATTTGCCCCGGATACGAAATGCACTTTGATGGAACCGACCGCCTCTCGCCTTATGTAGGTGCCCAGATTGTGTTTGGAACGACCAGCGACTCTGAAGAAATTGAAATCTTCAGCAGAACCAGCTTCAGCGATGATGAAGAACAGGGAGTTTGGACAACCACCTCGACTGACGGAACTTCTAGCATTGGTTTTAGCCTATTGGCAGGTTTTGACTACTACATCCATGACAACATATACCTCGGTGCAGAAATGTACTTCGGATATAAAGGAACCAAGATTAAAGATGGTCAGATGGAAGCTTCAAACCTGGATGCTTACAGGCTTTATTATGGAATTCCAGAGGATGATGAAGTTGCTTTTGATCCTTTTATCAATGGAAGAAGCAGCATGTGGGGACCCATGGCACAAGGGACTATCCGTGTCGGTGTTCTAATCAACTAAGAAATTTCCACTCACAGGACAATGAGTGAAAGGCCCTCCACGCAATAGTGTGGAGGGTTTTTCTTTTTCAATCCTTTCCCGTAACTGTTCCAAACTTTCTCTTAAGCCACACTTCCAAAAAAAGTGTGCAGAGAATGATGAGCGTCCCGAGGTAGAACTGAGTGCTCATGTATTCACTTTCGCCATAGATAAGAAGCGCGAGGGCAATGGTGTAAACTGGTTCGAGGTTCACTGCCAGAGCACAGGTAAATGGCGACAATACTTTCATTACCTCAATGGCTGCCACGAATGCAAAGGCTGTACATACCACTCCAAGCAACAGCAACATCAATAAATCTCTAAGGGAGGGAGTGAGTAGTTCGTGGTTCAATTCCCCTGTGAAGAATAGGAAAATGCTTACACTCAAGAGTGCAGTAGCCATTTCCCAGAATGCAATTTTCGCGGGTTCGTGTTTTTTGACAAGCTGTGAATTGAAACTCGAAAAAATTGCCGCAAGCAATGCAGCAATAAGCGCGAGAACAATTCCATAAGTGTACTTGGGTTCAAATTTGAAAATGAGGCCAAGGCCAAAAACGACAATTACGCCTAAAAGCAATTCATGCCAAAGAAATTTCTCGCGCCTGATGATGGGAGAAACAAAAGCCATAAAAAATGAGATGGTGCTGATCACAGCAAGAGCCACCGAAACGTTTGAAACTTTAATGGCCATGAAGAAGCAAATCCAGTGTGCGGCTGTAAGCAAACCTACACCAGCGAATTGGAGAAATTCTTTCCCTTCAATCCGAAGAGATTTTTTCACCACCAACGCAAATACTAAAAGCGAAACTGCCGCAATTAATACCCGCCACCAAACCAGTTGTGATGATGGAAAAGAAATTTCTTTTCCAAGAATTCCGGTAAATCCCCAGATGAACACGATGAAGTGGAGAAGAACTAAGGACCGAGTAATGGAGACCGGAGAGTGAGGACTGGAAAACAAGAACAACTTCTTATTCATTCGGCTTCAAATTGTTTTGAAGACCGATGATCAGATTCATTGGCTGATATCAAATTGTAAATCTCCCTGGTCGGAAGAGTTGCTATGAAGACATAAATTTTTTCACCCCATGCCATGGTACGTTGCCAAAGGATCAATTTTTCAAATTTGAATTTACACTTGTCTTCCATAGTCGTGAATTTTTTGTGATTTTGTTTCTCTGCTGCACCATCATTGGTCTTCGGACTTCCGTCTGCGGTCTTATCTCTTTTCACTATCCACATCAATCTCCACCACACCTGCGCTCATCGTGTACTTCATCACATCCACTGCATTGCGTTCTATGCGTTTTATATTCTTTACCGGCACCAGCATAAGGTGGCCGCTCAATGAAAAACTCATTGGGAAATACACCGCCACTTTTCCGGGAATGTCTCCCAATTCGCTCAAGTCGGTATCGGTTACAAAGCCAATCATCTCCATATCCATTTGCTCGCTCACTTTTACAAGCACCGGCTGGTTGAAACGTTTCTTACTCCCCACAAAAGCAGAAAGAATATCCGATATGGTTCTGTAAACATTGTTGATTCCGGGCACACGCTCTATGAGGCTTCCGAACCAAAGCCGGATGCGGTCGTTGATGAAGAGGCTTCCAAGATAACCCATCACAAACAGGATAACCACCAGTGTGAGGATGCCCCATCCGCTGAATTTTCTTCCACCGGCATCGTCAATCACCTTCAACTCTTCCGATGAGGTGAACAGCCGCGGAACAATACCATCCAGCCACGACAGGAGTTCATACATAATGTAAGCCGTCCCGAATACAGGCAGCATTATCACCAGTCCGTTCAATACGTAATTGACGAATATTTTGACGAAACTTTTTCTCATTTTGATAACGTTTTGCAGGCGAAGTTAGAGGTGGAATTATCTCACATCCTTGTCCTCATATCTCCAGGCAATGTCAAAATTTTGTTTTGCCACAGCATCATAAATTCGCCTGTCTGTCGTTCCCAACTATCATGTCAGCAAAAACATCATCCAACAAAAGATATATCCGCAGAATGTGGATCATCTTAATGGCTCCCCTGAGCCTCGGTTTCCTGGTTATTGTCATAGCCATGTTCACCGGATTGCCGGATATCGAAGTTCTGGCCAACCCGAAAATAAATCTGGCCACGGAAATCTATACGAGCGATGATAAAGTGCTCGGCAGCTATTATCGCGAAAACCGCAGCGATGTGAAATATGAGGACCTGCCGCAACATCTGGTGGACGCCCTTATCGCCACTGAGGATACCCGCTTTCGCCAGCACAGCGCGGTGGACTTTAAAGGACTGGCGCGAGCTGTGGTGCGCGGAGGTAGTGATGGAGGCGCAAGTACTATTACGCAGCAACTCGCCAAGATGCAATTCACCCGGGAGAAAGGAGTGAGCTTCGTGACCAGGGCCTGGCAAAAAATTCGTGAAATCATTATTGCCGCAAGGCTCGAACGGTATTACACCAAGGATGAAATCATTGCACTCTATTTCAACCAATATGACTTTCTGAACCAGGCCGTGGGTATTAAAAGTGCGGCACACGTTTACTTCAACACCACTCCTGATTCATTAAATGTTGAGCAGAGCGCAATGCTGGTTGGGATGCTCAAGAATTCATCGCTCTTCAATCCATTGAAGCGCGATTCCCTGGTAACAAAACGCAGGGAAGTGGTGCTCAATCAAATGGTGAAGTACAACCTGCTCGATGAAAAAAGTTATGATTCGTTGCGTGTGCTTCCGCTAGGCCTCGACTTCCAGCGGGTGAGCCACGATGAAGGTCCCGCACCATACTTCCGCGAGGTGCTGCGTGCCGAACTTGGCAAACTCCTCAACGAAAAAGATGACAACGGAAATCTTGTACGCCCAAGGCCCAATGGCGAACCTTATGATGAATACAGCGATGGCCTCAGAGTAATCACCACCATTGATTCGCGCATGCAGAAACATGCGGAGTGGGCGGTGGAAGAACATTTGAAAAAAGAATTGCAGGACGCTTTCACAAAAGATTTGAGCAGGAGGAAGAAGGACAAGTTTCCTTTTTACAACGGCATAACTGATGGCGACCGCAAGAAAATAATGGACAAGTCCGTAAAGACCAGCGAGCGTTATGAAATGCTCAGCGGAAAACTTTGCCCCGATTGCAAACGTCCTGCTCATTACATCCATGATATAAAAGTTCAGGGAAGAAATTTCTTTCAATGCGATCTCGCGAAAGGAGGATGCGGACACCAGTGGCCGAAACTCAGTGAAAAGGAAATCACCAAAAATTTTGAAACTCCGGTGAAGATGAAAGCTTACTCGCACCGTGGATACATTGACACACTTCTTTCACCGCTCGACAGCATCAAGTTTCACAAGGCAGTGATACATGCAAGCCTTATGAGCATGGATCCACACACTGGGCACATCAAAGCATGGGTGGGAGGAATTGATTTCAAGTATTTCAAATACGACAATGTGTACCAAAGCAGGCGGCAAGTTGGCTCCACCTTTAAGCCCATGGTTTATGCAACGGCATTGCGCAACAACGACAAACCATGTTCGAAATATCCCAACGATCGTACATGCATTGATTTGCCAAGCGGTGCAAAATGGTGCCCGGATAATAGCGATGGCAAGTACGGAGGCGAGTACACTTTGAGCAAAGCACTGGCAAACTCCATCAATACCGTTTCTGCAAAACTGGTGAAGAAGTACAGCCCTGAAGCAGTGACCACACTGGCAAAAAATCTTGGCGTGAAAAGCCCCATGCCTAATGTTCCTTCCATAGCACTTGGCGTAGCAGAGTTGACACTTTATGAGATGGTGGGAGCAAATGCTGCATTCGTGAACAACGGTGTTTATATCGAACCCACGTTCATACTTCGCATAGAAGACAAAAACGGAAATGCGATTTATGAAGCTGATCCGGTCATAAGGCAAGCCCTCGATCCTGGCGTTTCTTATGAACTTGTGCAAATGATGAAAGGCGTGGTGAATGGTGGAACCGGTTCGCGTTTGCGCGGTGGAAGACCTTATGGAAACATCAGCGCACCCACTGCAGGTAAAACAGGAACCACACAAAACAATACGGATGGATGGTTCATGGGATTGACTCCCGATCTTGTAACAGGTGTGTGGTGTGGTGCACAGGATCCAACAGTACGTTTCGCAAGTACCGCAATGGGACAGGGCGCGAATACCGGGCTTCCCATTTATGGTTATTACATGAATAAAGTATATGCCGACAATGAACTAAAAATTTCGAAAGGAGATTTTCCTACACCAAATGATTATGATCCGGAACGCTTCAAATGCCAAGGTGAAATTGATTTGTTCGGTGAGGAGGAAGATATTGTGCTTCCGGAAGATGTTGAAGAGTTCAACGGAGAGCTTGGGTTTGATGGTGATGAAGAACCGGTGGATACTTTGATCCATGAGTAATAAATTTCGCGCCAGCCATCTCTTTTTAAGTTAATCCCAAATTGTCAAAGCATCTATGCCCATCAACAAAGTAGTAGCAAACGCTGAGGAAGCGTGCCACGGAATTTCAGATAACATGACCATCATGTTCGGTGGTTTCGGTTTGTGTGGCATTCCTGAAAACTCCATCGCACAATTGGTGAAAATGGGTGTGAAGAACCTCACGTGCATTTCCAACAACGCAGGTGTGGATGATTTTGGTCTCGGCCAACTGCTGCACAAAAAGCAAATCAAAAAAATGATTTCGAGTTACGTGGGCGAAAATGCCGAATTTGAAAGACAAATGCTGAGTGGCGAACTTGAAGTTGATCTCATACCCCAGGGAACACTCGCCACGCGATGCCTTGCGGCCGGATACGGAATGCCCGCGGTTTTCACCCCCGCAGGTGTGGGCACCGAGGTGGCCGAAGGAAAAGAGCAGCGAAATTTTAACGGAACAGAATACCTGATGGAACTCGCTTTCGATGCTGACTTCGCAATTGTAAAAGCATGGAAGGGCGACACATTGGGCAATCTTGTCTTCCGCGCAACATCAAGAAATTTCAATCCGTTGATGGCGATGGCCGGCAAAATCACCATTGTTGAAGTGGAAGAACTTCGGCCCGCAGGTTCGCTCGATCCCGATCACATTCACACACCAGGAATTTATGTTCATAGAATTTTCCAGGGACTGAATTACGAGAAGAGAATTGAGAACAGGACGGTGAGGAAGCGAGATTGAAATGTAGTTTATTGTTTCAAAAGTTTTGTTGCAAACATTGATTCGGCATTAACCAAACGAATCTCGAATATCCCGCTCGCCCATCTGCCCACAACCACCAGCATTTCTTTCGAGGTGATTTTTTCTTTCATCACTGCCTTTCCCGCGAGATTGCAATCTTGGCTGTGTTGGACGTAGATTGATAAATGCCGATCGAGCTGTGTCCCAGATGAGCACAGCGGTTTTTAGACCATTGCAGATATCACATCGGTATTGCACACAAAAAAGCCACCATGCTTTGGCACGGTGGCTTTGTCTTTATCGTTGATTTGCGATTATGCTTCTGTACTTTCAGCAGCAGGAGTTTCAGCAGCAGGAGTTTCAGCATCGGGAGTTTCAACAACCGGGGCTTCAGCAACCGGGGCTTCAGCAACTGGAGTTTCGGCAACTTGTGTTTCAGCATCTGAAGTTTCAGCAACAGGTGTTTCACCAGTTGGCGTTTCAACAACCAGTGCTTTGTCTGCAGGTGCCGATTCTTCCTTCTCTGCTTTCACTGCGGCTGCGGCAGCAAGAGTTTGAATGCGTTTTTCGTTTACTTCACGCTCTTGCTTCAGTGCTTTCCGTGTAGTTTCTTCTTTTGATCCGGAAAGACTATCGCGCTTGGCCTGCACTTTTCCTTCTTTCTCCGTCATCCATGTTTCATAACGATTGTCCGCGTCTTCCTGTGACAATGCACCCTTGGCAACACCAGTTATAAGATGCTGGCGGTAGAGCACACCACGGTAGGAAAGAATTGCACGGGCTGTATCTGTCGGCTGTGCACCGTTGCGCAACCATTGAATGGCCTTTTCATTGTCGAGCACAATGGTGGCTGGGTTGGTGTTTGGGTTGTAGCTGCCCAGACGTTCGATGTACTTTCCATCGCGCGGGGAGCGGGAGTCTGCTGCCACTATGTGGAAGAAGGGTTTGCTTTTTTTGCCGTGGCGCTGTAGCCTGATTTTAACTGCCATTTTGTTTATTGTTTTAAAAGGGTCCTAAACCCGGTTAATAAATTGGATTTTTTTTAGAGGGCGCGAATATAGCCACACCTCAACACTGGCCGGGGGTGATTTTTTCCTGGTAGTTGCCGGCATTAGATTTCCTTGTATTTCCAATTGCCATTGCGGAGGTACAGCCAGGAAAACAGTCCTATGCAGGAGAAATAAATCCAGTCCGCCATCCAGGCGAAATGCACAGGCTGTGGCCAGGCAATTGTAACTGCATAAGCAAAGCTGAAATAAAATAGGGTGGTGGCCAATTCAATCAGGAAGCCGGCAAGGGTGTTGCCGCTTCCTTCCACAGTATTGAGAAGAATGCTACTTACTGAAAACAAAAGCATGGCCGGAAAAACCACCAACATGGAATTGCGGGCATATATCATCACTTCAGCATCGGCATCGAAGAGCGATGAAATAAAATCGGGGTAGAGGATGAGGCCATGACCAAGCACCAGAATGCCGCAGAAATTGAGCAGTATAAGTCGCTTTTGAACAAGTGGAATTTCACCGGCACGTTTTTCAGCAAGTAGTGTGGAGATAAATGTGCGGGTGGTTTGCGAAAATCCCATGACTGCAATCAACGCAAGCAGGTAACAATTTCGAATGATATGTGAAGCCTGCATTTCCTTCTCACCTAGTTTTTCAATGAAGAAAAAGAAAATGGTCCAAATAGCCAGGCTGAGCAGGAGTTGCAGCATAAGCGGGCCGCTAAGTCTCAATATGGATACACTTTCATGGAGAGGCACTGACGAAAATGCAGAACGCAGCTGGTACTCCTTTCCGTGCCGCGAATTAAATGTGTAGATAAGAATGAGGAACAACGAAACGAATTCGGAAATGATGGTGGCGTAAGCGGCACCTTCCACTCCCATGGGTTCAATTCCGAATTTCCCAAAAACGAGAATCCAGCCAATCACCACGTTCAACACTGCCGATGTGCCCATGGTGATGCCAACAATTTTTGTTTGTGCTATCCCGATAAAAAAGCCACCCAGAATAACTGCTGGTACATAGAATAATGCACCCCATGCTCTGATGCGAAGAAACTCATCCATTACTGCACGGATTTCTTCGCTTTCAACCCAATTCCTGAAAAACAGGGGGCACACAAAACGCAGCGTGATGAAGATGAGGACGGCCAGCACAAGCCCTATGAAAAAGGAATTGGCTGCAGTGATGCCGGCACGCTGGAAATTTCTTTCACCATTTCTTCTCGCAATAAGAATCTGTGCACCACTGCCCAGACCCACTCCCAGGATAACAAACGTGATGTAAACCAGCCCCACGGTGGCCACACCATTCATGGCATTTATGCCAAGACGGCTCGCGTAGATATTATCCGTGAGCACCAGAATGAAAGATACCAGAGGCCCCACGCACACAGGCACAGCCACAAGAAGCATATTGCGGATTGAAATGTCCAGCTTCGTTGAGTTTTCACTTTTTGCTATTTCTTTTTCCACTATCATTTCAATTCTCCCGCTTCAAACATTTCCAGCAATTTCTTACCCGATTGCACAGCCTGCTTGGCCCATACAATTTTCAGTTCCAGTTTTTCCTCTTCGCTCAATTGCCATTGGATGTTTGAACATGAAAGTTGTTTTCGCAACTGGTAAAGTGCAATTGCAGTGGCTACTGATGCATTGAGGCTTTCAGTAAATCCGTACATAGGGATGAAAACTTTTTCATCCGCGTCACTCAAAATTTCTTCCGACACGCCGGTGAGTTCAGTACCGATTACGATGGCCGTTTTTTGTTCAAGAGAAATTTCATCAATGGGTAGAGCGTTGTGATGGGGAGAAGTTGCCACTATCCTATAACCCTTCTCACGTAAATCCTGCATACACTTTTTGGAGTTGTGCATCGCATCGCAATAGCGGTGGAGGGTAAGCCACTGTGCTGCACCTTTTGCTATGCGCCTTTTCACGTTAAACGAATGGTTGTTTTCAATCACGTACACATCCTGCACACCGTAACATTCCGCGCTGCGCAACATGGAACTTGTGTTCTGAGATTGATAGATGTCCTCGGCCACAAGCACCACTTGGCGTGTTCTGTTGTTGACTATCCGCTCGAACAATTCAATTTTGCCGGGAGAAAGAAAACGACTTAGGAAAGTGTAAACGCTCTGCTGCATATAAGTTGCAAGTGTAGAAAACGAAAGAGGCTGCCTCGTTTAGAGACAGCCCCTTTTTAAGCTTGTTGAAGTAATTGGATTACTTCACTTTGCCCTGTAGTTCCGCACCGGCTTTGAACTTTACAACGTTCTTAGCCTTGATCTGGATTTCTTTACCAGTTTGCGGATTGCGACCTTTACGGGCAGCACGCTTGCTGATAGAGAATGTTCCGAAACCAACAAGGGCAACACGGTCACCTTTCTTCAGAGCTTTAGATGTTACTTCAGTAAAAGCGCTTACTGCTTTTCCTGCATCAGCTTTTGAAAGTTTTGCACTGGTTGCAATTGCATCAATCAATTCTGCTTTGTTCATTTGTTTTTGTTTTTGGGGTTTGTATTGAAATTATTTATGTGGACAAATGTAGAGGAGCCTAATCTCTGAAAGCAAGGATTGACGCGGGAAATTTGGATAATTGTTGATAAAAACCCTTATCTGTTAATAAACACAGGATTTTGAAGCGCTGAAACCCTTGTCAGGCGCTCATTCCAGAGAACCTCAAAAATCAAAATATGGTGGTTTCAAAAAATGAATCCTACACTGGTTTCTAAAAAATCAGCAGTGCCTCCATTGGTCTTTATAGCAACACCAACAAATGCACTTCTGCCTGGAAAACGCGCGGCCAAAGGGTTTAACAGGTAATAGCGATAACCCAGTTTGCTGGCTGTCCACTCATTTATGAATCCATTTTTGGGCAAATCCCACACCTGGTTGAGTGCGTGGTAGAACGGTGCATGAAGATTTACTCCCAATTGAAACTGCATGGCGAAGTGCCCCAACATCCATTCATATTGAACGAAGAGAACCAGGTTAGATGCGTTCCATCTCTCATCTGCGTCATCAGAAAAAAGTTCCTGGCCTATGATGTAATCATGAAATGCAGTGTAATACTGCGCGTTGATTCCCACTCCTATTCTGTCGCGAAGTCCTGATGACTTCGAAGCGAACAACGATACACCGTAAACAGGATAAACCGGTCCACCTTTTGGTTCTATGGTTCCCTGAAATTCATGAAAGCCAAGAATGCCGTGGAAACCGCATTTCCATTTTGAGATGGTTGGAGCCACAATTTCTTTTGGTTCAACTATCTGGTCCAACCATTTCCTTTTGTTGCAATAGGAAATTCCAACCGACAACGCCACAATGTTCGCCCCGATGTTGGGCACACGTAAATGAAAATCGCTGGAGTGTGTACCGGAGAGTCCAGCAGTGAGTCGAAATTTTTCTCCTACCGGAATCAATGTTGCCAAACCTATTTGTGAGATGTTTGCAATCCTGGAACCTAAAACAAGATTCTCCGGGTTGTGCAATGCGTTATATGGTTTTGTAAAAGCCGCTGCGCCCAGGCCGCCACGAATGAATAACGGCACTCTTCCTTTCTTTAGTTGAAATCTGGCATGGGGAAATACCCCAAAGGCATCACCAAGCACATCGCGGTTTCCGAACTGGACATGCACCAGCGAAAAACCAACGGATGGAAAATGATTGTGCACATGCCACCTTTTTTTTCCTCGTGTCTTGAAAGAGAAAGCCAATTCAGTAACGGATGAAGTTTTGTTGGAAGGATACTCGCCATGAATCTTTATGAGTTTGCCAACATGCAAGTTCAATTCGACTTCAAAAACATTGTTGAGTGAAACATCCAATGAATCCTTCCCGGTTGATTGTGCCATGCAGCACATTAATCCCGGGCAGAAAAGGCAAACCAACAAAAGCCGTTTCATGAAGAAATTTTTTCGAGTGCTTGTGCCAGATCCTCAATCAGCAAATCCGCGCTTTCAAAACCAATGTACAAGCGCACAAGATTTTTCTGATGTGGACCGCTATCAAAAGCAATGGCCGGTATGATGAGGCTTTCGTAACCGCCCCAACTCACGGCTAGCTGGAACACACTAAGACTTTCACAGAAACGAATGATTTTTTTATCATCCAACGTTTTCAGTTGAATGCTGAACAAAGGAATTTCAGAATCAAATTGTTCTTTTACTAAATGATATTGAGGATGCCCTTCATCAAATGGCCAGACCACTTTTTCAATTGCTACATGTGAATTCAGGAATTCAAAAACAACGCGTGCAGTGTTTGCCGAATGTGCAATACGCATTTGGATGGTGCGCAAACTTCTTAGGAACAGAGCCGCGCTGTCAGGACTCAGAACCGCCCCGAAGGTCATGTACTCATCATTGAAAATTTTCCTTACCACATCTGCCTTTGCGCAAATCACTCCACCAAGTGTGTCGCTGTGACCTCCAATAAATTTTGTGGCCGTGTGGCAAATAAGATCAATGCCTAGCTCCACAGGTTTCCGGCTTAGCGGGGAGCCATAACTGTAATCAATAAGTGTTATGATATTTTTTTTCTTTGCCCAGGCCACGACTTCGCTCAACGGTTGGAGATGAAAACTGAAACTCGTTGGACTTTCAAGAATGATGAGTGAAGTATTCGAGCGAAAGGCGTTGGTGAAATTTTTCAATTCCCTACCATCCACAAAAGTGGTTTTCACTCCAAAACGATTGAGCGTTTGTGTAAGAAGTTTTTGTGTCCAGGAATAACAATGCTCAACACAAATAACATGATCACCCGATGATAACTGAGATGTGATGGCAGCAGAAATAGCTGCAGCACCACTCCCGAAAAAAAGTGCGTCTTCGGTTCCCTGGAGTGCCGCTACTTTCTTCTCCAGCAATCGCACGGTAGGATTGTTCCCGCGCGAATAGATGGACATGTCCTTTTCATTTTGTATTGCGGCCTTGTACTCGGCAATGGTGTGAAAAGAAAAATTGCTGGTGCGGACAATAGGAGGCGCAATTGCGCCATAAGGTTTTTCTTCTTCGCCCAATTGAAACAGGATGGTAGATATTTCTTTTTCGTTCATGGGAAAATAGAGTGCAATCTGTTATCGCACAGTTTTCGATTTGAACAAATAGTAAAACAAAATTCCCACGGGAATAACCAGCAAGCCGGAGTAGGCACTGGCATTATCTGAAAGAACGTTCTGCGAAATGAACCATCCCACTACTACAATAAAAATTATGGGTAGCACTGGATAGAATGGAGTTCTGAAGCCCGATTCCTGATTTTTGAATTTTCTCCGTATCATGAAAATTCCTATACATGTAAGTAAGAGAAAAAACCACTCGGTGATGGTTACATAGGTGTAGAGGCTTTCGAATTTCCCCCAAACAAACACTAGCAGTATGGCCCAAACCGATTGCAGGACAATGGCATTTACAGGCACTCCAAAAGTGGGATGTTTCTTTTCGAAAATTTTAAAGAACAAACCTTCCGAAGCCATTTGATTAATGACGCGCGGTGTGGATAACACATACAAACCAGCACAGGCAAAAACTGAAACTGCAATGAGCAGACCCACCCAGGGACCCCAGCCTGGGAGTATAGTATCCATGGCCTGGATAGCAAGCGCATCACTTTGTTGTATGGCTGGAATGTCGAGCACCTTCATGTAGCCAAGGTTTGTAAGCACGTAAATAAGTGCGACTGCCGATGAACCCACGAGCATGGCAATGGGGACATTTCTTTTCGGGTTAATGGCATCACCGCTTAAAAAACTTGCATTATGCCAGCCGGTGTAGGACCACAACACGCCCACAAATGCTCCGGCAAGCCCACCCTCCTTTGTTGGTATAAGTGCTTGAGCCGAGCCGCTGCTGAAAATAGTTTGTTCACCGAGGAACAACGCCAGCAGAAGCAATCCGAAAATGCCGAGCATCTTCAACACCGTTCCCACATTGGCAAACCACTCGCTGCTGCGCAGGGAAAAAGTGTTGAACAAGGTGAGAACAACTATGGTGGCAATTGCCAGCCAGTGTTGATTTTCGGGAGCTACTCCAAAAAAAACGTAAGTGTATTTTGCAAAGAGCACACAAAGCGATGCTATGGTTCCTGAAGACACAACGGTGAGCAACACCCATCCATAAAGAAAAGCAGGCATGGGGCCATAAGCAGCATTGAGGTAGGAATAAACGCCACCTGCTTTGGGGAAACGCGAACCCATTTCAGCAAACACCAATGCACCGATGAGGGAGACCACTCCGCCTGTCACCCATAGCAAAATCATCTGGGTTGAATCTGGAACTTTGGCTGCAATGCTCGATGGTGTTTCAAAAATTCCTGAACCAATTGTGCTGCCAATAGCTACCATGGTGAGTGCGAACAACGAAAGGCCTTTTGCTTTTTGTGTCATCTATATTTTGTTGATGGGCGCTAAAAGTAGAGAAAGCACTTTCCAGAGAATGCTCGATGAAGAAGCTAGTCTTGCCTCATGCGCCACTTCCTGAAAAGGACATTGGCCAGCAAACCGGAAGCAATCACCGCAGCAAAGGCCATTGCATTTTTTGGTTCTGCTATCATCACCGCAGCAATGAAAAACAAAACCATCAGCACATATATAATAGGTGTAACCGGATAAAGTGGGATTTTGAATCCGGCATGTGGGCGTTCATCTTTTAGAGGGGAATCCAGCGCTTCCAGTTCTGTTGTTTGCTTTCTAACCCGGAAAATAAAAACTGCAATGCCAGCCAAGAGAAGGAAGACCCAATCGGCCACAGTTACATAAGTGATTACATCAGCGAATTCTCTCCAGCCCACCAGCAAGACAATGGCCCACGCTCCCTGTATCACAATGGCACGTAGCGGAACACGGAATTGCGGATGAACTTTGGCAAGCCATGGAAAAAACAAACCGTCCTCAGCCATCCTGAAATAAATGCGCGGTGCCGTGGCGGTGTAAATACTTGCCGTTACAAAAACGGAAAGTGCAATTAGTCCAGCCATCAAAGCGCTGCCGTTTGGAATCACCCTGCTCACTATTTCGGTTGCCGGACTTTCACTCATCGCCAGTTCATTTGGAGACAGTACTTGCAGATAGCTCCAGTTCACTGCAACATAAATAAGAGTGATAATGACGCTCCCAATGAGCATTGCTCTTGGAATTTTCTGCGCGGGATTTTCAGTTTCACCCGCCAGTGTTGCCGTGTAATGCCAGCCACCATAGGCCCACATCGCACCCACCATCGCCATTCCGAAATCTTCCCAGCCAACTGATGATTCAAAACTGTATTGAACTAAGGCTTCCGATTGCTCTGAAAAGAACAACCCAATAATGATGATGATCAGAACGCCCACAATTTTAAGTAGCGTTCCTCCACCGGCAACTGCTTCTGAAACTTTCGAATTGAAAATGTTGATAGCTGTAAGAATGATTATCGTAGCAACACCCAACAACAATTTGTCGGTGTCAGAAAATCCGAAAAAGAAATCAATGTTATTGACGAACGCAATCGCTAGCCCTGCAATGGCACCACTGGTTATTATGGTGAGCGAAGCCCATCCATAAAGAAATGCAATCAGGTCGCCATACGCTTTCCTGAGGTAGATATAAACTCCACCAGTTCCCGGAAACATGGCGCCCAACTCGGCAAACGAAAGTGCACCCGTCAGTGTGATAATGCCTCCTGCAATCCACACCGCAATAATCCAGGATGCAACAGGAACTTGCTGTGCAGTTTGCGATACTGAGAAAAAAATGCCTGAACCGAAACTTGCGCTCACCGCAATCATTGTCAGCCCGAAAAGGGTGAAGCTTTTCCTGAGCTGGTTTCGAGGCTCGCTCATAAAATTAGAGCGTGGATGCCGCGATATTCTTAAGCAGCACTCTTTTGCTCACCGGCAGAAATGTTTCAGTGAGTGGGAATTGGAAGCGGCTTAAACAAAGGAATGTGGCTGGATTGGGCCAACTGCGAAATTTTTTTAGCAGATTGAGTTTTATCTGTTCAAACGAATTGGCAATGGATTTTTTTTCGCTGGATACATACTCCACTGCAAGACTGCGGTACGTTTCGCTGGTGACACTTATCATGGACATCTTATACTGATAAATGAATACATCAGGCTGCGGTTCTTCGTGCAGTAAAAGGAAGCCCTCGCTGTTGTTCACCGGCATTAAGCCAACAGGACATAGTTCAATGTTTTTCTCCACGAATTCATAAATCAGTTTTCCTTCATCAAGAGTTTGTTTCATTCCCGGAATGGCAAATTCAAGTATTTCGGTCACTGTACTCATAGATGCATCATGGGGCAGGTTGCGCTGCCAGTGGAGTTGCGCCTGTTGAAGATCAATTGCTTCAAGTTCCTTGGGAAACTGCCCTTTTATTTCTTCCACATTTCTTTTAAGCGAAAGAAGACTTGCATAATGCTCCGCCAATTCAGCCATAGGCGGATAGAGTTTCGCTTCAACAAAACTTTCATTGCAATGTTTGAGGTAGGCGAGCAAGATGTACTTCTTGTATTCGAAATCAAGAAGACCTTCAGTAATCCAGTTTGAACCCAGTGTTTTCATAGTTTGAATTTTATTGTCCTTTAACGAACGAAATGCCAAAGTTGATTCATGGCGAACATAAAACTATTGTATGACGTAAACAAGCGCAACCCTTAGCACTTTTAACAACTTGCTTTCAACAAATCAGCCTCCATATTTTTTACACATAAGACACGAAGGAAGTAAGCACAGTATGAATGGATTGCGCTTAGTGTCCCTACCGCCTTTGTGCCTTAAGTGTTAAGAAGCGTGAAGGAACCTTGCTCTCACTTTCCTTACTCCATCACTGCCTTATGTGTTATGAAGCGCGATTACCGACACCATTTGGGAAGCTATTATTTTAGCCGCCCTCATTGTTATGAAGCTCATCAACACGATAAAATACCTGTCTGGAAAACGCGCCTTGAAGAAGGAAAGAGAACCGGTGCGAAACCGCAAAGGCTGTAATTTCAACTCAGCCGACCGCGTTGCTATTCTTTATCGCGATCAGGATGAATCGTTTTTTAAGAAAGTAAAGGCTTATGCCAAGTACCTGAAAGAACAATTCGGAATCAAGAGTGTTCATGCTCTCGCTTTTGTGGACCAAACCATAAAAAAGCTGCCCGTGTACCAAAGCCGCAAACTGGAATTCGATTTTTTCAGTCGGGAAGACTTGAACTGGCAGATGCGCCCCATTCACAATGTGAAAAATTTTCTTGACCAGGAATTTGACATCCTTCTGGACCTAAGTGGTGGTGACATCGTGCCTTTAAATTTTGTTTTGAAAGAAAGCAAAGCTGGAATGAAAGTGGGTTTGAAACACAGCCGAAGTGAAAAATTTTGCGACCTCACCATTGACATGGGCGCACAAACCGGACTCGACAAATTCATAGACCAGATTAACCGATACCTCTCCAACCCGAACCTCCAATGAACCAGCTCAAAGGCCTTGGTGTGGCCATGATTACACCGCTGCGAAAAGACCTTACCATTGATGTTAATGCTCTAAAAAGAATAACTGATCACCTGGTTGAAAACGGTGCTGACTATCTTGTTGTTTTGGGCACCACAGGCGAGTCGGTAACACTTGACAAGGAAGACAAAAAACTTGTTCTGGAAACTGTTCTTGCCACCAATGCAGGAAGAAAACCTGTGGTGCTTGGAGTGGGTGGAAACAACACGTATGAACTCACACTTCAACTGGATCGGCTCGACACTTCCGGATTGACTGCTGTGCTTTCCGTTTCTCCTTACTACAACAAACCAACACAAAACGGATTGTTCGAGCACTATAAGGCACTGAGCGAACACTCCAAGCTCCCCATTGTGCTTTACAATGTTCCCGGCAGAACATCCAGCAACATGTTGCCCGATACTGTTTTGCGTATTGCATTCGATTGCCGCAACGTCATCGGCATAAAAGAAGCAAGCGGAAACATGGAGCAAATCATGACCATCATAAAAGAGAAACCAAAAGATTTCATGGTGATTTCCGGTGACGATGCGATTACGTTGCCGCTGATTGCAGCAGGAGCTGATGGTGTGATAAGCGTGGTAGGCAATGCCTTCCCAAAAGATTTTGGAAACATGGTGTGGCATGCGTTGAAGAATGATTTCAACGAAGCTCGGCAAATTCATTACCGGTTGCTTTCCATAACACAAAATCTTTTTGTGGAAGGAAATCCTGCGGGCATCAAAGAAGTGATGGCGCACCTCGATTTGTGCGATAACTATTTGCGGCTTCCGCTTGTGCCGGTATCACAGGCTACCAGCGAAAAATTGAGAAGACTGTTGATTGATGAAGATTTTATTAAGTAGTCTTCTTGATAGCTGAGCCACTCAAAAATTTTTACACCTCAATATTTCTAACTCAAGTTTCAGGTCTTATTGCCGGTGAGTGGCAATCATTTCCTGTCGATAAATTCCTTGCACACTTTTCAGGTAAACCATGGAATGATGCTGAGTTGAAAGCGCGTGTGCGAATCATTTCAACAGCACTTCATGCCTGCCTTCCCCAGGAATATAAAAAGCGATTGACATCCTTGTTCCCGCGAGTCAAAAAATAAAAAGCGGATACTTCGGAGTTTTCTTTCCTGACTTTGCAGAGCAATTCGGTTTGGAGGATTGAGACACATCTATGTACGCGCTGGAGTGGTTTACAAAAACAAGCACTGCCGAGTTTGCCATTCGCCATTTTATTTTGAAAGACCCGAATCTCTCAATGCAGCAAATGCTCGAATGGAGCAAGAACCAAAACCATCATGTGCGCAGGCTGAGTAGCGAAGGTTGCCGTTCGCGATTGCCCTGGGGAATCCGGTTGAACCAAATGGTAAAGGACCCATCGCCCATACTTCCAATTTTAGAAAACCTGAAGGCAGACGAAGAATTGTACGTTCGGAAAAGTGTTGCCAACAACCTGAACGACATTTCGAAGGATCACCCTCAACTTGCCTTGAAAATTGCGCAGAAGTGGATGGGTAAAAATGAAAGAACGGATTGGATTGTGCGGCATGCCTTGCGAACACTCCTTAAAAAAGGAAGTACAGAGGCGCTCGCAATGTTTGGGATGAAGCCACAATCAAACTGTGTGATGACCCCCGTGCAGTTGTCGGCAAAAAACATTTATGTCGGTGATGATTTGAAGTTTTCTTTTCAAATCACTAACACTTCAGCAAAGCCTGAAAAAACAAGGATCGAATACGGGATTACTTATGTGAAAGAAAATGGAAGGACTTCAACGAAAATGTTTTTTATCGGTGAAAAGGAAGTTGAACCAGGTGAACATCACTACACAAAAAAGCAATCGTTCAAAGAGCTTACTACCCGAAAACATTATAAGGGAATTCACCAACTCATTATCTATATCAATGGCATGCCCGGTGATTCTTGTGACTTCTACCTGGAGGATGGTGCTCCGTCATTTCAACTCCGATTGAAGTAAAGAGATGAGCGAGTCGAGTTGGTGCGAATGTTTCAGCCTGCTATCCATGCGTGCCAGTGTAGTGTCGGAAAGCACCCAGTTCATGGCGAAATCAGTGTTTATCACATCGTCTGGGTAAAGGTTTACTTCCATATACCGATGGCCTGAAACTGAATCAAACCCCTGATCATTATTCAACCTATTCAGGTATCTCTTCAAACGCTCATCATTGACAGTAGTTTGCATTCCATACGATCCGGCAAGGGTTTGTATTGGTGCAAAAAGTTCATTTACCAGCGGATGAAGTGCTTCTGTTTCCGGTGATGGTTTTGAATTAGAAATATGGATTACCCTGAATCGAAGCCTAGACCACGCATCGGCAATTTCTTTTTGTTGCATGGAGGTGTCTTTCGAAAGTTTTTCAAACTTCAGCAGCAACTCTGTAACTACACCTGCACCGGAATTGTCAAAGTATCCTCCATCAACAAAGTAATCATTGCGAATGCCACCTGCGGGAGATACATAAGGAAAGCGCGCACCCAAGATCACAGCCGTGCTTAGATTTATATCTTCATCCTCATGTAGTAGTCCTAATACATCCAACCTCCCGCTAAAGGTAGTTTCATCTATCAATACGTTGGAAACAATTGAGGGCCTTGCATCCTGCACACGCGTGGTATTTAGGAACAGGATAGGCAGATCATAGTCGTTCTTTTCCTGGGTTAGAAACCAGCTGAAGGGAGTTGAGAAGTATCCGTCAAGTTCACCGCCTGATGAGGGATGCTCCAAGCTAGTCTCCAATGCAACTGACCGATCATCAATTGAAATGATAGGCAGTGCTGTGGTGAGAATATCGGTGCTCAGCATGTTGGAAATGGTATGGCTTAAAAAATCAGAAGCCAGAAATTGCTTTGAAGCATCGAGAAATGAAGATTCGGATTTTTTTGCCAATAACGAAAAGTAAGTGGCATTACCTACACTTCCACCTGATGCACCGGATAAACAAAGTAGATGATCGGAAAAAGCGCCATCTGTCTCATCATGCATTTTTCCCAATACACTGGCCACCCAATATCCCGAACGGGAGGCACCTCCATCGGACAACACAATGTACACTGGGTAAAGGGATGAATCAGCCACCGTGTCTGCCATCAGGTTACGCTTTTCTATCCAGCGAGTGAAGTATTCGGGAAGCCCTTGCCTCTTGTAATAGGCATTTTGGATATCGGATTTTTTACAGATGCGCAACTCATGCGGACCATCAGAAAAAAAGCCGAGGATATAAGAAATAATGAGGGTCACCACGAAAATATTGATGCCCATCTTAGAACCCAGACACAGCAGGATATTAAAAATACCAAGCAGCACCGAGAAAGAAACCAATACTACGGCAACACTTCCAAGACACACTGTTACTTCCATCCAAAATGAAGCTACAACAAAACCCAAAAAGGAAATTGCAGAAAAAAAAGAGAATAACATAAAACTTGATGTGGATTCGTACTTGATCAATTCATGCATTCGCTGATCATCGGGCATTTGCCGCAATTTGTCTTTCTCTTCAGAGGTGAACAAAGGCAAACTAAAAAATTTCATCCACAACCTATTATTTTTTTTGAACCAGGAGACCGCACCAGATCCATTGTGTGGAGTAATAGTTTCATCTGACCAAAACAAAACTGAGCGTTTGGCAATGAACATGAATTGCAGAACGGCTTGGGTAAGCATTAACGCAAAAACTTTTAGCCACACAATTTGTGGAATCATGAGCAAACCAAAAAACATAAACAACAGAACATACCTTCCACTTTTTAGAAATTTATGTGCCCGTTGAGTAGGTTTCATTGCTTCGATCTGGCTATCCGCATCCATGTTGTTATCTGCGGAAGTCACCATTCGGTAATCTTCACGTTTCATGAAAAAAATTCTCCGCCCCAGCCTGCCCTGCACATTAAAAAGGAGGATGCTGATGACCACGCTCAACAACACAACACCTTCCGTAAAAATTTCCGGGTACCGTATTCGAAGCAGTGCTACCTCAATAACGGTGATACACAAGTAGCCCATCAGCCTGGGTGTAATGCGCTCTGCCTCATGAGGTATTTCTTCCCTTATAAATTTATTTCTGGAAAAGATGATACGGGTGGAATACCATGTCACCATGGTCCAAAGCATAAGAGAAACATAAACGGTGAACGATTGCCGCTCGCTGTCAATCACAATTTGGATAAGATCCTTCCCTTGTGAAACTGACCAAAAAACAAAAGCTCCCAGCACAAGGAAACAAAATGGGATAAAAATTACGCTCATGAATCTTATCCATTTGATAACCAAAAGAATCAATTCGCGAAATAATTGTCGCGGATTGTTGGCGACCGTTTTGAAAGTTTTCATCATCGTCCAAATTTTTCAGAAGTTGTTTTTCGCAAAAGAAAGAAAATGCGTTTAGGATGTTCAATAAATTTTGTATCAAAAAAAAGATTGCAGTGCGCTAACCACATCAGCTGGACAGCGCAGTGGTTTTCCTGAAATTTTCTCCACAAAAACCAAATCGGTCCATGCGCGATTTAACAATTCATCCCCGCGAAAAGTTTCGTAGTCGAAATGGATTTTTGCCGAAGGCATTGTTGCAATTATTGTCCTTATGCGCAACTCATCATCGTAATAAGCAGGCTTGATGAAACGAATGTTGTATTCCACAACCGGCAGAAGTATTCCCTCATCTTCCAGTATGCGATACGTGATTCCTGCGCTGCGCAGGGCTTCCACGCGGGCCACTTCGAAGTAGATGGCGTAGTTGCCATAATAGCTGTAGCCCATTCGATCGGTTTCAGCATAGCGCACGCGCAGGGTAGTTTCGTGAATGAGCATAGTGTTTTTTCTTAAGTTGACAGAAACAAATGAAAAGGATTTACACAAATGAAAATATTTTTTTTTTCTTGCGGGAGGTTCCAAATTTTCGCTTAGTTACGCAACGCGAAGTTCACTTGAACGAAATTTCCACTGAGTGAGAACTAAAATTTTGAACATCATCTTTTTAGGTATGCTGCAATCCATCATTCACGCATCGATGCCAAACTCCGCAAGTTCGCATGAAAATTTTTTCATGAACAGACATGTCAAAAATTTTTCAAAGTCAAGCGCTGAAAACTTTTTTTTTCGCTTGATGTCCCATTCATTTGCTGCCTTGTTTGAACCTTGACTACATCAGTCATCAACACCGAAAGAAATTACACCCGTTATTAACCCTAGCAAAATTCTGACTTAACAAATGATCAAAGATCACAACCAGGTTTGGCAACAGTGCCTTCAAGTCATCAAAGACAATGTAAGCACACAAGCGCACAAAACCTGGTTCGAACCCATCAAACCGGTAAAGCTCGAGCAGGATGTGTTGACTATCCAGGTGCCTTCTCAGTT
The DNA here is from genome assembly GCA_034408895.1 of Flavobacteriales bacterium. Lineage (GTDB taxonomy): Bacteria > Bacteroidota > Bacteroidia > Flavobacteriales_D > Sanyastnellaceae > UBA4660. The sequence goes on from JAWXCI010000030.1 coordinate 87,561, forward strand.
CTTTTATGAGTGGCTGGAAGAACACTACGTATCACTTCTCAAAAAAATAATCCGCAAAGAACTGGGCAGCGATGGCCGGCTGGAGTATTCCATTATAATGGAGAACAGCGTGAGTAACGGCAGTCCTTACACAGTAAAAGTTCCAACCAGCAACCGCAAGACAGTGAAGAACGCGCCTGTGAACATGCCGCTGGACCTTGGCGAAACACCCATCAGGAATCCATTCATCATTCCCGGATTGAGAAAAATAAACGTGGACTCTAACCTGAATCCCAACTATTCGTTCGAGAATTTTATTGAAGGCGACTGCAACCGGCTGGCCCGCAGTGCAGGCTATGCAGTGGCGAACAAACCAGGAGGCACTGCTTTCAACCCACTACTTATTTATGGTGGCGTGGGCTTAGGAAAAACACATCTCGCGCATGCCATAGGCATTGACATCAAGAACAAGTTTCCCGATAAAACGGTTCTTTATGTCAGTAGCGAAAAATTTACGCACCAGTTTATTGATGCAGTGAAAAACAATTCAGTGAACGACTTCTCGCACTTCTATCAATTGATGGATGTACTCATTATTGATGATGTCCAGTTCTTTAGCGGTAAAGAAAAAACGCAGGATATTTTTTTCCACATCTTCAACAGCCTGCACCAAACCAACCGGCAGATTGTGCTCACCAGCGACAAGCCACCTGTGGAGATGCAGGGAGTAGAGCAACGTCTGTTGTCACGTTTCAAATGGGGATTGAGTGCCGACCTCCAGATACCGAACCTCGAAACACGCATGGCCATACTGCAGAAGAAAATGTATGCTGATGGAATTGAAATGCCGCATGATGTGATCGAATACCTTGCGTACAGCATCACCACCAATGTGCGCGAACTGGAAGGCGCATTCATTTCACTCATTGCTCAATCATCGCTCAACAAAAAAGCAGTGAACCTGGAACTTGCCAAGCAGATGATTGACAAGTTTGTGAAGAACACAGCCCGCGAAGTTTCCATTGACTACATACAAAAAGTGGTATGCGATTATTTCGATCTGCCGATTGAATTGCTTAAGAGCAAAACACGCAAGCGCGAAATTGTTCAGGCCAGACAAATTGCAATGTTCTTTGCAAAGCGAATGACAAAGAGCAGCCTTGCCAGCATTGGTGCACACTGCGGAGGAAAAGACCACGCGACAGTTCTCCATGCATGCCGCACGGTAAACAACCTCCAGGAAACTGATAAACATTTCAGGAAATACCTCGATGATCTTGAAAAGAAACTCAGCATTGCTTAATGCTGATTAACCAAAACCGAAAGAACCCCTGTGATAAAGTCGCGGGGGTTTTTTCTTTGAATCGGAATGAAAGAGAAGAAAAAAATCCTAATGGTCTGCCTCGGCAACATCTGTCGCTCTCCCATGGCTGAGGGAATACTCAGGCATAAAGTTCATGAAGCCGGATTGGACATTGAAATTGATTCAGCCGGAACAAGCAACCAACACCGGAACCAGCATCCGGACTGGAGGGCGGTGAAGTGCCTAAACATTTATGGTATTGATATTTCAAAACTTCGCGCAAGACAGTTTAACAAAAAAGATTTTGAAGCGTTCGATATCCTATTCACCATGGATAAATCGAACCATGAAAATGTGTTGAAACTTTCATCAGCAGAAACAGACCGCGCAAAAGTGAAAATGCTGTTGAACGAATATTATGCAGACAAGAATATGGAAGTACCCGATCCGTGGTTTGGTGAGATGGATGGATTTCATGCAGTGTACCATTTGCTCAATGATGCTTGTGATGCGCTGATTGAAAAACTAAAACAAAACGAACTATGAAAAAAGGAAACCTCTACCTCGTGCCCTCATCGTTGGGAAGTGAACACCCCACAGATTTTGTTCCGCCCGCTGTGCATGAAGTCGTGAACCGTGTAAATCATTTTGTGGTGGAAGATGAAAAAACTGCACGAAGATTTTTGCGGAGCATCGGCATGAAAAGACCTTTTGAAGAACTTTCCATGAACGCACTCAACGAACACACTTCGCTGGAAAATTTATTATCACTTCTTCAACCCGCACTCAAAGGCGAAGACATTGCTCTGATGAGCGATGCCGGTTGTCCGGCAGTGGCGGATCCGGGAAGTGAGCTTGTAAAGTTTGCACACGAAAACAAGGTGCGAGTGATTCCGCTACCTGGTCCTTCATCCATTTTGCTTTCATTGATGGCCAGCGGCCTCAACGGGCAGTCATTTGCATTCACCGGTTATTTGCCCAAGGACAGAAGCGATCGAATAAAAAAACTTAAGCACCTGGAAAACTATGCAATAACTTCAGGCCAATCGCAACTTTTCATGGACACTCCTTATCGCAATATGAATGTGCTGGAAGACATTTTGGCGAACATGCGCCCCACCACTTCGCTTTGCATCGCCAGCAACATCAATTGCCCAAATGAATTTATCAGAACCAAAACAATTGGTGACTGGAAAGAACAATTGCCTGCGCTGGAAAAGAAGCCGTGCATTTTTGTATTGGGAAAATAATTATTGGTTTCGTGTTCCGAGTGCCCTGAACCCGAAACTCGGAACCAGAAGCAGCTACCAACTCGCACAGGGAATTGTTTTCCCGCCTTTCTTCTGGAACATTGGCTTCTTTACTTTTTTCTCCTTGCATTTCCAATGGCGGAACATGGTGTATTTGATGTTGAAATAAATGTCGGCCCCGTATATATTTTGATTCAGCATCCAACCAAGATTGTCGGAACCAATGATGATGCTGTTCAACCGCAACATCAAACCCATTTGCGGTTTCTGGAATTCGTAAAGGGACAGTGGGAGTGAGATTTCGAAACGTCTTATTTCATAACGCGGTGCCACCCCGATGGAGGATGCGCGTTGCACTCCCAGGCTTGCTCTTCGAGGCAAGCCAATCATGATGGTGCCATACACATAAAAATTGTAAGGCAAACTGTAATCCAATTGCGCACTGAAACCCGTGGGGAGTTTCATCCGGAAAACATCTTCCTTACTGTTTGTTTCCACAAGATGAAAATTGTTGTTGAAGATGGTGTCGAGGTCAGCCACTTCATCGGCAGCAACGCCCTGGTAATTTTCCCATTCGCTTTGTTCGGTTTCATCAAACACATTTCTGAAAAAGGGCCCCTTGTATTTAATCGAACCAATATCAATCAATGAAAATCCAAGGCGGTATTTGTAACTACCATCCGTACATGGAGAATGCGGGGTGTATTCACTCACATTCCTGTTGGTCTTCTTGAATGTGACGCCAAGGTCCAAACCAAAACCTCTACCACTCTTCCATGCCGGTTCATTGAATCCATACTCACCGCGAAAAATATATGTCTCCATGTTGGATGAATCAAGCACGGTGTAATTCCATTCATCCAGCCGCAGTCCTACACCCGCAATTCCCATCAATCTTTTGATTGTAATTCCGCCCATAGTGAGCATATCAGGTTTGCGGTTTATGATGGTGGAATACGTTCCGCCAAACTCAAACCAGCCCAAACCATTGGCTCGCATATCACGCACGGTGTGATTGATTCCCATTTGCTCGCGGTACTGGAAACTTTCCGTGATGTAGTAACCGAGGCTAAGTGGAATGCCGCGCACATCGGCAACAGCCCTAAGTCCTGTGTAGATCCCAAAAGCATGTTGTCTCCAGTTGAAGGTGATGGAAGGGCCGTGCACCATTGCATCAGCATAAGCATTGTATGGAGCATTTTGCCTCGCGTACAAGGGTTCTCCAATTTCTGAAAGAGCGGAAAGTGAAAATTTATTTCCGGGCAGGTAAGCGAAATTGTTTCGTGCAAAGGCCGCAAGCCCTATCAGGTTGAAATCAATGAATGCCCTCGAATCGCAAATGGAGGATGGGTTGATGAGAACAGTGTTTGCCGGTGCATGGGTGCTGCCCGCAATACCAAGATTGTCTTGTGCTTCAAGTCCTGAAACAAGAACAATTAGAACAACTATAAGAAACTGCTTAATCAAAAGGGGGGATTGAAAACGGCTTCGTGATACGAATATCAGGAGAAACAGTTCGCTGGTCAGGATATTTTATTCTGTCCTTTTCACATCTACTACGTGAACATCAAAATAGACGGGTGTGCGCGGAGGGATGATGCCGGTGCTGGAGCCTTGTTCGCCAAAAGCAAGACTCGATGGCATGTAGATTCGTGCACGTTGGCCTTCACACATCTTGGTGAGTCCGAATTGAAGACCGCCTACAAGCTGACCGGGTTTGCCAAATTCGAATTGCATTTCGGTAGTAGAATCCACTTGAGTGCCGTTCAATAAATGGGTGGTGTATGTGATGAAGATATTGTCACCAACTTCTACGGAATCACCTGGTGTGGTGAGCATACGATTCAAAAGCACTTTACCATATTGTTCAAACAAGCCTTGCTGATTGTTTGTTGCCAAAGTAGATTTCGAAATGGCTTCAACTTCATCCATTCTTCCTGATTGACACTGCTCAATCAGATGGTCGAGATATTCGTCCTGCGAATACGTTCCAGTTATAAGTACATTCACTTGCATGTAAACATTTTGCAGAGAATCAAGATTGAACAGGTTGTTGAACAGAGGGAAATAATTCGAACTTACTTCTAGCCAATATGAAACACTGTCGCTTTCGTGAAGCGACATAAAGTCATTGTAAAATGAACATGGGTCGTTGGTGTTTTCATCACAAGGAAGAAGAACCTTTTCCACACGAACTAACTTTTCGCCAAAAGCAATTGTATCTCCGGCTTCCGTCAAAGTCAAATGTTCAATTTCCAGAATATCTGAATGCCTGATTGTTGCAGTGTTCTCACCAAACGAATGCAGTTTCTTCCAAAGCCCTTGATTGATTTTGCTATAACCCGGATATTTCTCCGGCCAGAAAAAGTAAACAGCAAACACACAAATAAAAAGCGCAATAGCACCGAACGTAATTTTCTTCCACGGTTTCATATCAGTTCAGTGCAAGAAGTTGGATGTCGTAAACAAGAGATGCGTCACGAGGAATTTTTGCGGAGTCGCCCGTGAGGCCGAATGCAAGATGTGATGGAAGGATCACTTTCGCTTTATCACCTACACGCATCAGTTGCACCATTTCATGCAAGCCTGTTTCAACATTGTCCTGCCCTATAACAAACGTTCCGGGATTGTTTTCATCAGCACGATAACATTCGGTTCCATCAAAAAGAGTGATCACGTATTTGAGTGAAGCACGTTTGCCAAGTGTGGCTTGTTCTCCTCCACCATCTTCATAAATCCAATAATGCAAACCTGAACTGGTCTCCTGCATCGGCCATTTATTTTCAGTGATGAATTCTTTGATGCGCAATGTTTCATCAGCGTGCTTCTTCTTATTGGCTTCGATAAGGTGGGCCTGCACATCGGTGTAATGGCCGGGCACATCCTTTTTCTCGGAGCAGCCATTGCAACCTGCCAAAACCAGGACACAGCAAAGTATTAAATGCTTCATGAGTTGATGATGGATGATGAGAGTGAACGCGCCTGCTGTCGGAAAGTGTTGAGTGTGTTTTCCAAAGTGTCCGTTGAACTTCCGCCTGCAGCATTTACATGACCACCGCCTTTCCAACCTTCTCGTGCAAGTTGGTTCACATCGAACGATGACTTCGAGCGGAACGAAATTTTTATCTCGTTGTTTCCTTCCCGAAAAAAGGCAGCGAGCTTTATTCCCTTAACCGACAATGCCTGATTGGCCAATCCTTCCGTATCGCCTGGCCTGTAGTTGAAGCGTTTCAATTCATCCTGTGTAAGTGAGATAATGGCGGTGGCACAATCCTCCATCACTTCAAGTTTTTCATTGAGTGCATATCCCATCAGTTTCAAACGGTCTTTCGGATTGGTATCAAAAATTTCACGATGAATCTGTGCATGGTCTACTCCTCTTTCGATCAAATTCGCAGCTATCAAATGGGTTTCAGCAGTTACTGCTGGAAAACGAAATGAGCCGCTGTCAGTCATGATGCCGCAGTAAAGACATTCGCCCGTGTAGGGATCAATTCTTTCCTTCTCGCCAAGCCACACTATAAACTTGTACAGCATTTCGCAGGTGCTGCAACTTGCAGTGTCGCTGTAAATCACTTTGGCAAACTGTTCGGGTTGCTGGTGATGATCAACAAGAATAAAATCCGCTTTTGCATTGCGAAGTCCGTTCTCCATATCTCCGGTGCGCGACAGGTGGTTGTGGTCAAGCATAAAAATCAAGTCGGCATCAGCGACTATTGCTTCCGCCTTTTCCTTATGATGAAAGTGCACCACAATTTCATCGCATCCCTTCATCCACTGGAGGTATTCTGGTATGTCATCGGGAACAATCACTGTTGTTTTTTTCCCCATGCTTTTCAAAACAAGATAAAGTGCAAGGCTGCTCCCTATTGCATCGCCATCCGGTGATTTATGCGTAGTAATAACGATGCTTTTCGCTTCGCTTATGAGTTGTTTTGCTTTGGCAACCTGCCCTGCGTTGAGTGATAATGACATGTGGGCAAATGTAGAAGTGGGGTTGGAATGCGTGTAAAACAGCGAGGCGATTGCATTCTGAATCATTAGAACAGCCTTCATCTGCTAATGCGCAGATACCACAGGCGATGTTGTTGACTCCGCACTGATATGAATCCCATAAATACCTAATGCGATAGCCTTGAATAAAACAGCCCTAAACTTGCCAACTAATAAATATTGGATTTCATGCGCTGGACATTGCTCTTCTTACTTCCCTTTTTAGCCTTCACCCTTCACAAATACTATGTGAGTAACACAGTGATTGAACACAACATACGCACTCAATCCCTGGAGATTGTAATCAAGGTTTTTGCAGATGATTTCGAGATGGCATTGGGCGGCACCGAAAAAAATCCATTGCGGCTGGGCGATGAACGCGAGGTGCCCAACGCGAATCAATTGATTGAAGAATACATCATCACGAATTTCAAAGTGGAGCTGGACGACCGCCCCACGCTTCTCCATTTCATCGGGAAGGAAATTGAAGGCGAGCAGGTGGTGTGCTATGCAGAAATTTATTCGGTGGTAGATTTCAAAGTCCTCACCGTTTTCAATACTCTTTTAGTAAACAAGTATCATGGCCAGAAAAACATTGTGGATTTGCATGCAGCGGGATGGTCAAAAACCGAAGTGCTGACTGAAGAAAAAACCACAGTTGCTTTCTTCAAGTGATATGAAGAAGAAGGAGAAAGTTCAATTCATTATTGATGAGCTTGAAAAACTGTATCCTCGCACTTCTGTTCCTCTCAGGCATGAAGATGCTTACACACTATTAGTTGCGGTAGTTCTTTCCGCACAATGCACTGATGAACGCGTGAACAAAATCACTCCTCATCTTTTCAGGCTTGCCAGCAATCCGCGGGACATGATGCAACTTTCGGTGAATGCTATTGAGGAAATCATCAGGCCGTGTGGTTTATCTCCCGCCAAAAGCAAGCACATTCAAGGCTTGTCTAAAATCCTGGTAGAGAAACATGACGGGACAGTACCGCATACTTTTAATGAACTGGAGGCACTGCCGGGTGTGGGACACAAAACGGCATCAGTAGTTATGGCGCAGGCTTTTGGTGTGCCTGCATTTCCGGTGGACACGCATATACATCGGCTGATGACCCGGTGGAAACTCACATCAGGAAAGAATGTGACTGAAACCGAACGCGATGCCAAACGATTGTTCCCCCGTGAACTTTGGAACAAACTTCACCTCCAAATCATCTTTTATGGAAGAGAGCATTCTCCGGCAAGAGGCATCAAACCGAAGAACGATTATATCACCATGAAAGTGAATCCGAAAGCATTTTAGAAAGGAATTACATTCCGATAGCTATCGTGTTTCATGATCATTTTTGTTTTTGCCCTATAGGTTCTAATCAGATTATCTCTTTAGATGAAGTATTAAAGAATTGTCCGTATGCCATTAGCCGCATTTAAAACTGATGTGGAACAAAGTTCAATGGCAGAGGCGTGCACTAAATTATTGTAGGACTTTGGAAATTTATTGCAGCAAATAATCTTATTTGGGAGAAATCAACAAAAGCATTCAACAGGGTTTATTTTAATGCTGACGGAACAATTGATTATTTTGGCTACAGCTTCAACAAAAGCAATGTAAAACCAGCGGATCGGTTATCGCAAGAGAAACCGGCAGATTTAAACCGTCTTTGCTGAGATGAAAATCAATCATCCATACCTTCCATTAGTGTGAAGCTTGCAACACGCGCTTTCCAAATCAAGGGAAGCACTCATTATCATTGCCCAATGAATTCTCACCATACTCTAGCCAACAAAATCTACCTTGCCGAAGACGATGCTGACGACCGCATGTTTTTCGAAGATGCTCTCACCGAGGTGAGCAGCCAGACCAAACTGATAATTACAGAAGATGGTGTGGAACTGATGTCTGTGCTTGATAGCACAGTGCCACCGGTACCTTACGCTCTCTTTCTTGACCTTAACATGCCTCGCAAAAACGGATTCGAGTGCCTGAAAGAAATAAGGCAATCGGACAAGATGAAGGAGATCCCCGTGGTGGTTTTTTCCACATCGGATCGCAAGGAGATTATTGATAGAGCGTATTCGCTGGGTGCGAATTTGTTTATCAGTAAACCCCCTTCTTTCGGTTTGCTAAAGAAAGCGCTCCAAATGGTATTGTCAACCGATTTGATGAACGGAGGGCGGCAAATTCCACGGGCACAATTCTTTTGTAAGTTTGCTTAACTGCTCATCGGGTTCCGGCCCATTGCAACTCTGAATGTAAACCTTCAACCTACGAAGGGGTGGTGATCTTCATTTCCGACACTGTTTATGCAACTTGATTTGTTAACGCCTTTCATTTAAATAAACATTGCGCTTTGTCCCTCCTGTGCGTGATGAGGTTTATTATTTTTGAATTTGCCTCATCTGCCAACCGGTGGATTAACAAAAGAATCTGGAAAAATCCAATACTCAGTAAAGATGGAAAGGAAAAAACACAGGCGTGTAAAACTAGTTTTTCTTTTCGCTATTGTTTTTCTCATTGTAGTTTCAGCGCTGCCATTTTTCATTAATAACAATATTGCCGAAGCGGCCAATCTAGTTAAGCATTCCCAAACTGTAAAGCTGGAACTGGAAAACACCTACTCCCAATTGTTATCTACCGAAACAGCCCTGCGCGGTTACCTGCTTTCAAAGGACAGCAGCTTTTACATGGAACGAATGGCAGCCACAGAGCAACTTGCCATACACCTTCGCAAGGTGGATTCACTCACCAAAGAAGATCCGGACCAGCAACGGAATATCGTGTCCCTGCGCCATGCTGTAAGGAATAAAATGGACTATATGCTAAACATGGCCGTGGATGCTGCCACTACCAGCATAACACCGCAACGATCGTTAGGAGGCAAAGTATTGATGGATGAAGTGCGCAAAGAGATAAGTAAAATGCAGCGGCAGGAAGACCAGGGACTGGAGAGACATACTGCAACACTCAATAAACGCGCAGCTAACAGTACCCTCTTCACTATATTATTAATCCTTGCGGCAAGTATAATCCTGGTGGCGGCTTATTTAAAGATATCTGGTGATTTGGTTAAATCCGACTATCTGAAAACTATTATTGAAGAAAGAGAGATCAGGATGCAGCACATTTTTGATGCCGCCCCCGATGCAGTGATAACCATGGACCACCACGGAATTATTACACACTGGAATAAGGAGGCCATCAATATTTTTGGCTGGGAGAAGAATGAAGCCGTGGGCAATGCCTTTAGCGATACTATTATACCACACCGTTACCGCGAGAGGCACATTAAGGGCATGAGCCATTACCTGAAAACAGGTGGCGGCCCAGTGTTAAACAACACAATAGAAATACATGCCCTTCGCAAAGATGAGTCGGAATTTCCCATCGAGTTAAGAATATCAGCCTCAAAACTCAATGATAATGACCCGGTGTTTATAGGGTTTATACGCGACATTACTGCCCGCAAGAAAATTGAACAAGCGCTTCAAAACCAAACCAGCCAGCTTGTAGAGGCACAGCAGCTCGCCCATATTGGCAGTTGGGAGTGGGATGTCGCGGCCAACAGAATTGAATGGTCGGACGAACTTTATCGAATATATGGGCTTACACCCCAGCAGTTTGAAGCCACCTACGAAAACTTCCTTAAATACATTCATCCGGATGACACAGAATTTGTAAATGGGGTGGTGCAACAGGCATTTCAGGACCAGCGGCCTTTTCGTTTCACCCACAAGGTGCTGCGCCCCGATGGCACTTCGGTCGTGGTAAGCTCTACAGGCAAAGTAACTGTTGACAGCAACGGCAATACAGCACGGATGGCAGGAACCGCCCAAGATGTTACCGCGCAAAAGGAGTTTGAAGACGAATTGAAATCGAGCGAAGAACGGTTTATTAAAACGTTCGACAATAATCCTGTGGCCATGACCTTGTCCGATATTAAAACCAACAAGATAAGGTTCGCCAACAGCACATTTTGTTCATTGTTTGGATATACAAAAGAGGAAGTAATAGGCAGCAGTTCAGAAGAATTGAATCTGATTGCCCCCGAAGAAAATGCTCGACTCATAGCACTGGTGCTCAACAGCCTTCAGGAAAGCCGTACGGTAGAGGAACTAAGGGCCTTGTCGGTAGAGGAAACAGAAGCACTTCTTCTGAAACTAAGGCAATCCGATGCCATGAAAATGCTCGAAATAGAATATACCCGCAAGAATGGAGAAACCTTTCCAGCACTGGTATCATTCGAGATAATATCCTTCCATACCGCAAATTTTACAGTGACTTCCTACCAGGATATTACAGAACGGAAAAAAGCAGAGGATTTGCTCAATACTCAGAACCGTGAGCTGGAAAGAATAAATAAAGAACTGGAAACCTTTACTCATATATCGAGTCATGATTTGCAGGAACCGTTGAGGAAAATGCGCACCTTTATAAGCCGAATAATGTCTGAGGAGCACACCCACCTCTCCGAAAAGAGCAAACAATACTTTGAGCGCATACATGCGGGTTCGCTCCGAATGCAAACCCTTATTCAGGATTTGCTGGCCTTTTCACGCGCCAATACGAAAGCTGGAAAATTTGAAGCCGCGGACATCAGCGAAATGGTGGAAGAAGTGAAAGGCGAATTTCTTGACGACCTGGAAGCCGCAGGTGGCACTATAGAAACCAGCGGGCGTGGCAATGCCTCTATTATAGTCTTCCAGTTTCGCCAGATGTTGCACAACCTGATAGGCAACGCCCTCAAATTTACCAAACCCGGCCAGCCGCCACATATTACAATAAAGACAGAAATTATTGCGCCATTGCACTCCATGAAGGGGTTGGCGCACTCGTTGGCTACACCCATCTTGGAGGGCAGGGGGGCTGAGTGGCCGTGGGGCGCTGTGCATATAACGATAACCGATAACGGCATTGGTTTCGAACCACAATATAAAGAGCGCATCTTTGAAATGTTTCAGCGCCTGCATAGCAAAACCGCCTACGAGGGCACAGGCATGGGGCTGGCCATTGTAAAAAAGATAGTAGAAAACCACAAGGGACAAATAACCGCAACCAGCGAGCAAGGCCACGGGGCAAGGTTCGATATATATATCCCAGTTACTTAACCCAAGCTTACCCCAATGAAATCCCTTCCTTTATTATTAGCTCTCACCTTGGCGGGATGCAACCCCGGTCAACAGCAAAACAAGTTACCCGAAACACCTGATTTCACCAAAGTGGAGGATACCCTGACCATTGAAGATGCCCAAAAGCCCGATGAAATTGCCCCGGCCAAGGTTTATTCGAATGCACGGTTTAAGGAAGTAACAATAGAAAAAACAGGAGAACATCAGTTTCTGGTGCAGGGCAAAGGACAAATTTTTGAGGCAAGTTTTAGCTGGGTGGTGGAGGATGGTCATGAAGAACTGAAACAAGGTTTTCAAATGACTGATGCCGGTGCCCCTGAGTGGGGCAACTTTAGTTTTACCGTTGACGTGGCGAAAACGCGTACTAACTCAACCCTGCATATCATTCTATATGAATCCAGCCCGGAAGATGGCAGCCGGCAGCATGAATTACCTGTTTTTCTTTATTAGTATTTCCTCTCAGTAAGCCTTATTTCAACCCCAATGCTGGTCATGGCTTAGTGTAATTTATTGGTTTTGGGTCAGGGTATCTGCAAACCAGTAAGTATGTGTGAATGGTGCATTTATTTCCTGCAAATGTGTAAGGTTTATAACTGTTATAACTAGTCACCTTCGCGGCTTATTTAAAAACAAACAAAATGAAAATAAAATTTATTAATGCTCTCGCTATAGCTGCAATAGCCACAGTTGCAATCACCACATTTTCCTGTTCGGAAAATGCTAATGCCGGCACACCGGAAAAAACGGATGCAATCGAAACACCAAAAACAGGAACCACAAGGGAGACAATGGAAGGATGGTCCAAAGCATCTCTAATGGCAGTCGAAATGATGAAAAAGCAATATGGTGAACCGGCCGAAAGAACTGCCTCCATGATGATGTGGCACAACACAGGGCAATGGTCGCACACTGTTGTGTATGCTAAGGAGTATCAGCACGACTTCCCTATGCCGCATACCGATGTAATGGAACAATTTATTGACTACCAGGTTCCACCTTCTAAATTCACCGACCTTGCCATGTATGACGGGAGCGTAACCTGCAACCGCACCAACGGAACCATGTCAGCGCGATGCGATAAGGAAGGGGCAAACTTTCTTGCCATCAATCTTGCCCACGACATTATAAAAGGAACCAAGAATGTAGAATCCGCGCGCATTTCGTATGCGACATCAATTAAAGAATTCATAAACGGGCGCAAACCTGCCTACATGCAAAAATTGCAATTCGATGTGGCAAAAGGAGGCACAGCAGATGCTGATAAAGCATCATCAATCATTACAAAAGAAGACATGATGAAGGCAAGGGAAATGATGTCTATGATGGAGAAGGATATGCGAATGGACAACAACGCGGTGAGAAAAACAGACAACAATGCGGTGCGAAAAACAGACAACAACGCGGTGAGAAAAACAGAAAACAAAATGGACAAAGAATAGAAACCTTATTCAATAACAAACACAGAATGAAAAACTATAAAACAGCGCTATTTCAGGTAGCGTTAATCATATCGGCTGTGATGGGAATGTCAGCCTGTATGGATAACAAACCCGAAGACACTAAAGAAGTGGCCGAAGAACGCAACGAAGAAAAATTCGATACTAACAAAAGCGAAAAGGACGCACAGTTTCTTGTTAACGCTGCCGAAATCAATCGGGAAGAAATCAGTTTAGGAAAGTTGGCTCAACAAAAGGGCGTGATGAACCATGTTAAGGAGTTAGGAAAAATGATGGAAACTGAACACGGCAAATCATTGGTTGATTTAACGGCCTTGGCCAAAGCAAAAAACATTTCACTACCAGCTGCGCAAACAGAAAACGAACGGGAGGCTTACAAAAAGCTTAATGATAAAACAGGCAATGATTTTAGCAAAGCATACAGCAATATGATGGTTGACAGACACAAGGAAGCAATCCGGTTGTTTGAAAAAGCATCCACCGATGGCACCGATCCGGAAATAAGAGCATGGGCAACATCCATGCTGCCTGCTCTTAGAACTCATCTTGAACACTCCGAGATGTGCCAAATGGAATGTGACAAAATGTAATGTTCACTTTAAAAAAAATGCTAAAATGAGCGAGACAAAAAACTTGAACAACAAAGAAGCAAATGACAAACTAAAAAGTTTGGTTGATGACATAAACATTTGCCTTTTTTGCACCCACCTGAAAACAGACGATGGCTCCACTGCCCGCCCCATGGCAGCACAAAAGGTTTGTGACCAGGGTAATATTTGGTTCTTCAGCGAAAAGGACAGCGATAAAAACAAGGACATAGCGCAAGACAAACATGTGCAATTGTTTTTTTCACATCCGGGCAAAAGCAGTTACCTCGTAGTAAATGGTGAAGCCGAAATTATTAACGACCGCGCAAAAATTGAAGAACTATGGTCACCCATAGTTAAAATCTGGTTTCCCGAAGGAAAGGACGACCCGAATATTTCCATTGTCAAGGTAAAACCCACCACCGCCTACTATTGGGATACGGCAGGAAACAAAATGATTAACTTCATAAAGTTGATGGCCTCCCTTGCTACAGGAAAAAATTTAGTTACAGGCAACGAAGGTGAATTAGCTGTGTAAATGGCTTCCTCATGCTCAAAAGTCCATTGACTTATGCCGCATGGGCGGGGACTAAGGCGCAAAAAATTGGACTCATTTCCAGAAAAATAACCTTTGCGCCTTCGTCCTCAAGCTACGGGATGAGTTTTCATCTTTTAAGACAGCCTGAAGCCAGCAGTGAAATAGCAAAGAGAATAAATATCACTAATAGTAAAAACATGATTCAACAATTAGAAAATTTGCCAGTAAACATGGTTGGCTTTAAAGCAACCGGAGAAATTACAGAAAGAGATTTTTCTGAAACGGTGATGCCAAATGTAAAAGCGCTGATAAATAAAACAGACCAACTGAATTATCTCATGGTTCTTGAAACTCCGATAAAAAATTTCAGCATTGGCGCATGGATGAAGGATGCTGTAATGGGCATAAAGCATTTAACCAAATGGAACAGGGCAGCTATCGTTTCCGATGTAGAGGCCATACGGAAATTTACAAATTTCTTTAGCTATCTAATGCCGGGTGAGTTTAGAGGATTTGAACATAAAGACCTGCAACTGGCGATTGATTGGGTGGCGGAAAAAAACAATTGAGAGAATTAATTCTTTAGGACTTTTCCAATGTGGGTGAAGGCAAGAAGACTCATCTTCTTATTTTGTACACTTAATTCGTAATTCTTTATTGGTGTTACCAGGCTAAGTCGTGGAAATCTGCTAATCGTCCTTCCCCAAAACGTGTGTTGGGAAAGATTCCCGACATTCATTTAGCAGTTTATTTAGTAATGAGACACGGATTTATTGTCTTTTGATCTATTGCATCAATTGTTGCATCAAAATCCCCGCAGCAACCCCAGCATTCAATGATTCCGTCTTACCCCTTCCCGGTATAGAAATTTGTGTGGTTGCCAGTGCAAGTACTTCAGCGCTCAACCCGTTAGCCTCGCTGCCAATGGCCAGCAAGGCAGGAAAACTTTTTTCTATGGCTTGAAATGATGTGCCCTGCATAGTGGCAGCAACGAGTTTTTTACCGGATTCTATGTAGCTCTTCAGCAGTTCGGGCAATGCTCCATATACCACCGGCATTCTGAAAACAGAACCCATGGTAGCCTGCACCACTTTCGCATTCCACAATTCCACACAATTGGCAGAGCAGAGTATTTGCTCCACACCAAACCAATCTGCGGTGCGGATAATGGTTCCCATGTTGCCGGGGTCGCTCATGCCATCGAGCACCAATGAAAGGCCTGTCAATTGCTCAAGCGGTTTCCATTCTTTTTGTTTCACCACGGCCAGCACCCCAGGCGAAGTGGCGAAGGACGACATGCGTTCCAGGTCGCCATCCTTGGTGCGAATAACAGGTGCCGGGCCGGGAATTTTGAAAGATGCCCCGGCAGTGTATATGCTGTGGATTTCGAACGGGCTGCGCAGTAGTTCTTCAACCATCTTTTTTCCTTCCACAACAAATAACCCGTTTTGTTGCCTGAACTTTTTCTGTTGCAGCGAGCGCACGAATTTTATGTCCTGGGCTGAGGCCCCGTTCTTTCCGGGAATCATGGCTTCATCTGGTGGGCTTGAGTCTTGTTTCAACATGGTCTGTTATTTAAAATGATGTGTGGCGCGAAAATTATTAAGAGCGGTGAAATTACTTTCACCGCCTCCAGCCATAGCTTGGAATAAGATTCAGAAACCACTTTTGTGATTAAACGCAGCAACATCTACTTACAGCCACAGAGTGCCATGAAATTATTTTCATGCCTGTGCGCTCTCATGCTGTTGGCTGCCTGTAGCCCCAGCAGCAAACTGCGCAAGGACCAAACCTTCTTCAAGAAATACAAAGTGGATGTGCATTCTGCCCAATCCGATCATCGCGTTTCGAAAGAAGACCTCGAGGCATTGGTGCGCCAGAAGCCCAACCGCCAGATACTTTACATCAGGCTCAATCTTATAGTGCACAACATTTTCGCCCCGGGCGATTGGGATAAATACAACGGCAAGAGAACCGCAAGGCGTAAAATCAAAAATGCAAAACGAATTGAACGCGGCAAGGAACCGAAGGACACGCTCGTAAAAACTACCCGCCACTGGCTTGCTTATACCGTAGGTGAGCCAGCGGTGGTGCTGGATTCCGTGCGCGTAATAAAGTCGGCAGAGCAAATGAGCATTTACCTGAAGAAAAAAGGTTTCTTCAAAAACGTGGTGTACCTTGAGGTGGCCTACCGCCATGGCAAAACAAAAAAGGCAAACGTCATTTACCACGTTTATCCCTGGGATGCTTACCGCCTGCGAAACATCCAATACCAAACCACCGACACACTGCTGGAGGAACGGATGAATTACTTCAGGGCGAACTCCTCACTGAAGCCTGACATGGTGTTCGATCTTGATAAACTGGACGAAGAGCGCGAAGTCATTACTGCCTACCTCAACAACCGCGGCTACTACGAGTTTACCAAGGAGTACATTACTTATGATGTGGACAGCACCATTGGCCAAAACCTCTGCGATATCACCCTGCGCATTCGTGGTGTTACAAGGGAATCCCTGCTGCCCACGGATACCGTTCTTATTACACCGCACCGCAAATATTTTATTGGCAACATCAACGTGCATACCCGTTTCAAGCTGCTGGACTCTGACTACGAGCCGGGCGATACCGCCAGGTTTGGCGACATTGCTATCCTTGGAAATTCAAACCTAACCATTTCCGACAAGCTGATTTTGTGCACCCTCAACATGGATCCCGGAGATTTGTACACCAAAGACCGCATTGATCAAACCTATAAGCGGTTTACCCAACTCAAGGTATTTCGATCGGTGGGTATCCAGTTGTTGCCGCGGCCCGGTATTCCAGCCTCACAACCACAGGTTCTTGATTGCAACATATTACTTACACCCGCTCCCAAGGCTTCGGTTTCCATTGATCCGCGTTTGATACATCGCGATGAAAATCTGGGGGTGTATGGCAACGTGAACTTCCGCCACAGAAATGCGCTGGGCGGTGCTGAAACTTTTGGTGTGCAGGGCACTGCCGGTTTCGAATCCACACGAATACTCACTGAATCTGTAGATGCAACAACGGGCGAACAGATTTCAGAAATCGTGCGTCCCAACACCTTCGAGTTTGGTGGTGAAGTATCGGTAAAGGTTCCCCGTTTTATTCCTTTTGATTGCGACAGGTTTTCCAAATCAACCGAACCCTTCACTACCTTTTCAACTTCCATCAACCACCAGTCGCGCCCTGAGTTCGAGCGTACACTTTCGCAATTCCGCGTGAGCTATAACTGGGTAGAAAATGCAACCAAGGTGAGCCGTCTCTACGTGAACCTTGCGGAATTCTCTATTATCAAAATAAACAAGACTCCTGAATTTCAAGCCTACCTGGACCAAATAGAAGACGAGTTTCTTTCCAATGCTTACAACAATCACCTCATCAGTGCCTCAGGCTTCGGTTGGGTGTTGAATACACAAAAACAGGAACGCCAGAAATACTACTTGTTCAACAAAAGTGGAATTGAAACCGCGGGATTTCTTTTAAGGAAAGGCTACGAACTTTCGGGAGCCGAAGTGGGCGAATCGGGTGGATATGAATTAGCCAAAATCCGTTTTGCCCAATACGTGAAATTCGAACAGGATTTTCGCTTCTACCTCAACCTTCAGACAAAGAATAAACTGGCAACACGCCTCAATGGGGGAGTGGGCAAGCCATATCAAAACCTGGATGCACTGCCGTTCGAGAAAAGTTTTTTTGCCGGAGGTTCCAATGGTATCCGCGCATGGCGCGCACGATCGCTTGGACCCGGTTCGTACAGGGACTCCACCTCACTTCAAACATTTAACGCTATAGGCGAAATGAAAATTGAAATGAGTATGGAATATCGTTTTGATCTAAGCAATACTTTCGAAGGTGCAGTTTTTCTTGATGCAGGAAATGTGTGGATGCTGCGTAACGATGCAAACAAACCCGGAAGCAAGTTTGAAACCAACCGTTTCATAAGCGAAATGGCTGTGGGCACAGGCCTGGGTTTGCGCCTTGATTTCGATTTCTTCCTTATCCGTTTCGACTTTGGCCTGCAATTGAAAGACCCTGCAAAAATTCCTGGCGAACGATGGTTCTATGAACCTAAAACAGAGTACAACCAATTTCTCTCGCGATTCGATACGGATATCAAAACCCATTCGTATGGGTTTCCTCCTTTGATATTTAATCTTGGAATTGGGTATCCGTTTTAGCTGGGGCTCTATACACCACCGCCCCTAAGGGGTAGCAGTGTGCTATCGGGACGGCACCCCATGAACCATGAACCTTCAACCCTGTATCAACAACAGGCACAATGCTTGACTTAGCGCCCGCCTACTTTTACCCACAATACTAAAAAAACAATTTCATTCATGAACAAAACCATTTCAATTCTTGTAGCAATGTGTATGGCTTTTGCCTTAGTTGCGCAAGACATCAAAACTGTTTCAACCAAAATTTCTGACGTCACTGTTTTCCTCAGTGGTGCGCAGGTGGTGCACGAGGGAAGTGTTTCACTCAAAGCCGGGGAGAACACCTTGAAGATCGAAAACCTCACCACCAATCTTGATCCCAATAGTGTGCAGGTGGAAGGCAATCCCAACTACACTATTCTTTCAGTGCGCCACCAGATAAATTACCTGATGGCACAACAGCCCACAACGGAAATAAAAGCGGTGATGGATTCGCTCGAAGAAACACAATTCAGTTTGAAGGAGCGCCAAACCATGCGTATGGTTTACAGTGAAGAGAAACAAATGATTTTAGCCAATCGTTCTATTAAGGGCAACGATGGAATTTTGCTTCCAGAAGATTTGGCGGAGATGGCCGACTTCTTCCGCAGCCGGTTGAAGGAAGTGGAATACAAAATTCTTGAACTGAACCAGGAAGAGAAAGAACTCAACGAAGAAATTACGCGACTACAAAATCAATTGAACAACCTCAACGCTCGAAGGGGACAAAACCCAAGCGAGGTAATCATTCTTGTGGATGCCGATAAAGCCACCACCACCAACCTCAAAGTTTCTTACACCACATGGAGTGCAGGCTGGTATCCCGTTTATGATTTGCGTTCCGAGGAAATCAACGCACCCATAGAACTCATCTACAAAGCAAAAGTTTTCCAGAGCACCGGCAACGACTGGAAGAATGTGGATCTGACCATCTCTACCGGCAATCCATCTGCCGGAGGCCAGTCACCGGAAATGTATCCGTGGTATTTGTACATCTATGACCCAAAACCAATTTATCGCAGAGATGAGGACAACGTTTATGAGGGTGCCCCACCTGCCGCAGCAGATAAATCAAAAGACGAAGAAATGTCAAGCGAACTCTACAACGAACAAAACATGGACACTAAATCCTTGGCTGAATACAACACCGTTCAAGCGAACGCTGTAAATGTCGAATTCAAGATCGGGATTCCATTTGATGTGCCGAGCGACAACCAGCATTACGATGTGGAATTGCAGCGCTCAAATTTGAAAGCCAACTACGAATACATAGTTGCACCTAAACTGGACAACGATGCATTCCTTCGTGCACAACTCACGGACTGGGCGCAGTACAATCTGTTGCCAGGCGAAAGCAATATCTACTTTTCTGGAACGTATGTGGGCAAAGGATATATTGACCCAGCCCTTGCTAACGATACGCTCAACCTTTCACTTGGCCGCGATAAGGGCATACAGGTGAAACGCGAAATGCTGAAGGATTTTAGCAAGACAGGAAATTTTGGTGGAAAGAATCAAACCACCAAGGCGTATGAAATCACAGTGACAAACAACAAGAAAGTGGCTGTGCCTGTCACCATCGAAGACCAGTTCCCTATTTCTCAAAATGCAGACATAGAAGTGGAGCGCGAGGAAACGAGCGGTGGAGTAGTGGATGATGCCACCGGAAAAATCACCTGGAAGCAAATTATACAACCCGGTGAAACTGTAAAGAAACAAATCCGCTTTAACGTGAAGTATCCGAAGAAGAAGCTTGTTAGTGGTTTATAAAGTTTCGGGTTCTGAGTTTCGAGCACTCGGAACTATACTCTGGCAACTATTCAAATCTCCTAAGAACCATTGCAGGAAAAGTCCATTCCATTGTTTCGAGAGAACCTTCGAACTGGTTGCTGTACCAAGGGCTTAAACTTTCATCATTGGGGTTTTTGATGATGTGTATTTCCTGCGCGGGCATGTAGCTCTGTGCAAGCATGAAGATTTTTTCCTGTGTTGAATTGTTCACTGCTATATCCACTGCGATTACTGCATGACCGGGAGAACCGCCCTGCACAAATACATCACCCGGTTGAATGTCATTCATGTCCACCTGCTTCAGCTCATTCGCGATGGAAAGTGTTCCGGCAAACATGAATACACGATCGAGGTATGCGCGAAAAGTTTTATAGTTCGAAGATGCCTCTGCGCTTTTTTCCCACCATGTTTTATTGCCATCCACTTTCAAGCGGTAGCCATCGCGCCACCTAGAGTAATCCATGCGGAAGCCATTGGTCAGGTTGAAATGAATGGCATCGTAATGTTTTGTTTTCCACAAATACTCCGCGCGCAATCGTATGCAGGCGTCTGCACATTGCTGCAAATCTTTCGTCCCAATTTCCATATCAACCACGGCAACATGCACATGTTGCCACCCCTTGTCTTCACCTGAATAAAGCTTTACAGTCGCACCATCAGGTTTTAGTGCGAGGTTGCGGAGGTAACTGGTGAATGACAATGAATCGGCAATGATTCTCACAAATCCTTCGGGAACCGTGATGCGCGTTTCAATGGTATTTCCTTCCGGATTGATGATGGAGGAATTGACAATCGCATCACTGTTATGAATCACAATGCCTGAACAACACAAAAGAAGAAAGGATGAACAAAGAGCAATTGCTGCTTTCATTTTGGAAGATTTACGGTGTAATCGGAGAATCAGGAAGTTTATTGTTGAGATTAATTCATTCTTGCAATAACGTGTTTGGGATTTTGAAAAAGGGAAATTTTTGAACAATAGCGAATGCTCTTTCTTTAATTGTTCCTGGAAATAATATGGCAATTATAATTTTATTAATTGTTGAGAACTTGTAGTGCTGCCAAATAAATAATCATTTACTATTGCCGGGCGGCAGTTAAGTCTGTTGCAATAGTGCCTTACCATTCTAACCAACCCCAACTATATGGCGCACTCATCGTTTTTGAGTTTGATCTTTTCCACAAGAATTGGCCTTTCGACTGCTTTTGGGATGATAGCTAGTTCATTAATTGCACAAGAGCCTGCCCAACCCGATTCCGGGCTTACCCCAGCCGATCGCCCTGTTAACTTCTACTTATTTGATTATCCAAGCAATTTCCAAAACGGTTATAGCTGGCCAAGCCTCACCCAGTCTGTCCACAATACAGCGGCAATTCATCAAGTGGTGAATACGAGCCTGCGCAGGGTATTTGAACCATTATCACCCCGCTGGGGAAAAGTGTATACCGGAGGTTCAGTTGCACTCTTCAATATATTTTATTCCTATCTGCCTACGGGCACAGCATGGCAACACCAGGAAGCGCACCGTGCCGTGCTTCGTTATTATGGTATTGACAGCTACAACCAGGCAAACGATTTCAGGCTGTTCGAAAAACGCATAGCCACCAATCAGGTATTAGACCAGGACCTGATTGACCTCAAATTTGAGCATCCCGCAGAGTTTATCCGAAATCGTGGCCTTGGCCACGAGTCGCAGTTGGAAATGATAGAACAGCTGAAAAAGGACGCTTTCTATTTTAACACTCCAGGTTATGTAGATGCCATTCCTAACCTGTTGAATACCTACGTGGTTATTTCGTACGTAAATGAATTCAGGAAAGATGGTTATGATCTGGCCATTGATGAGCGCAATAAAGAGGAACTAACACCTGATGTGCGCGATATCTCAGGAGTGGAGTTCACACCTTGGGTATACGATATGTTCCGTCCCGTCGAACCTTATTATGATTCCACTTTAACATATGGCACAGGTGTGGGCACACGCGGGCCTCATCCTTATGGCACCGGAGTGGATCGTTATGTTGGCGTGGAAGACCTAAGCCCCGAGGAGTTGGCCTACCTGAAAAAGGAATCAAACCTGGTGTGGCTCAACTTGCTTTCACCACACAATTTCGGTTTCGCGCGTTTTCGCGGCACTAATCCATTTAACAGCGAACCGATGTACTGGAATGTGGGAGTGGTGCACAATCTGGTGGCTTTCGGTCATGTGATTGACTTCAATTTTTTCTTCCAACAGAAAAAACTTAATCTCTTCTTCCAGTACCACAACTATAAAAACAAGGACAGCTATTTCCCCGGTGCCACCATTGAGGTACATCGCTACCCCATACGGAAGGTTTTTCTGACAGCCGCAATTGGCGGATGGTCGCAGCCCAAACTACAGTTATTCAGCGCACAATCAGGCACCACTGGCGGAATCATCAAGCTGGGAATAGCCTCGCGCATTGGCAACAAGCTGGAATGGTATGCTGAGGGTGACATGAAATCCGATGGATGGGTTTCCGGCTACCTCGCACTTAAGCCGCAGGCCCAGTTTCAATTTGGAATCAACTGGAAGTATTGAACCACCAAAACCATTAACCCATGAAAGTAAAAAGCCCTTTCCTGCTGTTGCTGTCACTTTGTGTCGGCACGTTGTTCAGTCAGGCGCAAGTGCAAACCAGCAACTCAGCGTTGCTTACCGGCATTTCCCTGAAGAGTTTTCATCTTATACCACACACTTCGAAGATTCGCGGGGACCTTCCTTCATTCTTTCAAATGCAACAGGAAGAGGATGGAAAAAAGCGGAAGATGATGAATAGCCCCGGTTATGGCGCACTCACTGGTTTTGTTATTGGTGGCATTGGAGGTACTGTGCTTGGTCTCACTGGTAAAGAGTGGACATTGAAAGATGGAAGTGTAGTGTCACGCCCCATTCATGCAGTGGTAGATGCAATAATTGTGGGTGCACCGCTGGGCATAATGGGCCTCGTGTGGGGAGCAAGGAAGGATCGTTCCACACTCAGCCCCTCGCGCTGGCACGCTGCCATTGGCGGAGGCTGGTCCAGTGGCATGCCTTATCAAAGTATGCTCAATGCTGCTGCCATCTCCGGCATTCCGCGACACATTCCGCACTGGTTCGGCTACCTGCATTATCCCAATGGAGAAAACTCAAGCACACCATATACCTGGAACCTGAGTGTGGATTACAATTTCGCGAAACACTTTTCAGCCGGCCTGGCTTTCAACAATTTTGTGATGCAACAAGTAGTGGAGGGCGATCATCCCGATCATGAAAACCCCTGGCACGATTACGAATTCGTCAAAGGCGAATCTTACAGCCTGGTGGCAGATTACATCCTGAACCCCATTAAGCCAGAGAACAAAACACGACTTGTATTTGCCGCGGGTGCGGGTGCAAGCCTTCACCGCATGTTGGCAGGCGGTGTGCTTGGCGATGTGGAATATGAACAGAAAAAACTAAGTGTTACTCCACACTATCGCGTCACGCTGGACTACATGTCCCGCAAATCACTGTCGCTCCAGCTTAAAGCAGGGTATAAGCCTTTCCAGACCATCAACGTGCCTGAGCAAATTAGCGGAGATCAGAACCTGATAGCGCATACCATCAACATGCGCGCACTGGATGTTACCGTGGGGATCCGTTACCATTTCGATAAACTACCATTTTAACTACACCACCATGAGCGACTTCGGAAATTTTGCAGATATACACTGCCATACACTTTTGAAATACGCAGCCAACAATTCTCCTGATTTATGGGATCCTATTGGCATGCCCCAGGGTTGGTTAGCCCTTGTATTGGGCATTTTCAAAAAATTGCCGCCCAGAAATACAACAGCCGATTTTAATACCCTGGCTCGTGGAGAAGTGCAGGTGGTGTGCGTGGCGCTTACTCCTCCCGAACAACGCACCTTGAAGTTTAAAGGCAACATACCTCAAGGAGCATTGAATAAATTTTCGTCATACATCGGCCGATTGCCCTTAACTAAGTTGAAGGAATTTCAGTCGGAAGCCTACGACCATCACAAGGAGTTATTGGCCGAAAAAAGATTATATGAAGGAGGGCAGAATATCACCGGTAAAGTCAAGCTGCCTTCTATCGGCAAAGCGACCTGTAAGTACAAGATTTTGAAGAACGGAGCCGAATTGGAAAACATTCTGGCTGCCAACCGTGCCAGCAACAATGCGAGAACTATTGCTGTGGTTTTCACTATTGAATCGGCACATGCGCTGGGTACAGGCCACATCAAGTTTAATGGTCAGCCCAATAAGTTCAATGTAAGTGAAGACATTCTGCTGAAACGTGTAGATTCCATGAAGGGATTGGGAAGTGCGGAGGCTGCTGCCTGGAATTATTCACCCTTATGGATGACGATGACCCACGTGTTCTTCAACAGTGTATGTGGATTTGCGCAAGCCATCGAACCCGGCTTTCGGCCCCTGCTTGATTACGCAGAACCATTTGCAGCAGGCACCGATGTGACAACACATCCGCCTGCCATCAACAAAGGGCTGACACCACTGGGTAAAAAAATAATCGAACGACTGCTTGGTATTGACGCGGTATCCACGGCACGCGCCAGCAAGGGCAGGCGAATCCTGGTGGACATCAAGCACATGAGTACCCTTAGCCGCAAAGAGTATTACGCAATGCTGGATTCACATCATGCCGCGCATCCTGATGATATAATCCCCGTGTTGATGAGCCACGCAGCCGTGAATGGAAAACCGCTGCTGAACGAAAACAATTACAACCCGGGTGATACCGATGAAGAATCGGAGAACAGCGATATGTTCAGCCCCAGGAGTATCAACCTCTATGATGATGAAATAGTGCGGATACATAAAACCAAAGGACTGATAGGCCTCATTTTTTATGACCCCATCCTGGGCGGGCACAAAAGGAAAAAGAATAATATTTTCTGGGGAAGAGAGAAGTGGGCTGCCCTGTTTGCAGACCAAATTGAGCACATTGTTAAAACAGTTTACAACACAAGTGCAGCAGACAAAAAAGAAATATGGAACCGCATAGGGCTGGGCTCCGACTTTGACGGCCAGATAAACCCGGCAGATGAATTTGCATCAGCCGAGAGGTATCCTGAATTCAGGATGGAGATGCGTACCTTCCTGAATGAAGCTCGCTTCGATCCTTACAGATCAAAAGGTGAAGTGGAAGGGCTGGTAAACAAAATCTGTTTTTCCAATGTGATTGAATTCATCAAGCGCAATTTAAAATAGACACATTATCCTTAACCCAACTTCTTTCGCCATGAAAACAATGATTGTCCTGCTGCTGGCCCTGTCAATGGCCTCGTGCTATTCTGTGCGTATCACCAACCAGGATAGTGTGCCTGAAAGCGATGCCAATACAAGCGAGGGTTTCTACCGGAATCTCAAAGTGCACCAGGTGGACACCGTAATACGCCAGAAGTCTTTTGAGCAATTCACCCTCATCGAAAAAACCTGTGGCGATTGTGGTTTCTATTCTATAGAGTACAAGAGCACACTGGGCGGCATCCTGCTCAACACCATCACTTTCGGCACAAGCAGATCTGTCCGTATCAAATACGTGTGCGCAACCAACTAACCAGTAACAATGGCAACAACCAACACATCCAACCCCGGCAAGTGGGACACCTTCCACAACAATGGCCCTTGGGACACCCGCACCCTTTACAAAACCACCATTGACGGCACACTGGAGCAAACCAGTTTTTTCGATTGTTACAACGATGCAGCTAACGAGATACAGCGGCTGCTGGAAATAGCCCGCAAAGACAAACATGGTTTCCGAGCCATGGGTGCGGCTTGGTCGCTGAACCACATTGCCCACCACAAGGACAACATGCACTTCAATCGCGGTATGAACCTTTGCAAAATCATCGCTGCCAGCGAGGTTCATGCAGAAAGTCCTTACAAGGCGGAAAACCTTTTTTTCTTCCAGTGCGGCACACGTGTAAAGGAGATGAATAATTTCCTTTTCAAATTCAGGAAATCCCTTAAGACAACCGGTGCCAGCAACGGGCAAACCATTGCCGGGTGCATTTCAACCGGTGTGCACGGCTCCGCTCACGATGTGGGTTCCATGCAGGACTATGTGGTTGGCCTTAGCCTCATCATTGGTCCGGGAAATACGGATAGAGTTTACCTGGAGCGCAAAAACAGCAAAGCCCTCAGCGACCAGTTTGCGAAGGACATCAAATCGCGCGTCATCCGCACCGATGATGATGCATTGTTCAATGCCGCTCTTGTTGGGCTTGGCTCGTTCGGTTTCATCCATGGGGTGGTGGTGGAGGTGGAAGACCTTTACTTGCTTAACCGCTACGTCACCACCATAGAACGCAAAGAAGCAATGCGCCTGGCCAGTACACTGGATTTTGAAAACTCCACTTTCAAAATTGCCGGGGAGAAGAATGCACAAGGAAAACCGAACCGACCACACCATTACAAAATCTTTATCAATCCCTATCGCAATGAGCCGGAGCTGGTCGCGGAGATGATGTACAAAAAGCCTTACCGCACGGATTACCCCGATCCCATTCCCAGAGTGAAAACAGCCATCTATACCGACCTTGTTATCAACCTCGGAAAAGTATTGGGCAAAATACCCAAGCGTATTCCTGGCATCATACGCCTGCTGGAAAAGTCTGTACTTCCAAAAGAAGGAGCCGACCCTAATAAGCCAGTCACGGGTACACATGGAGAAATTTTCTGGGATTCCATTCACCAGGGGCCTGCCTATGCCTGCGAGGTATGTATTGATATTAAAGATGCTCCCAAAGCACTGAATCTGCTTTGCAAATTGGCGAAGGAAGAAGGTCCCATACCGGGTCTGTTTGCCATGCGGTTTATAAAGCAATCGAAAGCCACGCTGGCCTGCTCTGCCTTTCCGGTTTCATGCATGTTGGAGATTGATGGGGCAATCTGGAAAGCCAAAAAAGGCGACATGGGTCTCAAGGAATTCTGCACCCGCAGCATCACAGTGCTGAAGGCCAACCACATTCCTTTCACTATACACTGGGGGAAGAATGCGGACTGGGCCTATCCCGGATTGGTGGAACACATGTATGGGAGTAAGGCTAAACAATGGCGCGAATGCCGCAGTGCGCTACTCACTAAGGAAATGGCCAAAGTATTTTCAAATGGCTTTCTGGATGAAACAGGGCTTTCTCAATATGTGGATAATGCACCAGCCTCGCTGGCAGAAAACACGGTGTGAAGAAACTTTTTCAAAAATGGATATATCAAGAACGGTGGCCTGGATCAGCCGCTCGCTGAACCGGTTGTTGTCTGGAAGCTATCTCAAAAAACCTTTTGTAAGATCAATTCCAGCATTTGGAATATCCAGACAGATTTAGGGCGGGCATCATCGCTGCTGCTTCGCTCTGGTGTAATCACGCAGAATTGCTTTTAATGATTGCAAGTGGATAGAGCAAGCACATGTAGCTTGCGCCTCCAATTGTTCAATCATGCTTCAACTATCCGACACCAGTTACCACATCTCAGGCATTGAGGTGAATGAATTGTGTGCGCATTATCACACACCTTTATATGTATATGACACTGCGGACATGAAAGCGCAGTACGAAAAACTTGCTTCGGCCTTTAAGGGTTCGAAAACCAAAATCAAGTATGCCTGCAAAGCGCTCAACAACATCAATGTTCTCAAGTATTTCCGCTCGCTGGGTGCAGGGCTGGATACTGTGTCCATACAAGAGGTGTGGCTGGGACTGAAAGCAGGATTTGCACCGCATGATATAATCTATACTCCCAATTGTGTGAGCATGGAAGAGATACGTATGGCGGTGAAGGAGGGAGTGCAGATAAACATTGACAACATTTCCATACTGGAACAATTCGGTCATGAATTCGGCAACAGCATTCCGGTGTGTATCCGCATCAATCCGCATGTGATGGCGGGAGGCAACATCAACATAAGCACTGGTCATATTGACAGCAAGTTCGGGATTTCCATCTACCAAATGCGCCACGTGGAGCGCGTGATAAAAAGCGAGAAGATGCGTGTGAACGGGTTGCACATGCACACAGGCAGCGACATCGTGGATGTGGATGTTTTCCTGCGCGGAGCAGAAATTCTTTTCGAAGCCACAGAACATTTTCATGATCTTGAGTTCATTGATTTCGGCAGCGGTTTCAAGGTTCCTTACAAACCTGATGATTACTCTACCGACATTGAAGAACTTGGACAACGTTTAGGCGAAAAGTTTTCGGAGTTCTGCAAATCATATGGTCGCGATTTAGAATTATGGTTCGAACCAGGGAAGTTTCTGGTGAGCCAAAGTGGAACATTCTTCGCGAAGGTGAACGTCATCAAGCAAACAACAGCAACTGTTTTTACCGGTGTGGACTCAGGAATGAATCATCTCATCCGCCCAATGCTTTACAATGCGTATCATCACATTACTAACGTGAGCAATCCCGGAGGGTTGCAACGTATTTACACTGTGGTGGGCTACATCTGCGAGACCGATACTTTCGGATGGGACAGGAAATTGAGCGAAGTGCGCGAAGGTGATATTCTCGCATTCAGCAATGCAGGCGCGTATGGATTTACAATGGCTTCGAATTACAATTCGCGTTTCCGGCCTGCCGAAGTTTTGATTCACGAAGGCAAACATCATCTCATCCGGGAAAGAGAAACACTGGAAGACTTGATGAAGAACCAGATTGAGGTGCTTTAAGAAGAGTTCCCGCAGAGGTGCGGAAGAAAAACCTTTGAGTCTTTGCGCTCCTTTGCTGCTTTGCCAAACCTTTGCGTCATTGCGGGAACTCATAGATTTGCCCCATGGGTTACGACATCCACCACATCATTTCACAATCAACTATCGAAGCAGTAGAGAAACTCTTCGGTGACAGCATTCCTGACACTCAAATCCAACTGCAGAAAACGCGCAAAGAGTTTGAAGGCGACATCACGCTCGTGGTTTTTCCGCTCACCAAAATCTCGAAGAAAGGACCGGAACAAACAGCAGACGCAATTGGCAATTATTTGAAGGAACATATTCAAGATGTTCAAGGTTTCAATGTGGTGAAAGGCTTCCTCAACATTTCAATGAGTCAAAATTTCTGGCTGGGATTTTTTGAAGAGTCGTTGAAGAATGAAAGGTTTGGATTTGAAATGCAGGACATCAAACCGCGTGTTATTGTGGAGTATGCATCACCCAACACCAATAAGCCTCTTCACCTCGGTCACTTGCGCAACATCTTTTTGGGATTCTCGGTTGCGAACATTCTGAAAGCAGTTGGACATAGAATAACCAGGGTACAAATCATCAACGATCGCGGCATCCACATCTGCAAAAGCATGGTGGCATGGATGAAGTTCGGCAACAATGAAACTCCTGAAAGCAGTGGAATGAAGGGAGATAAACTGGTGGGACATTATTACGTGCTCTTCGACAAGGAGTACAAAATGCAAGTTGCGGAGTTGGTGAGCAAAGGTTTCAGTGAAGAGGATGCTAAAAAGAATGCACCCATCATGATGGAAGCACAAGAACTCCTTCGCAAATGGGAAGCAAAGGATGATGCAACAATTGCACTCTGGAAAAAAATGAACTTATGGGTGTATTCCGGTTTTGATTTCACCTACAAAACGATGGCTGTTGACTTCGACAAACTTTATTATGAGAGTGATACATATTTATTAGGTCGTGATGAAGTGTTGAAAGGAGTGGAACAAAAAGTTTTTGAGCAACTTGAAGACGGTTCTATCTGGGTGAATCTCGAAGATGAAGGACTAGATAAAAAAGCATTGCTCAGGAAAGATGGCACTGCCATGTACATCACGCAAGACATCGGCACTGCTATTCTGAGGTTCAAAGACTTTCCAGATACGGCCTACCAGATTTATACCGTGGGCAACGAGCAGGAATATCACTTCAAAGTGTTATTCAAAATCCTGAAGCGACTTGGTTTCGCGCAGGCCGATCAAAACTTTCACTTGAGTTACGGCATGGTGGAATTGCCGGAAGGCAAAATGAAATCGCGCGAGGGAACTGCAGTGGATGCCGATGACATTATGCTCGACATGGCAAACGAAGCAAAAGCAGTTGCCGCAGAGCAAGGCAAACTGGAAGGACTTCCAGATGATGAAAAAGAAGAACTCTACAATACAATTGGAATGGCAGCACTCAAGTATTTCCTGCTTCGCGTTGATGCGAAAAAGAACATGCAATTCAATCCGAAAGAGAGCATTGATTTCAATGGCAACACTGGACCGTCAATTCAATACACGTACGTGAGAACGCAAGCGGTGCTAAGAAAATTTGGTGAATTGACGAATTGGAGATTTGGCGATTTAAGTGCCAACCAAGCGGAGTTGTCCATTGTTAAAAGGATTTATGAGTTTCCAGAATTCCTGCGTGAGGCGGCAGCCACATACAATCCCGCCCTCATTGCCCACTATTGTTATGACCTTGCGCGGGACTACAATTCATTCTATCACGACAATCCCATTTTGCGTGAAGCGCACCAGGAGCTGAAACTTTTCCGTGTGGCACTCACTGCCAAAACAGGACTTGTGTTGAAACACGCCATGCAGTTGCTGGGAGTGCAGATGCCGGAGAGGATGTGAGGATTATTTTTTTTGTTTAAAGCTGTCTCATGTCCCGGGGCATTTTGCGGAAAAACAAATGAATTAACCACAATCTCCGAAAGCCGCCATACACACGTACACAAAAACACAAAACCTACTCATCCTTCGCGCCTTCGTACCGATGGATGGGGAGGAGACATTTCTGGTAAATCACATCTTAACCACCCTGCCCAGCCATTGCTTTTTGCCCTGCCGAATTACCACCATATAAATTCCCGGGGCAATATCTTCCACTTGCATTTTATTGTTTATCACATCAACGGCTGTTGGATATTTTCCGTCAACGGATAAAAGGTGGGCTGTGGCCAAGGGAAATTCACCACCATCAATAAAAATGAAACCAGAGCAAGGGTTAGGGTAAAATGAAATGCTGCCTGAAAAAATTTCTGCAATATTATTCCCACAATAAATAAATCCTGCTTCTGCGGTGCAGTTGTTACCATCGGTGGCTATACAATTGTAAAAGCCATTGTCCAAATCGGTTATCAGGTTTTGGTTGGATATCATTTCCATGCTGCCATCGAACCACATAAAAGAGTAGGGGGGTGTGCCTCCTGTGGCTTGGGCTTCCATCCACAAACAATCAACGCCTGTCGTATTTATGACAAGCTGATCGGGCGTTGTAATTTGGAATGGGATATTGATGCTGCAGCCATTGGAATCTGTCATTTCAAAAAGAAATTTCCCGGTGGACAAATCAGTAATATCATCATCGGTCCATGTAAGAGAGTAGGGTAGGGTTCCACCATGGATTGCAATATCAGCACTACCATCATTGGCGCCAAAACAAGTTATATCATACGTGACCACATCATACCATAGCGAATCGGGTTGAGGTAGTGAAATTGCACCGGTCGCATTGCATCCCATATCATTCCAAACCTCATAAAAAAATTCGCCTGCTGGAATTGAATCGAGCAAAGCATCTGTAGTGGCATCGTTCCATAAAATTTCTAACCACTGGACGGATGTTATTTCTATCCAGCCATCATCCCCACCAAAACAAGATGGTGAATGGGGCATGATGTCGAACTGCGGCAACGATGCAGTGATGATACTTATCGGGGCGGAAACTGAAACAAAGCCTAATGCAGATTCTACTTCCACAAAATATTCGCCCTCTTCATTTATGGTAATGAATTGTGTTGTGTCGCCTGTGCTCCAATGGTAAGATGCAAAATTTCCGGCATCGAGCAGCATGGAATCACCTGGACATAGAGTGAGGTTTCCTGTTGTCGAAATGAAATTTATCATACCCTCGCCTTCAACAAAATGAAGATGCTGGTCAGCCTGTACATTTATGTATTGATCGAGATGTCCACTTGGCCAATGAATAAAAATGGAATCGGCCAGCGTGAAATTTTTCAGCCCGAAAATTTCGCGTTGCGAGTCTTGTCCCAAATAATTTTCGCCACAATGAGTGATACGCGATTGTACCACACCATCACTCCATACTAAGATGGTTGACCCCACTCCATCGCGATTTGAAACTACTCCCTCCAGCGAAATTTTCAGGTGATGATTATTGCCGCCACTGCATTGCCACAGGTTGGCGTTGTGCGGATAATAATTGTTTACGCTCAGGTCGGGGTAGCCATCGTTGTTCCAGTCCATGGCTGCTACTGTGTAGCTGTCGGTATAGTCAAATGGAAACACCTGGGCATTTACATCGGCCATTTGCTCGTTGCCCATGTTGAGCAGAAAATGATTGGGCTGCGAGGCATCCAGCGGAAAGTATTCGCAGACATAAATATCCATGTCGCGATCCAAATCAAAATCGAACCAGCACCCGCTCCAGGCCAGCACATCGAGAGTGGCGCCTGCCGTGGCAGCAATGTCAGTAAAAGTTCCATCGCCATTGTTGCGAAGTAGAGCGCAAGGCCCCAGTGAAGTGTTGCTAACGAAAATATCTTCCCAACCATCGTTATTAAAATCGGCACCGCTTGCTGTCATGGCATCAACATCGGCAAGTGCAGATCCGCTTTGTTCACCCACATCGGTAAAAGTTCCGTCACCGTTGTTATGATAAAGCCGATTGGGGTGCAGTTCATCATTTATCACGTAGAGGTCCGGCCACTGGTCGTTGTTGTAATCGGTCCAAAGAGATTGGAAAGAAAGACTGATACCATCGTGGGCGCCCGAAGCCAGGGTAACATCGGTAAAAGTTCCGTCACCGTTGTTGCTATAAAGTTTGTCCCAATAGTCGTAGGCATTTTGACCGCCAAAGAGAAAAATGTAAACGCACAGATAAACATCGAGGTCGCCATCGCGGTCGTAATCACCCCACGATGATCCAAAGTGCGGCACGTTGAGCTGGGCAATTCCACAGCCGGAGGTCACATCGGTAAACACCATGTTGTCGTTCCGGTAAAGCTTGCAGGGGTGGAGGTATTGGGTGATGAAAAAATCGGAATCACCATCGTTATCATAATCCACCCACTGCGGATGTTTGGCATTATCAGTTGCACTGAAACCAAAATCGGTGAGTTCGCTCGAACCTTCATTGTTGCGATAAATTTTTATGACGTCATCAAGAGCGAACGTTATGTCGTCCCAACCATCATGATCAAAGTCGAAAGTGGAAACTCCTGCACCATGCAGGTTGTTGTTCACTACCGCCTGTATGTTCTGCGCTGTGTTTTGGTTCGAATAAATCTGTGCGGATGCAATAGCGGACAGCATCAACAGACTACTCGTTGATAGTATAGCATTCATTCAAGTTGGTTTATGGCGATAAAGAAACGGCATTTCGGGTAGATTGAAACTCAAATTGGCGTTGCACCGTATCAGCCTCCACTCACGGCCCGCGAACCTGGTCCGTCCACGAAAAATAAACCCTAACACCCACTATCAGTGAAACGCTGTAGAATCCGCATCAATGTCCGAAAGTTTGAATCCATACACCTGGTAGAAAAGCGCTGGGGGTTTGATACTTACACCCACTGCCTCAACTAATGCACGGGGAAAACTTCCTGTGCAATACGCATGGCTTCGTTTAATGCATCCTGGTTGATATTTCTGGATAAGTTCATTTCAGAAAAATAGGCTACGATGTTTTCCGTGGGCATGTTACCCGTTAGTTCATCAGCCGCCATGGGGCAGCCACCATATCCTCTTAATGCGCCATCAAATTTTCGGCAACCGCTGCTGTAGGCGCTTTCTATTTTTTTTCTCCAGGTATCCGGTGTGGTGTGCAGATGTGCACCAAACTCCACCTGGGGCAGTGAAGGAATAAGTGTGGTAAAAAGTTGCGCTATTATTTCCGGTTGGCCAACACCTATTGTGTCACTCAGCGCAATCTTTTTCACACCCAATTCCGTGTGCAGCCTATGGCACCAGTTTGTTGCGATATCAGGATGCCATATATCGTTGTAAGGATTGCCCATGGCCATCGAGATGTAAATGACCAACTCCTTTTTATTCGTAACACACAATTGCTGTATCTCCTCCACCCGCAGCAGCGATTGTTCCATAGTGGCATTGGTATTCCTCAACTGGAAAGTTTCTGAAATGGAAAACGGGAAGCCTACATATTGAATTGCATCGTAACCACAGGCCTCTTGTGCACCCCGCACATTGGCCACTATAGCCAGCAACCGGGAGCGGGTGGCACTCAGTTCAAGCTGCTCGAGCACTTGCCGCGTGTCCCGCAGTTGCGGTATCACTTTTTCTGAAACAAAACTTCCGAAGTCAATCACATTGAATCCCACTTTCAACAGCGAGTTGATGTAACGGATTTTTTCTTGAGTGGGAATAAAATGTGTGATGCCCTGCATAGCATCACGTGGGCATTCGGTCAGGTGTATCATGGAGCAAAACTATGGGGATTGAAACCACCACCCCTAAGGGGTATCAATCCCTCTTCCTCAGCGCATCGCGATACAGCTTTGCGTTTATCTTATGCTGCTCAAACGATCTGGTGAAATTGTGGTAACCCGATTCATCCGGCTTGGCACACATATATATATGGGAGTGATCAGCCGGATTCAGCACAGCATCAAGATAAACCGGGCCGGCCAGACCAATAGGACCAGGAGGCAAGCCTGTGTGAAGGTAAGTGTTGTAGGGCGATGGATAACTGTAATCATCAAAGTACAAACGATGGATGTCAAATCTTTTCATGGCGAACAATACAGTGGGGTCTGCTTGAAGCGCCATTCCCATTTTCAGCCTGTTGAGGTAGAGCCGGGCAATGAGTGGAGCTTCATCCCGCTTAGCCGTTTCGCCTTTCACTATTGAGGCCAGCACAGCCACTTCGGGAAGTGTTAATTCGAGGGCCGATGCTTTTTGTTTTCGTTCAGTGGTCCAAAACATATCGTACTCCTTTTTCATTCGTTGGATAAAATCTTGTGGAGTGGTAGTCCACCACATTTGGTATGAATCGGCAATGAACATGGCAGAAAACATTTCCGTGGTCATGCGATATTGCACAGAAGTATTGGGGTCGAGCAGGGCATCGGCAAATAACAGCGAATCACCTTCGAGAAACTGGCCGAGACGCCCTGCAAGGTGGCCGAGGTCGTGCAGGTTTTCCACCGGCACAAGTACAGCTTCCTGATTGCCGGAGCGAAACATATTTACAAGTTGGTTGTTATTGCTTCCGCGTGGTAGTCTGTAGCGTCCGGGCTTTACACGTTCATGAAATTTTTTCAACCTGCATGTCCACTCGAATGAAGTAATGTCTTGCAGCACATTCTCCACTTCGAGTTGGCAAATTAAATCAGAGTAAGAACTGCCACTGGGGATAAAAAACAAAACCGACTGCTCTTCAAAGGCAGTGTTGGATTGAAAAATCTTGAAATAGAAAAAGCCACCGGCTGCAAGCAACGCAATGGCAAGGGCGAACAATACAATTCTAAACTTCTTCATAATGAAAAATGGGGGAGAACAAATAATGTGGCAGGCTGGCCAAGGTGCATGGAATTTTTTTCTAGCTTGAAATTCAATCGTGCAAAAAGTTTCATGCTGGTAATGTTGGAATCGTGTACAAGGGCATGGATTGTTTTTATTCCCAACACATGGAATGCGTGTTGTGACAAAATTTCCACTGCCTCGGAGGCATAACCTTTACCACGGTCTGCTGCATCCGCTATCACAATTCCAAGCGACACCGAAGCCACAGTTTTGTCCCGTCCAAAAAGATCCACCAGACCAAGTTTCCTTCCCTCATGCGAACAAATGACCAGACGCAGTTGTCCATCACTTAAAAAATCGCCAGCGCTTTTCATAAACTGTTTCCATTCCGATTCCGATAATTCTTTCTCACGTTCACTCACATTCCAGTTCGAGGAATCATTTTCGCACATCAACACAAACGAAGTATCGGAAGGTTGAACGGAACGGAGAGTAATTTTTTTACCGGCAAGATGCATTCTGTGGACGGGTGGAATTAAAACTGGCGGAGTGAAAGCAGCACCAGTGTGCAAACATCATCGCATTGAATGCCTCCATTTTCCGCAAGTGTTTTCAGATCGGGGTTTTCAGTTCCGGGATTGAAGAGAATTCTTTTGGGTTTCATCGCCAGGATATAGTCATACCATTCAGGTTGATTTTTGGGAGAGATATATAAAGTAAGCGTCTCCACATCCTGAAGTACGGGTCTGCCGGTTAAGATTTTGATCCCGGCAATATCGCCCGCCCTGATGCCTATCGCAACCACATCCATACCTTGCTCAACTAGTCGCGCAACTGCTTTGCCCGATGCCCTGCCAGGGCGTGTGCTTGCTCCAAGCACCACCACTTTCCTTTTTTCTTTCACACTGCAAAAATGAGCCTCTTTGTGCAATTCTTACTTTTGCACTGATACTATTTTTTCCCAATCCCTGATGAGAATTTTTTCTGTTTTGATGCTGGTGGTAGTTTGCGCGGCAAGTTGCACTGTAAACAAGAACATCATGTTTAAAACCGATACCGAGTATGTATTCGACAATCCGTTTACGGACTCTACCAACACCGAATACCGGCTTGCCCAGAACGACATCATAGCTTTTCAGTTGTTTACCAACGAGGGGGCAATGATCCTCGAGTTTACTGCCGGCAACACACAGACGCCACGCTACTTCAGCTTTAGGGATTTTACTTACCAACTGGATGCCCTGGGCTATGCCGACCTGCCGGCATTGGGTAGAGTAAAACTTTCCGGCTATACCATCAGGACCGCTCAAGACTCATTGGAATCATGGTACATCAACCAGTTTAACAATCCCATGGCAGTAGTGCAGGTGGTAAATCACCGTGTAATTATTTTTCCAGGAGCAGGCGGCACGGCACGGGTGGTTCCACTGATGAACCAAAATACAACCGTGCTCGAAGCGCTGGCAACGGCAGGCGGAATTGAAGACCGCGGCAATGCAAGCAAAGTAAAACTCATTAGAAAAACAGCGGATGGGGATGATGTGTACCTGCTTGACCTGAGCACTATCGAAGGTTTGCGATATGGGCAAATGACTGTGCAATCAGGAGACGTTATTTATGTGGAACCTGTGCCGGAAATTGCGAGTGAACTTTTGAAAGATGTTTCACCGTATGTCTCCATTATTTCCGGTCTGGCATTGATTTATGCCATTTTGGTAAAAGGCTTTTAGGGAACTGGAATTTTTGCGAACGCTCTATGAATCCGCACGACACAAAGAACTTAGAGGAATACAAAGACCGGCTCACTAATTTTTCCAATGAGTTCGATCTGGGTTTGTTTTTCTTCATCTTAAAAAAATCATTGCGGTGGATAGTGTTGTGTTTGTTGCTGGCTAGTTTGGGGGCATGGCTTTATCTACGCTACACTCCCATTGTTTACCAGGCAAAAACTACCCTGCAACTAGGCGAAGATGATAATGCCAATAGGATATTGCAGGTGGAACAATTCACAGAAAACAACTCGGTGGAGACCTCACTGGAATTGCTTCGTTCCAAATTGCTCATAAGGCGAACACTGGATAATATCCCCATCAGCATTTCCTATTTCGCCCAGGGCGAAATTCTTACCAATGAGCAATATCTGTTTAGCCCCTACGTAGTCGAAATTTCAAAAATTCAAAATGACATGCTCGCGGGGGTTCACATCTTTATTACGTTTCAGTCATCGGGTGTCTTCGACTTAAACTATAAGGGCGTGAGCCATAAAAACCTTGAAACCGATGTGGAACATTCGCTTCCCGATTTAAACTTGAAGGTGAATGTGCTCAACTGGGAAAGCCTGCGCCAACAGCAGGAGGAATACAAACTCTATTTCCATCTCAACAATATCGCAAGCCTTGCCCAACGCTTTTCTTCCAACCTCGATGTGCGCATATTGAATAGCACCGCAAGAACAATAGAGATAGGTTACCGCAACAACAATGCACAACTGGCACGCGACTTTTGTGTCGCTCATGCCAACGAATTTATCAAGATGGATTTGGAGAAAAGAAAGCGCAGCGATGAAAACATAATCAACTTCATTGTATCGCAGATTGATACCGTGTACGAGCGGCTTCGCGATTCTGAAACACTGCTCAACAATTATAAGCAGGAAAATAAAATAACAAATCTGAGCAGCGTTTCCGATGTGTACCTCCACCGCATAAGCAATTTTCAGGACGAAATAATTGTGCTGGAACT
Organism: Flavobacteriales bacterium; assembly: GCA_034408895.1. Classification (GTDB taxonomy): domain Bacteria; phylum Bacteroidota; class Bacteroidia; order Flavobacteriales_D; family Sanyastnellaceae; genus UBA4660. The sequence continues at coordinate 126,028 of JAWXCI010000030.1, forward strand.
TGACGAAAAAATGCTGGCTGAGGTAGAATCACTTACTCGACTGAGTGCCTCGGAAATTGATGTAAGCAGCCTTGTGACACTGGTGAGCGGAAGCCGCTACGAAGGTTCCCTGTCTAGCCTGATGGTTAAACTTTATGACTTGTTGCTTCTAAAGGAACAAGCGCTTTATGACTTTACCGAACGTGCCAATTATATCAAGAATGTAGAATACCAGATTTCCATCCAGAAAAACCTGATTGTATCAAGCATTAGTTCGCTTCGCGAAAAACTTATTGAGCGCAAAAAAAACCTGGATGCTAAACTGGGAGAAATTGAAAGCACCTACTACGGCTTGCCTGAAAAGGAACTGGAGTTTGCGCGGCTCAACCGTGTGTTTGCCATCAATGAAAAGTATTACACTATGCTGCTGGAAAAATCCATAGAGTACCGCATTTCAAAAGAAGGTTTTGTTTCCGATAACCAGATATTGGAAGAAGCGCGTATGCCCATTGCGCCCATGTCGCCCAGCCGCAATGGAGTGATAAGTGTATTTATGCTCGGAGGAATTTTAGTGAGCTTGCTCATTATTTCGTTGCGCTACCTGTTGCACAACAACATCACTTCGCTAAATGAAATAGTGCGCTTGTCCAATGCTTCAATGCCTTCGCTTGGCATTATTCCCAAATACAAAGAAGAAATTCCGGTGTCCATGTTGCTGGTGGATCGCAATCCGCGCTCGCTTATGGCTGAGTCGTTCCGTTCGCTGCGCACCAATATGCAGTTTATCAATAATGAACCAGGGCCCAAATTGGTGGCCGTTACTTCCACTATTTCTGGCGAGGGAAAAACGTTTGTTGCATTGAATCTGGCGGGCATCATTGCTTTTGCGGGCAGGCGGGTAGTTGTACTCGATCTTGACATGAGGAAACCTAAAATCCACAAAGGATTCGGAGTTGAAAATTCAGTGGGTATGAGCACACTGCTTATTGGCAAAAGCACCATCGCAGATTGTGTTCGCAGTAGCAAACTAGCAAATCTTGACTACATAACTGCAGGGCCCATTCCGCCCAATCCGGCAGAACTCATCATCAGTGAAAAGATGACAACCATTATAGACGAGTTGAAAAAGATATACGAAATGGTGATCATTGATACTCCACCGGTAGGCCTGGTTACCGATGGCGTTTCCATTATCCAAAAGGCTGATTATCCGCTTTACATTTTCAAGTCGGATTACTCCAAAAAACAATTTATACAGGTGGCCGATAAACTGATTAATGAGAACAAGATCACCAAACTTTGTTCAGTGCTCAACGGTGTGGATATGGACCGCAACCGCTACAGCTACAAGTACGGTTACGGTTATGGCTATGGCTACGGCTACGGTTATGGCTATTACAACGAAGGGCCCAAATCAGCGAAAAAGAAAAAGGGGTTTGGCAGATTCTTTTCAAAGAAAAGGAGGAAGTAATGCAAATAGAAAAAACCGGATTTGAAAATTTGCTCATCCTGCATCCCGCAGTGCATACAGATAATCGCGGCAGTTTCCTGGAATCTTTTAATGAAGCGCGTTTCCGGATAGAGACAGGGATGAATATCACCTTCGTGCAGGACAACGAATCCATTTCAAAAAAGGACGTGCTTCGCGGACTGCACTTTCAAATTCCACCAGCCTCGCAGGCAAAACTTGTGCGCGTGGCCAAAGGAAAAGTGCTGGATGTGGTGGTGGATATGCGCCAATCGCAACGCACATTCGGTAAACAATTTTCCGTTGAACTGAGCAGTGAAAACAAAATACAACTTTTCATACCTGAAGGATTTGCCCATGGTTTTCTTGTGTTGGAGGATGACACCATTTTCAGTTACAAATGTTCCAACTACTACGACCGAGAATGCGACCGTTCGCTGCTCTGGAATGATCCTGATCTAAAAATAAACTGGGGAAACAAAACACCCATACTTTCAGATAAGGACAACAACGCACCCACATTGAAATCACTGGATGGATTTTTTTTCTGAACTTCTTATGGAGTGGTTTCCTTTCTGGATTCTGTTGCCGGGAGTGATTTTCTTTTCGCTGCTCCTGTGGCTTTTGCTCAAGCGATTTCGATCAGTGGGGATTACCAACAAATCGCTTGATATTAAAAATCGGTGGAACTCAAGCCAGAAGTCAACACTCGGTGGAATTGTTTTCTTCATTGCGTTTTTAATAGCCGGGACATGGGTGTGCAGTGCGAGCGATCAACCAGTTGCCATCATTGATTACTGTTTTTTTTTGGGAGGAACTGTGGCGTTTGCTACAGGTTTATGGGATGATGTGAGGCGAATTTCTCCATTGCGGAAGTTTCTGGGTCAATGTGTGACTGCGGCCATTTTCATCATTGGTGTGCAGCATGAAATTCCATCGTGGCTCATGGTTCTGTTGTTTGTGTGGATGGTGGGGATGATGAATTCATTCAACATGTTCGACAACATGGATGGGGTGGCCACATCAGTGGCCATTGCTGCGCTGCTCCCATTATTACTGAGAGATGGATTTCATCCGGCACCAGTTTTATTGCTTTCAGCGCTTCTTGCATTTTTGATTTTCAATTGGTATCCGGCAAAAGTTTTTATGGGCGACTCAGGCAGTCATCTGTTAGGTTATGTCCTCGCATCCATTCCCTTCCTGAATGCGATGTCGATGCAGTATTTATTCGATGGTTTCGATGCGCCAACGATAGACTATGGCATTTCACAAATACAGTCTCCAGTGCTGGAATGTCTCATGATACTCACTGCCCTTGCTGTACCACTGGTAGACACCGCTGTCGTAATCATCAACCGTATTTCGAACGGTGTTTCGCCCGCCCGTGGCGGGAAAGATCACACCACACACAGCCTCAACTACATTGGAATTTCGACCCGGTGGATTTGCATCATCATTTTTTTGTTGGGAACGTTTGCTGCGTTTCTCAATCACCTGGCATCCGCAAAATTTGCGAATTCGGTGCAAAGTCAAATTATCGAAAGCGGAACATTTCACGAGTGGCGTTTTGCCGACACTTTGCACATCGCCCTTCCCAATTTCATTTTTATTGCCACCATCTTTGCCGTCTTGTTTTACATCACCCGAAGAAACCTGAAGCTTGGAAAATTTTCGTACTACAAAAATTCCACATCATGAAAACACACATTATAGCCGCAATATCAGGAGCAGCCGCAGCCATTGTAGTGCTCGTCCTTTTCAGTTTCAGCCAGCAAGCCGAAGAGAAAGCAGACAACAAAGTATATGCTGACCACATGCGCGACAACTACCGCATCTTCACGCTGCCGCTTCCTGATTCACTTTCGTTTGCCGGTGAAATGGTTCCTATGGAAGAATGGGATTTGCGCGAAAGACTGGACCGCGAAATGCTTGTAAATACGTATTGGCACTCGAACACTTTGCTTTCAATCAAACGTGCCAACAGGTGGTTTCCCGTTATTGAACCCATCCTAAAAAAGAATGGAATTCCCGATGACTTTAAATACCTCGCCTTAGTGGAGAGTGCATTGGTACAAGCCGTTTCGCCAAACCTGGCAGTTGGCTTCTGGCAATTTCTTGAAGCCACCGGAAAGGAATATGACCTGGAAATAAATGATGAAGTGGATGAACGTTACCACGTTGAGCGAAGCACCGAAGCAGCATGCCACTACCTGAAAGATTCTTTCGATCGTTACGGTTCGTGGGCCATGGCGGCAGCCAGTTACAACATGGGCAAGGGGGGACTTAACACGCAGGTTGAAAGGCAGAATCAAACGGAGTACTGGGATCTGTTGTTAAATGAAGAAACAGGGCGCTATGTATTCCGCATCATTGCTATGAAAGAAATTGTGAACCATGCTGATCAATACGGCTTTGTGATAAGGCCAGGCGATTTGTACCCGCCCCTGAAGTACGATATAGTTACAGTGGATTCGGCCATTCTGGATTTTGCTGTTTTTGCTGAACAACAGCACATCACCTACAAAGAATTGAAACTCTACAATCCTTGGTTGAGACAACCATACCTCAAAAACAAACTGAAGGAGATTTACGAAATAAAAATCCTAAAGGAATGAGAGGAACAATCAGTGCTGCTGGTTTGAGGCGCAGACAATAATCACAGCCTTCATGAGTTTTCAACTTCCATTTCAAGCATTTTTTAGAATGAAATCAAATCTTATCGCTTCAGCGCTTTTTATGTCCATATCATTTTTTTCGTGTAATGAGAAAGGAGTGATTTTCGAAGAACACCAGGAGCTATCAGCAAATATCCAGTGGGACAAGAGCGACAAAAAAACTTTCGTAATTCCTGTAAACGACAATTCGAAGCCTTATCAATTCACTCTGTCATTTCGTTATGCCACAGGTTTCCAGTTCCAGAACATGAAGATGAGAATCACCGAAAAGGACCCTGATGGCAGCACGATGATTCGCGATCTAGATTTTCGTGTGCGTGATGAGGAGGGAAAATTTATGGGTGATGCGGGCTACGATATTATTGATCTTGACTACGTGCTGGAGCAGGAAAAAAAATTTCCGATACTCGGCAACTACACATATACCATTGAACACACCATGCCCACCGACCCCGTTCACTATGCCATGGAAGTGGGACTTGTGGTGAGGGGCATAAACCCCTGAGGCCTGACAAGATTTCAGCAATTCCTTCGATGGCACAACCGTTGACTCGTTGAAACCAACTCACAATTTCATCATATCTTACTTTTAAACTCAACATCCCAATAGCTACCGGGACTCTAACTCAACAACTCAACCAATGGAAACTGGAACACTTAAAGTAAACACCGCGAACATCTTTCCCATCATCAAGAAATTTCTTTACAGCGATCATGAAATCTTTTTGCGGGAACTCGTAAGCAACGCAGTTGACGCCTGCCAGAAGGTAAAATCACTCGCCATTGCGGGAGATATAAAGCATGAAGGCAAAGACCTGAAGGTGGAAGTGGTTGCGGACAAAAAATCGAAGACACTGACAGTGCGCGACAATGGTATTGGCATGACTGCCGATGAAATTGAAAAGTACATCAACCAGATTGCGTTCAGTGGTGCCGAAGAATTTGTGGAGAAATACAAGGACGCACAAATCATTGGACACTTCGGTCTGGGATTTTATTCCGCGTTCATGGTAGCGCAGCGTGTGGAAATTATTTCCCTCTCGCATCGCGATGCTGCAACTGCTGTTTATTGGAGTTGCGATGGCTCACCCAATTTCACAATGCGTGATGCAGAGAAGGATTATCCCGGCACTGAAATTACTCTTCACTTGGCTGAAGACTCGCTCGAATTTTTGGAAGACAACCGAATAGAAGGTATCCTGACGAAGTATTGCAAATTTCTTCCGGTGCCGGTTCAATTCGGGATGAAAAAAGAATGGATAGAAGACCCCAGTGGAGAAAAAGATGACAAGGGAAACACCAAGCGCATAGAGACCGAAGTCGAGAACATAATCAACAATACCGATCCGCTGTGGATGAAGAAACCTGCCGATCTTGGCGATGAAGACTATAAGAATTTCTACCGGGAACTCTATCCCATGACTTTTGAGGAACCGCTCTTCCACATTCATATCAACGTGGATTATCCTTTCAACCTGACAGGCGTGCTCTATTTCCCGCGGCTTAAAAATTCATTCGAAGTACAGAAAAACAGAATTGCACTTTACAGCAACCAGGTGTTCATTACCGATGAAGTGAAAAACATCTTGCCGGAATTTCTGACATTGTTGCAAGGAGTGGTGGACTCGCCCGACATTCCGCTCAATGTGTCACGGAGCTTTCTACAGGAGGATGCCAACGTAAAAAAAATCTCATCGCACATCACCAAGAAGGTGGCGGACAAACTGCAAGGCATTTTTGCCAGCGACCGTGCTGATTATGAAAAGAAGTGGGACGACATTGGAATGTTTGTCCACTACGGAATGCTCACTGAGGAAAAATTTAGGGAGAAGGCCGAAAAGTTTTCGCTCTTTAAAACCTACGAGGACAAGTACTTCACGCTGGATGAACTGAAAGAAAAAGTGAAGGAAACTCAGAAGGATAAAAAGGGTGGCATCATCCTGCTTTATGCAAGCAACAAGGAGGATCATCACTCGGCTATTGACGCGGCCCGCGCGCGTGGCTACGAAGTGCTGCTGATGGACGGGCCACTCACTGCACATCTGATTTCAAACATCGAAATGAAAAATACAGGGCTGCACTTCAAGCGTGTGGATGCCGATGTGGCGGAAAAACTCATTGAACGGGATGATGCGCTTCCATCCACATTGAGCGATGATGAAAAAACAAAATTGAAAAGCACACTGGAAGAAATTGTGAGCAAGGAGAAATACATGGTTGAGTTTGCAAGCCTCTCGCCCACCGATGCTCCTTTCATCATCACACAAAATGAATTTATGAGGCGCATGAAGGAACAAAGCGCAATGGGAGGTGGTGGCGGTTTTTACGGCATCATGCCGGAGACTTACAACCTTGTGGCAAACGCCAATCATCCATTGATGAGTGCTGTCATGAATGGGGAAAAGGAAAAAGCAAAACAGGCGATTGACCTTGCACTTCTTGCAAAAGGATTATTGAAAGGTGAAGCACTTACTGAGTTTGTGAAGAGGAGTTGGGGCATGATTCAATAGGAAATAAAAAAAACGTGATCTAAAAATCCAGGGGGCATAATTCAGGAAAACTGCAACGGATGACCTTCCGCAATTCACTTCCCTCTTCGATGCCTGTCGTGTTTTCTATGAGATGGAGACCGACATGGAAGGCTCTCATCAATTTCTGCTGGTGCGAATAGAAAGGAGGGAATCCGAGATTTTTATTAATGACGATGATGACGGTGTGCTTGCAGGATGTGTTCAACTCTATCCCATCTTTTCATCCACACGCATGAGGCGTTTTTGGCTGCTGAATGATTTTGTTTGTGGCAGTCAATTTTCGCGGCAGGGGTATTTCCAAACTGTTGATTGATGCCGCCAAGGAATTATGCCGCCACATCGATGCCTGCGGCTTAATGCTGCAAACTTCTAAGTTCAACCAGGTTGGCAACAGCCTTTTCCCCAGTGTTGGTTTTGTTTTGGATGAACCACACAATAATTTTTATTGGGGATCGCGGAAGTACAGGTAGTCTTTATGATTTTTGCGGTCTTAACCGATTTAACCAATCGAGGCTGGATTCCAACACGCATCAACGAAATCCGAAGAGTTTTATGAAATCGCCCTTCCGAAGCTTGTCCTGCTTTTTCAATTTTATTGCAGCAGCATTTCTGTCCATGTCCTTTGTCCTTTGTATGACGATCATTCCCATCTATGACCTCCACAGGTGTTTATGCCGAAAGCATTTCCCTGCAAGCAGTCATCAGAATAAATTTGTTGAACCTAATAATTTATTAAACGCTTAAACTTATGAATGAAACAAAATCCCTGTGGATGTGTTTGTTGGTTTGCATCAATTTCTCTGCAATCGGCCAACAGCGCATCGGAGAAGAAGTCCTTCCCTTTACTATTAAACAAGATGTAAAAAATGCCTCGTCAGGCTATGGTTTTAGTGAGTACCATTTACTTGACCTGCATGACTCCGTACTGCAAAAAATTCTTGCAGAGAAACCCCAGCAGCTTACCGTCAGGGTTCCGCTTACTATGACCACCTCTGTGAACGTTGAATTGGAACGCAGCGAGATTTTCGGGAAAATACTTCCCGCCCACGAAATGACCGAAACAGGTTTGCGCGAATTCAACTATACGCCTGGGGTTTATTACCACGGCAAGATGGCCGGTGATGAAAAGTCGAGGGCTTCGTTTTCATTTTTCCAAAACGAAGTCGTGGCAATATTATCCAATGCTAAAGGCAACTTCGTACTTGGCAATGTGAGGGACAAAGCAGGCAATCCGCTGCCTGGTCAATGTGTGCTCTACAACGACCGCGACATGAGTTTGCCTTTTACCTTCGAGTGCCACAGCGAAGATATTCTTCAGGTGAAGCCGAAAGTGCCAAAAGGCGAAAACCTGGAAAAGTCAGCAGGCATTTGCCAGGTGGAAGAAATCTATTTTGAATGTGATTATGCAATGTTCCTGGATCACGGCAGCAACACCACCAATGTGTTGAACTACATCACAGGTGTTTTTAACGAGGTAGCGGCCATCTATGATATCCATGATTTGAAGGTGGCCATACACAGCGCAACGGTATGGACAACGGACGACCCTTATTCTACCAGCAGTTCGCAAACAGCTCTGGGTCAATTTCAGGATACTCAAGTACAGGAGGCCGATTTTCATCACCTGCTTTCCACCAACGACAACAACCTGGGGGGTATAGCTTATGTGGGTGACAATTTGTGCAACGATCCATTGGGAAGCGACTACTATAATTATGCGTACAGCGACATCAGTAATTCGTACAACGAATTTCCGCTTTTCTCCTGGAGTGTAATGGTGATAGCGCACGAGAATGGGCACAACCTTGGTTCGCATCACACCCACTGGTGCGGTTGGCCAACCGGACGACTTGACAACTGTGGCCCCACTGCCGGATATAATGATAACGGATCTTGTGCTGAAGGACCCACCCCCGCAGATGGTACGTTGATGAGTTATTGTCACCTGATATCCGGCATCGGCATTGACCTTACTCTCGGCTTCGGCACATGGCCGGTTTATGGACCAACCAATGCTGTTACTGAGGAAATATCAAGCAATACTTGCTTCGCAAATCCAGTGCTGGGTTCGCTCACTGCATCGGGTAACGGCACCGTTTGCCAGGGAAACAACATCACACTAACAGCCACCTCCATTTCTAACGCCAATGTGGAATGGTTTGGCCCCAATGGTTATTACTCGGAATCGCCTACATCAGTAATTACCAATGCAAATCCTTCCCAATCCGGAGTGTATAAAGCAGTGGCCAGTTACGTTGGATGTTCCACCGACACTATTTATGTGAACATAACCGTATCACCTCAATACAATGCTCCCACATTAGTAACTGCCACTCCGGCTGCAATATTAACGGGGCAGTCATCCGGGTTAGCAGTGGTGAGTGGCACACTGCAAAGTGGAGCATCGTGGAAATGGTACTCCAGCCAGTGCGGAGGTGTCGTGATGGGCCAAGGGTCAACACTTAATGTGAGTCCTACAGCTACTACTACTTATTATGTAAGGGCTGAAGGCTCTTGCCCTTCATCGGTTTGTGCTCCCATTGCGTTGGAGGTGTTTACAGATGTTGAAACCTGCACGGGTGATGTTAATGGGAACGGAAGCGTGGAGACTAGCGATCTTTTGTTGTTCCTGACGGATATGGGTTGTAGTGGCCCATGCGTGGGCGACTTCACAGATGATGGTGTAGTGAATACATCTGACTTGCTATTGTTGCTTTCTGTTTTCGGGCAGGATTGTATATAGAGCAGCCGCTCTGGTTCCTGCCAGAGGTTAAATTATGGCTAAAAGAAAGCCCCCGGCTCATAATGCTTGGGGCATTTTTTTATCATAATCAAAAACCAGCTGACTTTTTAGATTGTTAAACATGGCACAAAAGTGCACATTCATATTCGCATATTCCTTACATAATTCAGGAAATATCTTACATAATTATGACTTGCCATTCGAGGATTTTGCGAGCTGATTGAGTAAAAGAAAGCCCGCGGTTCTTAATGCCGCGGGCTATTTCTAAACCATAACCAAAACTTTTGATTGATCTTTTCAGATGGTTATTCCTAAAGACGTTTCTTCCTGGATAACCCGATCAATCTACTTAACCATGGCTCAAATTTGCGTTGATCTCACCACAAATTCATTACATAATTGATGTGAAGAATTGCATAATTGAACTCTACGTAGAACACCATAATGAACGAAGAGATTAGCGACAATAAATACCGACTCTTACTGCCCTTACTTCCTTAAATGCCTTTTGTGTTGGGATGCTTGGTGAAGCGTTCATTTTTCATGGTTGATTCTCCATATTACCTTGCTTGCATCATCCGCCACCAGCATCGATCCATCCGGCAATATGGCTACGCCAACCGGTCTGCCATGTACTTCACTTTTAGAAGCATCCGCAATAAAGCCAGTTAAAAAATCCTCCGGCTTGCCGGATGGTTTGCCCTTTTCAAATGGAATAAATACCACTTTGTACCCACTTAACTCTGAACGGTTCCATGAACCGTGTTGTCCCACAAAAACTCCGTTGTGGTAATGGGTTGGAAACGCCTTGTTATCATAAAAGGCCAATCCTAAAGAAGCGGTATGTGCTCCCATTGATAGATCAGGCACAATGGCTTTTTTTACTAGCTCCGGATTGGGATTGTCTTTCATGCGGGGATCTTCGTACTGGCCGAAATAGGAATAAGGCCAGCCATAAAATCCTCCCTCCACCACACCAGTTATATAATCAGGCACAAGGTCATCGCCCAGGCCATCGCGTTCATTTACCGCTGTCCATAGAGTAGTTGAACCCGGTGCCCAGTCCATCCCCACTGGATTTCGCAGACCACTTGCATAGATGCGTTCTCCCGTGCCGTCCGGATTTATTTCCAGGATATTTGCTCTTCTTATTTCATTCTCCATACCATGTTCTGCCACATTGGACCCCGAACCCACAGAGATATAAATCTTGTTTCCATCTTTGCTGGAGATAATATTTCTTGTCCAATGATTGTTATATCCGCCTGCGGGCAACGACACAATTTGTTTACCTTCACCACTAAGGCTGGTGCTTCCCGCAGTGTAGTCAAACTGTAATAAGCCATCTGTGTTCGCGATGTAAAAATGATTGTTGAGTATTAACATACCCATGGGCTGATTGAGGTTTTCAGCAAATACAAAACGCCTTTCCGCTATGCCGTCTTTGTTGCTATCCCTGAACAAAGTAATGCGACCGGCACTTTCCCCATAATTTTGTGTCTTGATCTTCCGGGAAATTTTGGCTCCAAGCTTTTTTACCCCGGATAATATGGTGTTGGATTCTGCAATAAAAATATCTCCATTATCTGCCGCGTACATCCAACGCGGATTATCCAGGCTATCGGCAAATTTGGTAACGGTGAATCCAGCAGGGGCCAAAGGGGTTTTGCCGGATGGCCAACCTATAACCTTGCTAAAGTTTGTTTTTGAATCCGATGGAGCAGGAAGGGTATCTTGTTGCACATTGACTTGCGGGCTTGTTTTTGTATGCTGCGGGGAGGAGTGCCTGCATGATGTGCTAATGATTGTACCTGCTACAAGAACACCGAATGTAAGTTTATTTATCATCATTGGATTTGAAATTAATCAGGCTTTGAAACTGCTCAAAAATAACCTGACTGAACATTGTATTCAATTACTGAATGGTCTTATTCCGGCAATTATCCCCCTAAGGTTATATCCTGCTCGTTGTACCAGTGTATAGCTTGCCAAAAATGTTCGGGTTTATAGTCGGGCCAATAGTCATCTATTACAAAAAAATCAGAGTAGATGGATTGAACGGGCAAAAAGCCGCTCAGCCTTCTTCTGCCACCCCAGCGTATAATCAAATCTATTCTCGATATTTCTGCGGAATGAATATGCCTGCTAATTCCTTTTGCCGAGGCATTGGCCGTTTTCAGTAAATTCAAATCCCACTCCCAACTGTAGTTAATAAGGAAATTAACCTTAAGACCTCCTTTTCCAAATACCTGGCGTGTAATAAAGGGCAATAATTTTTTGGGAAACATGGGCGATTCAGTATTGCCCATCACTAACAGTTCGGCATCTTCACCCGAAAGAATAGTTACGGCAACTATGCAGGCTTCACTAAATGCCTGGTATTGCACAGTAGGCCGTTTGGTGTTATCAGTAGTAAACCCATAGTAGGTTACTTCTTCCACTCCCGATTGCTGGCACTGTTTAAAGAACGAATGGCCCATATCAACACCCGGCATATAACCTTGTTCCTTAGCCATTCCATTAGATTGAGCCCATCTGCGGTTGCCATCGGGAATAATGCCTATATGTTTGGGAAATCTCATTGTTGCTGAAGAATGGCTGGCTTTGTCTTAAAAAAAAATTTGAACCGCAAATAATGGCAGGGGCAGTTACTTATTAGTAGTAGGAAGCAGATACCCATTTGGTTCGGGATACCAAAAAGTGGCGAAACTATTAATAGTACGACATGGACGAGTTACACAAATCCGGAGGTGCATTACATAAATCACTCATCTGAGATGGCACGGATAAACTTGGGGTGACTCTTTACCCCCAAAAAAAATGTTTATCAACAATGCTCATTGGGCCCAAACGCGGCAGCATCCTTGGCTCCGTATTATCATGGCGCATTGTTTTTGTGTTCTAAACCGCTAATTTGTAGAAAGAGCAAAAGACCGCTTGGTCCCCCAACGGTAGTTTGAGGTTGGCAGTGCCGCTTTTTTCATGCGTGGTGGCGAAAATTCATTTGTTTATGATCTTGAAAGCTGCCCTGTCGAAGTACGGTGCCTCCACAGTTGCCGGAAAGGACAATACCATTTCCCTGAATTGTTGGATGGTGATCATTTTGATAGTTCAAGCGCTAACTTAAAGGAGGAATGCGTCAGAGACATTTTTGGGGCATGGGTGTCGTAAGCATATGGCCGGAAGCCTCGATCAGTCTGGGCACGGGTTGAAAAACTCCGCCAGGAGGCTTACCTCATTTGGCTCATTCGTAATTTTGATTTAATGATGAATCAATCATTCTCTTCAGAACTTTCAAATCAATATCATCGAGTTTATTTATGTAAAGGCAAACAACACCGGCCTTGTGCTTGCCGAGCTCTTTAAGGGCAGCAGACTGTTCCTTAATATTTACCATAAGGTACAACGATAGATTCGCTTTACGGGGAGAGAAACCTATCAGGAGCCAATCCACTTCCCTCGCGGTGGTAGGGCTTTTGTATCGTTTATTGCCAAAACCGATGATGGAACTGCTCCATAAGACCGGCTCTTCCCCAGATGCTTTTTTCATCATTTCCAAAAGCACAAAACTGTCTTTACGCTTTTGTTCATCCGGGACATTGTTGATAAAATCCTCAACACATGCAGCCGTTGTTTTGTTTTTATTTCAACCAGTTTTGATTTTATTTCAGCCAGTTTTGATTCTTTTCAGCCATTTGAATTATTGTTTGTTTGATATTGGTTCGAATAAGGAAAAACGCGGGACGAGTGTTATGAATTTTTTAATGGTTTAGAAGCACAACTGTTCGTTTACCCCACAAAACCCTTCTTTTAAAAATTTCCATTTATCTTTATGTTCGCGGTTCGTGCTTCTTCGTTTATAAAGGAGACATTGAAAACAAGAGCGGTTAATGTCATCATTTTGTTTCGTTTTAAATGTCAAAATGCGGAGGGGGCATCTGCATACTTTTTATATTTACCCGTCATCTTTCCGATTGCTAAAAAAATGGGAAATAGAATTGACTTAACTGGTTTAGGAATTACAAGCATGTCCATTTCAGATTTATATTTTGTCAACAGAAAGGCGGCATCAAATGGACTCGGCTTATCATCATTGGCTTCGTTAGCCGATTGGTAAATATGTGTAATAAAGTATTCATAGTTATTGGATGGTTTTACATGACTTGTATAGTGCAGTGTCTTGTCACCCTTATTACAAAATTGATGCGCTTCTCCCGGGGCAAATATGTATTCTTGACCCTCATCGAGTGAAAATTCTTTGGTCAATGTCTTTACACGCATTTTGCCTTTAGTCACCCTAACCATTTCTTCCTGTTTAAAATGAACATGCATCGGTGGTCCAATACCCGGTTCATCTGTTCCTTCAAACTCTGTAATTTGTCCATTTGTTTCAGTCGCAGATTTGGTGATTGTAAGCGTTTCACCGTTCTTGTTGATTTTTATCGTTTCTCTTTTCATTTTAATATATTGTTTTAACTATTACTCAATTACCAATTTCTTCACACCCATTTCTTTCTCTGTTCGCAATTGCAGGAAATAAATGCCGGCAGGCAGATTAGTGTATATAGTTTCTTGTTTTTGAGAAAGGGTTGTTTGATAAACAAGGCTCCCTAATGCACTCATTATTTTCATTTCAGTTATCGTTTGTCCTTTGGCATTGGGCAAGTCAACCGTAAAGATGCCTTTGCCAGGATTGGGATAGATGTTAAATGGTAGATGGTTGTTGATAAGCTCAATTACGCCCGAAGCCAAAGTACACAAGCCAATAACATTTACAACGGTGCTATCGCTGGCAGTTGTTCCATTTCCAAGTTGTCCACTACTATTGGTTCCGCAAGACCAAACAGTGTTGTCATTTTTCAGAAAAAGAGAATGATTTTCTCCGCCTCCAAGAGCTAAAATTCCTGTGAGTCCGATCACCTGCACGGGTGTATTTTTATCTACCGTTGTTCCATCTCCCAGTTGGCCCGCTGTATTCCTGCCGCACGACCAAACGGAGCCGTCCTGTTTCAGGAAGAGAGAATGTGCATATCCCGCCTGAATCGCAATGATTCCTTGAAGACCGCTTATCTGAAGAGGTGTGTTTGAATTTACATTGGTTCCATCTCCAAGTTGGCCAGTGCCATTCCATCCGCAAGCCCAAACAGTGCCATCCTGCTTCAGAAAAAGAGAATGATTTCCACCACAAGCAATGCCAACAATCTCCGTAAGGCCTCCAATTTGCTCAGGTGTGAGCTTACCCACATTGGTTCCATCGCCATGCTGACCAAAGTTGTTACTACCTGTTGCCCAAACGGTGCTATCTTGTTTCAGGTAGAGAGTATAATATGCTCCACCTGCCATGGCAACCATAGCAGAAAGACCATTTACCTGCACAGGAAGGATTTCGTCAGTTGTTGTGCCAACACCCAATTGCCCATCCGAATTTTCTCCGCAGGCCCAAACGGTTCCATCCTGTTTTAGAAAAAGAGAAAAGTAATCACCGGAAGCAATTTTTTCGATTTGAGTTAACCCGTTTACTTGTACCGGTGTCTCCTTATCTACAGTAGTTCCATCTCCAAGTTGTCCGTAGGAATTCTCGCCCGTTGCCCAGGCAGTATTGTCTTGCTTCAGAAAAAGAGAATGATCTCCTCCACCTGAAAGGGCTATAAGACCCGTTAGGCTGCCTACCGGCACGGGTGTGCTAGCATTCTGACTTGTTCCATCGCCAAGTTGTCCATAATCATTATCACCAACCGTCATTGCGGTATTGTCGTTGCAAAGGAACATTGAATGATAAGCCCCTCCGGTAACAATCTGCGCATACACAGTATTAACCGATAACATTGAGAAAAGGAAACCCGCTGTAGCGAGTCTTGCAATTGTAACTGTTTTTTTCATCTGTTTAATTTTTTACAAAGTTAATAATTTCATGAGTTGTTAAGATAATTGCCGATAACGTCAGACTGTGAATTTACCCTAC
>JAWXCI010000031.1:0-25194 GCA_034408895.1 Flavobacteriales bacterium
AATGTGTGCTAACCAATCGGTTTTTACTTTTGTATTCATGGCCGCAAAGCAGAACTGCGAAAATCATTGAATCAAGATGGGGTTCAGCGGGGGGTTACAATCAGGCAGCATTTATTTCAATACACCGGTAGGCATAAGCAAATTCGATGGACAACGTTTCACCACATTGAGCATTACAAAAACATACCCCACCGGCAAAGGTTGGAAATTAGATACGGATGATTTGTGGTTCAGGGGCGCCTAGGATTCCGGTGTGGTTTATCAGTATGATGGTAAATCGTTACACCGCCTGGAATTTCCCAGAACCAAAGCAGGTGATGAATTTATCGCGCGATTCCCGCGTTCAGAATTCCCCAATGTGAAGTCCAGTCCTTATGACGTTTATACCATATATAAAGACAGTAAAGGAAGTGTCTGGTTTGGTACGGCAACGGTGGGGCGCATGTCGCTATGATGGAAAGTCTTTTAACTGGTTGTACGAAGACCATCTGACCAATCCACCGGGGGGAGGTTCTTTTGGTATCCGCTCTATCATTGAAGACCACGAGGAAAAGTTCTGGCTCTGCAATACCTGGTATCGGTACACGATCGAACCAAATGACGCAGCGGAGGAAGAAGGTTTATTGAATTACAAAAGAGAAACGGGGATTGACGGTTTAAAAGCCCCGGATGGAGATGATGTCTACTACATGTCCGCAGTGAATGATGATAAAGGCGATTTATGGATGGCAACATATGGTGCAGGTGTTTGGCGATACGATCCTTCGGCAGAGCTTAAGACAGGTTCCAAAAACATAACCCATTACCCGGTCGAAAATGGTGATAAAACGGTTACTCTTTTCTCCATACATAAGATAACCTAGGCGACTTATGGCTTGGAACACATGAGAACGGTGTTTATAAATTCAACGGTGAGGCATTTGAGAGATTCTGGCCATGACGATAGAAAGAAGTGCAGACACTAACATTGGTTTTGCCATAGGACGACTGAACTGCTTCTGAATAGGCATGGAAACTAAAGACGGCAAGCAAGCTTTTTATGCCAGGACAAGACCAGATTGGCGAAGGTGGTTGAGAAAAAATTGTCAATCAGAGAAATCTGTTTGGTTAATTCTCTACCACAAAAAGTGTAATGTGCCATGTGTCAATCTCAACGATGCAACAGAAGAAGCATTGTGTTTTGGTTGGATAGACAGCTTGTGTAAAAAGAGGGATGTTGTAAGCTATTACAGGACCTTTACGCCTCGTAATCCAAAGAACAGTAAGTGGAGCAAACCCAACATAGAACGAGCAGAGAGAATGATGGAAAAAGAATTAATGACCGAACAAGGACAGAAACTGATTGACATCGCTAAAGAGACAGGCAAATGGATTATAGAATGAGAACACCCAGATGAACTTTGACAAATAGTTGCGAAACAAGATAATCTTACAAAACATGAAGGAGAAACCTGATAGCGAGAAAAATTCAGACGCTGACTTAAAATCAAAGTTTCCCCAAATGTTAATTGAAGAAGTCAAAAAATTAAGAGCAGGAGTTAGAACATACAGAGACTCCACAGGACATAATTTGTGCTGGCATTATCCTGGCCTTTGGAATTTACTTCCCGAAAAAAACTATACCGGGTATTGCTATCCCCCATGTTCAGATTTTATTTCCCGTTGTGTCGCTTGCAGAAAATCCCTGGAAGAAGTGAATGAAAAACGGATTAACGGTTTACTTCACAAGCCATTGTAAATTGGTTACAATAGGCGCATTGTTGTTTGTGCAAAAACAAACAGCGCAATAGCGGGAATTAGCCAGAGCACTGGATTGATGTCACGCCTGAAAAGCAAAAAAGCATTGCAGCACCAAATCAAGGCCGCAATGCTTTTCTATCAGTTCACTCGTTTACATGCAAGTCGTTCCGTAGTAGCTCGTGAACAACAGCAGGTCGCTCACATTGATAACTCCATTTCCATCCAAATCTGCGGGGCAGGTATTTTGTGGTTCAAAGGTGCATGAGCCGTTATCATCTGTGGCAGCGGGATCATAGTTCTGCGCATCAGCGTAAGTACAACCTTGTACTTCACAGGCACCCATCAAATCAGCCAAATCCAGACAGCCGTCATCATCGGTATCAGTATCGTTAGGATTAGTCATGGAAAAGTTTACTTCCGCACCATCTGTAAGGCCGTCAGCATCGGAGTCTTGCACGAGGGGATTGGTGAAAGATGCATTCACTTCGTCACCATCATTTAAACCATCATCATCCGAATCAGGATCTAGCGGGTCGGTTCCCAATGAAGTTTCATCGAGATCAATAAGTCCGTCCCCATCTGTATCAATGCACGTTAGGTATTCGCAAGAACCATCATCGCAAGTATTAGCTGCATTGTAGTTGCAGGCGATTGCATCGGTGCATCCATCCACCCGGCCTTCATCCACTGTGCCGTCACAGTTGTCATCCACACCGTTGCACACATCTTCCGTTGCTCCTGCATTGATTGCAGCGTCAGCATCATCGCAATCGCCCGACACTGTTGCTGTTTGATTGTAGCCTTCGCCCGGGCTTGCGCATGTATCCAATGAACTTAGATAGTATCCATCATTGTCGGCATCGAGGTAATATGTTTCGATGGGCAATACTTCCACCTCAGATGAACCGCTCAAGGTATAAGTGCAAACACCATCAGTAACAGAAACCAGGTTCAACAATTGGCTGGAAGTTGCGGCTGCCACCGTAATGGTTGCAGTGCCTCCGGTCAGCAACACATCCTGGTCGCTTCCACCGTTGAGGTTGTAGGTGAATGTGGAGCCATCGGTACCCGTAATGGTAAACACAGCATCGCTGCCTTCGCACACGGGACCATTGTTGCCAGCGCCAACGGACATTTCATACACCGTTACCGTGCGGCTCGTTTCCGCGGATGAAATAAGCAGAGCGTTACCTGTAGGGCTGTTCTCAGCAGAAACGAAAATGAGTCCTTCAACACCCAGGTCGGCCGGGTGGTTGATGTATTGCAGGAACACCGGTGCCGCTGGATTGTTGATGTTGTAAACAAACACATCGCCTGTGCGCTCTGAGCCAACAAAAGCATACAGTTCACCATTCACTTCGCCTGTGGTAACTGCTTCTGGTTCTGGTCCTTTGTTATCACTGCGCGAATCGAAACCGCTAGTGGTTCCATCTGAATTGAAACGCGATGCAGCTTGCACTGCGGTTATTTGTTCCAGTTGGTCACCACTGTCATAGACCAAACTGAAGGAATCATTCCAGACGCTGAATGAACGGGCACCAAGTGCGTATATCTGGTCGAAGTCGCCATCACCATCCGTGTCGCCCGCAGCGTTGGTCAATTGAAGACGGCCAAGGTTTTGGTTAAGCTTCAAAGTGGCTGCATTGGGGAATGCCGTTGGGTCCAGCACATATCCTCCGGCACCCACACGAATTTCTTCGTTGAAGCCAGTCAATGAGCGCGAGTCACCTTCATTAGCTGTGAGGAAATAGTCGATGCCGCCCACCGAAAAACCAGCGATTGCATCAGGCATGTACATGCCCAGCACCGGCCAGTTTTGTATGTTGATAGTGCCCGATGAAAAGCCGGGAGCAAGGTCACGGTCGCTTGCGTCAAGGCCGTTGCCCGCAAGGTTGTGGTCTTTGAATCCGAGCGGAATTATTTCGGTCACTGTTGCCGAAGCAACATCAAGCACCGCGATGGCATTCGCTTCCTGGAGCGTTACGTATGCAGTGGCACCGTCTGTCGAGAAGCTAACGTATTCCGGTTCGAGGTCTTGCGCCACGGTGGCACCCGGCCCGAAAATGCGCACACCGGCAGCCTTCAGTGTTGCAATGTCAGGATTGAAAGAAGTGAATCCTGCAGTTTGTACCGTGGCGGAAGCAACGCCACCTGAAATGTCAATGATGGAAACAGAGCCTTCAGGGTCGAACGAATTGCCTTGCCCGTAGCTGTTCGGTTCTCCTTCGTTTGCAGTCAGCAATTTGCTGCCGTCCGGTGTGTAGATAATCATGTCAGGCAGGTAACCCACTGTCACACTATGAATGTAGGTAGCTGTAGCACCATCATAAAACGCAACAACTCCGGGTTGTTGTGCACCACTGCCTCCGTCCACTATAGCATATCCTACCGCAACAACACCATCACGCACAGTCACACTGTTCGGCAGGATGTTGCCTGCGGCAGTGAAGCCGAACGGCAGGTTGTTAGGTCCCGTAAGCACACCGCTGTTATCAAGGGTGTAATACTCCATGACCGGTCCGGCCACGGTGAACACGCGATTACTTGCAGGATCAAAGGCAGAAATTTCGGCTCCATTAGCGCTCGTTGCAGTTGACCTGTACACGAGTGGCTGGCAGTTGTTATCGGTAATGCTGATGTTTTGAGTGATGATTGTTCCGAGTTCAATTCCTCCGGATGGATTGCTGATGGTGAGAATGGCTGTTTCAATTCCTTCCTGCTCCGAATCGTTGTTGATTGTGAATGTAACAGAGCCACTGGTTTGCCCGTTCGCTATCGTAATGTTAGTTGCAGACAACGTGTAATCACTTGAGGTGATTCCTGTACCGCTCACCCCAAGGCTCACGGTCTGGTTTCCGGTAACGGCTGATGAGGCAGTTGCTGTTACAGTGATGGAAGTAGTTGCCTGCTCCGTGCCTGCATTGGCGCTCACCGAAAGTTCAACAGTTGGCAGTGCAACATCATTGTCGGTAATGTCCACGGTGGCACTCACCATTCCGCCAAGGGAGATTCCCGCTGACGGATTGCTAATGGCGATGGTGGCAGTTTCCAACAGTTCCGCATCCAGGTCGTTCTGCACTGTAAAGGTTACGCTTCCGGTGGTGGCACCATTGAAAATGGTAATTACCGTATTGGAAAGAAGGTAGTCGCCTGCGGTAATGTCCGTACCACTTATTGAAACATCCACCGTTTGGTCTCCGGTTACCGGTGAAGTTGCGGTTGCTGTAACAGTTACCACAGTTTGGTCAGTTTCATTTCCAGCGTTTGTGCTCAGGGAAAGAGTGACCACCGGTGCTGGAGGAGCAATGGGTGCAAAGGCCACACCTTTAATAATGTTGTTTCCGCTGGCCGTGTAAAGGGTCACATTGTTGGCGGTGTTAATGCTAATAGCGGTATTGTAGCCAGCCGCGTCCGTAAGGAGGAGAAGACGGTTGTTAGTGAGTGCGCCCGCGCCTTCGGATAGGAAAAGGTTGGCACCGGTTCCATTCCATTTTGCAGCAAGACCAAATCCACCGAAGGTGGTGACGTATGAACCATTGCTCACCCAACTGCCGCTCACCAGCGAATACTTGGCAATACTTCCGGCCGTATTGGATGTTGCGGACGAAACATATAATATGTCGTAGGTACTTCCATTAATTCCTGAAGAAACGAGATAAAAATCCTGGAACGAAGAATTATTTGTAAGTCCGGGCAGTCCTGTAAATGTTCCGCCCGTTATGGCTGAAACGGTGTTTACCTGGATGGTGGTCACGGTGCTGCTTTGTTGTCCCAAATAAACCACTCCGCCAAAAGATTTTATACCACGAATGTTTCCCGCGGGGCTTGCTGTGCTTGTGCCGTTGGTGTACAGGCCGCTCTGGTCAGCAATGTACCAGTTGGCGTTATCAACGGTAGTCGCGCAACGTGTCTGGTTGCCCGATGTGCCGGTGTAAGTAGTGGCAATTGAAAAAGTATATGATGCATTGAGCGTACCCACCGCACGTGGATTCAAGGTATTCACATTGGAACCTGTTACTGTGCTGTTGGCACCGGTGAATGCAATCAGGCTTCCATCATCACTGTTGGCCAGGTACATGGTGCTTGAAGCACTTCCTGAAAACCGCAATGCACTTGCCCCCGTGCCGTCAATGGAATATGTGTTCGCGGGTGATTGCCCTGCTGTGGAAGGGTCGAATTCCAGCACACTGCCGGTGGTATTATTTGCACTGGCTGAAGCCACAATCACAGCAAGGTTGCCGGTAGTGAAGGTTTGTCCAATAGAACTGATTGCAACACTCAACAGCATGAGTGCAGCACTTAGATGTAAACTAAATTTTTTCATTTGTACTTGTTTTTTTGACCTTTTAGTAAGGGCGCAAAACTGTTGAGTCATTATTGGATGAATATCAAGGAAGTGTTACGGAATAAGCATTCAGCCAATAAGTTAATCCTGCCAGCGGCCCTTATTAAGGAAACATTCTCCTAGCAATAGAATATGCTCAACACAGGAATAGTCATACAGGGAAAGGCTTTCGATAGAACCGGCCACGAGCCACGCCTTAATATAGCTGATAGAAATTCTTGGATAGAGAACACGGTGGGCAAGACAGACGTGTGACTGATGTAAAACTGATTCCAGATTCTATAACATACATGCTATGCCGTTGTTCAAACATTTGTGGCGTGCAAATTCAGACATTCATTAATAGTAACAGAGTGTCGTAATTCAACGAAGTGAAATCTAATTTTAAACTAAAAAACAGAAAAATGAACAAGAATCAACAAGACAATTACGGCACTGATACAGTGGAATCAGACCGTATTTTAACCGGAATGTTCTCGGACCGCGAGAGCACAGAAAGAGCGTACAATGCGCTTCACGAAAGAGGTTACACCAAGGACGACATCAATTTGGTGATGTCGGACGAAACCCGTAAAAAGCATTTTTCGGGGGATGTGAAAGACACGGAAATAGGAACCAAGGCTGCCGAAGGTGCAGGAAAGGGCTCTGCTATTGGCGGTACGGTCGGTGCTGTTGTCGGTGTTATTGCCGCATTGGGTACCAGCCTCATAATTCCAGGCTTGGGATTGGTCATTGCCGGACCAATTGCTGCAGGTTTAGCGGGAGCTGGTGCAGGAGGTTTGACGGGTGGAATCATCGGTGCTTTAGTAGGCTCTGGTATTCCTGAAGAGCGGGCGAAATTATATGAGTCAGGAGTAAAGGAAGGCCGTATAGTTATGGGAGTTCATCCAAGAAATGATGAGGATGCTGATTATTTTGAAAAAACCTGGCGCGACAATAAAGCCGAGGAAATATATAGATAATTGTGAAACCAATTTTTAGAAGGAAAGGGATACAGCGAAAAGTTGTATCCCTTTTTTTTCGGCACGAAACCTTGAAGAAGTAAAATCATGTCTTACTATGTTTTCAGTAAATCATGTTAGTATTGTGATGCCCGTATCAAAGCCTTTTCCTTCCATAAAGGATCGAACACAAATCCCCGAAGACGTTGCCAGGAAAGTGTGACTGATGTAAAATTGAGTCCGGGTTCTGTAACAAGCGTGAGTTCCGAGTCGCAAACCTTTGAACCGTGAAAATTCATTCACAACCTAAACAAAAAAACAAGATGAAAACTACGCACAGCTCTTATAGCAACCCGCATGTCCGCCCAATTCCCAATTCCGATGAGGACCACAACCCCGGACAACCTAATCCACTTGTTCCAATTGTACCGCAGCGCAATCCGAACCCGGAAGTGCCGTACATAGGGGATTGGAAAATACAGACTCACAACTGATTAATAAGATCATGAACAATCACAAAAAATTTGGTGTGTGGATGGACACCCATAACGCCATAATAGTAGGAACTGAAAATGGCGGCACTGGCCCGATTAAAGTGCTGGCTCACATTGGTGCCGAAGAAGTTTCCCCACATCCAAGCGAAAAAAATGAGCACAATCAAAAGAAAATGCTACAGGCAAAGTTCTTTAAAGAGATAACGTCACACCTGCAAAATGCAACGCATGTGTACGCAACAGGCACCGGCCAGGTGCAGGAACAATTCATTCATCACCTTGCAGACACTCCTCAGTTTAAGAACGCGATAACCGAAGAATCCACGGCTAACCGGATGAGCGATGAAAAACTGCTGGAATTTTTTTCAGAGAAATTAAACTAGGAAGAATCGGAAGTACATCGTTTTAACCGTTCAGTGAGTTTGCCACTCATCAATCCCTGCTAATACCTAGAGAAAACAACTTTTTTGTTTTCCAGTTCATTGTTGATCAACTGGAACTGTTCTCCATCAGCACCATACGCAACTAGCGTGAGGCGGTAAAGGCATGTGCTGGTGGCACTGGTTCCCTCTTCCACAGATACGGAATACGCACCCACATCAGCGGCTGCGAAAGCTTTAGAAAGAGAAGGGCAAATACCAGAAGTCTTTACTAATTCTATTTCCACATTATCAACGCATTCATGCGTTTTCCATTTTACTATTCCTGTGGTTTCATCATAAGTCATCTCTAGATCAATGGCTTTTTTTGAGTTGCAGGGAGTTTTAGCTTCGACCATCGGAGGAGGTTTCACTTCCTGCCCTGGCACCGGTATTTTCTTTGCCTCGG
The DNA here is from genome assembly GCA_034408895.1 of Flavobacteriales bacterium. Classification (GTDB taxonomy): domain Bacteria; phylum Bacteroidota; class Bacteroidia; order Flavobacteriales_D; family Sanyastnellaceae; genus UBA4660. Next base: position 8,349 of record JAWXCI010000031.1, read on the forward strand.
CAGGAGCTATCGGTTCACTTGGTGAATTCACTTTCGGTTGGGATATGGTTGACTCAACTTTCGGTTGGGAGACTGGCGATTCAATTTTTGGTTTGTACACCACCATTACCTCCGGTTTCAATTCTGCACATTGTGCTTCATCAATCATTTTTCTCAGGTCCTCAATTTTCCGGGAAACCGGAAAACCAAAAAGAGAATCCGTTATGCTTTCTGGCGCATAGATAAAAACATAACCGTCCCTTCTCAGACTCTTCAGGTAGTCGTCAAAATCCAGGTTGGCTATGGAATCAGGAGTGTAGTCCAGAATTTCATCAGCGACATTTGTTTTAGTGAACCACTCCGTCTCCAGTAAATTGTTTCGTGCCGATGCCTTGCCCAGGTCTGCATCAGTATCTCGTGTGGTAAATCCTGTCTCCACCTGGTAAGGTTTATTTCCATACAACTCCATTGCAATTTCGGAGGTTGAAAATGTGTGGGCAGTGCAGTTGAAATACTTTCCATCGGGATGGACTACCAAGGTTTTAAATTCCAACGGGTACTGTCCTTCTCCAATCACCTTATCGTTCACGATAAACGTAAGTCGGTACTCCTCTACCGCGTCAGTACATCCAACCAATAGGATACCGAACAAAATGAAAATCGAAAAACGCGTCAGCTTGTTCATGGTAGAGATTTTTGAAGATGAAAAGTTGCCAACAAAAATAGAAGGCGCGAGTGAAACAAAAATGATTGGACATTCATACCCGTGCAGGAATTTTTTTTTGTAACCGGCCCTACGGTGGCGCTCTAGTCCACCAGAATAACCTGCCTCACACTGGGCACATGCAGTGCAAACATTCCGAAGCCTCCCTGCACATTGCTCACGTAGTTGATAGGTTCTTGAACCAACTGGTTATAAATGGTGCCACCCCGCTGCCGCTGGCTCAGGTAATCGTAATACTCAGGGCTGATGTTATTGAGCGACACATAAAAGGTATCACTCTCAAGAAACTCAAGTGTTTTTGAGATGGCAACTAAAGAGGAGTTGAATTCCAGGTCGCTTATCAATTCCGTCTCCACCACATTTTCGGCTGCGAAAGGATCGTCCACTTCCAGTGGGTTGGCATATTCCGAATAGAAATGCACAGCATACCAGTTTGGCCCCGGTGGATCAATAAACTGAACCATAACATCAACAGTAGCAGTGTCCACAATGGAATACGTAATGCTATCGGGTTCTACTTCCGGATACATAAGAGCTTCAGCCGTTATGCTTTTGTCATTGTAAAAATCCTGTGCAAACAATTGATAGGTATCACCCGATATCAGTTCGGTGGACAGTGTGGCCCATATTCCATCGCTCACTTTGAAGAGCGTGTCATTCACATTGTTATGAGTGAGAATCACGAGGGCGTCTTCTGCAAGAAATTGTTGCATCAACTCTTCCAAACCATCAGTGCCCGTGCTATCTGTTGTATCCGTACTGCTTTCCTGAAACTCGAGCGCAGAGAAGGAACGCGACAAGTAGAGTAGGGTGGTGGTATTGGGAATGACTTGTGTCCACACCACGGGATGGCTTTCTATTTCATCGAGGTAAATAGGAATGGGTTTGGGTGTACACGAATAAATGAACATTTCCAGGCATGCCAAAAGAAGCAGATTGGTTTTAGGAGTATTGAAGGTTGTCTTTTTCATCTTATCAAAAAGAAAAATTGTAAGCCACCGAAGGAATGAAACCGAACAATCCCGGTTGTTCGTAATGATAACCCAGCGAGCCATCGGTGTTGGGCACCACGTTGATGCGATAAGGGGCAGCGCGGTTGTAAAAATTGTAACACCCGAAATGCCATTCACTCTTAAACTTCTTCGGTTTATCAGGTCGTGGTTTCAACACAAAATTGATATCCAGGCGATGGGAGGGAGACATGGACACTGCATTGCGTTCGGTATAAACCGGTATCAGGTCAACGCCTGTAAAAGTGGAATTGGGAACCACGTATTGCCCCACCTGTGCAGTGAAACGCGAACCTGTGTTGTACACCCACACCGCGCTGAAGTCCCAGCGCTTGCTCAGGTTGTAAGTGGCCACCACGGACACGTTGTGCCTGCGGTCATACTTAGCCCAAAAAGTTTCACCACCATTCAATTCTTCGAAACCGCGGGTGGCCCAACTCAGTGTGTAGCTTATCCATCCGTTGAGTCTTCCTTCCTGCCGCTGCACCAAAAATTCAAAGCCCCACGAATCGCCTCTGCCCTGAAGCAATTCACTCTCGAAATTATCATTCAAAATGAGGTTAGCACCTTCGCGATATTCAATCAGATTTTGCATCCATTTATAATAGGCTTCGGCTTCGATGGTCAGGTTCGCCTTTTCTAAAAAGCGATTGTAAGCCAACACCAACTGGTCGCTTCGCTGTGGTTTTATGTTTTCAGTAACGGGATACCACAAATCTGTAGGCAGCGCAACGGACGAACTGCTCACGAGGTGCATGTATTGCTTCATGCGGCTGTACCCGAATTTCAGGGAGGAGAATTCGTCCAGCATGTATCGCACTGCAACGCGCGGTTCGATGCCCGCGTACATTTTCTTCGATACAAAACTTCCGCTGGTGCGAATTCCCGTAAAGAGTTTCCAAAGACCTTCTTTAAAGTCTTTTTCGCTGGCAGCATAGAGTGCCCATTCGGTGCTGAGGAGGGCTCCCCCCTCGCGGCTTTCGAGGAACTCGCTTATCTCGCCTGCCGTGCTAACTACATTGGGTTTAAAGATGTGCTGGGTGAGTTGGCCGCCAAACTTTATGTGGTGGTCGTCCGAACGGAAATAATCCACATCGGCCTTCACGCCAATGTCGCGCACATCACTTTTTATGAGGATATTGTTCTCATCAAACTTCCCGAAAATATCGTAGTCGAATTTGGTGTGGATGAGGGAGAGGTTGGAGAAAATTTTGTCGCTGTACAGGTGGTTCCATCGCAGCGTATTGGTGAAGTTGCCGAGGCGGAATCCAAATCCAAAAGGACTTTGTTCGGTAGTGTCCGCTTCATCGGTTTCCACATCGTTGTCATCAAAACGCAACACATCATTCCCGAAATAAGAAGAAAAGAAAATGCGGTCTTTCGGGCCCATCCATCGGTTGGCTTTCAGGTTCAAATCGTAGAAATAATAGGGAAGAAAACCGCCCACCAGTTTAAACATCTGGTCAATGTAAGTGCGCCTTGCCGCTATCATAAAAGAGGAAGTGTCCTGTTCTATCGGCCCCTCTATGGTGAGGCGCGAAGAGAGCAGGCCGATACCACCGGCTGCATGGTATTTATTCACATTGCCTTCCTTCATTCTTATATCAAGAATGGATGAAAGCCGGCCACCGTATTGTGCAGGAAACGAGCCTTTGGTCATGGTCATATCGTGCAGTGCATCGCTGTTGAACACACTGAAAAAACCAAACAAGTGGCCGATGTTGTATACCGTTGCTTCGTCCAGCAGCACAAGGTTTTGGTCGGCAGTGCCGCCCCGCACAAACATGCCGGTGCCGCCCTCGCCACCGCGCTGCACACCGGGCATCAGTTGCACAATCTTGATAATGTCTGTTTCGCCCCCCAGGCTGGGTATGCGGTTGATGCCTTTCATGGGTATGCGCATGGCACTCATCTGCGCGCTGTTCACTTTTTCCATGCCGCTGCGGTTGCCTACTACTTCCACCGTTTTGGCTTCATACACCGTTTCTGTCATCTTCACATCCAGTTTGTGTTCTGCCACTTTGGGGATGGTGTATGTGATGGTGGGATAGCCCATCAGGTTGCACTGCAGTGTAATTTCTTCACTGCTGATTTTGGAGTGCTCGATGGTGAGTGAAAAAAAGCCATACTCGTTGGAAGTGGCGCCAATGGCCGTTCCCGGCACATGCACGGTGGCAAACAACAACGGTTCACCGCTGGTGCCGTCCTTTACATAACCGGATACCACAGTGTTTTGCGCAACCACAGGCAGCAAGAAAAAACCAGCAAGAATGAAGAGGCAAGTGCGCAGGAGCATGGGTGAGGGGTGACAGTGGGTTGACGCTGGAAAAGTATTGGCGGTTACAAAAAACGGCAGAAATACGATGATTGGGTTGTGGAAGTTGTATTGAAGATGGCATTCTGGATTAAGCCAAATGGTCTTTTGCGAAAGAAAGGATTCTCTTTGTTGCTAAGGATGTAAATCAGTCCGACAGTCCGCACAATGAAAATTATTCGGATTGGGTTGAGAGGGCAGGTCTAAAGTATTCATTCAACCTGCGCATAGCCGAATGGACATTCGGTGTCCTTAATGATTTTCAAATTCCGTTTGATGAACTGCATAATGACCAATTCTGGATGCAACACAGCGCGATAATGAAGTGAAAAAGACACCAGGAAAAGGAACAGCCAACAACAAAGATATCAGGGATAATATTCAAAAGCACAAAGCGGATATTCACAGCCAGATTTCCATCCTCGATCCAACTCATATAATTTGTTGCTTGAAACATGATGGGTTGACGGATGAGTTGTTTGATAAACCAGAACACATACAAACTGGTTGTGGTCGCCCGGTCTTTGTTTGGAATGGCATACGAGTGATTGACTTTTATCACCCTTCAGGTTTTACTGCACCTGCTGCCTTCTTTGCTTTGATGAAAGAGATTGTAACAAGTATGGTTTTTCGAGCAATGAAGACGTAAGCCCATTACCTCAAAAAAACCCCCGCCTTCTTTCGAGCGCGGGGGCTTTTCATTTTGCGATCACCTAGTTCTTTGGCTTCGGTGGTGGCGGTGGTGTCTTGTCCGGAGCGGTAGGGGCGTTGGTCCTGCCTCCCCCAGACTTATTACTCGTTGTGCTAGGCCGTAGCGGCATAGCTGGTTTTTTATTTGTCATCTTGAATATATATTAATTGCAAGCAACATTGCCTGCACAATTTCATCTACAAAGCATCTGCCAAATTGAAGAGATTGACATTCTCGTCAGACCAATTTTGCACCCGAATAATTTTCCCCCTCCCTTCCTACTCCACCAGAATCAGAAGACCCCCTCATGCCACATTGCTGAGGTTTTTTGCACTTAAACAGGATAGAATAATATAAGTTATTCTCACTATTATGTAACTCATATCCTCGTGTATATCCACATCTTTACCAGTAATGATTCGAGTGTCATTTAATGAGGTAAGCGGAATGAATTCACAAAATAAAACACTTAATATGTAGTCACATGAAAACAACTTTACACTTTTTTTATTTAAAATTCGTGGGTCTGCTGCTGGTTCTGGTATTGAGCGCCTGTACTTTTAAGGCTCAATCAGTAGAAATAGCGTATCTGGACAAGGACTATATAGTGCTGGAGGGCACTGAGGGAGCGTGTTACAAATGCACTATTCAGGCCGACCCTGCCAACCTTTACCATCTGGAGATTTATGATTTCTGGGGGGGACATCTGGTTATGTCTGGCTCATACAGTGATGCAATGCTTGAAAACGAGGAAGGATTATTTCAGTACTTCTTTACTAACGGTATTAAGAAAGCGGAGGGTCAATACTCAAATGGAATGAAGATAGGCGACTGGAAACGCTGGGACTGGTGGGGGGTGCCCAAAGTGGATTACAGTTATCCAACTTATGCAGGCACCTATGCTTCACATGAATAAATAGGAAAAAATAGGGAATAAGGGGAACTCAAAATAGCTGGGATCAGGGTTCGGCATCACTATGTTCTATACTGGCATCGTGACCATAAGCGGTGTGTTATGGTTAAACAAGTGCGGGCGCGAAAGCAATTAATTCCCATCCCGAAACATCGGGACGGAGACACAACGTATAACTTGCTTGTCTGCTGAACCGAGTTAGGCAGGGCACAACAAAAGCCAAAATTCTCTAATTGGATATTCATGTGACGTACTACCAATACATTCACCAAAAAATTGAAAATGAAAGACACCATCACAACCCTTTTTTTGTTCATGCTTTTTATCACGGGGGTTTCTCAGGATCTGAAGTTTGAAGTTCAAGGGACCTACTCAAGCCCCATTACTAAAGAGCAACTGCATGCAGCCAAAACCCTGATTGATATTAATCCTGGTTATCCCACGCAGTGGATAAGCAACTATGTTTCTGTAGAAATTTCGGCCACCAGCAACGGAAAGGCCACAAAGGCTATTGGAACAAATGAATGGTTGAGTACAGCCCAGAAAAAGATGTTGAATACGGCTGACATGGGTACTGATGTAGTGGTAGATGTGAAGTACCAATCTAAGAACGCGGCCAACGGTAATATGGATATAAGAACAATGAGTTTTACTGTTTCGCTCATTCCGGAAACCCAGGCTGAATATCTTGGCGGTTACGAGAAGATGACAACATATTTAAAGGAAAATGCCATCAACAAAATTTCAGCATCCGCTCCCAAAGAAATGACAGGGGTGGTGAGATTCTTCATAAACGAAGCCGGTGATATAGCGGACGCTCAACTATCCCAGACCTCCGGAGATCCAAAAATTGACAAGGTGTTGCTTGAGGCGATCAATAAAATGCCAAAATGGAGACCTGCACAAAACTCAAATGGAACCAGCTATAAACACGAGTTTGAATTTCGTGTTGGCAACGGTGGTTGCTAAAGCGGCATTCATTTAGCCGGACAGCTTTATCTCCAATTAATGATTGTTATCTAACCAGCACAGTTTATTATCTGAACTCTAGCGCAGGTGATTTCTATTGCTAACTTTCCAGCCTGTTTCGCAATACGTTGCAAAGCAGATTGAGTAATCAACCCAACATGAAAAAAAACCTGCGTTCCCTTTTCTTTCTGCCCCTTTTTTTACTTACGTACATAGCTGGTGCGCAAGTAGAATTGGATTCAACTAACCTTCCTATTGTTGGCATCTATACTTACTTCACTCCTATACCAGATTCCCCTAAAATTGATGCCTTCATGGGGATAATTGACAACGGCTATAATGTGTATAACCATGTTACGGATACCAACTACACCTATTGCGGTAACATCGGCATAGAGCAGCGCGGTTCCATTTCCAACCAATGGTGGTTCTTCCAGAAAAGTTTTGGGCTGGAAACCCGCGACATCTTCGGAAATGATTCGAGCGCAGTGATCCTGGGAATGCCTATGGAAACCGATTGGATATTGTATAGCCCCTATGACGACCGCACGCTGATGCGAAATGTGATCACTTATGAACTCGCCCGGCAAATGGGATACTGGGCGCCACGAACAAAATTCTGCGAACTACTGATCAATGATTTCCTCGCATGGGATTACCAGGGAGTTTATGTAATGATGGAAAAAATAAAACGCGACAACAACCGCGTGGACATTGCAAAACTGGATGCAGATGAAAACACGGGAGATGACCTTACAGGTGGATACATTTTCGCGGTGGACAAAAACATTAACTAAGTGGATTCGGGTTGGAATTCGCCCAACCAACCCGACTTGTTTTATTCCTACAAATACCCGAAAGGAGATGTTATTACTGTAGAACAGAAAGCATACTTGCAAGCCTATGTGGATAGTTTCGAAACCGCATGTGCAGCGTCTGATTTTGCAGACCCTGTTAATGGATACAGAAAGTTTATAGTGGACACCACCTTCATGGATTTCCTTCTTATGCAGGAATTGAGCAAGAGTGTGGATTGTTACAAACGCAGTGCATACTTCTATAAAGACAAAGGCAGTAACGGGGGAAAATTGCATGCCGGACCCTTGTGGGATTTTAATTCCGCGTGGCATAACATCGCTCTTTGTGCGGAGTACGATCAATACACTGGCTGGGCTTACGAGCAATCGTGTTGGGTAAACTCCTCATTCCCGGTACCCAACTGGTGGGAGCAACTGCTACAGGATACCACCTTCACCAACGATCTTAAATGCAGGTGGCTGAACTGGCGCTCGAATGTGTTGGACACAGAAAATATTTTTAATAAGCTGGACAGCATGACCGCTTATGTGGAAGAAGCCGCAGTTCGGGAGTACGCTCAATACGGTTTCACTGAAGATTTTTTGACAGAGATCGAAAACCTCAAGAGTTGGATAGGCAGCCGCCTGACGTGGTTGGATGAAAATATGCCTGGCACATGCTGGGGTCCTGTTACAGATGTAAGCGAGGATGCTGAAAATACACTCAGCGTTTTCCCGAACCCATCTTCAGGAACGTTTACAGTTTACAATTCGAAAGCAGGCGATTATGAGTTGGAAGTTTACAATTCGCTTGGAGAAATGGTCTTGCGGCAAACGAAAAACGGTGTGCAAGAGATTGTGAAGTTGGATGTTCCCGCAGGAATTTATTTCCTGAATATCAAATACGAGAATTCTATCTCCACATCAAAACTGGTAGTGTCGGAACAATAGCGATTGGGTAACAGTCGTGTGCGAATAAATGCAGCTAATTTTAACGCCTGTTCAAAAAGCAAAATCAATAAAAACCCTACCCAACCATGACAGCAGTAAACATCTATCTCACTTTCAACGGCAACTGCTAAGAAGCATTCAATTTTTACAAAACCGTATTCGGTGGAGAGTTCCCTTATGTGGGACGTTTCAAAGAAATGCCACCTCAGGAATGCAAAACCATGAGTGCTGAAGATGGCGAAAGGCTCATGCACATCTCCCTTCCCATCAGTAAGGAAACTGTTTTGATGGGCAGCGATACAGGTGGTGAATGGAGCCAAGCCATAATTGTTGGCAATAACTTTTCTATTTCTGTGAACACCGACAGCGAGGCCGAGGCTGACCGAATATTCAAAGAACTCTCAGCTGGAGGAAATGTGGGAATGCCTATGGCCGATACCTTCTGGGGAGATTATTTCGGAATGTTTACAGACAAATTTGCCATCAACTGGATGATAAGTTTCAACGACAAGCAGAACCAGGGGTGAGATAACTTTATGAATCGGTCTTTCCGTTTAACAAATCCTTCTTGCCGATTCGTAAATCGGTCTTTTCGTTTCGCAAATTCTTCTTGCCGATTTGTGAATCGGTCTTTCCGTTTAACAAATCCTTCTTGCAGATTTATGGATTGTTCTTAAGGTTTCGCAAAACCTCCTTGCGGATTCGTGAATCGGACCTTTCGTTTCGCAAATTCTTCTTCTTTGCGATGCAATTTCTTGCGGAAGCGCGATGGCCACAAGCCGCACGGGTAACTTCTCCGAATCCCACGGCTAAAGCCGTGGGCGATTGGTGCGGTGCGCAAGGGATAACTTGCCCATGGCTTTAGCCTTGGGACACCAGGGGCCAATTTTATCTGAATTTCGACCGTTTAACTCGCTGAGGATTGGCTCTACCCATTTGAAAAAATCTGAATCAGCAAATACGTGCTCTATAAGTGGTGAACTGCTTTTTGGCTGTCCTAATGTCGAAAACAGGAAATAGCCTTGGTCAATATCATAAAGGCAAGAAAAATTCTCATCGTTTTACAAGTGCTGTAGTCCAAATAACATTTTGCCAATTGTTGAGCTTTCAACAGATATTTTTCGGAGGAGGTCTTTTGTCTCAAAAACAAGTTGCTGCTGATCATCTTTTAGACTCGATCTAAAAATTATTTTGCCCATTACATCGCTAAGCGTAATCTCACAAGTACCAGAAGAACTCATTCTTTCAAAAGTGCAAAATTCGGATGCAGGATTCACTCCTTCAAAATCTTAGTCGAATACACTTTCCCGTTTGCATTCACAGCTTCCATTACGTAAACACCCGATGCAAGTTGCGGAAGCGAAAGTTCGATTTGGGTTTGGGTAGTGCGTTGAACAAAAACATCATTACCCAACACATCACGGATAAGAATTTTGTTTGTTCCGAATGGAACTTCAAGTTGAATGGTGGATGAAAATGGATTTGGCCACACCTTCACCTCCTGTTCTTGCATACTTGATTCTTCAACTCCAACAAACGGGCAACCACTCCACACCAGATCACCACAGGCATCGAGTTTTAGTAGCCAAGGCTTATAGTATTCATTGTCAATATCAAACCAATGGTTCAGTATAGCATAGCCTCCATCTGAAGTTATTTCTATGTCGTGAGCGGTAATGTCCCATGAGAACTCCGGTGCGTAATAGGTCTTGAACCATTCTTCTTCGAAGTCAGCATCCACTTTCAATAGATATACCTCCACTTCGGTTGATTGCTGGTTGATGCCCTGGCCAAGTATGATAAAGCCCCCGTCAGGTGTTGGCTCAAAATCCTGGAGTCGTTGAATCAGCCCCTGATGCGGGTAACTTTTTACCAACAAGGTATCCATGGCTATGGGGTCAAACAAACCTAGGCGCATGTCCCAATTGGCGTATGTGGGTACCTCATCATCCCATTCCAGACCATGTGCATATGCAAACACTATTTTCCCGTCATCTCTCAAATGTATCCAAGGGTACCAGTTGTCCACTTCTGGATTGCCAACTTCGAAGTTGGAAACAAACTCAAGGTCTGATGTGAATTTCATGATGAAAGGCCTGCGTCTGGCAGGTTGAGGAAAATCATCAGCCCAAACTCCTGCAACAAGGATTTCCCCATTGCCGAGTTCAATCATGTCAGTAGGAAAGACTTGCTGGTGTGGAATAATGCTCTGCCACACCTCATTCCAAAATGGTATTTCGATGGATTGTGGATCTGACCCATCGGAGTAGTACCTTGTGAAAAGCAAGCCAATCTGAAAGGCGAAGTCGAAAGTGAGATGGCGAATAATGCCACAAGTCAAAACGCTTTCATTGCTCAACTGCCGCACAATAAACTGACTATAAACTGTTGTGTCATTTGCATGGTCAAGACCAATGGTTTGCCAATTTAAGCCTTCCTGATTGAGATCAAATTCAAAAGCAAATGTTGGCCATGTGTCATTGGTTGGGTCGTGAATGAAGTGTGTGCCAAGAATGTTGCCATCTGCTGTCATGTCATATGTATCGCCCCAAGTGTAGAGCATTTCAAAACCGTATGGCAAGAATTGTTCTGAGACAATACCCCCTGTCTGATCATCAAGATTCAGTATCCAATGACCAAAAGATGAATCGGCTTAAGATGCACCTATACACCAAAGATTGGAGTCAACAACGAAAAGATTCCAAAGTACACCGCTGTTGCTTACATCGTATTCCGGTGACTCATACAAGTTGCTGAAATAAGAATACTGAGCCAACACATTGAAGTGCTGGCTCAGTATGATTGCGATTAGAATTTTCTTCATTTCGATTTAATTGCGCCAAAGCAAAGTTGACCAAAGTAAAAGGCCCATTGCGTCCTTTACTTGCAACAGATAACTGCTCGGTGCGAGTTGGCTGGTTTCGATAGTCTGCTGGTGCTGGTCAGTCTTCATCTGGCAATGCCAAAGTTGTTTGCCTGTGACATCTGCAAGGCTTAAAGTGCACTTTGTTTCGGCATTTATCCTTTCAAAAGTACACCAGTTGTCCATAGGGTTAGGATAAATTTTGTATCCTGAATCTTGCCGCTGGAGTTCTTCCACACCAACTATAGGCGGGCAACCAGTCCACACCAGATCACCACAGGCATCGAGTTTTAGTAGCCAAGCTTTGTAGTATTCGTTTTCGTTATCAAGCAACTGACCCACGATCGCAAACCCACCATCCTGCGTTACTTCAAGATCAAATTGTGTAGTGCTCCATGAATATACTGGTGATGGTAATACTTTGAACCACTCTTCATCAAAATTGCTGTCAACCTTCAGGAGGTAAACTTCAAACTCGTCAGTATCAAATTCAACACCTTATGCAAGCATGATAAAACCACCATCAGGTGTTGGTTCAAAATCCTGTAGCATTTGGCTGAGCCCTTGGTGCGGATACGTCTTCACAAACAATGTATCCATTGTAACGGGGTCGAACAAACCCATGCGCATGTCGAAGTCAGCATAAGTTGGAAAATCTTCATTCCATTGCGCACCATGTGCGTATGCAAACACCACATTTCCATCTTCCAACTTATGCATCCAAGGATACCAATTGTCCACATCTGGGTTGCCGAAATCGTAACCGGAAATAACATCTAATTCTGAAGTCAGTTTCATGAAAAATGGCCTGCGCTTAAATGGTTGAGGTAACTCATCACCCCAAACTCCTGAAATCAAAATTTCACCATTATCTAGTTCTATCATATCAGTCGGAAAAATCTGTTCGTGGGGAAATATGCTTTGCCACTCTTCATTCCATAGGGGGATTTCCACATCAAACAAATGATTTCCATTATCAAAATAACGCAACAGCAATAAACCGATGGCTTGGAAAATACTATCGCTTTGGTGAAATGTGCGTCCACAACTTAAATAACTACCATCGTTCAATCTTATAATAAGTAATGAACCTTCATTTGTCGAATCGGATGCAAATTCAGTTGTCGTGCTCCAATTCACTTCACCAGTTTGATTCAACTCAAAGGCAAATATTGAAGTCGAATTGGGCGTTGTCCCACTTACCTCATATACGCCAACAAAGTCGCCATTTTCACTCTGGGTGTAGGTGTCGCACCAGGCATAGTATGGTTCGATGCTCGAATAAGGGATAAAGTGTTCTGCAATTACCTGCCCTGTTTCATCATCAACATTGAGCATTAAGTGCCCGTAGCTTGTATCAACATAGGCAGCGCCAATACACCAGAGATTCGTGTCAACCACGAACAGATTCCAGAGCGAACTGCTGTTGTTGTTTTCAAAGTCCGGAGGTTCATACAAATTTGAGAAATACGAATATTGAGCAATGCCCAATTGGGCATTGCTCAATAATATCAGAAAAATTAATCCCTTCATTCCATGTAAGCAAAATCAGAATAACGCTGAAGCACACCCAAAGCTTCTGATGATGCCCAACTATTGCCTGCGAAGAAAATCTCTTGCAACTGTTCCTCCTGCTCCTCGTTAAGGGCGGGCTCAGCAAGTTGAAGGGTCACTTCTTCAGCAGCCCACACAGCGACAATGTTTTCAATTTCTGTAAGCATTGATTCATCAACCTTGAAGTCAGAACTGATGCTTTCAAATGATTCTAACGCTTCTTCTTGCAAAACTTTTCCCCGCAGAATCTGGATATAAAGTTGGCGGTCGCTGTAGAAATGTGCAGGGTCAAGAATCTCCATGATTGCATCAAATTTGTCCTGCACTGTTTCGTCTCGGCTAATCTCATCTACCTGGCTTCCGATTGCGGCACAATGATATAGCTGCCTTATAGAAAGACCTGCGTTTGTTCATTTCCTTTTTTACGATTTTTTCCGCCAATGGGGCCAGATCCTAAACCATGTTATCACTAGGTTTGAAATCCGTTTGAAACCATAACCAATTTTGATACTTGCACACTTTATTATATAGTGTCTAAAAAAAAGCATTCGCCACGAACTGTTGACGTTAAACCTTCGGGCCGCACAAGCCGAAGAAATAAAATTGTTGCATAATCCGACTGAAAATTGCTGTCAATGCAAAAAACAATCTGCTTCACCGGCCCTGAGTCTTCCGGCAAAACCACACTAGCCCGGCAACTTGCCACGCATTTCAATGTTCCCTTAGTGGAGGAATCCGCCCGCACTTATCTCTCGCGCCTGGGCAGAAGTTATCAGGAAGAAGATCTTTTTGTCATTGCAGGTGCGCACTTGGATTCAGTTCGCAAAGCTGATTCTGTCCCCGGTCTTCTGATAGACACCGACCTCACCGTAATAAAAATCTGGAGCCAGGAAAAATTCGGGAGAGTGGATGAAAGAATTCTAGCGCTCTGCAATGCGGAACGTTACGATCTCTACCTCCTTTGCAAACCGGATTTACTCTGGCAACCCGACCCGCAACGCGAAAATCCCTTTGACCGCCACAGGTTGTTCGACATTTATGTGGACGAATTATCCAAAGCGAAAAAAAACTTTCGTGTGGTGGAAGGAATGCGGGAGAAGCGATTTCAAAATGCGCTTAAATGGTGCGATGATTATTTTGAAAATGGCTTGATACCAAAACTTCAGTAACTCTTAGAGCCAGGCTCTTAATGACAAGAAGTATCAGGTTCGCGCCAATTCATGTCCGTAAACCATTCTAAAAAGAATCAAACCCAAAAAAGCACCGATGGTGTTAGCGGCAAAGTCGTGCAAATCGCTGGTGCGCTCCACGAATAACTGCCCTTGATAAAGTTCCAGCAACCCGCCATAAGAAATTGAAATAAGAACTGAGATCTTTTGCGCATGAATCCGAATCCCGCTGTACCTGTCTTGTTTCCGGAAGGCCACCATCAGCATTGCAACAAATGCTGCGAACATTCCTGCATGTGCCAGTTTATCTATACGCAAAAGTTGCCAGGGATCACGATAAGCAAGATCAAAACCGGGAATGCTGTGCATAGCAAGAATGAGCAATGCCCAGCTTAGAGGAATCAGGATGTGCCGCATGAAGAGGCTCTATGGAAATTAACCCACCAACGACTTGTAAGCATCAGCATCGAGCAGATGGCTCGTGTCGGCACCTGGATCCAACTGAACTTTTATCATCCAGCCTTTGCCATAAGGATCTTCGTTTACAGAGACAGGATTCTTTTCGAGTTCAGGATTTACTTCAAGAATTTTTCCAGTCACGGGCATAAAAAGATCGCTCACTGTTTTCACCGCCTCCACTGTTCCGAAAATGGCGTGGGCATCCAGCGAAAGGCCCGCGGTTTCTATTTCAACAAACACGATGTCGCCCAACTCATGTTGTGCAAAATCGGTAACGCCAATAGTAGCCACATCACCTTCGATGCGCACCCACTCGTGGTCTTTGGTGTATTTGAGTTCAGATGGGATATTCATAAATCAATTTTATTTTGGGCGTCAAACGTAAACGAATTTCGTGGGACAGCAGATTAGAACTTTATCAGGGGCAGAAAGAACCGAATTGCGCCATGAAGATGAGCAGGTCGGAAATGTTTACCAATCCATCGTTGTTGAGGTCGCCCGTTGATGAAGTGGCTCCAAACACACCCATGAAATAAAGTAAATCGGAAACGTTGATCACTCCGTTGCAATCAAAATCAGCAGGGCAGCAGGGGATTGGTTCCACGGTAACATTCATTTCGCAGGTATTTTCGTTCAGGGCTGCATCCACAACGTGCCAGGTAACTGTAGTTGTTCCCACAGGATAAACATCCGAAGCATTCGCGGTACCGTTGTAATTGTTGTAAGCCGTTGTATAAATGCAGTTATCGCTGGTTGCAGGCAAGGGAACTTCAACATAGATTTCAGTGATGCCTGCCTCCGTGGCGGTTACAGTAATGTCTTCAGGACAATTAATTTCCGGGTTGGTCAAATCCTCCACATCCATTGTGAATGAACATGAACTTGAATTTCCACCGGCATCGGACACCACAATTGTGATTTGTGTTTGGCCATTAACAAATGAACCAGGCGGTGGGTCTTGCAATGCCACAGGATTAGAATCGCAGTTGTCAGTTATCGAAAGCGAATTGACAAAGTCCGGAACCACTGCCTCGCAATTATTATCAAGTTCAACAATTGCATTTTCGGGACATTCTATTTGCGGAGGCGCAGCATCGAAAGGTATAACAGTAAATGTGCACTCCGCTGAATTGCCACTGCTATCTGTGGCATCAATAATTACAACAGTCGCTGAAGATTGAAGTTCGCCAGGTAATGGAAATTGTGTAATTACAGGATTGGGATCAACGTTGTCTGTTATGGTTACAAGCCCGGTGTAATCAGGTAACAAAAAAGCGCAATCGGCACCGGCTTCTATAGTCTGGTTACCCAGGCAAGAAATAAAAACGGGCGGTTCAATATCGCCAGTTTCTTCAGGCACACTCATCTCAATATCATCCACCGCAAAACTTGGATCAGTGCCATCGCCATCTTCGTTGTTTACCCATCGGAATCCAATCCGAACGTTGGCGTTATTATTTGCTGATGCCGGAAGTGCAATGGTGTAATGCGTCCACAATCCCTGTGGACTGCACCCAACGTCAAATGTTTTGGCAGGGTCTGCAATTTGCGACCAAGTGCTGCCATTGAAATACCAGAGTGTTGCATTGTCAATGGTGTTTCCTCCTTCTATATAATCGAAATCAAGGGTGATATTCGTTTGGCCTGTGCAATTGATGATGGGAGATTGCACACGCTTGTCTGTTGCACCACAGGGAAGTATTCCGCAGAAGCCGGCAATGCCTTCATAATAGGAAGCACCAAAGTCTGCAACCAATCCAAACAAAGGAAGTGCTACTGTACCAAGATGTAATGTGCGGTCATCTCCACATACACTGCCGCACTCACCTGGTTCGTTTCCGTTTTCTGTTGCACTCACATACCATTGGCTGGCGCTGGCGGCATTGGTTCCTGTGCTTACAAAACTCCACAAGCCGTTGGCATTGGTGTAAGCAGTTGCCAATTGTCCCTGGTTGCAACCAGTTCCGAAACTTTCAGACCAGAAAATGGTTTGGGAAAAACCTTGAATTGATAAAAGGGCGAATGCACTGAGTAGAATTCTTGTCATAAAAGTTCAGGTTAAAAAGAGGTTGACGAAGATAGGGTTTATTGAGTTAATCATTACTTGAGTACAGACTCCCACCTTCATTGAATAACCAAAATTTCTAAGATTTCACAACTTAAAAAGATCTTCAAGCGACATTTTTTAGGTGTTTAGTGCGGAGATGACGCAACGGAATGGGTGAGTCTATTTTCTGCCAACATCGTTTCATCAGTCTCAAAAAATTTCTCGTGAAAATGTTATTTCTTCGACACAACTATTCCCCTACTTTTCGCTCACCTTACAAAAAACCAAAATGCCATGTTCATTCTTCATATTCTTCTTCCGTTACTTACAGGCTTTTTTCGTTTCGATATTCGATATTCAATATTCAATATTCGAGCTTCGAGTTTCGAGCTTCGAGCTTCGAGCT
>JAWXCI010000032.1:0-47889 GCA_034408895.1 Flavobacteriales bacterium
CTATTTCCGATTCGTTAGCAACTATTTCCGATTCGTTAGCAGCCTTTTCCGATTCGTTAGCAGCCTTTTCCGACAGTCGGAAAAGGCTGCTAACGAATCGGAAAATACTTCTGGCGAGTAGTTCTAAGCATCTGACGAATAGGAATTAACAGCTATCCTTCCGGAAAATATCACCCTTTGCGAATTACCCCGACCCCTAAAGGGGAGACCTGCGGAACTGCCGCCTTTAAGAAGTTGGGGGTGGAAATAAAAACCGAGGGCTGTATGAATTACCCCCGCACGCTAAAGGGAAGGGATGGGAAAAAATATGTGTTGGGCAAAAATTCAAATAAAACGATAGAGGGATTGAATAGCTTCAAAACCACTGAGTTTGCCAGATGCCAGTTCTTTCTGCGCCCGCTTCAATTCATCGGCTACTTCCTGTCTCGAAAAAAAACGTTGCACCACTTCATTGCTAACCGCTTCCCTCACCCATTCCAGTTCCTGCGCTTTGCGATGCACTTCGAAAAATCCTCTCTCTTTCATCCACTGCTCATGGTCACACACCAATTTCCAGGTTTCAGCCACACCTTTATTATATAGAGCTGACGTCACTTCCACTTTGGGCTGCCAGCCGCTTGGCTTGGGAGGATAAAGATGAAGGGCCGAGAAGTATTCAGCTTTTGCCTTTGCTGCGTTCTTTTCATTATCGCCATCGGCTTTGGTAATGATGATGCCATCGGCCATTTCCATGATGCCGCGTTTTATTCCTTGCAACTGATCGCCTGCACCTGCCAGCATAAGGAGGAGAAAAAAATCTGTCATGCCATGGACAGCAGTTTCGCTTTGACCTACACCTACCGTTTCCACAATGATGATATCGAAGCCCGCAGCTTCGCATAGAGCAATGTTTTGCCTTGTGGATTTTGTAACGCCTCCAAGCGATTGGGAGGTGGGTGACGGACGGATAAAAGCATTGGCATCCAGCGAAAGTTTTTCCATGCGCGTTTTATCTCCCAGAATGCTGCCGCCACTCAAAGGGCTGCTGGGATCCACCGCAAGAACAGCTACATGTTTGCCGATGGATGTGAGATGCGTTCCGAAACTTTCAATGAATGTGCTTTTGCCAACACCAGGAACACCTGTAATGCCAATGCGAAATGAGCGACCGGAATGTGGCAAACATTTCTTGATAATTTCCAGAGCCAGTGCGGCATGTTCAACCGATGAGCTTTCGGCTAGAGTGATGGCTTGCGAAAGTGCAGTGCGATCTTGAGCAAGAATTCTATTCACCAATTCATCCGCTTGCGGCAACTGATGTTGCTCGCGCAAACGTTTCACTGCGGCAGTTTCCGCCTTCTTCTGAGCGATGGATTTCATGGTGGTCAAACGTATGAAGGGAAAAGGAAAAGACAACAGGCAATAGCTACGCAACAACTCAACAAATCAAAAATTCACCAGTTTTCACCACTCAAAACCGCCCTGATATTTCGTTTCATTTTTTCGCTCATCCCTTATAATGAGTTCGAATGAATGTTTGCCGTGCTGGATGTATTCCGGATCGAAGTAATAGTTGATGCGGCTGTTCTTTGGATCGTATTCCATCAATGCCCATTTGCCGTCAATCCGTGGAATGATTTCATGGATGTCGCTCAATCCATCTTTAATGCGGAAAGAAAACATGGTTCGGCCCTTCAAATTGGCGGCAAAGTCAATGCTCGAAAGCGAGGGGGCAATAGTGTCCACCATCACTCCGAAGTAACCGAAGTATTGAGGAGAGGCTGTTATCCAGCCATTTTCATAAGTACTCAATTCAGGATAAATCCTGTCCTTATCCTGATCCCATCGAACGATCAAGGCTTTGTTCTTCACCCTGTCAGAAAGTGCTCCTGTATTTATGGAAAGTTGGTAACCGGAATGAAGCGGTACGTAAGGCGAGGCAATGATGAATGTTGGAGATATTGCGTTGGCCATCTTCGTCTGTTTGGTCATGTTGAATTCCAGGTCTTCATATAAAGAGTAAGCGTCAATGGCAATTTTTACTTCGCCCATGTCGAGCACATTTTCGTTCTCAAAATCAAAATAAGCAAGCGGTGGTGACTCTATGTTTGGTTTTGTTGCGGTGGGTTTTTGGGATTGAATCATGAAGCGCAGGGTTGATTTATTTCCCTTAAAATCCGTCACGATGTAAATGACGATGTGCCGGTGACCGTCACGAAAACTGAGGATGCCATCGTTCAACAGATTGTCATAGATATCAAGCGGGTTGTTTTCTAAGCGATATGAGCGATGGATACTGCTGCGATCTTTCTTGAATTTTTCGTAGATGGTGTGAGCGTTCATTGCTCTGTTAGTGGCAAAGTCTAGTTGATCAAAGGTTTGGGCAAAAACCATGATGGAATCCACCAGCAATTCGATGCGATAAACTCCGCAGCGGTTAGAATTTCCATCTAGCGCATCGGATGTGTGAATGGCCATGCCAATATCTCCATACACACCAATTGGGTTTGTTTCCACCAGCGAACTTTTGCCGGAATGAATCTTGGTTGAAAAATTCTTAATGCTTTGCACTCCACTCACCCATGATGAATCGTTGAGTGGTGCTAACCAAATTCCAGTGATAGAAGGTGAAATTTTATCCTTCACATCAAAACCAAAAAGAAGTGGGTTGATGAGTTTTTCGGTTTCCGTTTCGCGTATTTCAAAATGAAGGTGTGGCCCGCCACTACCTCCCGTATTCCCCGAAAAGCCTATGACTTCTCCTTTAACCACTGGCAGCACATAAGCAGCAGGAAACAAATCAACACTGAACGATTCCATCCGATACTGTTCTGCTTTTACATACTTCCTAATCTTATCGGAATACGATTTCAGGTGGCCATATAATGTAGTGTAACCATTTGGGTGTGTGATGTAAAGAGCATAGCCATAACCAAATGGTGAAACTTTGATCCGGCTCACATATCCTTCGGCTACTGCATACACACTCAAGCCTTCACGCTGTTCGGTCTTGATATCTATGCCTGAATGAAAGTGGTTGGTCCGCAACTCGCCAAAGTTGCCGGAAAGGTTGAGTGGAATGTCCAGCGGAGAGCGGAAGTAGTGCTGTGGATACTGGGATTTGGAGTCTAAAGGCAAAAGGCAAAGGATCCCAATAAAAATCGCGATTCCGCTACGCTTCACAAAAGGCAATAGCCATCCAAGGCGCGGAAAAAGCAAACGACAAATGGCAATAGGCAAGCGATGCGTGGAAAGGCTTGAGCAGCTGGAATCTGGAATGTGGAGTTTGAAATTCATGGAGTTGCCGAAGGTCAACACCCATGCCCACTTCAAATTCTATTCTAAATTTTGAAATATGAACATGGGATGGTCGGGAAAATGATTTGGATTCAAAACTTGCTGCTTACATACATTTGAGCCGAAACCTTGAATTTCAAAAACCCATAGCAAGTTTATGGAACAAAAAGAAATTTTAGCAAGCATAGAACAAAAGATTGTTCGCCTTGGCGAAGAAAAAAATGATTTCCGGCAACAGGCGATACGTTTGAGGGAAGAAAACGAAAGCCTGTACAAAATCAACAAGCATCTTCAGGCCCAGGTGGACGAGTTGGGCGAGAAAAACAAGGCTTTACAAAACCGTTCGTTGCCGGTGCAGGCGCAGGAAGATTTCCGTGCCAACACCAAGCAGAGAATCAACGAACTGGTGAAAGAGATGGACGAGTGCATAGCACTGCTGAATCAATAACAACCAAGATGGGCGAATTATCAATACGTGTAAACATTGCAGGACGCACCTACCCGCTGACCATTGACAGCAGCGAGGAAACCGTGATCCGCCACGCTGAAGAATCCATCGAAACAAGCATCAGGCAATTCCAGCAGAATTACGCAGTAAAGGATAAACAAGACCTGCTGGCCATGGCGGCATTGCAGGTTGCGGCAAAAAACCACGGAGAAAAAAAGCAACATCCAGAACAACAACCGGCCTCTCCGCCACCAGCCGATATTGCCCCGGAACTGCTGCATCTCCAAACCTTGGTTGATGGCTACCTCAGTTCGTAGTCCTTCGTCCATATTCTTCCGTTTTATTCTCTGATTTTTTAATACGAACTTCCTTTTGCCCATGGTCAATTGTCCATGGACAATGGAGCAAACAACAAAAAACTTATGACTCAAGACTTATTATTTGTAATTGGTGCCACACTGGGAGGAGTTTTGGTGGGTGGTGCCATCACTTGGTTCATTTTTAATAGTGTGCTCAAGAGCAAGAAAGAAAACATACTTGCCGAAGCCACCAAAGAAGGTGAAACCCTGAAAGAAAAAAAAGTGCTCCAGGCCAAGGAAAAATTTCTTGAAATGAAAGCGCAGTACGAGAATGAAGTGCGCGACCGCAGCAAAAAAATTCAGCAAACAGAAGACAGGCTGAAAAACCGCGAACGCGAACAGTCCCAGCAAATTGAAAACAACAAGCGCAAGGACAAAGACCTGGACCAGCAGCGCGACAACCTGGCCCGCCTACAGGAAGCCAGCCAGCGGAAGCAAACGGAACTTGATAAAGCCAGCCAGAAAGCGATTGCTCTACTGGAAGACATGGCTAAAATGTCGCCCGAAGAAGCCAAAATGCAGTTGATGGAACAACTGAAAGAAGATGCGCGCATAGCAGCCGCTGCTCAAACCCAGGCCATATTGGACGAGGCTAAAGTGAAGGCTAACCAGGATGCCAAAAAAATTGTTATCCAAACAATACAGCGTGTGGCTGTGGAACATGCCATCGAAAATTCCGTGAGTGTTTTCAATATCGAGAACGATGAAATAAAAGGAAGGATCATAGGCCGCGAGGGAAGAAACATAAGGGCGCTGGAAGCATTAACAGGAGTAGAAATTATTGTGGACGACACACCGGAAGCAATAGTTCTTTCCTGCTTCGACCCTGTACGAAGGGAAGTTGCACGTTTGTCACTTCATCAATTGGTGATGGATGGTCGTATCCATCCGGCACGCATCGAAGAAGTAGTACACAAGGTGCAGAAGAACATCGAGGATGAAATAGTGGAAGTGGGAAAACGCACCTGCATTGACCTCGGTATTCATGGTGTGCACAGCGAACTTATCCGCATGGTGGGCCGCATGAAATATCGTTCATCTTATGGCCAGAATCTTTTGCAACACTCCCGCGAGGTGGCGAACATGTGCGCTACCATGGCCAGCGAACTGGGGCTAAATCCCAAGGTGGCTAAGCGCGCAGGATTGCTGCACGATATAGGTAAAGTACCCGATGATGAAGGCGACCTTCCACACGCACTGCTGGGAATGAAACTCGCGGAGAAATACGGAGAAAAACCGGAAGTGTGCAACGCTATTGGCGCACACCATGACGAGATCGAGATGAAATTTATGCTCTCACCCATTGTACAAGTGTGCGATGCTGTTAGCGGTGCGCGCCCAGGTGCACGAAGGGAAGTGGTGGAAGCATATATACAACGCCTTCGCGATCTTGAAGACCTCGCTATGGAATATCCGGGAGTATCAAAATCGTTTGCAATACAGGCAGGCCGAGAGTTGCGGGTGATGGTGGAAAGTGATAAAGTGAAAGATGAAGATGCAGACAGGCTGGCTACAGACATTGCTGCCCGGATTGAAAAAGACATGACCTACCCCGGACAAGTGCGCGTTACCGTTATCCGGGAAAAGCGCGCAACAGGACTTGCCAAATAATTCCTGTCGCCAATAGATTAGAGATCGGAGTATAAAAAAGCTCTCTGTGAAAAATACACAGGGAGCTTTTTCGTGAATACCCATTTTCTTATGGAGACATTTCCACTTTGAGGAGAAACTATCGAACTGAAATGTGCAATTTCGCTGAATCGTCAGGAGGTAGTTGCGTAAATCCTCCTCAACAATTCTTCTTCTCTCTGCCAATTGAATTCCCTCGCAGCAAGTTCAAGATTCTTCTTCCACTTTTCTCGCTCAGAAGAAAAAAGTGCCTCACTTATTTTTTCAGCAAGATGTTCAGGAGAAAAATTTTCCACCATCATCCCGATTTCAAATTGCAAAAACACACGTTCAATTTCAGGCAGCCGGGAAGCAAGTACCGGAACACCAGCATGGATGTAATCGAACAACTTATTGGGCAATGAAAACTTATAGTTGAGATGAACGGGCTTGTCAAGAGAAAGTCCAAGGTCGGCATTGCGTGTGAATTGTTGTAACTCATCCATGGGCATTTTTGGTTTTATCCAGACGCAATCTCCAAGGTTTCTATCCTCAACCATTTTTTGCACATTGCCTATGTCCCTGCCGGATCCTATTATCAGCAGCAGCGTATTTTCTAAAAACTGCATGGCTTCCACTGTTTCTCTTGCCCCGCGATCAGGATCAATGAAGGCGCCCTGGAGAAGAATTATTTTCTTGTTGTCCGGAAGCCCAAGTTCCTCTCTGGATTTTAGTGGCGGCAATTCGCCCAGTATAGGAACATTGCGCACCACACCCACTTTCACTTTGTATTTATCCAAATAAATTTCTGCAATGGACTGGTTAACCGTGTAAACATTTTTTAGTTTCGGAAATATCCAGCGCTCTATCAGTTCCCAACATCTTTTCTGGAATGTTCTTCCGGTCAGTCCTTCTGCCTCGGTGAAATACTCGTGACTGTCGTACACCAGTTTTTTTCCGCGAATGCGGCTCGCCAGAAATGCGGGGAGAAGAGTGTCGAGATCATTAGCAAGAATGATATCCGTTCTTTTGAAAAGAAGAAAAAAAAACAAACGCACATTGAATGCTCCGTAAAATAAAAATCCTTTGGAGAACATTAACCGGAATCGTTTTACCTCATAAGAACGCTTAATCGGATTGCTATGCGCAAGCATCCTCCCCACTAGGGTAATGTCAAAACCAAAGTCGAGAAGGGTGTTACAAACTTTCGCCACACGTTGGTCGTGTTCGAGATCGTTGCTCACCAGCACGGTTATGTGTTTTGATAAGATCGAAGAGGGATGACCGGAGACCGATGTCTGACTCACCGCTGACTGCCGACTGCCCACTACTGACTGTTGGCAACCGACTGCCGACTGCCTGCTGCCTGCTACATGCTGCTGACGGGAGGCCACTGTTGAATTAAGAATGTTTTCAGGAGACATTTTGCGCCTCGCGCAATTCGCGCAATACTTTTTTTGTGTAGAGAGGAAATTCGGCATTCATCATCCAACTGAAATAGCCCGGGTCTTTTTTAAAGACTTCGTTTACCGGCATGGCTTTGTATTTCCCGAAGTTGAAAATCACTTCCTGCTTGTTGTTGTAGCCAAGATGTCCGGCCAGGTCCGCCTTCTTTTTTCGCTCGCTCAATTGGTGTATCACTTGCATATCGTTTTGCACCGGTATGGTCACCACTCCATTCGAATCCGTGTGTTCCATATTTTCATAACGCCCAAGCATTGCTTTAAAAACATCCAGCGAAGCCATGGCATCGGGCAAGGCTTCGTGTGCATCTTCCAGCACTTCCCCGCAATAGAATTTGTAAGCCGCTTTAAGGTTGCGCGGTTCCATCATGTGAAAAATAACCTGTACATCCACCAGGTTTCTCCCTTCCAGCGAGAAGTCAATTCCTGCACGAAGAAACTCTTCGGCAAGCAATGGTATGTCGAATTTATTGGAATTGAATCCGCCTAAATCACAATCGAAAAGGAACTTGAAAAGCTTATCAGCAACGTCTTTGAACGAGGGAGCATTTTTGACATCTTCATCATAGATTCCATGAATCAAACTGGATTCAAGTGGAATGGCCATACCGGGGTTTATGAAAAAACGGTTCTCTTTTCCGGGCTGCTCCGGTTTGTTGTGATGGGTACCATCAGGCATCACTTTCACTATGGCAATTTCAACAATGCGGTCTTTACCCACATCGGTGCCTGTAGTTTCGAGGTCGAAAAATGCCAGTGGTTTTTTCAGGTTTAGTTTCATGTATTAAAAAAAATTGTGGGTTGTAAAATAAATGCAGGTCACTGTGGTTATACCCACACAAGCAGGCTGGTGGTCCCAGTCTGCTGAGGGTAGCACAAAGCGAACCCCCGGTGGGAGTACCGGGGGTTCCTTGTTTTTTTATGTACGGGAGTTCCGATTACTTGGCGGAAATGCGGATGTACTGGAACTGCTCGTATATCATTTTGTTCTTCTTGGCATCGTTCTCATACTTCTTGCCTTGTACTAGTTTCCTGGCACCCACAAAAGTGTAATCGGTTCCTTCCTTGTAACCGAGTTCGGCCAGCTCCTGACGCACCTGATCGGTTGCGGTTTCATTCCTGTGGTCTGTCAATTCTACGTTGTTTTTAAAACGGGTGGACGGCACATTGGAAGCACTGGATTCAACAGAAATAAGCACTTTACCTTTTATCTTCAACAAGTCATCAACTCCCTTAATAAAGTCAGCGAAGAGTCTTTCTTCCACTCCGAATTCATGGAAGTCATAAACAAAATAGCGGGAGAAGAATGCCTCAACATCATTCACAATCACATCAATGGGCTTTTCAGGATTGTAAACAGGTGGCACAATAGGATCCATTATCTTGGGCTTTTCACTAGGCGGAAGACTTACAATAGGTTTATCCGGTGCAATGCTCACAGGCATTAGATAAACTTCCTTCTCGATTTCCCTATATGATGACTCGCAGGGAACGTTGATGTAATCTTCATGAAATATTTCTTTGCCCATTATGTACTCAAGCTTGTAGCCCACACAAGGTTGTAGTATGGCTACATAGCCTCCATCTCGTTTGCGGGGTTTGTATTCCGTCACTTCACCGGTTTTGGTGTTGGTGATAAGGATGCGGATGTTGTCAGGTAATTCTTTTCCTTCTTCACCAATGATAAATCCTTTAAGAACAGCAAGGCTGGACTCATTGGTGGATTCAGGCAACTCAATAAGGTAAATATCTTTAAGACCATAACCGCCTGCCTTTGCCGATGAGTAGTAAGCGCGCCTCCCATCGGCCATAGGAACGAAGAACACATCATCATCCACAGTGTTGAGCGGGTAGCCCATGTTCACCGGTGTTGACCATTCTCCATCAGCACCCAGGGTAGAATAGAAGATATCAAAACCACCCATACCCTGATGGCCGGATGATGCGAAGTACAATGTTTGTCCATCGGGAGTAAGAAAGGGCGAATCTTCTTCCCAGGGAGTGTTGAGTCCTGCACCCACATTTAATGCGCGGCTCCATTCCCCGTTTGGAAGTTTAACACATTTGTAAATATCACGTCCTCCAATACCACCGGGCCTGTTGCTCACAAAATAAAGTGTACTGCCGTCAGCAGAAATAGTGGCGTGTGTTTCCCAATTTTCAGTATTGATATCAGAGCCCATTAGTTGCGGGTCACTCCATGTTTCACCCACCAGCGTGGATTGATATACCTGTCCATTTCCCTCAACATCGCGGTAGATGAAAAGCGATTGACCGTCAGGCGAAACACTGATGGTCGCATCATGCTCATCGGAGTTGAGGTTGAGGATTTCCGGCACCAACCAGTTTCCATCACGGTCTTTGTAGGATACATAAACATCTTCCTTCCATTCTCCCGTATCAATATCGGTGATAACGGAGTTAGAAGTATCCTGGCGCAGCCTGCGACTTGTAAAGAACATTGCACTTTCATCAATGCTGAGTATGGGGCTGAAGTCGTTGGTTTCTGCATTGATAACCGGACCCACATTCGTAATGATGTAATTGCGCGGATTAGTCAATTCCTTCTTTGCATATTCGCATTGCTCTATTTGATGCTCCGCTTTGATGCCAAGCTGATGTTGTTTGGGCACACGCTTCAAAAATTCGTCATAAGCACCAATGGCCATGTCCAGTTCGTAATTCAGATGATACGCCCTGCCGAGGTAATAATAAACATCAACAGGTGCTTTGCGCTCCAATGCATCGTAGGGATCATACTTTTTAGAAACAGGAAATGCAGCAGCATTTTTCAGGAATTCCAGTGCTTTATCTTTCGAATTGGCCGTCTGCAAATAGCAATAGCCCAGTTTATAATTGACATTCGCATTGGTGTTGTCCATGGAATAAAGCATCTGCCATGCCTCTATGGATTTGTTCCAGAATTTCTCCTCCATCAGTTTGTTGGCTTCAACGAACTGTGCATTGAAATCGGCCGGAGGGATTGCTGTGATGCTGGCGGTTATTGAACTTAAAGCCAGAATTAAAATTGAAATACGCTTCTTCATTAGCTTGTTATTAGCGGGTGTAAAAATCGGTGGAAAGGTATGCAAGTAAATGGCCAGAGATGCGGATCAGATTTGGCGATTTATATCGAAGTTTTCAAGATAGTCGGCCACACGTCTAACGAAACTTCCTCCCAGTGCTCCATCCACCACACGATGATCGTAGCTGTGGGAGAGAAACATTTGCTGGCGGATGCCTATAGTGTCGCCCGATGGTGTTTCTATGACTGCCGGTTTTTTGCGGATTGCTCCGGTGGCCATTATGGCTACCTGCGGCTGGTTGATAACAGGGGTCCCCATCACATTTCCAAATGTTCCTACATTAGTAATAGTGTACGTGCCACCCTGAATTTCATCCGGCAAAAGTTTTCCGTTTCGTGCACGTTCGGCCAGGTCGTTCACTTTTTTGGCAAGACCAAAAAGATTGAGTTGATCAGCATTTCTTATCACAGGCACAATCAAATTTCCTGATGGAAGGGCTGCCGCCATTCCGATGTTGATGTCGGCACGCCTGATAATTCTATCACCATCCACCGAAATGTTGATCATGGGGAAATCCACGATGGCGCGAGCAATGGCTTCGATGAAGATGGGTGTGAAGGTGAGTTTTGTTTTGTGTTTTGCTTCGAAATCCTTTTTTACTTTTTCACGCCACATTACCAAGTTGCTCACATCGGCTTCCACAAAAGAAGTGACATGAGCAGAAGTGTGCTTACTCATTACCATGTGTTCGGCAATGAGCTTTCTCATGCGGTCCATTTCAATAATTTCATCATTCGGCCCTATAGAGATGGAATGTTTTTTTATTGGTGCATTAAATGCTCCTGACGAAGCAACATGCGGGGAAGTTGACGATTGAGAAGTTCCATTTGTTGAAGGAGCAACAGGCATTGCAACGGAAGGTGTTCCAGCCTTTGAGCGGTTCTTCGTGTAGCCAAGGATGTCATTCTTTGTGACTCTTCCACCCTGTCCGCTGCCAGAAATGGCTTCCAACTCCGACATTGAAATGCCTTCTTCTTTTGCAATGGTGCGCACAAGTGGTGAATAGAATTTTCCGGATGGCCCGTCTTTTAATATTTCTCCCACAAATGTTTCACTGCCCGATGGAACAGAAACATTTGAAACCATTTGTGCAGAAGAAATCGGTTCGGCAACAATAGGATATTTGGAAACTGTGGGCGCATTATCCCGATGGCTATCGGGAGCCAACTGCCCACCGCCTTCAGCCATCCCGACCCCCACTACAATCAACGCAATGGGCTGGCCAACCTGCACCACATCTCCGTCTTTTACCATACGCTTGAGAAGAATACCGTCTTCGGGTGAGGGTACTTCGCTGTCCACTTTGTCCGTAGCAATTTCTATGATAGGCTCATCTGCCTTAACGGCATCACCTTCATTTTTGAGCCATTTAATAATGGTGGCTTCAGCCACGCTTTCTCCCATTTTGGGAAGCAGAAGTTCAAGTTGGGACATTATGGGGAATTGAGGGGCAAACGTAAGGGAAGGAATTTGGTCTCGATTGCTATCGGGATCAAATTCCAGATTCCGGATTCCTGATTCGCATAAACTGCCACTGCGATGCCTTAATTCCAGCCCTGCGAGTGAATAACACTTGAGGAAGGGTGGCAATCAATTCAAACATTTGATTGTTGGTGCACATGACAATACGAGCCACAACAACAGAACAATTAAACAACAGAAAAATCGCACAATCAAACAATCCATCATTTGAAGTCTCAACCGCCCAGGTGTTTAAACCCCCTCCACACCATCCTCACATCATTCATCATGTGGTAATCTTTAGCGTAAACGATGTTCAGTTTTTGTGTGCTTTCAAGAGTGACGGAAGAAGTAATGAGATGCGATAATGGGCTTAATACTCCCTTCTTCATGGCTGGCAATTGATACTCCGCCACAGATGTATTGCCAGTACTGAAACCGATCCACGACTTTTTTCCAATTAGCACCATAACAATGTTGGCTGCGAATCCGGCAAAATTCTTCACTACAAAAACCATTAGGGGCAGCAGCGGGATAAACACCAAGGCTAGCGCAATGTCAAGCAATCTTTTTGTGCGTTTGTTTTTCAGCAATGAAACGCTGTTGACATCCATCATAAACACATCTCCACTGGTTTCAATACTTCCGCTGCCAATGATGTAAAGACTTTCGGGCGGAACAATTTTGAATTCCACCGACTTTGCGGAAACATTACTCATAGCTGAAATAATTTCACTGGATGAAATATCGCGTGCACAAAACACGACCTGATCCAGATTGTGTACACGAACAATTTCATCGAGTTGTTGAACGCTACCCACGTATCCTTCACCGGCATCCGGTTCACCACTAACACATATTGAAAATGCTGGGCGCGAATTGGTTTGGCTGAGGATGGTGGAGACGCGTTCGGTTTCATCCGGTTTTCCTACAAGCGCAACGCGCAGGTTACGTGCATTCTTCAATCCCGTGTTGCCGGATGAAATGAGATTGAAGATGATTCGGTCGAGAAAAAAAACCAGGAGCGCGACAACAGTTCCAAGTAGAATAAGTGCGCGTGAGAATCGCAAGTGTTCGGGCAACAACGAATATGCAATGAGGATAACTGCGGAACCGATGAGCACGGGTTTGAAAATTTTGAATGGCCGCACCGGTTTGTCGTACGCACCGCTCAGCCATGTGCCTGTGCACCACACCAGCACATAAGCAATGAATGCATTTCGAACCAGCACAGGGTCATAAATTTTTTGCGTGACTTCAGCATAATAATTTTTTATGAGGAACAATCCCGCAAGAGAAAGTGATGCATCCAGCGTTGGCAGCAATGCGCGTTTCAGGAAACGATTCGCAATTGCCACACCCGCACGCATCCATATTGCAAGATTGATGAAGAATGAAAACCACTTTGCATTTTGCGCGGAGAAATGTTTGCGCGCGAAGATGACCATCGCGTTATAAAACACGAACACATAATTGAGGCTTCCTTTCTTGGTGCTTTCACCTTTGTAATGGATTATGCGTGTGTGCGGGAAGTAATAATTTTTCCATCCGTCTTTGATAATCCGCCACGAAAGGTCAATGTCTTCGCCATACATAAAGAAGGCTTCATCGAGCAGGCCTACTTTGTCGAGTGTCGCTTTCCGCATCAGCATAAACGCACCGCTTAGAATTTCCACTTCATGCACTTCATCTTTGTTCAAATGCCCGAGGTGGTATTGGTTAAATTTTTTGGATCGCGGAAACAACCGGGCAATACCAAATATTTTGTAGAACGCAGCGGAAGGAGTCGGCAGTCCACGTTTTGATTCGGGAAGAAAATGTCCACGGCCGTCCACCATCTTAACACCTAGACTCCCTGCACCGGGATGTTCATCCATAAACAAAATCACTTTCCTGAACGTGTCCTCTTCTACCACTGTGTCGGGATTCAAAAGAAGGAAATAGGCTCCTTGTGCAATGCGCATTGCCTGGTTGTTGGCTTTGGAGAAACCGGTGTTGTCTTTGTTGGCAATCAACTTCACCCACGGAAATTTTTTGCGCAACATTTCCACACTTCCATCCACCGAATGATTGTCCACCACCAAAACTTCAGCATCCATTCCTTCCATTGCCTTGCTCACGGAAATGAGGCATTGCTCCAGAAAGTGCCGGACGTTATAATTGACGATGATGATGGACAGTTTCAAAGTTGAGAGTTGGTGGATTGATGAGCCGGAGATTTGATGAATTCGGAATTTTGACTTCAATGTTTTACAAAGAACGCAAAGGG
Organism: Flavobacteriales bacterium; assembly: GCA_034408895.1. Classification (GTDB taxonomy): domain Bacteria; phylum Bacteroidota; class Bacteroidia; order Flavobacteriales_D; family Sanyastnellaceae; genus UBA4660. The sequence continues at coordinate 13,971 of JAWXCI010000032.1, forward strand.
ATTATCTCCTCAGCGATGATTCGTACGGAGTGCGCAATGCTATGGATCGGCCAAGAGTGATTTCGTCAGTGTATTCCAATTCGCCACCTACTGCCACACCGCGGGCAATGGTTGAGATTTTAATTTCATTGCCAGAAAGTTTCTTGTAGAGATAAAACGATGTGGTTTCACCTTCCATTGTTGCACTAAGTGCAAGAATAATTTCTTTGATGTGCCCTTGCTGTGCCCGTTGCACAAGACTTTCTATAAACAAATCGGATGGCCCTATGCCATCCATTGGGGAAATGATTCCGCCCAGTACATGGTATTTTCCCTGATACTGTCCTGTACTTTCAATAGCCATAACATCGCGAATGTCCGCCACCACACACACTATTGCTTGGTCGCGGTGAGCCGATTTGCAAATGCTGCATTCTTCTTCATCGCTCAGGTTGTTGCATGTTTTGCAAAAGCGGATATTCTCCCGCATAATGATGAGCGCATTGGCAAAACGAAGAACTTCCTCGGGTTTACGTTTCAGCAAATCGAGCACAAGTCGCAATGCAGTTCTTCTCCCGATGCCAGGAAGCGAAGCCACTTGGTCAACGGCAGCTTCAATAAGTTTGGAGGGGATGATCATGAGCGGTGAAACTTGGAAGTTGTAGGTTGAAAGTCAAAAGTGAGATTGCTTGAGTGAAAGGGCAAGCGGATGTCTTGAAAGGCAGCCAACACAAGCAAAAGGAGTAACCGCAAAACACACGCAGAAACAATAAGCCGCGAAACTAAAGGCCAATGAGGATTTTGCGTATTTGCGTTTAGTTCATCTTTTTGAGGCAGGCTCAAATCAAAAATTGGTGCAGAAAATCCAAGGTAAGCCACCATTTCAAGAACAACACCGGTTTTGCATTTCACTTGCATGGGCGGGGTTGGGTGAGCTCAATATCGAGTGCGGTGTACAAAAGTTTTTTTGGAACTGGTTGAGACCCACGCTGCTTTAGAAGGAGAAACTGAAATGGTATTAACGGAAATGTTTCAAGGGATATAGAAGAATCGAATTCTGATGCATCTAATTTCTAAGGACAATTAATGAAGTTGGATTTGTTTTCAACCCTACTGCGGTTTGCGCACAGCAATGAATCTAATCACAGTGAGCAGTTCATATCTGCGAACCCACTATTCAATCGTAAATTGCTTTCTTCACCTCTTCCACAATAGTTGCCGGGCCTCCAAAGTGTTCAATCACTTTCACATTCGGAAAATCTTTTTCAAGCATCTTGGAGAGTTCCAACCGGTCATGCGGGTTTACACCACCGCCCATCAGCACACCGTCCACCGGATTCATGCGTATGTACTCTGCGGCATCTTCTTTTTCAAGAAAACCTGTGGTACGAAATCCGGCCCGCTGAAGGAGTTTTTCGGCATTGCTTAAAATGTACTCGTATTTACCCAGAACCACAATGTGCAGTGGTGAGAATGTTGTCGCTTGTTCCTCCATATATAACTTTAGAATCGGGCGGCTAATTTATCCCGATGCAGGGTTGGACTAACTGTGCATCTTTGCGCAAATCAGTAAACTGTGGCAGTGGGAAGTTGACAACGTAAAATGGACAGGTGGTAGCATAAGGCTCTTTTCAATCATCAATCTTCATTCCTCTCCTATCTCATAGATCATTGCTTACAGTTTACACCTTCTTCCTCATCACGCATCCCAAATCTCAATTCTCAATTGTTCAATCTCCTCCGGCTTACCCGCCCGCTCAATCTGCTGATCATTGCTGCAACCATGTATTGCCTGCGGTGGTGCGTGGTATTGCCGTTGCTCCGAAAGTATTCGCCTGGTTTTGACCTGAGTTTTTCGGGATTTCATTTTTTTCTTTCAGTTCTTGCCATGATATTACTGGCCGCTGCTGGTAACATCATCAATGATTATTTCGACCAGAAAGTTGATCGGATTAATCGTCCCCATCGGTTGATTGTGGGCAAGACCGTGAAGCGAAGGGTGGCTATGATGCTTCATCACGGATTAAACATCGCTGCCGTTCTCATAAGTCTTTACCTCGCGTGGGTGTCTCATCTGTGGATGGCGATTATCATTCCTGTGTTCATCGCCACTTTGTTGTGGTGGTATTCACCCGTGTTGAAGAAGAAAGCTTTTTGGGGAAATCTGGCCGTGGCTCTTTGTGTGGCATCAGTGCCATTGTGGGCAGGCATGTTCGATATCCGTGCAATAGAGCGGGCGTACAGCGATATGTTGCCGGCACTACAGGAACAAAAACTTTTGGAAGAGGTGTGGTTTTGGTTAACAGCTTTTGCCGTGTTTGCATTCCTCCTCACCCTTGCACGAGAGGCGCAAAAAGATTTGGAAGACCTTGAAGGCGATCGCGCAGAAGGCTATACCACACTGCCCATTGTACAGGGAGAAAAAAACACACGCATTTATGCCGCTTCCATTTTGTTCATTGCATTTGTTTTGGTAGCGGCAGGCACGGGCGTGTATTTAAGAGATAATAAAATTACTTTTCTTTTTTCATCCTTGTTGGTGGCTGCTCCCATTTTAGTTTCCATGATTTACACCCTGCGGGCGCAAGACAAGAAAGGTTACGCACTTGCAAGCCGCCTCACCAAACTTGCAATGGCAGGTGGCATTTTTTTTACGTTCGTAATTCGGTGGTGGTTGATGATTTGAAACTGCAACCCCAGTCGAGTGACCACGCCAGTTGATGGCTTGCATTCGGCCCGATAACTCCATCACTTGATATACCTGAAATCCTGTTTGTTCCTGATGCTTTTCAGGGAATGATAAATGAGGTTGATCACGCTTTCCACATCGTTTTTGTGAACCATTTCCACAGTGGTGTGCATATAGCGAAGCGGCAACGAAATGAGCACACTGGCCACCCCTGCATTGCTGTAAGCAAAAGCATCGGTATCGGTTCCGGTAGATCGTGATGCGGCCTGTCGTTGAATTTCGATCTTGTTTTTCTGGGCCACGTCAATCACTTGTTGCAGCAGGTTGTTTTGCACTGCGGGGCCGTAACTCATCACGGGGCCTTTACCACAGGCCAGGTCTCCATTGGCAATTTTGTTCATCATGGGAGTTTGAGAATCATGGCAAACGTCAGTCACAATCGCCACATCGGGTTTAATGCGGTGGGCAATCATTTCCGCACCCCGCAATCCTATTTCCTCCTGCACACTGTTAGTGAAGTAAACACCGAAAGGCAATTTGTCTTTGCGCTCTTTCAGTAATCTGGCCACCTCTGCTATCATAAATCCACCCATGCGGTTGTCCAGCGCCCTCCCTGCGTAGTAAGTCTTGTTCAATTCAATCAATTCATCATCGAATGTCACCACACAACCTACATGTATTCCCAGTTCTTCCACTTCCTTTTTTTTAGCACAACCCACATCGAGGAAAATATTTTTCAGGCTCGGTGCTTCTTCTTTTTCTGCGGTGCGGGTATGAATGGCCGGCCACCCAAACACGCCTTTCACTATTCCTTTTGGAGTATGAATGTTCACCCGTTTGGATGGGGCAATCATGTGGTCGCTTCCACCGTTGCGCCTGAGGTAAATAAAACCTTCGTTGGTTATATAATTCACGAACCACGAAATTTCATCGGCATGGGCTTCCACCACCACTTTGTATTCCGCTTTCGGATTTAGAATGGCCACCACAGTGCCATAAGTATCGGTGATATAATCATCCACATAGGGCCGGATGTAATCTAACCATAGGCGCTGCCCGGATGTTTCGAAACCGGTGGGAGATGCGTTGTTGAGATAGCTGAAGAGAAAATTTCTCGAGCTATCTGTCAACACTGATTTTGGTTTTTTCGTTCCAACTGCACCACGAGTTGGTGCAGGCCGGTCTTTGGATATTGATTTCTTAACATCCGCTACTTTTTTCTTCGCCATGTTTGAATAAATTTTTTTGCCGGGCGAAAGTAGATGTTCGCATTTTCTTTGACCCCGTATTGCATCCATTGGCACGACACCCGGAAATTATCACAGCCCAACAAGTGTAATTGGATGTGACTCTTAGAGCCAATAACTCAGTGCGCTGAAATGGTGCCATGCACCACCGCAGTAAAGCCATGAAAGAATGAACCAGGTAATACTTCGTTTCAACCTCCGCGTGTACTTCATTTGTTTTGATGATAGGGGAATAAATGTTTTGCTTTCCGATGAAATAATCAGGGGCAGGATGTACACCAAATTTCCAGGGGGCGGATTGGAGTTTGGCGAAGGAACACTTGAATGTGTGCAACGGGAAGCGCTGGAAGAACTTGGGCAGGAAGTGCAAGTGGTTCGCCATTTTTACACGACCGACTTCTTTGTGCAATCTGCATTTTATGAGAGTGATCAGGTGATGAGCATTTACTATGTGGCGAGGTTGAAAAAAGTTCAGCAATTCAGAACCACCACCATCCGTTTTGATTTTGAAGATGAAAAAGAAGGCGCGGAAAGTTTCCGCTGGGCTGAAGTGGCTTCGTTGAATCCTGATGACTTTGAACTTCCGATTGACAGAAGAGTTGCTGAAATGCTCTTACAAGGATTTTAGATGAATTTTACACTGTGCCTAGTGCTCAAAGTCTTAATACATAACACACGAAGGGAATAATGACATGAAGGATGCAAGGACACGAAGCAATTAGCATCTTACTTTCCTTGCTGTCTTCATGCCTTGTGTGCTGAGTCATGTGTGCTGTGTCAACAGGAAAGCACCAATCACCAACTAGTGAATCTTAAACTTTGTCTAATGGAAGATCACGCAGCCCCCAGTCTCTTCATCACCTGGCTTTCCACCAACTGGAAAAGCTGGAACGGATGATGTGTGCGCCAATTCATTTCATTCAGTTTTCCGCCCAACACGAAATAGCTGTCAATATTCGCTTTCTGGAAATCATGTATCACATGCTCGCTCAGGTTCATGAGCGCAATCCATCCATCCTCATCGTCACTCACTTCATCAAACCACTCTTCGTAGTAACAATCATCCGATGCATGAAAATTTAAAATATTTTCGCCAATGAGTACAAATTTGTTGATACCGTTTTGCATCATGGGTTCAATGATCTCGCGCTTGAGGAGCATGATGTCGTTGTAAAGCAAATCATTCCACTCGCCCAGCAGTTCCACTATGGCGAAACGCTCTTCGTAATCCGTAAAAAGTATTTTGATAAATAGGGTCTGGCTTCCAAAACTGTCCCACTGCGGATGAATAAAGTAGTTGTAAAGTTTTTCAGAAAACTCGAATTCGCTGTATTCCCGTTCAAAAAAAGGCGAAAGCGGATCTTCGCTCGACACATAAAACCCTCGCCAGTTGTAATAAGGTTCGATGCTGTGCATGGTCAGGAATTTTTTTTGATGTGATAATCATCCACTGCTTTGCGAACACTGCCTGCCTGCTCCAAAAGTTGTGCGGCCTCAATATCGGGCACACCCAGTTGTTCGGCCACCATCTGTGTGCCCCTGTTCACCAGTTTATTGTTGGTCAATTGCATGTCAACCATTTTGTTTCCCTGCACCCGGCCCAGGCGAATCATTACCGCTGTGGAAATCATGTTGAGCACAAGTTTTTGTGCAGTGCCGGCTTTCATGCGTGTGCTTCCGGTCACCAATTCCGGTCCTACAATCACCTCTATGGAATGATCGGCATGGGCCGAAACAGGAGTGCCCGGATTACATGTGATACATCCTGTGGCGATGCCATTTTTCCTGCACAACTCCAGTGCTCCAATTACATATGGCGTGGTTCCCGAAGCTGCAATCCCGATAACAAAATCAGTGGACGTTATGTTGTGTTGTTGCAAATCCTTCCAACCCTGATGGCGGTCATCCTCTGCAAATTCCACGGCTTTGCGAATGGCGTTGTCGCCACCGGCAATCAATCCTATAACTAATCCCTGAGGCACACCAAATGTGGGCGGACACTCGCTGGCATCCAAAATGCCTAACCTGCCGCTGGTTCCAGCACCGATGTAGAACAAACGCCCACCGGATTTCATTTTTGAAACCAAAGCACTCGTTAAACGATCAATTTCGGGAATAACTTTTTCCACGGCATAAGCCACCGTCTTGTCCTCGCGATTGATGTGGTGCAGCAAGTCTATCACCATCATTTTTTCAAGATCAGTGTAGTGCGAATCGCTTTCTGTAATGGGTTTCAAAATGGGGTGATGTATTTAATATGCTGCAAAAGTATCTTCACCGCATGGCAACATTGTCTTGCAGGTCATCAATAAAAATTTCCAACACCATTGGTTAACGACTTGTTTCAATAGATTGAAATTACTGGCTGCAATTTTGCCTTCTTTGCATTTATAAAATTTCCAAACCACATAACACATTATGCACTTTAAAACATTCCACTTCATTTCTCTCCTTTTTGCATTCACTCTTATCCAAAACATTTCTGCCCAGGAAGACACCACCGGCAGTGGTTTTATTGGACAAGCGCTTGCACCCGCGCGCATTCTAGCTGCTCGGCATGAGTTTAATGAAAACAACATGCGTGGTGCTCTCACGATTTACCGCGAAGTGCTGGATGCCGATCCTGAAAATGCTTCAGCGCTTTATGGCACTGCACAATGCCACTACAACCTAAAGAAGTACAAACTCGCACTGGAATACCTTGACAAGGCAGTGCAACATGACCCTGGTGTGGACAACGACAAAGATTTTTTCTATGGTGAAATCTATCATCGCGTTGCACAGCTTGACAAGGCCATTGAACACTTCGAAAAATTCTGCTCTGGCAAATCAGGAGGTTCTGAAGATTATGAATTCGCCCAGGAGTTTATTCGCCAATGCAGGTTTGCAAAAGAGATGATGGCCCAACCTGTGAATGTGAGGATTGAAAACATGGGCGATGTCATCAACTCCCGGTACGATGATTACACCCCCAGCATAACTGCCGATGGAAACCTTTTGGTCTTCACCTCCCGCAGGAGCGATACTAAGGGAGGTGCGATTGATGAGAGTGGTGACTACAAATTTTATGAAGACATTTATTCCTCAGCACTCGATCAGGCTACCGGTGCTTGGTCCCTTGCAACGGGGCTAAGTGGTGAGGTGAACACCGAAGCCTACGATGCCGTGCTGAGCATTGCACCCAATGGCTCCGAAATTTTTATCTACAAAAACAACGCGAACAGTGCGGGCGATATTTTTCACTCGAAGTACAATTCAGTGGATGGCAAATGGCTGCTGCCTGAAAAACTTTCGCGTCCAGTAAACACGAGTTATTATGAGGGCTCCGTGAGCATGACAGCCGATGGAAGCAAGCTGTATTTCGTGAGCGAGCGTGAAGCAGGGTTTGGGCTGGGCGACATCTATGTGTCAGAAAAACGCGGTGAGGAATGGAGTTCACCCAAAAATCTTGGCGAAATTTTAAACACCGACCTGGACGAAAAGTTCGTATTCATTCACCCAAATGGCAAAACACTTTTCTTCTCCTCCAACGGGCACACCACCATGGGCAGTTATGATATTTTCAAAACGGAATTCGTAAACGGTCAGTGGAGCATTCCTGTCAATCTCGGCTACCCCATCAACACGGTAAATGAGGAGAGCACTTTCTCTCTAACGCGCGACAACAAGACCTTGTTTATAGCTGCGGAATACGAAGACAGCAGGGGCGAACGCGATATCTACAAAGTGGATGTGTCGGACTATACTCTACTATCCGGTAACTATGAGATGAGTTCCTTTGGCTCGGTGCAATGCATGGCCACCGATTTAGGAGGCAAGGCACTGAAAGGGGTAGAAATAAAAATCTACAGTGCCACCAGCGAGAAGTTGATAACCCAAGGCAAAACCGATAAAACCGGACAATTAAAAGTAAATCTGCCAGTAAACCTCAGCTACCGGATTATTATGAGTCACGGAGGCAGCACAGTGGAAAAAGAACTCACCCTAAGAGCGCAAAAAAATGCCGATTCGTTTGAAAAGGTAGAAGCTAAATTCTAATCATTGAATGCTTTGGACAGTTCAAAGTTTAGCGGCATTAAAGGCAATGAGAACGCAAGCTGTAAGCAATATCAATAGTATAAAAATTCTAATTTTCATCAGCGATATTCCAAGTAGTTTCATGAGTTTGAATTATTGGTGCAAGTTTCAGCGCATTGTTTAAGCCGATGCTCAACCCAGATTATGCAATGCTTTTTGGCCAATGCATAAACGAACCAAGAATATCAACCGTTTCTGGTATCGTACCTCACCAAAATGGTGATTTTCCAAAGCGGGGTTATCCCCACTTATTCCGGTAGTGCGGCTCTTTCAGAGTTTTTTGCTGCATAAGTTGGGATGAATAGAAAGCAAGAGATAAAGGGAATCTAACAAGCCCGAAGTAGGCAATCTTGATTTTTTCTGAGGTTATTGCGGTCGATCGCGCAATCAGCGGGATACGCGATAGTCACGCCTGAGTGCAGGCATGAGATGAAATTGCATTTTGTTTTCTGTCGGGTGATTTGGGCTGCTTGAGAACGGTCAACTTTTGTGAATCGGGCGGCCTCACCCCAACCCCTCTCCAACAGGAGAGGCGCTGATGCAAACTGTGAATACCATCACATTCATTTTTCAATAATGATTTGCCCACTCTGCACCACCGCTCCACCTGTCTGCCCGCCAGGTAGATCCGCCACCAAACTCAGAACATACGTTCCGCTTGCATACTTCTCCACATCCAACATATACGTTGTGTTGCCTGTTGGTGCCTTGAATTGTTTGATAAGATTGCCTTGAGTGTCATGAATTTCGAATACCGAACTTCGAATATCGAATAGCGAAGTTTCTGAGAGGTACACGTTCAACATCTGGTGAGCAGGGTTGGGGTAAACTCTGAATTGTGTGTTACTTCCACCAAGTTCATTAACTGCCTGCTCGGCAGCGTACACAGATGGTTCACTGTTCCATTCACGGTTCAGTCAAGGGAAGATCGCCCGCCCATCTCACCGCACCACATTAACCCTCCTTGTTGCAAAAATTCCATCATCTTCTAAGTATTGAAGTATGTAACATCCAGCAGCCAATGTAGAAACATCGAGCATGTAAGTTGTTCTGTTTTCATCGGTTCAAAACATTTGACCAGCTCACCTTCCATGTTGTAGAGATTAAAGATTGAAGATTGAAAATTGAAAGATTGAGTTTCAAGATAGATGTTGAGGAATTGACTTGCCGGATTTGGATAGCAAAGAAAATTTGCCTGTTGCTGGTTTTCAAGAATGCTGACATTACATCCGGGAACAAGGCAGCCCATCGAGTCCACTTTCATTACCCACGTGTCGCGAGATGGATAGCCGGGTGTGGGGTCAACATAACCGCATGCAACAAGACTTCCATCTTCTGTTTCGATGATGTCGCGGAACATGCAGTCATAGTTTTCTTCCAGACCATCAACAAAAGAATAAATGCGATACCAAGTACTGTCGCCTGTTTCACCATCAGCTTTAATGATCAGCCCGCGTTCTTCGCCTGCCACACTTCGCAAACCGGCAGAAACAAAATTGCCATCTTGAGTTTCGACAATCTTCGTTAGGTAAGTAGGGTAATTGAATCCACCATATCTATTCTCCCAAATTATCTCACCACTTGTATCCAACTTTGCCATGTAGGGGCGTGGTGGATGGAAGTTTCCCATTTCATATTCGCTGGCTGCCCATGAACACACAGCGTATTTGCCATCGCTTGTATTTGTGAGGTGGGCGAATCCATCATCCCAATCGCTTCCCCATCTCTTGCGCCATTGCTCATTACCAAGGGAGTCTGTCTTGATTATTAGACGATCAAACTCATTGTCATCATTTGAGCTTAATGCAAAGCCTCCAAACAAGTAGCCAAAATCAGACGTTGTTAACACGCTGCGCAAGCTAATTGCGTATTGCGTACTTGAGTAAGATTGGAACCAATTGTATACGCCATCAACAGAAATGCAAATAGCTTGTCCATAGTAGTATGTATTTTCATCCAACTCATATGTGCCTACTCCTAAAAGTGTATTGTTCCAGCCCAAACTTGCATGGTATAGCGGATTAAACAAGCTGTCGGTTATTCGATATGAAGTAAGTGTATCTCCATTAATTGCAAGAGTAAGAATCCAGGGATCAGAGTCGATAGAACCGCCCTGAACTATGAGCGAATCATTCACCCAATTCATGGAGTTGGCCCATCCGCTATATTCAGTTTCATCATTTGTACCATAAACTTTGATCCAATCCACTTCACCATCTTCATCCATTCCAACAAAATTGATTTGTTGATCGCTTTTATTCTCTGTCAGTGTACCGCAACTCAGTATAAATCCCTCGGGAATTTTTTCAATAGAGAAAGCCTCATCATGCACAGGCCATCCACCTGAATCGAAACGCACATTGAATGATTGACATGGGGCAACAATTACTGCAAACTGAAAAGTGAACACAAGGATTGTTTTCATAATAGAATTTGAAAAAAGGGAGAGTTGGTTCTACAACTCCCCCCCTTTTATTATTTGACAATCGAAACTTTATCGGATTGCAGATTCAACCCATCCACCTTGAAATTGTACAGGTACAGTCCGTTGCCCAATCCTTTTGTATCCCATTCCCACAAGCCTTTGGAACTGCTTATGTCTTTTGCTATGATCAATTTACCAAGCGGATCGAAAATTTCAATTTCCACTTTTTCTGATCCTTCCGGTTGGGTGTATGTGAAGTAGGCGCTGCCATTGGTAGGGTTGGGTTGAACTTCCACAAACATGTTTTGTTCTCTGTAAGAACCAACATGAAGCGAACGGAAATCAAGCGGTGGGATGAAATAAATATCCTCTTCCAAACCAAGTGCAGTTCGTGCCAGATGATAACCCGGCTGGCTTACATCGTTTGCGATCGCTTGTAAATCGGATTCCTGTTGCGTGGTAAAGCGGGGGCATTGCTGGTTGTTTTGCTTAGAGGCAATGAGGATATTCAACACGCGGCAAGCGTTGTTCACCGTTCCATTAACTACACAATTACCAAGCACATCGGTTGCCGAAGTGTAATCTCCCTTTTGAAGATAAAGTGCTGCGAGAATATATTTTTCGTTGCGCTCCGGCTCGTCACTTAGTAGAGCAATGACTTCGTTGGCTGATGGTTCTTCCTTCCACAGCAAGTAGTGGCGCAGATAGTCGTGCTTATTTTCTTCCTGCCGTGCTTTGTAAGTAGCCATATCGTTTTCAAGAATACCATGTGTGGTCAGCCCGCCATTTTGCCCATTCAAAACCAATTCCTGGTAATAAGGATTCAAGCCATAAGTCATCAAATTCCGTCATTTTCAAGATTAAAATTTCCCGGCTCCCCTTCCATATCCTCCACAAAATGAAAATTCAAATTGATGGTAAGAATTGGACTATAGTTGTCTGGTGCATACATGGCCATAACATCCGGCTCGTATGTGCAACCAGGACCATCTATAACCGCACATCCTCCTTCCAATTGAGCCTGTTGTGAAATGGATAACACCATGGTCACAACAAAAACGAGCAATACTTTCATTTTGATTTTCATTTGATTTGGGTTTTGGTTAAACTGATTTTTTAATACCAGCCAAACTTACTAAAAACTCTCATTCCATCCGGTTCGTGAAGAACGAACTTCTTTAACCAGAAGCGCACTTTTTCACTTTGTAGCTGTATTGTGATTACATCGCAGCAACTCACATTCAGAATTATCATGAACCAAGAGACGCTTGCCGCGCATTTCGCAACATCATTCGTTTGAAAAATCTTACTAGGATATGGTTGCTATCAACTGGACATTTCTCCTTAACACTTCAGCGAAGTGCTGCATTGCAAAGCATTAATTAAGCGTTCGACTCATCGAAAAGTTTCAAAAGCTTCTGGAGGTATCGGACGAAGAGCTTTGAACTAGGCAACGACAAACTCCCAAGCACTCCTGTACGCTCCAATCCGCTCACAATACTCAAAAAGTTTTTGATAAAAACGGTCGTTGCCGAGCGTGGCACTGTCACCTATGATGATGAGTTTTTTGCGTGCGCGTGTCATAGCAACATTCATTCTACGGTAGTCTTTTAAGAAGCCGATCTCACTTTTGTCATTGCTGCGCACCATGGAGATGTAGATAACATCACGTTCCTGTCCCTGGAATGAGTCAATGGTATTCACCACAAAATCACCTGAACTTTTTCTGATGGGTTCCAATTCGTTTTGCAGCAGTACCACCTGGGCGCGGTATGGAGAAATTATTCCGAATGAAATGTTTTTGGTGTTTCCGGAAAATGTGGACTCAAAATGCCGCTGCAACAAACCGACTTCTTCAGGATTGGATTTCGATTCAGTGTCATTTGATTCCGTTTCGTTGTAGCCACATCCGGCAGTGTCAATAAACTCGACAGGCATTGGAGAAAACGGGAGATGCCAATCACGAACACCTTCATGCGCTGCCAGTTTTCCCTCATAAAAATGTTCATTGGAAAATTGCATGATGTGTTTGTTCATTCGGTATTGTGTGCGAAGAAGATTTACTTGTGTGTGTCGTTCGATGGTTTTTTCAAGTAGTGTTTTTGAAAGACCTTGCCGTTCTGCATCGCGGCTCTTTACGGTTGGCGGCAGTTGGAATGGATCTCCGGCCATTACCACTTTTTGAGCTTTCAAAATAGGAACCCACACTGCTGGTTCTATCGCTTGTCCTGCTTCGTCAATCACTACAGTTTCAAATTTCCTGTCGCGCAAATAGTCGTGCGCGGAACCAATGAGTGTGCAAGCGATGACCTGTGCGTTGTCCAATACTTTTTGTACGAGATACAATTCAAGTTCACGCGCCTCACGATTCAGGTTGCGAGCTTCGGACATGATGAGTTTTCGTTGTTCGGCTTCTTCCCTTCCAAAACTTCGCTTGTACCTCGCTCCTACTCTACGCAATTCAGCAGAGCGTTTTTTCAACTCTCGAATCTGGCCGAAATCTTTTTCCTTTTGGATAAGTACATCGAGTGTGTGTGATGTTGTATCGCTATCAACTTTAGCAAGATTCCCCATTCGAACCACATGCAATCCACGTGCATGGAGACTTCGTACAAGATGATCTGTGGCCGCATTGGAAGGTGCACAAACGAGGATTTGTTTTTCGTTTTTGGAAAGTTCCGCAATGCTTTCAACGAGCGTTGTTGTTTTTCCTGTGCCGGGTGGGCCGTGAACAATGGCGAGGTCTTCCGCTTCAATTATGTTTTGCATCGCAGCGTTTTGTGATTCGTTCAGCCGTGCGGAAAAAACATTATCGCGTGAAATGAACTTCGGTTCGGTGTAATGCAGAATCACATCACGCAATTCCTTCAATCTTCCCTTCTCCACGTTGATGAGTTGGTTCAATGCCTTGAACATTTCATCGTAGGTCTTGGTGTCGAAGAGGAGATTCACGCCAAGCTTTCCATCATCAATCCAGTCAGGAAGTTCATCCATGAAAAAAGAAATTTTCATGCGCTCATCATCCACGTATCCTATTGAACCGTTGATGCTTCTTCCTTCGTTGCCGGGTGCAGCGCTGAAGAACGATACTGGTGCAGAAGACTGGAAGTTGTGGCGAATCCTGTCGGCCACGTTTCGTTCAACAACTAGAAACGGGTAAGCCCCAAGACCAAAACCTGTTTCCGTAATTCTTAGTGGAAACCAAGTGATGCCTAACTTTTTTCTTTCACTGATATTGGATTGACGGAGATAGGCATCGTGCAGGCGATAGTCTTCTTCCTGTTCAATGCGAAGAACTTTTGCAAGCCGGGCGAGTTCGTCAATGGCGTCCATTTTTTAGTTCATAGCACATGCTTAATGGTTCCGCAAGGGTATATGGTTTTATCCGAACCCCATGAACTATATGATTCACTTAAACTTCACCTTCGTCACCCAGTTCTTCTTGTCGTCCACCATTTCGCTGAGGGCGATGTTGAAGAGGAGGCTGTTATTCTCTTTGTTCAATTCAGCCACCGATGATTTCACACTTGCAATCTTTCTTTCGAAATGCATTTCGATAGTATATGTGAGCATCTCGCCCATGGCGGTCATACTCTCAATATCCTCACGGCTCTGCTTCATATCTTCGGATGGCGACATATCAATGGTCATTCTTTTTCCTTTAGAGGCAAATTTCATTGAGGAAAAATCCTCTTCACCTTTCAACTGCTCACTGGATGAAGTGGTGAGTGATGCCAGTCCATCAAAATTGTAGGCGATTTCATACACACCTGTAGAAGGTGAAGTGAGAAGCACGTTCGTGATTCCCGGAACCGCCTTCAATTGGTCTTCCACTTGTTTGAATTCATCAATGCTCATTGCGCCATCTTCACTAAGGCTGTCATCCAGCATTGATGTGGCCATGGACATATCGAGTTTCATTTTATAGTCCCCGGAATTATCCGGTTTGAAGTTGATGTGTGTCTCGACTGCGCATGATGCAAGTAGCGATGCAGTGAGCACCGCAAAAAAGATTTTTTTCATACTGATTTTTTAAATGAGGAAAAGTTATTTGACAAATGAATTGACTACTTCGGGAGACACACCCATACTGCTGAATCCACCATCGTGGAAGAGGTTCTGCATGGTAATGTATCGTGTGAGGTCGCTGAAAAGTGCTACACAATAATCCGCACAAGCCAGCGCATCGGCATTGCCGAGGGGACTCATGTTTTGGGCGTAAGCAATAAATCCATCGAAGCCTTTTACTCCGCTTCCTGCGGTGGTAACGGTGGGTGATTGCGAGATGGTGTTGATGCGCACTTTCTTTTTCGAACCATAGTGATAACCGAAACTTCGCGCAATGCTTTCTAGCAATGCCTTTGCATCGGCCATATCGCTATAATCTGGAAAAGTGCGCTGTGCTGCGATGTAAGTGAGCGCTACAACAGAGCCCCAGTCTTTAATGGCATCAAGTTTCCACGCAGTGCTCAATGTTTTGTGGAGTGACATGGCTGAAACATCAAGCGTTTGTTTGTACCACTCGTAGTTAAGGTCTGTGTAATGTTTTCCCTTGCGTACGTTGGGCGACATACCTATGGAGTGAAGCACAAAATCAACTCCGCCTCCGAAATGTTCCATAGCACCGGTAAAGAGTTTTTCCAAATCCTGCTCGCTGGTGGCATCCGCAGGAATGATGGGAGCCTTGCCAATTTTTTCCGATAGCTGGTTGATTTCTCCCATACGCATGGCAATGGGGGCATTGGTAAGAACGATTTGCGCACCTTCCTCATGTGCGCGCTCGGCCACTTTCCAGGCAATGGACATGCTATTAAGCGCACCGAAGATGATTCCTTTTTTCCCTTTCAGAAGGTTGTTGGACATATCAAAATGATTTAGGGGCAAAACTAATTGTGTTCAAAGAGTTCCGGGTTCCTAGTTTCGGGTTGGCGCACAATTCTTCAAACTGAAATCGCTTTCGCTGCAATCCATGCGGTGGTCCATGCAGCCTGGAAATTGAATCCTCCGGTGATGGCATCTATGTCAAGCACCTCGCCTGCGAAGAAAATTCCGGGAAGGAGTTTGCTCTGCATGCTGCGGAAGTCAACTTCTTTCAAAGACACACCACCGGCAGTGACAAACTCTTCCTTGAAGGTGTCCTTGCCCGTGACGTGAAAAAAGGAGTGAACAAAACATTCGGCAATGTGCTCTAGTTGTTTGTTGGAGACATCGGCCCATTTCATTTCCATGAGTTCGGGTTGTTGTGAAAGTAAACCGCACCAAAGGCGGTGTGGAACTTTCAGTGCGCTGAAAGTTTTCACGAACTGCTTTGTGTGTTCGCTTTTCCATTCACGCAAAAACTCGAGGCCGCGTTCACGGTCGTAGCGCACATCCCAATTCACACCAATGGTAAAGTCATAGTTGAGTGTTGCAAGTTCCCGCGCTGCCAATGCTGAAAGTCGAAGCACTGCCGGGCCGCTGAGGCCGCGATGGGTTACGAGCACAGGGCCTTGCGCAGAAGTTTTTGTTCCTTCAATGCGCACTTCGCAGTGCGGGGCACTTAATCCCGCAAGCCCATCAAGTCGCGAATCATTTATTGTAAATGTGAAGAGCGATGGAACGGGTTCAACAATGTTGTGGCCTTTTTCTGCAAGCAGATTCCAGATGCTTTGACTGCTACCTGAAGCGATGACAACTTTATCAGCAAAGAATTTTTCTCCTCCGGGAAATTCAAGTTCCCATCCGTTTTCTTTTTTGTTCAAGCCGGAAATTCCCGATGTGGTTTTCAATTCCACACCATACGATTCCGCTTCTTTCAAAAAACAATCAATGATGGTTTGCGATGAATTGGTAACCGGAAATACGCGACCGTCCTCTTCAGTTTTCAATTCCACATTTCTTGCCTGCAACCACTCGAACATGTCGGTGGGTTGGAAATGGTGAAACGGCCCAAGCAATTCTTTGTCACCGCGCGGATAGTTCTTTACCAAATCCTTTGCATTGAAACATGAGTGGGTGACATTGCATCTTCCTCCACCACTCACTTTCACTTTGCCGAGAAATTTGTTGCCTTTTTCAAAAATGACAACCCGCAGCTCTTTGTTTTGCATAGCTGCATTGATGGCAGCGAAAAATCCTGCCGCACCTCCGCCTATTATCGCAAGGGTTTTCATGAGGGTGCGAAGAAAGGTGATGTGACGATGTGCTGATATGCTGGTGCTACCAAGCTTGCTGCGTGGGAAGTCCCGTCCCGATAGTTATCGGGGTTTCGGGATGCTGATGGGAGGTGGCTTCCTTGTGAGGAGTGATGTCGCATATTATTAGCAAATGAACTTCGCAGCCACCACAACTGATGTCGGATTCAGTATCTGGTATTGAAATCACCGATTAGTGAATCCTCTCTTCGCTCCTAATAGCAAGTGAGATAAACGTTAGCTTTTTAGCAAGAAAAAACCCTGCACATTCAGCACAGGGTTTCGAATTCCGATTAATGAATTACGCGGCCTTCTAAAGACAGAATTCATAATTCGGCCTCAGTATTCCGCGAATATTTTTTTGTTTATCCAAGATAAGATTTCAAAATTTTGCTCCTGCTGGTGTGTTTGAGTCTGCGTATGGCCTTCTCTTTTATCTGGCGTACACGCTCGCGGGTAAGGTCAAAACGTTCGCCTATTTCTTCGAGTGTCATAGGGTGTTCGCCACTCAGTCCGAAGTATAGACGAATAACATCGGCCTCGCGGGTGGTGAGGGTCTTGAGCGAGCGCTCAATTTCCTTTCGTAATGATTCGTTCATTAACTCGAGGTCCGGTGGAGGCGAGTCGTTCACCTGCAGCACATCGTACATGTTGCTGGAAGAATCGTCACCATCCTTTAGCGGAGCATCCATAGATACATGCCGTCCGCTGTTCTTTAATGATTGCTTTACCTCATCGAGGGTCATCTCCAGAACCTCGGCAAGTTCGGCAGGTGTGGGTGGGCGCTCAAATTCCTGCTCCAGTTTGGCAAACGCTTTATTTATTTTGTTGATGGAGCCAATCTTGTTGAGAGGCAAACGCACTATGCGAGATTGCTCGGCCAATGCCTGCAAAATGCTCTGGCGAATCCACCACACTGCATAAGAGATAAACTTAAACCCGCGTGTTTCATCAAAACGTTGAGCTGCTTTTATCAAACCCAGATTTCCTTCGTTGATAAGGTCGGGCAGGGAGAGGCCCTGGTTCTGGTATTGTTTGGAAACAGATACCACAAAACGAAGGTTTGCCTTTGTGAGTTTTTCAAGAGCGCTCTGGTCTCCCGCTTTTATTCTGCGGGCAAGTTCTACTTCAATTTCCGCGGTAATAAGGTCCACGCGACCGATTTCCTGTAGGTATTTATCCAGCGAAGCGGTTTCCCTGTTGGTAACCTGTTTGGTGATTTTTAACTGTCTCATCTTTTTATATTAGGGTTGATGATAAAAGTCCATAGACAATAATCAATAGCATTCAACATTGAATTAAGCATAACGAGGTAGCGTGTGCACTGTCCTTCGCAATCCGTAATTATCCATTTTTATATTCAATTGTTCACTGGTTTTTCCAGGAGAACTTTTCTAGAAAGTTTGTACTTGCCGCGGTCGTCTTTTCCAATCACTTTCACCTGTATGCGGTCTCCCTCTTTGAGTACATCGCGAACATTTTCAATGCGCCTCCATTCAATTTCTGATACGTGCAATAAAGCATCTTGCCTTGGCAGAATTTCTACAAACGCCCCGAAAGCCTGGATGTTTTTCACCACACCTTCATAAATGGCACCCACTTCTATTTGTGGCGGCCACACGATGCTCTTCACGCTGGAAACTGCGGCATCAAGGCTTTCCTTATTGATAGATGCAATTTCCACATAGCCTTTTCCATCTTTTTCATCAATGGAAATGGTGGCACCAGTCACTTTTTGGATCTCCTGGATCACTTTACCGCCTGGGCCAATAACTGCACCAATGCTTTCGGTTGGTATTTCGAAAGAAACAATACGTGGTGCATGTGGTTTGTAATCCTCGCGAGGCTTGGCCATGGTCTTCACCATTTCGCTCAGGATGTGGTGGCGACCTGTACGTGCCTGCTCCAGTGCTTCAGCAAGCACCTGCATAGTCAGTCCTTTTACTTTAATATCCATTTGGCATGCAGTGATGCCTTTAGATGTTCCGGTCACCTTGAAATCCATATCACCAAGGTGATCTTCATCGCCCAGAATATCGGAAAGCACAGCGTATTTGCCAGTCTTCTCATCGGTGATCAAACCCATGGCAATACCGGAAACGGGAGATTTGATTGGTATCCCGGCATCCATGAGTGCAAGAGTTCCTGCACAAACTGTAGCCATAGAAGATGAACCGTTGGATTCAAGGATATCGCTCACCACACGAATGGTGTACGGACAAATTTCGTTTTCAGGCATCACGGGTTTAAGTGCACGCAAAGCAAGATTTCCGTGGCCAATTTCCCTGCGAGATGTGCCGCGTATGGGGCGGGCTTCACCAGTAGAGAAGGGCGGGAAATTGTAATGAAGCAGGAATTTGTCGAAACGCTTCACCACGGCTGCATCAATCATTTGTTCATCGAGCTTGGTGCCGAGTGTCACGGTAGTAAGTGATTGTGTTTCCCCTCGTGTAAAGATGCTTGAACCGTGCGGCCCTGGCAAGCAATCCACCTCGCACCAAATAGGTCGAATGTCTTTTGTGGTGCGGCCATCCAGTCGGATTCCATCATCCAGAATCATGTTGCGCATGGCATCTTTGAGGCAATCATGATGGAACTTTTTCAATAGGAATGATCTCGATGCTTTTTCCTCATCGGTGAGACGCGAACCAAATTCTTCCTCAATAAGTTTGTAGGCAGCGCTGCGTTCTTTCTTGCCGGCAGGTTGTTTAACGGCTGCGTAGTATTTTGTATAACACTCGTCCCAAATGAGTTTCTTCAACTCCTCGTCTTTCGGCTCGTGCTCGTAGGTGCGTTTGGGTTGTGATTTTGAAACCTGCGCGGCAATTTCAAGTTGTGCCTTGCACTGAACCTGTATGGCGGCATGAGCAGCACCAATGGCTTCCACCATTTCGGCCTCGCTCACTTCACTCATTTCGCCTTCCACCATTATTATGCTATCGGCACTGCCGGCAACCATAAGTTCCATATCGGCTTTTGCCAGTTGCTCCCAGGTCGGGTTGATTACGAGCTTTCCATCCACTCTTGCAACCCGAACTTCAGAAATGGGTCCGTTAAAAGGAATATCGGAAACCGCGAGGGCTGCAGATGCTGCAAGTCCTGCAAGACTATCAGCCCTGTTGGTTTGGTCAGCAGAAATAAGATTGATAATGACTTGTATCTCGGCATGAAAATCATCGGGGAACATGGGGCGAAGTGCGCGGTCAACGAGCCGTGCTGTCAATATCTCGTCATCATAAGGGCGCGCTTCGCGCTTGAAATATCCTCCCGGAAAACGTCCGGCTGCTGAGTATTTCTCGCGATATTCAATGGTGAGTGGAAGAAAGTCGAGACCTTCTTTTGCCACATCGCTCGCTACTACAGCAGCAAGAATCATGGTATCGCCTTGTCGAACCACCACGGAACCGTTAGCCTGTTTTGCAAGTTTACCGGTTTCAATCGTAATTGGTCGTCCGTCACCGAGGTCAATTGTTTTTGTTACTAATTCGTAATTCATTCTTTGTGATTGTTGGTTGAAAGTATCGCCACTTTTTATTGAGACATGCCAGCAAGGCATGTAAATAAAAACACAAAAAGGCAATTGCTTTTCAATTGCCTGCTGCGTTGTGACTGCCTATCAACAGTGAAATTATTTTCTGAGGTCAAGCTCTTTTACTATTGAACGGTAACGATTGATGTCTGTTTTATGGAGATAGTCCAGCAGGCTTCTGCGCTTACCCACGAGCTTGATAAGGGAGCGCTGTGTACCGAAATCTTTTTTGTTTTCCTTGAGGTGACCCGTAAGGTGGTTGATGCGGAAGGTGAAGAGTGCAATCTGACCTTCGGCTGAACCGGTGTTGGTTTGTGACTTGCCGTGTTTGGCAAATATTTCCTGTTTTTTTTCTGATGTGAGGTACATGCTAATACTTATGTAAGTGATTTTTATGTGATCCTGTCTTGATGGGCTAAACGTTTTCACCCGTTCAAAATGGGCGGCAAATGTAATTCGACTTGAAGGAATGACAACAGAAAAGTTTTTGGGATCAGGCAGGGCAGACCGAGATTTTGAAATTCAAAACCCCGGTTTGCATACACAAACCGGGGTTTCAACCCAAGTCTTGAATCTTCACTATTATTAATTTCCTGTAGCCATGATGGACGGGCCGAATTGCGTCAATAATTTGTCAGCTTCACTCAGTGAAATGCGTTTGCCATTGTAATAGGCAGTCACGAAAGCATCACCGATACCTATTTGCCTTGCTACCGATCGCTTGTTTAATGCGTCTTCCATTTTGGTGTAAATGCCGCTGGAATAGCGAACCTGTTTTCTGTCGTTCAGCTCGCTGTTGAGTGGTGAGATGTTGAACATGGCGGTGGCTGCTACAGGTTGGGAGTACACACCTACCTGCACGGTGTAGAATAATCCTGATACCGATTCAACCAGTGTAACACGAGCCGCATCCGGGTGCTTCCGGTAGTTGTAATACTCCGTGTTGAGTTCTGCTGTGACCACCACTTCCTTTTTGGGAGCATTGTCGCCATGCACGTATTCACTTTCAATAAGGTCCATAAAGTTTTCACCTTCCGTCTTGCCCATTGCATCATACAATGGAATGCGCTTGCCATCGCGGTAGGCCACGATAAATGCATCGCTGTAGCCAATTTCCCTGATTTGTTTTTTCGCTTCATCGGCATTGCTGAAGCTGAGGAAGAAACCGGCAGTGTATCGGGTTACGCCATTCTGGATATTCTCACCTGATACCGGTGCAAATTCATCAAACAGATTTTGCGGAATGTTGTTGCGGAAAGCGCCCACCTGCACTTTATAGTAAATGCCCAGAGGCATCGAACCGTCCACCGGTATTGGTGCGTTGTCACTGTAAACACTTCCTGAAGTAAACACGAACAAATCTTTGGAAAGTGAGGATGGAGCTTGGAAATACATATTGGCTGCTTCGCCAGGACTATAAGCACCCGCGGAAGCGCGGGCTTCGGAGGTCAATGCCGTAACATCAGGGTTCACAGGATTGCTGGTGGTTGCAATGGTGCTGGTTTTGTTCCCTGAAAAGTCATTTATCGTGAAATTCTCCGCAACAGTATTCGCTTGTTTAGTGGGAGCTGAATTTATGTTACCCTCCATTGCGCTCGCATTAAATGCATCTGAATTTGCAATAGTTTTATTTATAGCGGAATTGTCCAGCGGCTGGTTCGTGGCCGCAATAGATTTATTTGAAGTTGGCGGGTTCACCGGGCTTTTCACCTCGGATGGTTTGTTCAACGGCTGAGAAGCTGTTGGATTAGTTACCGGAGTTGTTACAGTGGTTTTTGGCGGAACAGTGTTATCCGCTATAGCATTTTTTATTGTGTTGTTGGCCAACGCCTCACTGGCAGCAGTGGCTGACTTATCCGAAGCATCTGCATTGAGTACCACCTCTTCTCCTGGTTTTGGAGGAAGTTTTTTACCGTAGCGCAAAGCTGCCAGTTCCTGGTCGCTGTACTGGAGCATCATGTCGAGGTTATCACCAATCTCCTGAATTTTCTTCAACATCCTTATGGCGTACATCTCTTTTGCGAATGCCCTTCGGTAATAGTCGTTTTTCTCAATGTCGTCAATCACAGGACCTGCTTTTTTGCGTAGGATAGCTGCGTCTTCCATTTCATCTTTCGCTTTGTTGTAGAGCGAACGTATTTCATCGCGAATCATGATGCGGCTGTCAATTTTAGCCAAGTTCTCTTTCCGGAATTTGTCCACCGTTTCCTTCGTCTGGTCAAATTCCATTTTTGCCATCTCGCCTATGGCCTCCGAGTTCTGGATTTCGAGCAATGATTTCTTGAAATAAAGTTTTTCGGCTTCGCGGTCGAGTTTGCGTTTCTTGCTTTCGCTTTTCGCGTTTTCCATTTCGGCTTCTGCCAAGAAAATCTCGTCTTGTATTTCAGAAATTCTTTCGCGATTATTCACTTTAAGGCTGTCTGTTTCCTGTGCGGCTATAATTTCATCCAGCGCTCCGGTTTCATAGGAGATAATGGATTCTTCTTCTTTCACCGACTTGAATAATTCCTGTATCACTAAGGCGTCATCTTCTTCATCGCTCGGTTCTTCATCCCCTTTTTCATTATGTGCCTCGCCCTCGGTTTCGGTTTCAACATCTTTCGACAATTCTTCCATTTCATCCTCTGCTGTGCTACCAGGAGGAGTTGCATTGAGCACCACTGCGGTGGTGTCGGCTGGTGCATCGCTGGCTGCAGCCGTGAGGTCGAGATCGGAACGGTAGTTCAAAAGTTTAATAGTGGCGGCATCCTGCTCGTTCAAAATTTCACTCAGCAGGTTTTTCAATTTCTGTTGCTCTCTTCCATCATTGGTATCGGAAATTTTTTCCTGCGTTTCTTTTCTTAAGTTTTCCAAAGAGGCAACATAAGATTCAGAAAGTGTCACCTGATCGCGCAGCTTGTTTGCAGCCACTTCATCATTCTCAATTATGTCACGGTTTCCTTCATCAAAGGCAGCGCGGTAAGGCATCACACCTGATGTTTCTTTTTCAAGGGAATTCATGGCTTGTGTGTAACGCGCATCATTTTGTGCAAAGGCATCTAATGCAGCCGGTTCAATGGTGGATGATGCTGCCAGAGCATTTTCCTTGCGGGCAACTTCCAGATTTTCGATGGTTTCTTTTTTCAAATTCATCATGCGGAGCTGTCGATCGAGTGCTGTGCCGCTCATGTTGTTGATTTCCTGCATCTGGCTATCGTAGCCCGGAGTGGCTGCGTTATATGCAAGTCGCAACTCCACAGCAACGAGCGGAGGTGCAGGTATTACAGCGAGGTCGTTCACTAGGTTGTTCCTGTAGTTGCGCAATTGCTCCAGTTCCGATTTCTCGGTTTCAGAAATTGCTGAACCAATAGTTTCTAAGGAGGAAATGGAAGCGTTTGTTTCATCGAGGCTCTGTTGTGTCACCATGCGGCTCACGTCAGGTGAGTTGTTGGCAGAAAGAGTGGATTCACGTGCACTCATCATTTCGTTCAGCGATTTGCGCTGGCCGGTGTGCGATGCAAGGCCAAGTTCTGCTTCAACTGGTTCACCAAGTAAAGCGAGCATCTGCGGATCGTGGATTTCAAGCGCAGCTATCCGGGTTTCCATTTCTCCCAGCTTCATGCGCAACGTATTCTTTTCCGATTGGGAAAGCGCAGCTACTTCAGATGTATTCAAACCAAGGTTTCCTTTTTCGGATTGAAGTCTTTCAAAAAAACGAGCTTGTCCATAAAGGTCTTCAGTTTGTTTGCCAAGTTCTTCTGACTTTATGGTTTGCTGTGTGATTTCCCTGCGTTTAGCATCGAGTGATGCCTTTGCGTTAGCGTAGTCGGATTCAAATTTTGCTTTGTCTTTCGATTTTTTTGAAGCGTTCATTTCCTGCTCTGCAATGCGCATGTCAGTCGAGAATTTTTTCTCCTCATCGCGAAGGGTTTCGAGTTTTGCCAATGCGGTTTTCTCATCCGCTTCTTTGGCCTTAGCCTTTACATAAAGCTCCGATGCAGGATTCTCATCTCCGCCACGGAGTGTTATCTGGCGTTCCTTTTCCTGTTTTAGCAAGAAAAGCGCCTGATCAAAATCCTGGTTGCTATTTGCTGATTTAAGCGCATTAGTTGCTGATTCCAGTTCAAGGAGTTTTTCATTTTCACTCATTGCATATTGCCTGGTAGCTTCCGCTGCGGCCATGGCATTAATGGCTTCGCGCTGGAGCGATTCTCCTTCTTTTGAAAGAGCTACTGATGTACGCAGTTTCTCCACATCACCATCGGTGGAGGAATACATGTTGGTGGTGGATCTTAACAGTTCGGCTTGTTTCAGTTTTGCATCGGCCTCGCTTTTCTTTTTCAATGCATAAGAATAAGCAAGGTTGGATTTGTTTTCAGCCTGTCCCACAAAAATTCTTTTTGCACTTAGATCACTTACCAACGTTTGAATAATGCTCTCCATGGTGCTGCTTTCTGCAAATCCGGCAGCGAGGGGAGCATTCTGCATGGTGCGCTCCACCAGTATGTCATCGGTGGCATCCTGTTCAAGCGCTTCCATTACCTCCGGTGTGGCATTCACATCCAGCCCTGCTTTTTTTCGCAGCATGTCGGCAGCAAGTGTTGCTAGGTCTTCGTTGAGCGGGGATTCGAAATAATTGGTGATGATGAGTTTTTCCATTCCACCTTCCTTCACCAATTTCAATTCTTGTTTAAGAGCAACAGGTGAGTCGAAAAATGGAACACTCACAATGCCTTCGTGAATGACGGGCGAATTTTCAGTGCTTACGCAAAATTTGTATTCGCCTGCTTTCGGGATGTAGAGAATGTATCGTCCGTCCGCTTCGCTTGTCATAGCATCGAAAACGGTGCGGTTGGTTCCTGTTTCCTTTACGCTTATGCGGGCCATTTTCTGGTCGGGATTTATCTCAGAAACAAAATCGCCCTTGAGATAAGTAATCTGGAGTGGAATGCCTTCTACAAACACGTTGTACACACTAAGATGGTCGTGGTCGCTGGTGCGGCCACTTGCAAACCATGCTTTCCTGTTCAGCGAATCCGCGATATAGAAAATATCATCATCAGGTGTGTTGATGGCGAAGTCGAGATTTACAGCAGGTCCGAATGTGTTATTGCTTTTGTCCAACTCGCATTTGAAAATGTCGTAACCGCCCATGCTGTTGTGACCCTTTGATGCGAAGAATAATGTTTTTCCATCGCTGTGCATGAAACTGAAATCTTCATCGTACTTCGTATTTACACCACCCTGCAGCTTTTCCGAGGTGGAAAACTTGCCATCGGGGAGAATTTGTGCGGAGTAGATGTCTTTGCCGGTAGAGCCATCTTTTCCGAATGATGAGAAGTAAATAACGGTGCTGTTGCCGGGGTAATGAATCACTCCCGGTTCAGTGCTTTTCTCATCGAGTTTAGTTTTTAGTTCGGCTGGCAGGGCAAGAATTTTCCCACCTATATCTTCAAGGTTCATATAGCGGAAAAAGTTTGCGCGGTCGCTTTCCACTTTATTCATCACCACCACATCTTTCATGTTGGCAAGCAGGCCGGTGCCGTACTGGCACATCTCAATGCTGCGAATCACATCGGTCTTTGTCGAAATTTTTTCGTCCACCATCTTGTCGAATTCCTGGTAGGCTTGTATCGCATCGCGAAACTGGTAGTTGAGATGGTAGGCCTTGCCGAGAAAGTACCAGGCCATTGGCTCTTCCACATTCTTCTTTGTGGCGAAACTCAGGTGTTTTATGGCTTGGCCCTTATCCGCCTGTCCAAAAATGGCACACGCCCCAAATTTGTAATTGTAAGTAGCATCTTGTGGATGGAGGCTCACCAGTTGTGAGTAGAGCGGAAATGCCTTGAGGTATTGGCCGCTTTCGAAATAAGCATTAGCTTCTTTGGCCAACTGTGCTTCAGTAGTCTTTTGGGCGGACGCGCTCACCACCGAGAGGGCAAGCATTGCAATGAATAAATTTCTTTTCATGCGCATGAGAATCTTTGTTGCGGCTTTGGCTTCGCGGTGTGTTACCGGGTGGCTTCAGCCAGGTTCATTTATTTTAAACAGTAGCAGCGGATGGTTTACCTGCCATAACAGGCTTTAACGATTCTCTTTCCCGTGGGTTGCAATTTATGTCCTGTTTTTAGACGAAAGATTCTTTTTCCCATGACAGATGTACAATGCCCTTTGTTTAAACCATGCGAAAAGGGTTCCATTATTTGTCGTTGCCACTTTCACCATGTTATTCATTACAAGCCGTTCCAAATGCTGCCATAAAGATGAGCAAATCGGAAACGTTGATGATGCCATCATTATTGAGGTCGCCTGGGCATTCAATACAACCCTCGCAGGTACCATCATCGTGCGTGGCGAGTGGGTCGTAATTCAAAGCGCAGGTTTGTGTGCAGCCAAAACAGGATTCGAAATCGCACAACGTGCAATCATTGTAAGTTGCTGCTGCATTGTAGTTGCAGGCGTTCGACTCCAAACAACCGGGCGTACCGAATAGACAAGAGCCATCATCCGTATTGGCCGCGGGGTTGTAATTGTTAGCGGACTGATCCGTGCAACCCGGAATTCCGAAATCGCAAGATCCGTCATCCACGTCAGCAACGGGGTTGTAGTTAAAGGCTACCATGTAGGTACAGCCCGGAATACCTTCGGTGATGAGCCATTCCAATTCGTTGCTTTTTCGGGTGCAGCTGCCATTGTTCACCGTTGCATACCAAGTTCCATTTGCATTGGGCGAATAAGAATTGACACTGCCAGTGGTGGCCACCATCGCCCCCTCATTCCACCACCAGTACTGTAAGCCACCACTAGTTGCGGTCAGGCTTCCATTACCATCCGATGAAAGAACAGGCGAGAAACTTCCGCACTCATCTTCCACCTTGTAGATAGTTCCTCCGATGCTCACCAAATAAAGTTCGCCTGAACTGCTGATACCAAAAGCCACTCCGCCAAAACCGAGACCGGGATCCGCTACATCTTCCGAAAACCCACCAATGCCGTTGGGAAAAAGCGTCCTTATTCCGCCCTCACAATAATCCGTGAGAAAATAATATCCGTACATGCCGGGGTAAGTGCTGCCGCGATAAACAATACCACCTGTGATGCTACAGTAATCATCCTGCCCACCATGATTGTAGTCGGCAACGGGAAAATCGTAGTTGTTGATGCCATTGCAACCGGAAAGGTTAAAGGAGGCGTTGCCTTCGTAGCAGCGCCAACCATAGTTGCTGCCTCCCGGACTACCGGCTGGTTCAAAATCAATTTCCTCCCAAACGTTTTGGCCCACATCACCAATCCATAAGTCGCCTGTCAGATCATCAAATGAAAACTTCCACGGATTCCGCATTCCCAAGGCCCATATTTCAGGCAGCGTATCGGTTTGGCCGAAGAAAGGATTGGTGGGAGGTATTGCATAAAGAGTTCCGTTATCCACATCAATGCGCAGCATCTTCCCTAAAAGCTGCAAGGGATCCTGTGCGCGATTGTTAGGATCGCCACCGCTTCCACCATCACCCATCCCTATATAGAGATAACCATCAGGCCCAAAGGCCAGGTGGCCGCCATTATGATTGCTGAAATCTTGCGGAATTGTAATAATAATAGTTGCGCTTAGCGGATTGGCCACATTAGGATTTGCACTCACGGTATATCGGGCCACCACTGTATTGAAACTGGTATTGGTGTAGTTGATGTAAAAGAATCCATTGTCAGCATAATTGGGATGGAATGCCAACCCCAGCAGCCCACGCTCGCCACCGCTTGAAAGAACACCCGACACATCAAGGAATTTGCCAATGGCAACTCCCGAAGTATCCACAATTTCAATATCACCCTGATCTTTTTCAAGGATGAACAACCGATGGTCGCCTGCGTTGTAAATGCCGCATGGCTGAAGGTAGCCGCTTACAAATTCTGTTAGGTCAACATCTGGCGGTGTTGGATTTTGAGCGAGCAGATGATGGATTGGAAAATTGAAAATACAGAATGACACAAATAGGATAGATGTTTTCATGTTGTAAATAGTTGGGGTTGTTCAATTAGTTTGAAAGATTGAAAACCGTGTTCGCAGCGAATGTAGAGCTAATTTCAATCGATGCGTGTTATTGTTCCGAAAACAAGTCAAGCCAAAATGACCGGGAAGAATAACAAAAGATCAGTCCGAAAACTTGAAATTGACCTCGCAATATGTGTTCTGGAAATGGAACAACTACCTAACATCTATCAGTTCAGCGAGAATTGAATTTTGGGGTAATCTCATTTTCGTTTCAGGGAAGAAGAAGTGAACTATCTCCGTAACTGAGAAAATTATACCGATTGCTTAATGCAAAGTCATAAATCAGACGCCAATCTTTTCCTACAAGAGCCGCAATTAGTAGAATTAGTGTACTTTTTGGAAGATGGAAATTGGTGATAATTCCTTTTGCTATCCTGAACCTGTAACCCGGAGCAAGCAGTAATGCGGTGCGTGCACACAAGAATTCTTCACCTCTGGAATCAAGGTACTTCAAAAGCGATATAAGACTTTCTTCTTTAGGAATTTCGTGATCATTGAGCTCGTAGGCCTCCCATTGCTCCAGTGAAAATTGCTGCTCAGATTGAAATTTTCCAGTTAACAATTTTACACCTAACCAGTACAGAGATTCGAGCGAACGCAGCGAAGTGGTTCCTACGGGAATAATTTTTTTTTCTGACAAAATCAGCATTTCAATTACGGAACGATGCACTGAAAAATACTCATGGTGCATGATGTGTTCACCCAAGATTGATGATGTTACCGGCTTAAATGTACCAGCACCTACATGCAAAGTCAGAAAGGAAATGCGAGATCCGTTTGATTTGAGCGTTTCTATGATTTCCCGTGTGAAATGAAGTCCGGCAGTAGGTGCTGCCACGGAACCTTCGTGTGTTGCGAAGACTGTTTGGTAGCGCAATTCATCACTGGCTTCAGCCTCACGGTTAAAGTAAGGAGGCAATGGAATTATTCCTGCAGCCTCAAGCACTTCGGAAAATGAAAGATGACCTGGTTGCCAGCGAAAATGAATAATGAATCCATCGTGCACGGGTTCTTCCATCTGTGCTGAAAGCGTGAGTTCCTGAAGGTCCAATTTTCCGAATGCCGCTGTGAGCACCTCTCTACCCTTCCATTTTTTCGCTCCGCCCACAAGGCATTTCCAACGGCATTCATGTTTCTTTTCCAGTCCCTGTTCCATACTGATGCCCATTGGTTCAAGGCAAAAAATTTCAACCACGCCACCGGTAGCTTTATGGAAATGAAGCCTTGCATGAATTACACGAGTGTCGTTAAGTATGAAATGGTATTGATCGAGCGCCAATTCTGGCAGGTCAGAGAATTTTTTTTCCGTCAGTATTCCTTTAGTATAAACCAGCAGCTTCGATTCTTCCCTGAGGGCAAGGGGATGTGCGGCAATGCTATCCTGGGGAAGGGCGTAATCAAAATCTTCAATGCGAATGTGTCGCGGGTCGGTCATAGAGTGCGTTGGCGAAACTAAACAGCCAGTAAGAACAAGAAAATTAGTGGACAGAAAGTCTTTAAAAAACCGAAGCCGGACGTTTCCGGCTCCAGGTTCTAAACCTTAACTAAAACTAACTATACTATCAGATGCGGCCTTTGATAATGCGGGAGGCCGCTGCCCGAGTTCTTCTGTGAATTGCTTCACAACGCCACACACGTCAATTATTGTGCTGAGGTTGCATTGTTTACATTTTTTAGAGAATTCATTTTCCGGTCAGTCGTGTATTTCTGTCAACACCACTACCATATCATTTTTTATTTCATACGCCAGCGCCATTGGTAGGCAAACCAAGTCCAAGGCTTCTTCTAGGTTATTATTCCTGAAATTTCCGTTGTACATTTTGCCTGCAACGTTTGGAGCCTCAACAGTGATATTGAACTGACGTTCCAATTCTTCCAACACCACTTCTAGCGGTTCGTCAGTGAAGAAAAATTCACCTTCGCGCCAGGTTTTCCGGTTCGTGTCAAAATCAGATTTTACAAATTCCGTATTCTCAACACTTCCCATTTCTCCCTGTGCGAGTTTAACTGTCTTGCCATCCGATTCTAGCTTAACACTTCCTTCGAAACAGCAAACCCGGAAATTTCCATTCCGATCGAAAACGTTGAATTCAGTTCCTGTCACTTCCACAACTCCATGGACACTATGCACCTCGAATTTGCTGCCTTCGGCCACATCAAAATAAGCTTCTCCATTTAGGGAGATTTCGCGGGTTACCCATTTTGGGTTGTAGGAAACCGAGGAACCGGCATTGAGAGAAACCACCGATCCATCTGGCAACGTGTGATTCTTTATTTGCTCAATCGTGTTTGCAATCAAAACTGTTGATTCATTTTTAGGCCAGAAGTAAAAGGTGCCAAAAGCCAGCACAGTGGCAGCTGCCGCCACTGATACCCACCTGCGATAATTAAACTGAATAACTTTAGTAACAGGTTTGATTGAAGCAATTCTTTGCTGCAATGCAACCCATGCCTCATCCTCAGTTTTAGTAGATGGCACTTTCCAACCCTTCAATATTTCCTCGTACTTATTCATCTTGCGCTCGTGTTCTTCATTCTGTTTGTCGGTGTCCGGTACAAGATTTTTTTCATCTACCCTACCGCATTAAGTTTTTTTTCATGGGTTAACATAGAGGTCAACAATAAAAGAACTGACTCCTGTAAAGAAGCCTTTTCCGCCTTGGATATTTGTTGGGCCTTCAGTAACCAAGTTTCGGAAATCAGACGGTGAATAGAAAAAAATCTCCTCGTATTGCCGGTCAATGCAATACACTGTGAGACGGTGATGACCATAATGTGAAAAAAAGTTCGCCACCATTATAGCATTACTTCCCAGAACGGGCAAGCCATAGTACGTTTCGAACAAGCCTGATTCAGCATAAGGGAGGGGTGATGGATTTTCTTCGAGGTTTTCCAGTTTCAAAATAAATGAATGGCCGGCAACATCATTCCAATTGAGAAAAAATGCGGCTTCATTTGGATTATCGGGATCAACCGTGAAAGTGTCTGTATTAAGGGAATTGAAATCAATGCCAGGTGGAATAATTGCTGTTGATTCAAGAATATCCGACCCTGAAAAAACTTTAAGGTCGTATGCCTTTCCAGATTCTGGCACCAGGCTGCTGGTTATGTTTATGAGGTAGCCATTTGAATAGAAGAATGGGTAGATGTTGTTTTCATCATCGGTTATCATGGCGTAAGATTCATTGAGTGTTGATGACGTGCTGAAAGGAAATGAAAGAAGTTGAAGGGTATCCATCGCTACACCTTCTTCCATAATTCCGGCAACAACTACTTCCCGAGGTTCGTTTTTCCAGCAGGAAGAAAACAACAACAGCAGACTATAGGCGGCAAAAATTTTCCTCATCAGAATTTTAAAGAAAAGTTTATGGAAGGTGAAAATCCTGTCATGCGATCTTGCCGCTGCCCTACGATGAAAGATGCGCCTTCTTCATTATTGCCAACGGCAAAATATTGGTAGTTGCGAATGTTTCTGCGGTTATAAATATTAAACAAAGACAAATTCAGTTGGCCATTGGTTTTTCTTATGGCGAACGAATACGAAACTGCCGCATCCAACCGGTGGTAGGCTGGCAGGAAATGACTGTTGATGTTCCCAAATACAGGAAGTGTTTGCGTGTTGCCGTTCACCAATTCCAGTTCATAAGTGCCCAGCAACGGGGTGAATGATTTTCCGGAGCCGTAAAAAAAGGCAAGCGAAAAATCCCACCGGTCGAGTTTCAATTGATAAATAAATTTTACTTCAAGTTCTTGTTGAAATTTTTCGCGAATCATTTCCTGTTGGTATCCCGTAAATTTATTCCATGCATACGTAAGTACTGAGCCGGCCACCCAGAAGTGATGCCTGCGAATGTCCTTTTGAACGAGCACATCAACGCCATGAATTTTTCCTTTGCCCGAAATTATATCAGGTGCATTGTTCCCCGAAGTGAAAGCGTAAACTCCCACATCTTCGGTTACTCCGTCATTTTGTTTGAAATAAGTTTCGAGGTCAAGTGTCCATCCATGAGTTTGGTAATTCAACCCAGCGGAAAACTGTTGCGATGCAAGGATCGGAACCAGCGAGTCGTCACTCAGTTGCCAGTAATCCGGATTGTTGAGGAAAAGACTTTGCGATTGTACACGATGAATTACCTGGTGATAAATGCCGGCAGAGGCTTTTAGAGCAAGATTTTTTTTAACCGGGAAGGATAGAGTGAGCCGAGGCTCGGTAAAAACTTCGGAGGTTATCGAGTAGCTGGTCAGGCGTATTCCTCCATTTGCTTTAAACCAATAGGCAATTTTCCATTCATCCTGCACAAAAAGTGTGATGAGCTGTGCCTGGTTTTTTTCTTCAAGGATAAAAGATTCTTCGCTATTGAGAATCACTTTGTGCTGTGTGATGTAATGATTGAATTCGGTTCCAAAAAAAACAGAATGTGCTTTTTGATGAACGTTGTGATGAAGCCGCAAGGTCAGGTCGCTCAATAAGTTTTCTTCATCATGCGTGGTGGTTTGAGTGATGTTGCTGAGCAAATCAGTGGATATGTCATCAGAAAAAAGTTCAGAAAAAAATCGTGAGTAACCGGTCGAGAATTTCGTTTCGTTGTTGGGATTCCACTCCCTTCGCCAGTTGAGGCCATATCCTGCATTGCGCCATTCGGAAAGATCGTTGAAGCGCTCAAGAAATAGATCACCTGGAGTTTGGCGTTCAAAACCAAATTGCAATTTATCCTTTCCCTGATAGTGAGTGAGCGTGAAATAATCACGGGCAGAAACCTGTGAAGAAATTTTGGCGGTGAAATCGTAAAATCCAAAATCAGGAACTGAGTCGGAGTCGAACAAATTGATGTCGGCAGCATCGGCTGATGTGACGTTGGTGTTGTACAGGTTATTGAACAAGTTGCGGTAAAGTGGGCTGAACAACACATCGGTATAGGCCCTGCGTGCCGCAACCATAAACGAAGTTTTTTCATTTTTTCCAATGGGGCTTTCCAGCATCGCGGAAACACTAAGCAGACCAACATAAATTTGTGCCGATGGTTTTTTGGTGTTGCCATCTTTTGAAATCATTTCCACTATGCCCGCAATGCGTCCGCCCTGGGCAGCGGGGAGCGAACCCTTGTGCACACGGATGCTTTGAATAGTCTGTGGGTTAAACGCACTGAAAACACCGAAAAAATGATCGAGATGATAAAGAGTGAAACCATCCATGGTAACCATGCTTTGGTCGGTATCGCTTCCGCGAATAACCAGCCCGCCCGAATTTTCCGAAGTGCCATCCACTCCGGGAAGCAATTGCGCAACTTTCAGCACATCGGGTTCGCCCACTGTGCCCAATACACTGAGGTCGTTGAGACTCAGCTGCACCAATCCTATTACTTCAGTTGCCTTTAACAAACTGACAGCATCACCATAAACCACAGCCTGTGGCATCAGGCCAATGCTCTCATTCATTACAATGGTTTTCACGCTGTTCACCCGTGAGGGTGTGAGTTGGTAACGTAAGGTTTCATAACCAACATTGCTAAGAATAAGTGTGCAGGTGTCGCATGGAATAAGGGCAAGAAAAAATTTCCCGTTTTCATCGCACACAGCGCCCTGGTTAGTTCCGTCAATGGTAACTGTAGCAAAAGGCAGTACTTCTCCGCTTTTTTCATCGCGAACTGTGGCCGACCATTGAAAATTGGTTCGCACCGGTTGAACAGATGAACTTTGATTAGGCCCGGGGAAAATGACATAGGTATTACCCACCAATTTCCATTGAAGTTTTGTGTTATCCAAAACTTCAG
>JAWXCI010000033.1:0-8026 GCA_034408895.1 Flavobacteriales bacterium
CTGCGGATAGAAAGGTGGTGAGGAAATTTGTGGTGGAGTGACACCCGCGTGAGACCGTCTAAAATTGAATACGCCCTAGTCAAAGCCCTCGACAAACTGCAATGGAATTTATTGACCACTACAAAACTCTGGTGGTAAAGAACTACGATTTGCTTAACATCAAATGCGATGCGAAGGATTCGAGGAAGTATGCAAAAAGGCAGAAGGATTAATGCTGCGTCATCATGCAGCGAGGTTATCACGTGATATCACTTGAATCGTTTTCCACAAAATCGTTTCGAAAGTGTGAGAACGTTTGCATAAGCAATCCGCGAGATGCAGTGGAGAATTTAGCGGGTGACAGAGTCTGCCTTAGGCAATCACCTCGCTTGCCATTACCGAAACTTCAGCAAATTGCAATTCACACAATCCCCTGCTTTATTGCTTTCGCCACGGCTTCATTCATGCTGTGTACGTGCAGTTTCTCGTATATTTTTTTGATATGTGCGCGCACGGTGTCAATGGAGACTTCCATTTTTTCTGCAATCATTTTATAGGAAAAACCTTTCACAAGCCATGAGAGCGTTTCGTGTTCGCGCTTAGTCAGGTTGTAGTCTCCACTCGCTTTTGGTGCAGACAGCTTTTGCGAGAAAAGTTGCAACACTTGTTTCGCAATTCTCGATGTCATTGGCGCACCTCCGGTTTGCACATCGCGGATAGCATCTATTATTTTTTCGTTGGGTGTGCGCTTCAGTAAATAGCCACTTGCACCTGCACAGATGGATTGAAATACTCGCTCATTGTCATCGAACACAGTGAGCATGATGATGTGCGTTTCGGGTCGAGCTTTCTTGATGATGCCAACACCTTCAATGCCGGTAATGCCGGGCATGTCAATATCCATTAAGACCACATTCGGTGTCAGTAAATTCACTTCTTCTTCCGCGTGAACGCATGAGACGAAGTTGGCAATGCACAGCATACCCTCACTGCTGTCAATCAACTGCGCGAGGCTGCCGCGCAACTCATTGTTGTCTTCATATATAAGTACGCGAATCATGTGAGGTCAAACATATTGTTCAAGCTGCGTGGCTGGCATTACATCATCATGTGGTTACAATGGAAAATGTAATCGGATGGTTGTTCCCGTTCCTACTTGCGACTCGATATCAAGCTTTCCATTGATTTCTTCAGCACGCGATTTCATATTGAGGAGTCCGTTTCCAAAAAACTCATTGCCGCTTCCCTTTTCATTTAGAGAAGGTGGCCGAAGGCCGGATGAGGCCTCACTTATAAAGTTGAAACCGACTCCATCATCCTTCACACTCAACACTGCACCATTGTATTTATCTCTAATCTCAAATCCCACATCTATCGTCTTCGCTTCAGAATACTTCACTGCGTTGTTAAGAGCTTCTTTGAAAATGAGATACACATTGCGTTTCTGATTCAGGTTGAAATGAACTGATTCCAATTCATCATCGAAGTTGAGGGTGTAATTAATTCCAGCGGCCTCCAGTAATTCGCCTGCAAACTCTCTCATGCGTGTGAACAAATGTTCGACTTTGTCGTTCTGCGGATTGATGGTCCAGATAATGTCATCCATATCATCCAGCATCTTTTGGCTGCTGTGATGGATGCGCTGCAATGTGTCAGTCTTCGCTTTTTCATCTTGCTTGTTTTGCCCGCTCAATATGCGAATGCTGCTTAGGGCACTTCCGATATCGTCATGCAAGTCGCGTGAGATGCGAGAGCGCACTACTTCCATTTGTTTCATCCTACGGATACGCAAGCGATAGATGAAATAAATACCTGTGCAGAAAAGCAAACACAGCAACACGGCAAACCACCATGTTTTAAAAAAATATTCGGGAAGTATGAAAGAATAAAGTGTAACTCCTTCCTTCCATTCACCACCCGCCTTCACACTCACTATGAAGTTGTAATTACCCGGTGGAATATTAGCATAACTAGCAGTTTTGTTTTGGCCCGCTATGTTCCATTCCGATTCCAATCCTTCCAGTTGGTAGCGGTACTCAAAACCCGTTGCATGCATCAAGTCCACGGCAGTGAATGCAAAGTCAAAGTGATTTTCGCCCGGATAGAAATAGTGTGATTGCAACGCATCCTCTTGTCCTTCCACCTTTACTGAAGTGAGGAAAAGATTTGGGGACGAAGTCTTTTGCAAAACATCTTCCGGCTTAAATGAGATGACATGCCCGTTGCAACTGAAAAACATTTTGCCGCTGTGCTTGTCATAAAGACTTGCACTGTTGAATTCAGCAGATGGCAGACCATTCAGTTCGGTAAAGTTGATGAATGTATGTTTTGAATAATCAAAGCATGAAAGGCCTTGCACGGTGCCAATCCACATTCTGTTGCTATCATCACGCTCAACGCTATAAACATCATTCGAAGGCAAACCATCCAACCTTGTGAATTGCTCCAAGGTATTTTTCTCTGCATCGTACCGAAACAATCCCTCCCGCACCACACCAAACCAAATGATGTTTCCATGCGCGGCCACACAATACGATTCACTGTTAAAATTCATGTTGGCCGCTGCTGCGTTGCTCGGTTTAATTTCTTCAAATGCATCGCGTTTGCTATCCCATTTTATCAGTTTGCCGTCCAGTTTGCTGCGCACCATCCACACATTGCCCCGCGCATCCTCTGCCATATCAAATGCATTGGCGATAGGTATGTACCGCTGGTGAGGAAGCAGTTTTTCGTCATTCACAAAATGAATGGTTTCACCGGAGCTGAATTGATACCGAAGTACACCTTGACCAACTCCAAAACTCATCCATAAGTAACCGTGTGTGTGTTGCAAAATGCTGATGACAGATTTGCCACTCAACTCTTTTGGCATCCAGTCAAAATGGGTACACTCCTTATTTTCTGTAGAAAACTTACTCAGGCTTTTCCAGCCTCCAACCGCAATTTCGTCATCGCTTAACGAGGCTATACTTCTTGCGCCACCTTCCACACAAGAAACAGGAATAGCTATTGATTTTCCGTTTTCTATTCGAAAAATATTCTTGACTTCGCCATCACTCGTTATGTAATACACCAGCCCGGCATGTTCTAAAAATTGCTGTGCGTAAACACTTGTGCTTTGTGCAGAGCTATTTACAACAGGTAGCACATCAAAGTGGCTTACTTGCCGAGTCCATTGATAGAGGCCGCTTTCAGAAGCAATCCAGATATTATCCTGTGTGTCGCGCAGTATGGAGCGGCAAACAGATTGTGCCGATTGATTGCTGCTAAGTGGAACCATTGTGCAACTGAAGTCGAGTGTGTTCACAGAAGCAAGTCCGTATTCACCCGCCAGCCACAGTGTGCTTTCGTCAAAACGAAAAATGTCCAGAGTTGAGCCGTTGAATGCAGGCTGATTCGCTATCACCTCAATACTTCTTTTATCTGTGTGGTCGCGCATATCCATCGTTACAGGATTGAGTGACCATTGCGAAAAAATAAGTTCATCGTTGCGCAGCACAAATGGCGAGGCTGTGTGGCATGCGCTGGTCAGCAAGGTGTTAAAGTCAGTCTCTGACAAAGATGTATTAAGGGTTTTTCCGGTGGCGGGATGGTAGCACATCATATAGCCGCATGAAGGAAAATAGAGGTTGCCATTTGCATCTTGGGCAGGCCTTAAAAAATCGCGTGCAGTGTTTCTGTCTTCTGCGGGTAGCAGTTGCAGCAAATTGTTTCTCACACTAAAATCATCGTTCAATTCAAGCAGCAATGTTTCTCCACCCACATACCAGCGGTCACCATATCGCACCATGTAATTGATTAGTTCATTGCTCGCGAAGTTGAAAGCACTGTTGTTCAATAGTTCATTTTCGAAACGATGAGCACTAACATTAAAAACGCTGACACCATGATTGGTGCTGATAAATAATCGTTCACCATGCGCAGTAATGCCGTGCACTGAATTTCCGCTTAGCGAATGCTCCCTGTCAGCAGGATTATGAAAGAATTGTATAAAGTCGCGACCATCGAAACGATTCAATCCCTCGTTGGTACCCACCCACAAAAAACCATTTGAGTCTTGCTGAACGCAAAAAACATGGTTGGTGCTTAAACCCTTTGCTGTCGTAAAGGCGCGGAATTGCGGATTGCCTTGTGCTTGTTGAGCAACCGACAACAATGACTGTAGGGCAATGCCAGCCAGAATGGTTATGGTATATGATGAACGAGGGAATTGCACGAGCGCAATTTATATTTTTGAAATATCGCTGTGTCGAATTCTTTTGTAGCCAACAAAAAAAATTGTCCCGCGATGCTTCGTCCCATTGACAACTACTTTCTAGAAAAGGAAGAGCCCATTAAAAGCTGCTTGCAAACATTGCGCGAATACATTCTTGCACTGGATAACGAGCACATCTCCGAAGCATGGAAGTACGGAATGCCTATGTATTGCTATGATGGGAAAATGTTTTGTTATCTGTGGGTACACAAAAAATTCAGGCAACCCTACATCGGAATTGTGGAAGGTGGCAGCGTTGAACATCCTGAACTCATTCAGGAAAAACGCGCACGAATGAAGATTCTTTTGATTGATGCCACCAGGGATATTCCAATGAAAAAGGTGGAGGAGATTATGAAAAAAGTGATTGCGCTTTATGCTCACTGATTCTTCAATTCATTCCCTTCGCGCTATTCCTTCACCCACTTCACTCTTTCTTTTTCACCACGCGCATTGGTGCATTCTATGATGTAAATGCCTTGTAAAAGGGACTGCACATTTATCTGCGAACACTGCGCATTCATTAATGCATTCAAACAAGTCCGGCCTGATGAATTGATGACAGAAATGTGAACCGGAAAACTTGTCTTATCAAAATCTACTTGAAGGAATGATGATGCAGGATTAGGAAAGACATGAAGTGACTCTGTGTTATTCGATGCTTCTTCGATGCCAATGGGAATGCCGTTGTAACGCGCCAAAACCGCGTCTTTAAGGCTGGCCTGCGCATATCCTGCGGCCACTACTTTTCCATCGTCTTGCAGTGCAATGGCTTCAGCGCGTGAGTCATTTTTAGTGAAGGCTGTGTTCACAATTCCATCATCATCAAAAGTGGAATCAAAAGTTCCGTTGCTATTAAAACGAAATACAACAAAGTCCCAACCGCCTTCATCCAGGGTGGTGAGTCCGCAACCCAAGATTTTCCCATCGGGTTGCAGGCAGATGTCGCTAATCCAATCGGAACCTGCATTGATACTGTTGAAGAAAATACCATTCAAACCAAAGGTGGCATCGAGGTTTCCTGTGGAAGTATATCGCACCATTGCCAAACTCACAGCACTTGCCTCTTGCCCTGCATATCCTGCAAGCAATATGTTTCCATCAGGCTGTACCAACATGCTCAATGGGTGATTGTAGAAGCCTGATATGCCTGTCATCTGAATGCCATCTCCATTAAATGTCGTGTCAAAAGCTCCATCATCATTCAACCGCATAATGCAGAACACATGGT
Organism: Flavobacteriales bacterium; assembly: GCA_034408895.1. Lineage (GTDB taxonomy): Bacteria > Bacteroidota > Bacteroidia > Flavobacteriales_D > Sanyastnellaceae > UBA4660. The sequence continues at coordinate 5,466 of JAWXCI010000033.1, forward strand.
CACTTTGCGTACTACCATATCCGCTTATCAATATTTTTCCATCCGTCTGCAAGACACAGTTAGTCAAGGATACGCCACACACGTCATTAATGTTGGCCACTACTCCATCTACACCAAATGTGTCATCAAAACTTCCATCTTCATTCAATCTTATCGCTGCCATGTCCTCTCCTGCTGCATTCACATTGGCATGTCCAACTACAATAATTTTTCCATCAGGTTGCAGCATCACATCATTTGCAATGGCATCATAATCATCTATGAAAACAGTGACTACACCATCATCTCCAAACGATGTATCAATGGTGCCATCTGCATTTGCACGCATAATGGTGAACGACTTGGCTGGTGATGTTTCTGAATATCCTGCCACTACAAATTTTCCATCTTGTTGCATCACGACAGCTATACCATAGTTGTGTGTAAAACTTTCACCATAATGAAAAGTGGCTTTTCCGTTGTCGCCAAAGTCCACGTCAAGACTGCCATCGCTGTTGTAGCGCAAAAGCATAAAGTCATAACTGTCCACGTAGTCGGTTCCGCACACCACGATTTTTCCATCGGGTTGAATGAGCATTTCGCGCACTTCTTCCGATACGTATTGTCCGAATTCTGTTTCTACAATTCCGTTGTTGCCGAAGGTTGGGTCGAGTACTCCGAATTGTGCGTATGAAAAAAAAGTAACGCTGCAAAATGCAAGGGCAGTGAAAGACGCTTTTGTAAAGTTCATAGTTGATTATTTTTTTGTTGAGGAAAGTTGAAGAACCAAGACGCGGAATGCCTCCACTTCTCTTTTCAATTCTTCTAGTTCTTGAGTTTGCCAATCGTTGGTGGATGCTTGTGCATTCAATTGTTCGATGAGTTTTTTATTCTCTTGTTGCAATGCTTCCATCTGACCATGCTGCTCCTGCACTGCTGAAGTAAGCACAGGAATAAATCCATCGTAGTTCAATGCAAGTAATGCCCGTTCGTCCCCGTGCATTTTCACATCTACCGGATGGACTAGCGCAGTAACTAATTCGGGCAACACATCATATACTTCCTGTGCAATAAATCCATAGGAGGTTTCATCGGAAAACTTTGAATCACGCCCAGCAGATTCTTTCATTTGGTATGAAACGGGACGCAATGATTTCACCGCTTCCAATCCATGCGCGATGGTTTGAACATTTGTTTTTAAAGTGCTGTCTGAAGATTGATAAAAGACATTGTATGCATAAACATCTCCATTAAAAAAACCAGCCCATCCCTGGTTGCCGGGGGTTAAGTAATCATAATCACCATAGACAGAGAAGATTTCATGAAAATTGTTTGGGTATGCAGTACCATTCAAAGATTCGTTTGGAACGAAGCTGGTTCCTTGTGAAGATGCTGATGCCAAGGCATAAACTCCAAAATTGGCAGCGGTAGTAGCAGTGACAGCCAATCCATGTAAACCAAAATTCGCGGAGCCGGAACTACTGCTCGCTACGCCCTGCACACCTATGCTTGGCGCAGACAAACCGGTTCCGTTGGCGGTTCCCAATACTCCAATTTTATATCCTGACGCACCACCCATTGCGTTGCCCACAACTCCAAAATTGCCGCCTGTTCCGAGCCCTGATGATTCTCCATACAAACCATATTTATTTAGTGATGATGCTGAGGTCATGCTGATGGTCAAACCTTCAGGAGTTGTAGCAGATGTGCCACTCACATCTATTCGCATTCCTTTTCCAAAGTTGGAAGCCAGTTGTGCCTTATACGAAAGATTCGAATTCACACCTATACCCACTCCCCCACCACCTGTAGCGATATTCACGTTGCCATTGTGCGAGTCATTGATATAAACATTGCTAGATGTTTTTCCCGCTCTTATAAATGTATCTTCATTCGTTGCGTAATTGAAATGCGATGAATGCACGCTCCCTCTGAATGCAGCTGTGCCATCCAATCCGGTTCCTCTGTACACGTCCAGCGATGCAGTTGGAATTGAAAAAGCAAGTGGGTCAATGGCCACATTGCCGGCATTTGGATTCACTATATGCTCACCCCCAACGCTTATCCATGAGTTGGGAATTGCGACCGCATTTCCGCCATTGCTGACTGAAATCGTGTTACCAAGTATCGAGATTGTTTGCAGTTCGTTCGTTGCGCTTTCATCCACTGCGGAAATTTCTGTTCCGTTAAGAATGATTCCATCGCCTTGAGTGTAGGCCGCACCGGCTGGCAGATTCACAGTGTTTCCTCCAGTTATGCTCATCGTGTTTCCATTCACGCTCAACGTTTGCAATTCGTTCGTTGCACTTGCATCGGATGCAGAAATGGCATTGCCTGCAATAGAAATTCCTGAGCCAGCACTGTAGGTAGTTCCAGTTGGAAGTGTCACACTTCCGCCCCCATTGCTCAGCGAAAGATTTGCGCCTGAAAGAGTGATGGTTTGAATTTCGTTGGTATTGCTTGCATCGGTTGCTGAAATTGCGTTGCCAGCGATATTGATTCCACTGCCTGCTGTGTATGTCGTTCCAGTTGGAAGTGTTACACTTCCTCCACCATTACTCAGCGCAAGATTTGCGCCTGAA
>JAWXCI010000034.1:0-69917 GCA_034408895.1 Flavobacteriales bacterium
AAAACGAATACGCTGAGAATCGCTTAAATGAAAAATCATCAAGATAGGTCCCCGAATACAAACATCATAAAACGTAGTTTTTAGACAGACTGCCGTTGTGGGTAAATTGAACAGCAATGGTGAACTACAATGGTTCAAGGCACTCCAGCAGAATGCTTCATTGAGCGATGCTCCACGTTACATTCAGGAGCTATCCAATGGCGATATACTTGTAATGTGCAATTCCAACCAGTACATCAATAGCAGCGATGCGAGTGTTGTCAGGTTTATGAAGGTTTCTTATTGCTTCATCAACCTTGTCACCCCAGTGGCCGTCTTCACAAAATATACTCCGGCACTAAGCGCCCTCACATCTACTTGATAACCACTTTTCAATGTTCCTTTCATGATCGTTTGCCCCCAACTATTAATTATGGAGTATGATGCGTTCACCAAATTTTCTGATGAAGAAAGCAAGATGAATTCGCTTGCAGGATTGGGATGAATAGAAAATGAAGAAGGTTCGTTTTCAACTACAGCGGTCGGACTGTAGGTCAGCGCATCTTCGGGCACAGTATTGTGTCCGCTTTGTGGTCCTGTGTTTCCACTTTGCACTGCGCCATAGTATGTCGGCCCAATGATGTATGGATAAACTCCATCGAGATTTTCATCAATTGTTACGAAATAGGAATAAGTGCCTGCGGGATAATCCGGTGTGATGCACCAGCGTCCGTTGTGTTTGTCAAGATGTCCAAGTTGATTCACGAATTCATAATCCTCGATGTAATACCCCAATGGATATTGATTTGAAATAGCTGGGCCGTATTCCGATGCATTGAGCACAGTTCCGTCAGGCAAAGTGTGGCGCTCTGTTATGTCGCGCATCTGGTATGAACTTTCCATGCGAACTATTGAGCCTGTGCCGTCAGTGTTTTCATATGCATGCGCACCGTAAATCGGGAACCCATCAAATGCAAAACCAATCAATGGTGAATGCTCTTGATCATTAGTATCATCATACAAACATGTTGGATTAAGGTGTGTGTGGTACTCACCATTGGGCGCAGGATGTCCGAGGCAATCATCAAAGGAAATTGCTTCTGCAACAATTGCATTCTGGTTCCACACTCCATCATCGTTGTAAGAGAATGCATCTTTCGGATTGAACAGGCTCACACCATTTGTCCAAACCCCTATGTGACCGAGACCTGTCACGACATCGGTTCCGGTATTCTCCAGAGGATTGCGCGTAATCATGAATGTAAAATCCTGGTTGGACGGTTCATTGGGATTGCCAGTCCATGGCCCAATGTCATAGCCCGGAATGCAGGTGCAACTCACATACACATCATCATCCGTGTATTGCACTGCCTGACAATTGCTCGGAATATTACCGTAGCCTGTTTCGCTTCCGGGATTGATAATCCACGAAGTGATTTCTGGTGTTTGGGATTTTGAAATGAGGGATAGAAAAAAGAATGATGTAGTGAATAGCATTGTTTTCATTGGTGAAAGCATTTTGGTGATGGACGTCTTTTAGCTGCATTGGTTTAATACCAGGAATTCCGGATTCAATTCCTTTCTGCTATTTGTCCTGATGAAATTCAGCAGGCAATATGTGTTGGGCAATGGAACTTCTGGATCTGATTTAGGGAAGATGATACGTTCCAGGGAAATTGAATTGTGATCTTGGTTCCGCAATCCTTCTCTCATTAGAATCACCTTTTGCGTGGTTGTTTGCTCTCCTGCTGAAATATGAACAGCATAATAACCGTTGTGCAGAGAGTCAATTGATATTGATACGATTTGTTGACTTGCACAAGCAGCCTTGTGATGAAGTAGTCTGCCACTCTCATCAAAAATGGAAACCTCAAAGTCTGAATTTAAATGGATGCCTTCGATAAGTAGTTGCCCGTTCGCATTGTTAGTGCGGACTGTTATTTCGTGGTTACTGATGAATGGAATACTGGTGGTATTCTCACAGTAACTTATGTACAACCCGCTCGGTGAAATTCCATCTGAATAAATTTCAGTTTCATTTGACCCGTTGCTGTCAAATTTCCACAGTGTGCCGGCCAGTTCATTCACCCAAAAAATTTCCTCGGTTGAACTCACGTAGGCAATTCCATTGCCGCCTATGCATGAGGCAAGATTTTCTTGTGACGTTCCATCAAGGTTCGCTTTGCGCACTTGATTCTCCCCTGAGTCTGTCCAATTGACCTTCCCATTACAATCCAAAGCCAAACGATGTAAGTTGTTCACATTGCCAATTATTGTTTGCACATTGCTTCCATCAAGATTCGACTGCTGAATGGCATTGAGGCTCCAATCGCACCAATACAATTTATTTCCATCAGGATCAACTGTTATTCCATGCAGGTTTGGCAAATTGCACATAAGATTCTCCAGGCCTGTTCCGTCAGTATTCACTTTCATGATACATCCAAGAGCGTTATCACTGAAATAGATGATGCCGTTAGTTTTATCCAGGTACAGGTCAATAGGCTCTGCAAGTCCAGTCAACAAAACGGAAGTATCAAGCGTTTCAAGATCAATGACCCCGATGATGTTGTTGTCCCCATCCGCGTAGTACAACTTGTTTGAATTCTCGTCCACACAGATGCCACGGGCAGTGTTTATTCCTGATAGCAGAATCTCAACATTCTGCCCGTCAAGGTCAGCACACCGTATGTCATTTGTTCCTGTATCTGTGAAGTAGATTTTTGTTTGTGCCGAACAAACGATTCCGGTTAACAGGAGGCCAAAAAGGAAAACGAGCGTTTTCATAGTTGATTGATTTCGTGCAAAGATGCTTTGACAATAAGCGAATTCATCAATTGAGTCAATTCGATTTTTCTCCTTACCTCTGGAAATTCTGTTTTGATTCTTTCCCTTGCTTTGAAAGAAAGCGCGTGCAGATCATTGTTCTCGGTTAGCATAATGATTTGTCCCAAGAGTTCAGCATCATATTTCTCCAGTATGAATCCTGAATCGCCAATGATCATTGGCATAGCCGCAACGTTGGATACAATTGGAATGCATCCGCAAAGCATGGCTTCGCAAAGTGCATTGGGAAATCCTTCGGAGATTGAAAGTTGCAAATAGAAACCTGCTCTGCGGAAACAGTTTTTCAATTCCTCCTGTTCCATATTGCCATAAACAATCACGTTGGGCAAATCTGTTTTGAAATGCCCCATTCCGCCAATGATCATGAATTGTTTGTCCGGAAAATTCGCGGCCATGGCTGTAATAAGATCAATGCCTTTGAGCTTTCTCCTTCGTTTTTCATCAAGGCCTGCGGCCACAGTGACTAGCAAATTGAAATCTCTCTCACCATATGCGCTCCATGAATTGCTGTCGTATCCGTTGGCTATTACGGTGTGTGGAGTCGCAAGATTCGGAATGAATGATTTAATTCCCTGTTCTGTTAAATCAGACACATAGTAGGTATTGGTTGATTTCCAAAGGCTATCATGAACAGGAGAAATGTGTGTTGCCCATTTATATGATTTGAAAAGAAACCAGCGCATCCGCTTATTGGCAAATGCTCCATATCCGATTGATGGATATGCTACGCAATCTGTTCCGCCTGCTATAATGAGGCAAGGAAGGCCGAGTAGTTTATGAAATAAAGCAGGAAGTAAAGATTGATATCCCCCAAACTGGACAACACTTAATCTGGCATTTCTTGAATTGACAAGAAGGAAGAAGAACTGCCTTAACATTACAAAGACCAGCAATGGTTTGGAACGAACAGTAAATTCAAATTCCAGGACTTCAAATTCAGCAGCCATCATCATTGCGTCCTTTTGCACGAATGAAGATTTTGCCGGATAGAAGTAAAGTACACGAGGCTTTCTCATTTACTGAAGCGGAGCACGAGTTTTCTTAAAACAATCGAGAATTTCGTCTTGTGCAAATCTTCCATGAACTCAAAGTACCTGCCTTTTTTCAAAATGATGCACTGATAATCTTCGTGCTTTGAAAAAAGCGAATAACTCCATAGGCGATGCACTCTGAAATCTGCCGCGGCAGTAGCATTCAAAAGTTCACTTGTATCCAGAGGCTGGTCAATTACCTGCAAAAGCTCCTGTCGCTGGCGGATAACATTGCGCAGGTATGGTGGATTCGGTATGTGAATGAGAATTGTTGTATCAGCATTAGAATGCCTGCCAAGTGTTTTGAATAATGCAGTGTGATCTTCAACCGGGATGTGTTCCAGCACATCAGGCAGAACGATAAAATCGAATTTCCTTTCATAAGAAAAATCCTTCATATCTGAAACCATAAACTCAACCCATCCCTTTCCCTTATGCGCTTGCATAGCCAGTTCAATGCTCTTTCTGCTGATGTCAACTCCAAGTACAAAACCTGATTTACAATGATTGGAAATGAGATGTGTCACTGTTCCAATGCCACAGCCAATTTCAAGAACAATAGAATTTTTCTTCAAGCCGGCTTTGCGAAGAAACCTGAATATGGAGAGGTGCCTTGAATTAATTCCTTTAGCAAGTTGGTAAGAGCTAAAGCCATCATAGTATTCTGAAACCTCTTCTGTTTTTTTCTCCATTACATTGATCTGAATAATTCAACACCAGTATTTCTCCTCTTCCATCTGCGAAGGCAGTATTTGCTCCCAATCGCTTTCATACAAGTATTCAAGAATTTTCTTGTACTGTTTGAAATAGCCTCCGTACTTGTATTCACTGAAAAACACATTGTGCCACAATATGGAAATCACCGCATTAGTGTTATTCCGTTCCAGCAATTGAATGCAGCTGGAGGCCACTTCATTCACAGGCAATTGTAGGTATTGATGAAAGGTGCCATCCATAATATGTAGCGGAATTTCCATAAATGAATAAGGCTTGCGCTGTGTAAAATTGTACGGTACAAACGGCATGGCAAAGCTGTTCCGGAAACCATGATGCGATGCAAAGCCCAGACTGGCATCAAACTGTAATCCTGCTGCTTCACATTGGTTGAAATGATCCGGTAAAATGAATTTGAGATAATGGTTCCTGTTGATAGAAGAATGAAAACCGCTCCGTTTCATTTCTTCGGTAATGGTTTCAGCGGAAATGCTTTTATGAAGGCCGTTCACGCACCCGTTTGCTTCCACCAACTGAACCTGTTTTTGAATTTGGCGTGAATGAAAATCATAGTCGGCATTCACTTCTCGTTGATTGATACGCCCCTTGTTCATCAACCAGAAAAAAACGGATTTGAAACCCATAGCGGATTCAACGTCCATTATCTTTTTCATATTGAGCCAATGTGGTTTTTGAATCACCATATCAGCAATAAGTTTAAGCAGCACATCAAGCCTTCCATTGCGCAAAGCCCACTTGCCATCTTCTCCTTTGGAACCGTGTACAGTGTCAATATCATGCGAAAGAAAAATCCTCGACTTCCTGCTTCGGTTCACAAATTTCAATACCGGAAACTGTTCGCATAAAGCATCTATCAATTTCCCGACTTTGTTTTCAAGTGTGATCCCGAGCCTGCACTGTGCCGAGGCCTCAAAATCGAATCTCCCTATTTCGTCAGTGTAGGTGCTCTCATATTCCTGGATGCAATTCACCAGATAAAAAATTGTTGATGTGGAATCAAGGCTGCCATCATCATTATGTACCACACCATTTTCATTCAGCCGTTTTTCCTGGCTGAATTGTTTTTCGCCTATTCCCCTAAAAAAGGAATGGGAAACACAGACACTGCAACCAGAGCCACCCACGGAAAGTTCGGCTGCCTGCTGTTCATTCACTTCCATAAAGGGTACGCCTATGTAGCGGCAAATCAACTCCCATGTGTAACGGACTTCGGGATAGAATAAAGGATTTTTTTCAATGAAAATTTTCATCGGGCAGGCTTGGGTTCAAATTTAGTTGAGCTGAATTTCCAACGCTGCATTGGTTCTGGGTAAGCTCAACCAGCTTTACTTTTCAATCTTAATATCGCAACCCACTTTAGTCATCGATCTGAGGTTTTAAACATTGGGCGAAATCCGCAAACAAAGTATTATTAATTCAGTGTTCTCTTACTCGGGGATACTCATCGGTTTTGTCTATCTCATTTTCGTTTTGCCTGCCGCACTCAGCAAAGAGGAACTGGGACTTTCAAGGTTCCTTCTGTCTGCTTCAGTATTGCTGGGAACTTTATTTACTCTGGGCCTGGGTGCTTTCACGCTGCGTTTTTTTCCACAGTTCCGAGATTCCGGAACGGGGCATCACGGCTTTTTAAGATTGATTCTTTTCATTTCAGCCCTTGGTTTTTTGCTGATGTCCGTCCTGCTCTTTATTTTCAAAGGACAAATGGCAAGATGGTTTTCTGATTCGCATAGCATCATTGAATACGGCTACCTTGTTTTACCCATGGCTTTCAGCCTTGGAATGTTTTCAGTGGTAAATGCCTATTGCATGGCTCTTTTCCGTACGGCCATGGGCAGTTTTCTCAATGATGTTTTCATCCGGCTATTGCTGCTTGCTCTTGCCCTGTTTCATTTGGCCGGATGGATTTCGTTTGAGATTTTTCTTTACTCCACTGCCGGTGCGTTTCTGTTGCAACTGATTGCAATGTTGATTTACGTGATGTTGATTGACAACGGCCTGCAACATGCCATTGACTGGCGTTTTATCCGATCGAACAATGCCCGCAGCATGTTTACATACCTGGTCTACCTGGCACCTGCAGGTCTTGCGTCCATGGCCCTGCGGCAAATTGACACGGTATTGCTTGGAAGCAATATCGCTGGTGAAGGAGTGCTGGAAGGTGTCGCAATATTTTCAGTGGCAGTTACCATAGCAGTGCTCATTGATGCACCCGCTGCATCCCTTGGCCGCATCTCCGATGCGAAAATTTCGGATGCCATTCATCGCAGAGATTTCAGTTTCATTTCCCGCACTTATCATTCCTCTGTAAGATTGCTTGCGGTAATTGGCGGCTTGCTCTATGTGGGCATCCTTATCAACCTGCAAAACCTGTGGCAGGTGATGCCCGATGATTATTCAGGAGGAACTGTGGTAGTTTACATTCTTGGCTTCAGTGCGTTTGTGAACATGGCCACCGGAGTAAATGGTTCATTGCTTACGCTGAGCGAACATTTTCGGAAAGTTGCGCGGCTGTTGTTTGTACTTGTGGTGCTGTCGGTGTTGCTCAACTTGTGGCTCATTCCCCACTATGGAATAATGGGAGCAGCCATTGCCTCTGCTGTTTCAATGGTCAGCTACAACGTTTGCAAAACATGGATGGTTTGGCGCGAATTCAAAGTACAGCCGCTGGATAGGTCGCTTCTTATTGTGATGCTATTGATGACCGCATGTTATTTTCTTAACAATATAATTCCCACCGTTTTCAATCCCTGGTTGGACAGTGCCATGCGTTCTGCCATCATTCTATTGGTGTACTCACTGGTTTGCTTTTGGACAGGACTTATCCCTGAACTCTCGGAAATACTGGCAACAGTGCGAAAACGACTGGGTGTTCATAAATAGGAAAAAGGGAACAAAATCAGTTCATTCCGTTATAGCACCACGAGGCACTTAATGTGCTAATACCAAAAGAAACGATTTAACAATCGTTTCGTTTCCATTGGGCTAATCGTTTTATTTTCGCGCCCTCAATGTTGGAAAAGGAAAATAAAATTATTGATTCGGCCTTTCAGGTTTTTATGCGTTACGGCATAAAAAGCGTGAACATGGATGATATGTCGAGGCATCTCGGCATGTCGAAGAAAACGCTTTATCAATATGTTTCGGACAAAGAGGATCTTGTTCGCAGAAGTGTGGCCACCTATTGCACAAAAGAAGATCATGATGTAAGGAAAATCACTAAACTTGGTTTGAATGCCATAGACGAATCGCTTGAAATAATGAAATGGGTATTGGCCAAGTTGCAGAACATGCACCCTTCTGTGAGCTACGATCTTGAAAAGTATCACCCTGAAGTATTTCACTTGATGCGTGAGAACAGGCATCGTGCTATTTATGATTCCTGCATGTTGAATATGAAAAAAGGCCAGCGCGAAGGATTGTACCGAAAAGACTTCAACCCGGAAGTGATTGCAAAATTCTATATTTCTCGGATTGACCTCATTTTTGACCAGTCCACCTTCCCGGCAGGGCAATTCAATCCTCCACAGGTTTATCTAGAAATGTTCAACTATCACATTCGCGGCATTGCATCAACTAAAGGTGTGGAGTACCTGAAAGAAAAAATGAAAACCACCAAATATTAATAAAAGAATAAAATTCTCTATGCCGAACCGGATCCCTTACCTCGCATTGACTATCATCCTTTGCGCTATGGATGTTTGTGTTTTTGCACAATCGCAATCCATGACCTTGCAACAAGCTCAGGATTTTGCAATGAGGAATGCGTTTGTAGTGAAGAATGCCGGTTATGATGCTCAGGCAGCAAAACTGCAAACCGCTGAATTGATTGGGATTGGCTTTCCACAAATAAGCGGAAGCCTGCAATACCAGAACTATATTGATTTGCCAACGAGTATCATTCCGGGAGATTTTTTCGGGGAGCCAGGGCAAGATGTGAGGCTGCAATTTGGCACACCTCACAACATGACTGTGGGTCTTAGCGTGTCGCAATTGCTCTTTGATGGTTCATGGCTTGTGGGTCTTGAAGCAGCACGCGCATACGCTGACCTGAAACAAAAACAGGTGGAACAATCGCAGGTGCAGTTGGAAGAAGCTGTCGCGCAGGCTTACCACCTCGCAGTGATAGCAGACAGAAATGTGGAACTGTTGCGCGAGTCAGGCGATGTGCTGACTAACTCTTTAAAGGAAGTGTCTGCCATGTTCAACGAAGGATTTACAGAACAACAGGATGTGGATCAGTTGCAACTTTCTGTCAACGACCTTAACAATAGAATTGCCTATTCGGAACAGCAGCAGAAAATGACACTTGACCTCCTCAAGTTTCGCATCGGGATGCCCATTGCTGAAGAATTGTCGCTTGCTGAAAATGCTGATGCGCTGCTTGCCATTGCCATCAATGAACAGGGTGCGCTTCCCTTCATCATAGAAAACAATATTGACCTGAAAGTGCAGACAGGAGCGCTGGCCATGCAGCATCTCAACCTCAAAAACCAGAAGACAAAACTTCTCCCCAGCCTGGGTGCGTTTTACAATTTGCAATCACAGGCATTGCGCAACGACTTCGATTTTTTAGATACCGGCAAACCATGGTTCCCTATCCAATTGTGGGGCGTACAATTGAATGTGCCCATCTTCTCCGGCATGAGCAAACAAAAAAGCATTGACAGAGCAAGGGTGGAGGTACAACGGATGACTGACATGGTTTCCCTCTTGCGCGAATCCCTTCAGCTTGAATACAACAGCGCAAAAACGGAATACGATTATGCACTCATCAACTACAACTCATCAAAGAGTAGTCTTGAACTTGCTGAAAAAATCCTTACCACTACCAACATCAAATTCAAGGAAGGACTGAATTCCAGTTTTGAAGTGAGCCAGCATCAATCACAGGTACTCGCAGCTCAAGGCAGTTTCATTGATAGCATGTTGAAACTGCTGAATGCAAAAACGCGGATGATGAAAGCTGTGGGGTAATGGGGTAATAAATGGCGGCAGGAACCAGTCGGGAGAAAGCAAAAAGCAATAGGCAAAAAAAACAAAGTGGAATCGTAAAATCTATCTTCTAACATCTCAAATCATTTTAAATGAAAATCTATTTTCCAATCCTTGCACTCACCGTTTTGATAATGGCATCCTGCGGAGGAAATTCTGTTGCGGACGTAAGCCTCGTTCAACTCGAACATAAACGCGATTCGCTTAAGGCTCGCTATGATTCGTTGGGCAAAGCCATTGCGGAAATCGAAAAATTGATTGCGCAGAAAGACACTGCATTTAAACCCACTATGGTCACTACCGTGCAAATCGGCAAGAAGGATTTCGATTCTTACTTTATGGTACAAGGCAGTGTGAACAGCGACCGCAACGCTCAGGTTTTGCCCGAAATGCCTGGCCTTATTAAAAAGATTTATGTGAAAGAGGGCGACCGCGTTTCTGCTGGACAAAAACTGGCACAGTTGGATAATGCAGTGGCAAGCGAGCAAGTGAACCAAGCCGAAATCAATTTATCGCTTGCCACAGACTTGTTCGAAAAACAAGAAAATCTGTGGAAACAAAAAGTGGGAAGCGAAGTGCAATATCTCGATGCGAAGAACAGAAAAGAGAATGCGCAAAACCAGCTGGCCACTATAAAAGAACAACTTGGCAAATACTCGGTGACTGCCCCTTTTGCGGGCACAGTTGAATCTATAGACTTAAAGGAAGGTGAACTCGCCAACGGGATGACACCACTGATGCGCATCGTAAATCTCGATGACACCTACATGAAGGCGGGCGTGAGCGAAAATTACCTGGCCGTGGCGAAACAAGGTGCGGCAGTGCAGGTTATTATTCCAAATATGGACACAATCAATTCCACCATTGCGCGTGTGGGTAATTTTATTAAGAGCGAAAACCGAACGTTTGAAATCACTGTGAATCTGCCCGTGAATAACCTGATGATGAAACCCAATCTTGTGGGTGCCGTGCGCATCAACGATTACCATGCGGACAGCGCAGTTGTTCTCCTTTCATCGCTCATTATGCACGATGCTGAAGACCGCAGCTTTGTGTTTCTGCTTGATGAGAAAGAGGGAAAATACTTTGCGAAAAAAACCATACTCACTACCGGTAGAAACTATAACGGCCAGCAGGAAATTCTTGGCGGCCTTGCTGGCACTGAACGCATCATTGACAAGGGAGCAAGGAAACTTGTGGATGGGCAGGAAGTGCGAATTGAGAATGGACAATTGACATCCCGATAGTTATCGGAAGGCAATTGAAAAATTTTGCATTTTCAATTCAGAATTTTGTTCGAATGAAATAACGCAGTCAGAGATAATGATCCAATGTCTCCCGATAGATATCGGGATGTCCATTGTCAATTAAAAAAATGATATGTCAACCGAAACCAATCCATCCCACACTGAAGTTTCCTACCGCCAATTCGGCTTAAGCAACTGGGCACTCAACAACAAAAAAGTGGTCTTCGTGCTCACGGCTATCATTCTGGTGTGGGGTGTGTGGACGTACCTCACGGTACCCAAAGAGAGCTTTCCGGAAATTATTATCCCTACCATTTATGTGGGCACTCCTTATCCCGGTAACTCCCCTGAAGATATTGAAAAACTCATAACCCGGCCGCTTGAAAAAGAGATAAACACCATTACAGGAGTTGATAAACTCACCAGCACATCTGTGCAGGGATATTCGAGTGTGCAGGTGGAATTTGATTTTGATATTTCACCCACGGAGGCGTTGCGCAAAGTGAAAGAGAAAGTGGATGCCGCTATGGCCGACCCGGATTTCCCAAAAGACATACCGTCAGAGCCTGATGTTTTCGAAACCAATTTTTCAGAACAAATTCCCATCATGAACATCAATCTCAGCGGTGATTATTCGTTGGAGGATTTGAAGGACTATGCGGAAGAATTAAAAGATGAAATAGAGGAATTGCCTCAGATTAATAAGGTGGATATAAAAGGCTTGGGCGAAAAGGAAATGCGCGTGGAGCTGGACAACATGGCGCTTGAGGCCAGGGAACTTTCGTTCGATGATGTGTCGGGCGCCATTGCCAAACAAAACCTGACCATAAGTGGTGGTGATGTGCGCATTGGCGATTTCAACCGCTCTGTAAAAGTGGTGGGCGACATTACCAGTGTGGAGGACCTCGAAAATCTCATCATAAAAGATGAAGCGCAAAACATTGTTTATCTGCGCGATGTGGCAAAAGTTGTTTTTGCAGAAAAAGAAAAGGAATCTTACGCACGGGAATTCTCCCAACCTGTTGTAAGCCTTGATGTGATAAAACGGGCAGGCGAAAACGTAATCATTGCCAGTGACAGCATCAACAGCTTGATAGCCCGAATGCAGGTAAATGAGTTGCCGGAAAATCTCACCATCACCGTGACCAACGACCAGAGTGCATTCACTCGTGTGCAGGTGAGCGATTTGGAAAACAACATTTTCTTCGGTGTGGTACTCGTGGTGCTGGTCATGCTTTTTTGGCTCGGATTGCGCAACGCATTGTTTGTGGGTGTGGCGATTCCGCTCACCATGCTGCTTTCGTTTAGCATACTCAGTGCTATGGGTGTAACGCTTAACCTGATGGTGCTCTTCTCGCTGGTGCTTGCACTGGGCATGTTCGTGGATAACAGCATTGTGGTGGTTGAAAACACCTTTCGTCTCATGCAGGAGGGAAAGAGTAAATGGGACGCTGCAAAAATTGGTGTTGGCGAAGTGGCTTGGCCTGTCATGGCTTCCACCGTTACCAATGTGGTGGCTTACATACCGCTTGCGGTTTGGCCCGGCATGATGGGTGAGTTTATGCAATATCTCCCCATGACTGTTATTGTAGTGCTTGGTGCCTCACTAGTTGTGTCGCTGGTTATCAATCCCGTTTTGTGTTTGCAATACATGCGCGTGGACGACATAGAAAAAAATCCGCGGAGGCTCCGCATCACTTCATTCATTCTCATCGGCCTCGGATTATTGTTTGCTTTTGGAGGTGTAACATTCCTCGGAAACATTCTCTTGCTGCTTGGCATTATCATGTTGACGAATAAATACCTGTTAAACCCTCTTGCAAAAAAATTCCAACGTGGTCCTCTTCATCGTCTCGATAATTTTTATCATAGGGTTTTGGCTTATGCAATTGTGGATGGAAGAAAAAGATGGTTCTTCCTGGGGACAGTTGGCTTGCTGCTTCTCTCGTTTGTTTTTATGGGAATCTTCCCTCCCAAAACTTTATTCTTCCCGGTAGGCGACCCTCAATACGTGAATGTGTTTCTCGACAAACCCATAGGAACCGATATTGAAACCACCAACCGTGTTGCTAAGGAGGTGGAAGAAATTATTCTCTCCGAGTTGAAGCAATACGATGACCCTTCAATAAAAGAGAAGAACAAAAACTTTTTGGTGACCTCCGTAATATCCAATGTAGGCAACGGAACCAGCGACCCATCGCAAGGCCCATCATTCGAAAACACACCCCACAAGGCGCGTATCACCATTGCCTTTGTGGAAAGCAGATGGAGGCGTGACAGCAGCACTACTAATGTGATGAGCAATCTGCGCACACGCCTTCGCGATTATCCCGATGCATCCATTGTGGTAAGCCCATCGGAAATGGGACCGCCTACTGGTGCGCCCATCAGTATAGAATTGCGGGGCGATGATTACGACTCACTTCTGGTGGCAGCAGCAGGTTTAAAAAATGTCCTGGAAGCAAAGTACATAGCGGGCATCGAGGAGTTGAAAGTGGATGTGAACAGAGAGAAACCTGAGCTGCCTATAGTGGTAGACCACGAACGTGCGCGGAGGTATGGATTGAGTGTTGCACAAATTGGGAATGCCGTGCGCACATCCATTTACGGTTCGGAAATTTCCACCTTCAAACAAGGTGAAGACGATTACGAAATAAACCTCCGTTTTGGCGACCAGACTAAGGACAGCCCTGAAAGTATCCTTAACCAGCGCATTACTTATCGCGACATGGCTTCAGGAAAAATAGTGCAGGTTCCTATTTCTGCGGTGGCATCCTACAAGGAAGATTACACTTTTAATTCAGTAAAACGCAAAAACCTTGATAGGGTGGTAAACATTACCTCCAATGTGCTGGACGGATACAATGCCAATGAAGTGGTGGAGAATATCAAGAATGCCATGAGCAATTTCGAAACACCCCAGGGCACTACCTGGGGTTTTGTGGGGCAGCAGGAAGAACAGGCCAAAGAAATGTCGTTCCTCCTCAAAGCATTGCTCATTGCATTGCTCGGTGTGTTCCTCATTTTGGTGGCCGAGTTCAACTCCATAAGCACACCAGTAATTCTAATGTTCTCCGTTTTCTTTTCGTTTATCGGGGTGCTGCTTGGCCTGGTTATTTTCCGGCAAGACTTTGTCATTATTATGACCATGCTCGGCATTATTTCCCTGGCTGGTGTGGTGGTCAATAATTCAATAGTGTTGATTGATTATACCGTGATGCTTATTGATCGAAAGAAACAGGAATTGAACCTTGGCCGCGAGGGGCAATTGCCGTGGGAAGAATTAAAAAGCATTGTAATTGATGCCGGTGCTAAACGACTGCGCCCTGTTATGCTTACTGCCATCACCACCATTCTGGGACTTGTTCCGTTGGTTCTTGGATTAAACATTGACTTCGTGAATTGGTTCTCTACCTACGATGCCAACTTTTATCTGGGTGGCGATAACATGGCGTTCTGGGGACCCATGTCGTGGGCCATTATTTACGGTGTCATCTTCTCGTTCTTCCTTACACTTATTATGGTTCCGGTAATGTTTGTGATGCTCCAAAAGGTGAAGTACAGGTGGGTGTATAAACTGCCTGCCGGGAGAAAGCAATCCCGATAACTATCGCGATGCCAACCCTTGATGAGGTTTGAATTGTAAACGCCCTTTTAAGGCTCTTCAAGATGTACTACTTCCACACTTGCTTCTTCAAGAAACGCTAGTCCGGTGGTGTCCTTGTATTGCACCATGTACACTAGTCGCCTGATGCCCGCCTGCAAAATCAATTTGCAACATTCCTTGCAAGGTGAAAGAGTAATGTAAAGTGTAGAGAAATTTGCATTGTTGGTGGAGCGCGCCACTTTCATTATTGCATTGGCTTCCGCATGGAGCACGTACCACTGGGTTTCTCCGCTTTCATCTTCACACTCATTCGGGAAGCCGCTGGGTGTGCCATTGTAACCATCGCTGATAATCATTCCGTCCTTCACCACCAATGCCCCCACTTTTTTTCTTTTGCAATGAGAAAGTTTAGCCCATTCAATAGCCATCTTTAAGTATGCGCGGTCATAACGTTCTTGCTTTACAGAACTCTTGTATTTGATTTCTCCTTCGGTCATTTTTTTTAGAGGGGGCGAAGATAAAAGGAGCCACGCAGCACGTTGGTCCACCTGAATTAAGACTGGATGCATCTATTGTCATCATCCTACAGCCAATAATCTCTAAGACTTTATTTTCGCTCACCTCAAAAGGAGTAACAGAAGCTCTCTGCGAGAAAAAGAAAAACTACATGAAGAAACGAGCCCTTATAACTGGCATAACAGGACAAGATGGTGCATACCTCGCGGAACTCCTTTTGAACAAAGGTTATGAAGTACATGGAGTGAAACGCAGAAGTTCACTCTTCAACACCGACCGTATTGATCATCTCTACAGTGATCGTCATGAAAAGGATGTCAAGATGTACTTGCATTACGGAGACCTCACCGACTCTACCAACCTGATTCGCCTCGTTCAGGAAACAATGCCTGACGAGATTTACAACCTTGCAGCGCAAAGCCATGTGCACGTTTCGTTCGAGACACCGGAGTACACTGCCAATGCCGATGCTGTAGGAACGCTCCGCCTGCTTGAAGCAATACGCATCCTGAAACTTGAGATGAAAACAAAATTCTATCAAGCCTCTACCAGTGAGTTGTACGGACTGGTGCAGGAATCTCCGCAAACGGAAACAACTCCATTCTATCCGCGCAGTCCTTATGGTGTTGCAAAACTTTATGCCTTCTGGATTACCAAAAACTATCGTGAAGCTTATGGCATATTCGCCTGCAACGGAATTTTGTTTAACCACGAAAGCCCGATGCGCGGTGAAACTTTTGTATCGAGAAAAATCACACGGGCTGCTGCAAAAATTTCAGTTGGCTTGCAGGAAAAACTTTATCTCGGCAATCTCGATGCACAGCGCGACTGGGGTCATGCCAAGGATTATGTAGAGGGTATGTATCGCATGATGCAGGTTGATGTAGCCGATGATTATGTGCTTGCCACAGGTGTAACAAACAGTGTCAGGAAATTCTGCGAACTTGCTTTTGGTCATGCTGGAATTAAACTTGAATGGAAGGGTAGCGGTGCTGATGAAAAAGGTGTGGATTCAAAATCTGGTAAGACACTTATTGAAATAGATACCAAGTATTTCCGCCCGACTGAAGTGGACATGCTCATTGGTGATTCCACTAAGGCAAAAAATGAATTGGGATGGCAACCCCTACATACTTTCGAACAATTGGTGGAGGAAATGGTGAAGACAGATCTCGAACTTTTCACCCGCGACCGCTACCTGATAGATGGCGGACACAAGGTGATGAATTACCATGAGTAATCTCATTCCGAAATTTCAGGACAAAGAAGCTAAGGATTTATCTCTGCTTATTGCCGCACCATCAGTGTGTTTTTCTCTTAGTATTTATTAGCGCCTACGCGACTTTTTGTGAGACATGAATACCGAACCAACACTAAAAGTCCTCAAAGCTTCTGCGGGAAGTGGGAAAACTTATGCTCTTGTGCGGGAGTACTTGCGGCTTGCACTGGGTTCTAAGAAGACCGATTACTACCGTCACATTCTCGCCATCACTTTTACAAATGCTGCCGCTACCGAGATGAAAGAGCGGGTGTTGAAACGCCTTAGCGGTTTTGCAGGTGGTGTTTCCCATCCCGATTTTGACAGGAGTCTTTTTTCTTCGCTTGTTGTTGATCTTAAAATTTCGGAAGATGAACTGCAAGAGCGTGCGGCCTTGGCTTTTGCCCACATACTCCACAATTATTCCTTGCTCGGAGTATGCACCATTGATTCCTTCACTCACAGATTAATTCGATCCTTTGCGCGCGACCTTCGCCTCAATCCCGATTTCGCAGTGGAAATAAATGCTGGAGATTTTGTGGAGGAAGTAGTAGATCGTTGTCTCGAGCTTGTGGGAAGCGAACCTCAACTATCAGTTTATCTGGAGCGCATGGTGCTCGGCCATTTCGAGGAAGAAACTTCATGGAACATTCGCGGCCAACTGGCGGGTTTTGCTAAAAGTCTTATGCAGGAATCATCGCGAGAGCCATTGAAAGAAAACGAAAAACTTTCGCTGGATGATTTCAGCCGCATTCGGAAAAAATTCTATTCGTTCAATTCCATCTTTGAAAAAAAACTGGAAGACCGTTGCAATGATGCCCTGCGGATAATTGATAGCGCAGGACTCACCAACGAAGATTTCAATCGTGGCAACGTCCCCAACTTTTTCAGGAAAATCCTGGATGGAAAATGGGAGCCTCCCGGCCTTACCATCAGCAACCAGTTGAGCGAAGGTTCGTTCGCAAAAAAATCTTCATCACTTGAATCAAGGCGAAAGCTGGATGCGGTTTTTCCTGAACTGGCAAAACAAATAGATGAAGTTGCTTCACTGCTGCAAAGTGATGAACGCAGGAAATACGAGTTGAGAAAACTTATTCTTCGGGGATTGTACTCAGTTGGGTTGCTCAATGAATTGCAGAGTATCGCACAACAACTTCGCGAGGAAGAAAATCTACTTCTCATTTCCGATTTCCAGAAACTGGTTTCAGAAATCGTTGTGGACAATCCCGCACCTTTTATCTACGAACGACTAGGCGAGCGCTACAACCATATCCTCTTTGATGAGTTTCAAGACACGAGCGAATTGCAGTGGGCCAATTTTCTTCCACTCATCGAAAACAGCTTGTCAAAAGGAAAATTCAATTTGCTGGTAGGTGATGCCAAGCAAGCCATTTACCGCTGGCGCAATGGAAGTGTGGAGCAATTTATTAACCTTCCTGAAATAAGAGCAGATGAAGCGCGGGCTTCACTTCAACCCTTGCTTCGTGCATCGTTCCGACAGGAAGTGTTGAAAGAAAACTATCGCAGCGCAACGGCCATTGTAGAGTTCAACAACACTATTTATTCAACTTTGAAGGACGGCTTGCGAACATTTTATGCCGTGTACGATGACTGCTTCCAGGTTCCACAAAAAGAATGGCAAGGGCTGGTGCGAATTGATAAAAGCATCGGGACGCGCATTGAAGACCGGTTGCCTCACACCCATCGTCATATTCTGGACAGGATTAATGATAGCATAGCGGATGGCTTTGTTCCCGGTGACGTTGCGATACTGGTAAGAAGGAAACAACAAAGCACAGCGCTTGCTCAGTTTCTGGTGGAACAAGGTCTTCGGGTAGAAACAGAAGAAGGTTTTCTGCTTCGAAATTCCCATGCTGTGAATGCGCTGCTCAACTTTCTGCGCATCATTAATAATCCTGACGATGAGGCCTCAAAGGTTTTGCTGGCACAATCACTTGCGCAAGTTTTTCCAGCCAGGATTCATGTGGGTGAGAGTTTGAAGAACTATGCCTCGGGAATAAAAAAACATTTCCATTTTGATCTGCATTCGTTTCTTGATGAACATTTTCCTGAGTCTAAAAATTTGCTCTATGACAATCGTTCCGTTTATGATGTTGTTTCGAAAATTATTTCATGCCTGCATCTGGAAGTGGATAGCTATGTGGAATTTTTCCTTCAGCACATTCATGATCAAAGTACACTTCATCGCAAATCGCTCGCGCAGTTTCTCGTGTGGTGGAATGAGAGCAGCTACCGGTTGTTTGCAGTGGCCGCAAGTGACCCCCTAGCGGTAAAAGTCATGACCATTCACAAATCGAAAGGACTACAGTTCCCTGTGGTCATCTATCCTATGTTCATTTCCAAAGACCCGGGGACTATGATGTGGGTGGAGGCTGCATCAGTGGACGATGAATTGAAATTTGGTTACGTGAGTTACACACCAAAAGAGGACACCAGTCTTTCACCCTCTGAATTTGAAGCTGAAAACCACAGGAGGGAATTAGATGATCTCAACCTGATGTACGTAGCTACCACAAGGCCGGAAAAAAGATTATACATTATTCATGAAAAAACAAAGCCCGAACAGGTGAATGAACTGGATGCCGCGATGGACCAGATATTCGATGATTACAACCCGCAAAATGAAAGCTGGCAAATGGGGAGCCGCGAGAAGAATAATGCAGTTTCATCAAACGACAGAACCACCGAATTTATCAGGCCATCATTTTCAAACCGCGTATTGAAAGTGCGCTATTCTGCCTTGCAAACCAATAATGAAGTTTTGATTGCTCATCGCCACTTTGGTATTGTGCTTCATGAACTGATTGCCCATGTGAAATCAGTGAACCACCTGGAAGTGGTGTTGAGCACAATTTCTTTCGCCCAACATAGATTAAACGAAGAAGAAGTCGGGCAAATGAAATCAATACTTCATTCCATAGTGCATCACCAGAAAATCTCACATTGGTTTCAACCGGGCTTGAATTTAAAAACAGAAGCGGAATTGATAACAGCGGATGGAAGAACTCTTCGCCCCGACCGCATTGTTTTATTCGATAACCACGTTGAGGTAATTGATTTCAAAACCGGTGAACCGCATGAAAAACACAAGGAACAGGTGCGTGAGTATGTGCAGTTTCTTCAAGAAATCTCTGAGCGACCTTGTGCTGGTTTTCTGGTTTACACTTATGATGTTGGTGATCCCGAAACTACCGGAGGCCCTTTTATTGTTGATGTCTGAGTGGTATTAATTCAAACGCGAAGTTTCAATCGGAACGCGCTCCCTCCTCTTGTAAAATCGTTTCAAGTGAAGACTCCATGTTAGCCTTGTTTGAGATTTTCAAAAAACTTGTAACCCTTTGCTCCCTGTCTCCCGTTAAACGCCTCTGTAAGTTCTCATGTAGAGATATTAGATAGTTTAATTGTTTTCATTTATTACCGAAAGGTCGCCCAGCGGGGCGGCCTTTTTGGTTTTGAATAATTCTCACATTGTCCCAAATAGTTATCGGGACGCAAAGCCTCGAGGATTGAGTGCACTTTATTTCTTTGAAATGTGAATTATGAAAGAGGTCTATTGATGGACGGATGCAGGATGCCTGTTGTGATTGCAGGGATGTTAAGGGCATGCAACATATATATATGTGGCAGGGTGAGTACGGTGAGCGATGGCTATGATATGAAAGTGATGCGCCTTGATGCTGATTTGAACATTGATTACAACGTGAACTTTGATGGGTATGGGGAAGATGATATGGCCAATGCGCTTGATCTTGATGAGGACAAGAATGCATACCTGACGGGGTACTACACCAACCTGAATAACAACAAAGTGTTGGTGGTGATGAAGCCTGCGATCCACCAACAAGCACCTGCGAAAAGCTGGAAGTTTATGATATGGAAACTGGTGAAACCACTACGCTCATTAGTTCCGGCCTATTTGGGCATGAACCGAAATGGAGCAGGAACGGGTGGATAGTTTTCATCAATGGAACCAATGTGTGGAAAATAAAACCGGATGGCAGCGAATTGACTCAATTATCCTTTACGGGTGGTTGTGGGTATGTGGAGCCAAGTTATGACGGTAATAGCTTTTACTACCGTTATCAAATCCCGGGAACGTTTCACGGGTTTATTGCAGATTTTGATGGACTAATTCAGGACACCATACCTAACATGGGTACAGCATCATGGGGCAAAAACAATGTTTACGCTATTGCCGGGTTCAATGACATTCGGCAATATTCCGATGCCAATCCGGGATATGTTACTCTTCTTGAATGGGAGGAAGGCCCTGGTTGTCAAGTACAGGATGTGCAATGGAATAACCCTAGGCAGCTCATTTATTTTTCCAAATATCTCAACGGATTGTATCAATACGATTATTTGAACAAAACAGTGATTCAGATAAAAGACAGTTGGACGTCCAATTGGTACCAGGCTCTTTCATGTTCAGATGATGGCACCCAAATCCTTTTCCAGAAGGTTCAATCGAAAGTTCAAAATCAGGTGCAACTGGTAACCAAGTCTGAAATCTGGCTCATGGATGCGAATGGGTGTAATGAGAGGAGGATACTACCGGAACTGTAAAGTTCATCAAACTATGAAGTGGCTTCTGTCTGTCTCTATTCCTGTATTGCTTCTTGATGGCTGCCAGCATGAAAATCTGATTGCTGATGAGGGTGCAAGGGATTGCACCCTCATAGCAGACACCTGCCGCACTTTAGTGGTTCCTAATTCTCCTATTGGCGGTTCGGCACTGGATACTGGAACTCACTACATGCGCCCATGTTTCAATCCAATGAACTCTGAAGAATTTGTTTTCATCCAACCGGGAAGTTTTTTGGATGAAATGATGGTGTACAATATGAATGATGGGGAATTCAACACTATCGTAACAGGCTTTAACCTAACCTCACAACCCAAATGGAGCGTAAAGGGATGGATTGCATTTTGGACTCCGGATTGGAATGTCTGGATTGTAAAAAGTAACGGTGATAGCCTTACGCAGATCACCAATGAAAATTTGGACCGTTATCCCGAATGGTCGCCCGATGGTGAATGTCTGTTCTACAAAAGAACAACTGAACCGACTGTTCAGTGTGGTTTGTTGTGGAGTATTGAAACCCATTCTATTGTTGATACTATAAGGGCTTATGGTGAAATGAACTGGAATTCGGAATACAATATTTGTAATGAAGGACATAGTAGAATAAAAGTATATAGTATGAGGATAGATGAATTACTTGGAGAAGCAACCTTCACGGGTGATGGTGGCGAAAGTCACTTAATAGATGCGCAGTGGTTTCCTGACAACGAAAACATTGTTTGCACTTTGTGGCACAATGGAATTGTTGTGGTCAACACAACCGACTTTTCGCAAACGCGCATTAAGGAGTCTTGTGCAAGCCGTTACTATAATGATGTATCCGTTTCTGCTTTGGGAGAAGTGCTTGTTGAAAAGGTTAGCGCACGGGCTGGTGTTGTTGATATACTTGAAAAACACGAAATCTGGCTAATGGATTCCAATGGTTGTAATGAGAGGAGGATACTGCCGGTGGAGTAAATTCATCAAACAATGAAAAAGTTTTTTGCCCTCAGTTTGTTTTCTGCACTCCTGTTGCCTTCGTGCAAGAAGGCACAGGAGGCGGTTTCCGGTGAACAATTTTACTGCACCCGGATTGCGGAATGTGTATATGATACCCTTGGCCAACAGCCTATGATAGGGTGGAACTGGGATATGCAGGGGAACTGGCATTATAAAGCACCTTGTTTCAATCCGAGCAATGCATCCCAGTTTGTTTACCTAAGGAAAGGTTTCGAAGATGGTATCGCTGTAAGTCTTCAGACATTCGATATGTCAACGAAAGAAACTACTGTTCTTGTTGAAGGCTTGCACATCATCAACCAGCCGTTATGGAGTAAAAAGGACTGGATACTTTTTACCACCTTGAGTCACCAGCTCTACAAAGTGAAGGCGAATGGGGACAGCCTTACTCAATTGACGCAGACAGGGTCTGATCAAGTGCCAAGTTGGGATCCTGATGGAGAGCGCATTGTGCGAAAACACAATGATGGATGGGGTAATAGCTGCATAATTCTGTCGGATGAAAATTTGCAGGCTATTGACACGCTTACCACAATTTGGGAGAACTGCTGGTTTACCAATGATAAAATAATTACTGCATCGGGTGGATATGTCGGAATGTTAGACATCCACACTAATCAAAAAAACACATTGCTTCAATGGCCTAATGAAGAAGGGCAGATTGTTGGAATTGCCATTGATCGCAACAGCCATAACTTCTATTACTCTTTATATCACAAAGGATTGTATGTGTACAATTTGAACAGCAAGGAAGTGATCCAGCTAAAGGACAGTTGTGAAGCTTGCTGGTATAATGCTCTTAGTTGTTCATCCCAACAAAGTATTTTGGCTGAGCGGGAAACCTGGACCCAGGTAAACTCGTGGACTCTAGATGTAACTACTGAAATCTGGTTGATGGATGCAAATGGCTGTAATGAAAGAAGGATACTGCCGGTGGAGTAAGATGCATTGATGAAATTTCATCCAATTTATTTACAACGAAACCGAAGTATGAAATATGAAAGCGGTCTAAAACTGTTGGGCTGACCCACATCAAGTTTTAGCGTTAAAACTCCCTATTGACTTTCCAGTACTGGAAGTAATGCTTCACTTTTGCCGTCCAACAAAATTCAAGTCAAACAAATTTAAATTATGATGAAAAGAAAAACATTATTTGCGGGTGCCCTGGCACTGCTGGTGGTGCTTGCAGCATTCACCGCACAATCTCAAACGGCAATTGAAACTCTTGCTATAGGTGCAGCAGCTCCAAAAGCGGATGTGAAAATGCAATCCACTAAGGGCGCGGAGTTGTCGCTGAACGATGCCCGGCAGCAAAACGGATTGCTTGTGGTTTTTTCTTGCAACACGTGTCCGTTTGTGGTGGGTGATGCCGAGGGTACTACTGGCTGGGAAGGCCGCTACATGGAATTGAACCGCATGGCAGCAGGAAAAAACATGGGCATGGTGCTGGTAAATTCCAACGAAGCGAAGCGCGAAAAGGGGGACAACCTGGAGGACATGAGAATGCGCGCAACAGAACATGGTTTCAGCCAAATGAATTATGTGCTGGACAAAAACTCGGACCTGGCTAATGCATTTGGAGCAAGAACCACCCCGCACGTTTTCCTGTTCGATAAAGACATGAAACTGGTTTACCGTGGTGCTATTGATGACAACGTGGACAATCCCAATGCTGTAAAGGCCACCTATCTGAAAGATGCTATGGGCAATTTAGCAAGTGGCAAACCTGTGAACCCGAATGATACCAAACCTGTGGGTTGCAGTATCAAGCGAGTGGTTCAATAAAAAGGAAATTGATTCGATTCTAAAGGCTGGACGGGATAACTGTTCAGCCTTTTTCTTTTTTGCGACTTTCGTTTCCGGCCCACATAAAAATTCCAGGATTGTTTTGAAAGCGGGAAATGTCTTTTGAAAATAGGAGGAAGCCCAGGTCAATTACCCACAAAGCCATTCCTCCGCCAAGGGTTAGCGTGTAGAAAACAGGTACTTTAACATCGGTGCCCAGGTAGATGCGGTGCATTCCAAATACACCAAGGGTTACGTTAAGCACGATGGCAACGAGCCGGGGATTTTCAGTAGCTGTAGAATCCGCATCCTCTTTGAGATCGCCTTTCCACACGAAGGAATTTTCATCCACCTGGGCGAAAAATATTTTTCCTACTTTGCTATCGGGCTTTACGCGATCCCGAAAGCGATCGGGAGTTTTTTGGGCTGATAGCGTGGGCGAAAAAACCAAGAGTATAATAGCAATCAGTAAGCTGCGCATCATGCCGCGAAAGTGCAGCTTTTCTGCAAAAACAAAAAACCCTTTCCGCAGGGAAGGTTTTTCAAATTTTCTACCAAACGTAATTTGACTTAAGCTATCAGATGATGAGCATGGCATCGCCATAGGCCCAGAAACGGTATTTCTCTTTGATGGCGATTTGATAGGCCTCCATTATCAGCTCATGTCCACCAAAGGCAGCGGTCATCATCAACAATACGCTTTCCGGGTTGTGGAAATTGGTGAGCAGCGAATCGGCAATGCTGAATTCGTAAGGCGGATAAATGAATTTGCTCGTCCAACCGTCAATGGGTTTCAGCATTTTGCCGGTGCTCATGCTGGATTCCATGGCGCGAAGGACTGTTGTCCCTATAGCACATATCCTGCGGCCGTAGGTTCTGGCTTCGTTCACCAGGTCCGCAGTGGCGGCAGAGATGATTACCTGTTCGCTGTCCATTTTGTGTTTGGTAAGGTCTTCCACTTCCACAGTGCGGTATGTGCCCAGGCCTATGTGCTGGGTAAGTTCGCCAAACACCACTCCGCGCAGTTCAAGCCTTTTTATCATTTCGCGGCTGAAGTGCAGCCCGGCAGTGGGCGCGGCCACTGCTCCTTCGTGTTTGGCAAAAATGGTTTGGTAACGAAATTCGTCTTCCGGTTCCACTTTGCGCTTTATGTATTTGGGGAGTGGTGTTTCTCCAAGCTGATACACAATTTTCTTGAACTCCTCGTGGGTGCCATCATAAAGAAAACGCAGGGTACGGCCGCGGGAGGTAGTGTTGTCTATTACTTCAGCAATGAGTTCATCACCTGTTTCACCGAAATAAAGTTTGTTGCCTATCCTGATTTTGCGGGCAGGATCTACCACGGTGTCCCATAGCAGTGTTTCCGCATTGAGTTCGCGCAGCATAAACACTTCTATCATGGAGCCTGTTCTTTCCTTGTTGGCGTAGAGTCGGGCCGGAAATACGCGAGTGTCATTGGCAATCATTATATCGCCTTCATCAAAATAGCGGGCAATGTCCTTGAACATTTTGTGCTCCACCTTACCGGATTTGCGATGGATAACCATCATGCGCGATTCATCGCGGTATTTGGCGGGGTATTGTGCAATAAGTTCGGGAGGTAGCTTGTACCTGAACTGGCCGAGTTTCAATTGTGATATCATGGGTGTTTTATTATGCCGAGCGCCCTCGGGATGGGGGATTTATTTACTTTTTGAGCGGGCGCGAATGTAAACTTTCGTTATGCCTTTGTAAAGAGAAAGTTCTGGATATCAACTAGGGTAAGCGTTTGATAAGGGTCTTGCGATAGAAATTTCTTTCAGCCTCTTCATTATATCCTCCGGCAAGTTTGCATCATCTACCCCGAAAGGGGCGCTCTTTGTTCGCCTTAAAGCACTGAGGTAACTGCCGCTTCCCAGTTTTTGCCCAAGGTCGTTCGCTATGGAGCGGATGTAAGTTCCTTTGGAGCAGCGAATGCGGAAATCCACATGTGGCACTTGGAATCGGACAATGGTAAATTCATTTATGGTAACCTGGACGGGGCGCATCTCCATTTCTTCTCCTGCCCGGGCCGCCAGGTATGCGCGTTTGCCATTCACTTGTTTTGCGCTATAAATGGGCGGACGTTGCCAGTGTTCGCCAAGAAACACCTGACTTATTTCCTGAAGCATCTCCAAGGTAATGTGCCCGGTGGCGAAGTTTCCCTGTGGTGCGGTTTCCAAGTCGAAACTGGGGGTGGTTTGGCCTAGATAAATGGTGCCGGTGTATTCTTTTTCACCGCCCTGAAATTGCCCAATGCTCTTGGTGGCTTTGCCGGTGCACACCACCAGCAGGCCGGTGGCAAGGGGATCGAGTGTGCCGGCATGGCCTATTTTTAATTTCGGCAATTGCAGCTCGTGCCGGGCAAAATATTTCAGCTTATTCACTACATCGAACGAGGTCCATCCCAGAGGTTTATCCACAAGAAGGACTGCGCCAAGGAGAATATCATCCAGCGAAAAATCAGGGTCAGAAAAATGTTTGATGGGTGGCATTATTGATTGCTGCAAACTTATTGGCATGACCATCTTTGAATCTGCCACACTTGTGCAGTACAAATCATTCCTCCAAAAACACAAACCCCTTTGCATTCATATATCCGCGCCAACCTGTATCCAGCCACCGCGCAGCTTCCTGTGGATGTTCTCCTTCAACATCATCACGGCCATTGACCGATGCAATGGAAGCGCCCATTACCAAAATTTTCCCCACTGCTCCCGCGGCCAGTTCTTTTCCTGAATCATTTTCATCGGCAATGCGCAGCGCCACACCTGGCAGAGGCTTGCCTATGGAGCCTCGTTCATAGTTCTCCTGTTCCAGGTCTTTTCCCGCGAGGTCTTTTCCTTTCACGTTGGCAAGGTTCACAGCAATAACCGAAGTAGTTGCATTGAGACCTGCACAGGTCATCACCGGCAGTCCGCGCTGTTCAAGCACGTCCACAGCATCGTGCTCCGGATCAATATCTGCTGTAAAAATGTTGGTAAGAAACGGGAGATTGCGCACTTGCGAAAGTTCGGCCAGCGCATTCAGCTGGGTAGGCGTGGTGAGCACCAGCGAGGGCTGATGTTCAAGAAGTTTCTCCATAAAATGTTTTTCATCGCATTGCTCGGGCAGCGTTTCAAGGTTTAAATCGGAAATAAGTGGCATCAAAAATTCCAGCACAAAACCGTAGGAGTGAAACAGGTCGAGGTCCGCAAGCATCATTGAACCTTTGCGGAAAAAATAGACCTGCCTTAAAGCAGTGATAACCGCCATCAGATTGCCGTGCGAAAGCGACACGGAAACCAGTGTATCGTTCTTTTTTTCAAACAAGATGGTTACCGCATTGGGCACGGGCGAAGTCCATCTGAACCAACTCATCATTTCATTTCTGAACCTCTGCGCACCGCTGCACACAGGGCTGAGTTTTTTTCCGCTGGCCAGCGATTGCAGAATATCTTCGATGTAAATAATGGTGTGCGCATTGGGTGCCAGGCGAGCGAAAGAAAGATTTCTGGTAGTGATAAGCGCCCGCAATCCCGACTGGCGAAAAACAGCCAAACGATCTTCATTATCCATATCGGGATGGATGTTTACAATGCACTTATCATTCAACAGGAGGTAGAGATGGATAAGGAGTGAATCCAGCGATTTGGGCAACAGTACACCCACCGCCTTTTCTCCTTCAAGATGTTCTTTAAGTACAAGGTGTAGCGAAGAAATTTTACTGCCCAGTTCAGAGAACTCCATCTTATCATTATTGATGCGCCAACTGCCCGAGGGCGCGTTGCAGATATTCTTCAACACGAGACTTGAAATTTTTTCGCGGAGCGAAATTCTTTGGGCAAAACTCTCCGCTTCCAGCTCCTTCATTTTTTGGCGCAGATGAAATGCCGTGGTAGCGCCATGCATCGGCTTGCCAATGTTGATGCGAACCAACCTGCGTAGCGATCTTAGCGATGGAACCACCATTTTCTTTCCACCAGCCCTGTAGGTGTACGGGCTGCCCTGCACATTATCAAAGTGAACAGCAATGATGGGTGCTGTTATCATTTGGGAAATATGCTCCACCCCTTTCCGGAACTCGAGCAGTTGCCCTGTGCGGCTCACAGTGCCTTCAGCAAAAATGGCTACCAGATGCCCTTCATCCAATTGTTCTTTTACAACACGGTTGAACTCTTCGTGCCCTTGTTTACCCATCCCGGTTTCGACAGGAACACAATGGAGGCCGCGCAGCAGGGCATTGAGCATCGGCTTGCGGAAGGTGTGGGCATTCATAATAAAACGCACAGGCCTGGGTAAGCCACACACCAGCAACACAAAATCCATATACGATGTGTGGTTAGCCACAATAAGGGCTCCTCCCTGTTGGGGAATGTGTTCCACACCCTGGATGCGGATGCGGTAAATAATACGACCCATCATTCGCACCAACATCCGGAGGCAGGCCCCCATAAATCGCAACCATAACTTTTTCATTTTTTTGAATTGTTGACCAAACGTAGAGGGCGTTGCAAATCCGTGAATGAGAAAAGAGGATGATTCCGTACTTGATGAAATGCGCCATTGCAATCATTCCGCACACTCATTTGCTTTGCTCCTACTGATATTTGGCCATCATAAGAAATAGAGATAACGTACTCGAATAAATGGACACACTGAAAGAGACATTGCGCACTTTGCAGCCACAAGAGCAGGCGGAATTCAGCACATATCTTGTACGCACCGGACGAGGGAGCACACGAAAAGATGTGCAACTTGTGGAAACACTCCTTCATATTGAAAACAAAAAAGGACGCGACAATGCATCCAGGTTGTATAGCGACCTTAACATGAATGCGTACCACAGTTTGCGCAAGCGGCTGATGAAACACCTCATGAATTTCATCCTGATAAAACGCCTCGATGGTGATACCACACGATCGGCATCGGTAATGAGTTATTTGTCCATGTCGCGCTTTCTTCTGGAAAGAAATTCGCCACAACTTGCGCAGCACCATCTTCAAAAAGCAGAACAAATAGCGGAAAAAACCGGGCAGTGGGATTTGCTCGACAACGTCTACAACGAACAAATTCGCAATGCCGATATGCTGGAATTGAACCTCGCGCAATGCATCCGCAAATGGGAAACGAACAAGCTGCGTGCAGGGGCCCGCGAGCGATTGATGATTGCACACAGCACCATCCGGTTCCACCTATCAGAAGCGCGAAACAGCGGCAGCACCCTGGATCCGCAGGAAATAACACGGGTGGCCTTGAGGGAATTTAAACTGGAGCGCGAAGCGCGAAACAACGTTGGGTTTATGCACACTGTGGTGAGCATGGTGCGCAGCGCAGTTATTTCCACCAAGGACTATCACCGCTTCGAGCCTTATGTGGTGCGCACCTTCCGCAACCTGGAAAAAGCTAATGCCTTTGAGAAAA
Organism: Flavobacteriales bacterium; assembly: GCA_034408895.1. GTDB lineage: Bacteria > Bacteroidota > Bacteroidia > Flavobacteriales_D > Sanyastnellaceae > UBA4660. The sequence continues at coordinate 29,024 of JAWXCI010000034.1, forward strand.
CCGAAACCGGTTTGCTGCTGGATTTCCATTACATGATTGCTCATTCGAAATACCGGAACCGGAAGTTTGACGAAGCCATCCAATTTCTTTCGCTCATGGAAAACATACTTTCGAAAAAAAAGAGCCAGCATTTTGCATTCTATTTCCCAAAGTTTATTCTGTTGAAATCTGCCGTTCTCAGTTACAGTGGCGCAAATCCAGAGGCTGCATTGCTCCTTGAACAAACGTTGAACGACAAGAGGCTGCAACTGGATGCAGGCGCGCGGTTCAACATGCAAATCAATTGGTGTGTATACCTGTTCAATTCCGGGAAATTCAAGTTGGCCAATAAAATTCTTCACGCCTTTGATCACAGCGACCATTGGCTGGAAAAGAAAATGGGCAAGGAGTGGAGGTTCAAAAAAAACCTGATTGAAATCATAGTGCAGTACGAACTCGGCAACACCGACATTGCCCTCACACGCATCCACCAACTGGAAAAATACTTTTCAGCTTTTCTCAAACAACCGTACTACCAGCGCGCAAAAATTTTTACCGGATTTATCAGGAGCCTTATTAATGAGCCTGAAATTATCCACACCAAAATTTTCTCCCAGCGGGTGGAGCAGGCCAACATTATTCTGCCGGGCGACAGCGAAGACATCCAGGCCATCACATTTTTCTGCTGGCTGAAATCGAAAATGGTACGGAAGAATTATTATGAAGTGTTGATGGAAGTGTTGAGTGGGATGAAGCCCTCTGCACTTCGGAGTGGATGAGCGGAATCAATCATTTATCAACCCCCAAATCTTGTCTTTCAGCATGTCTATATTCATTCCACTGATGGATGAAATAAAAAGGTAGGGAACGCCTTCAGGCAAAAATGGTTTCATCTGATCCATCATCACCTCGTCCAGCATATCGCATTTGGTTATGGCCAGCAGACGCTGCTTGTCTAGCAGTTCAGGATTGTATTTGCGCAATTCGTTCAAGAGAATTTCATATTCCTTTTTGATGTCAGCGACATCGCAGGCAATCATAAAAAGCAGCGTAGAGTTTCTTTCTATGTGACGCAGAAAACGGTGACCAATGCCTTTGCCCTCTGCCGCTCCCTCTATTATACCGGGAATATCCGCCATTACAAACGAGCGGTCGCCACGATAGCGCACCATCCCGAGGTTCGGAACAAGAGTAGTAAACGGATAATCGGCAATCTCCGGCTTGGCAGCACTCACCACGGAAAGCAGGGTTGATTTTCCAGCATTGGGAAAACCCACCAATCCCACATCCGCAAGAATTTTAAGCTCAAGAATTTTCCATATTTCTTGTCCTGGTTCGCCCGGCTGGGTATGGTCGGGCGCCTGGTTGGTGGAGGTTTTGAAGTAGGTGTTGCCTTTGCCACCACGGCCACCGCTCACCAATATCCGCTCTTCGCCCTCTCGCGTAATCTCGAAATGCACTTCACTGGTTATGGCATCTCGTGCTACTGTGCCCAATGGCACAAGCAGAGTTTCGTCCTTGCCCTCGCTGCCGGTTTTATTAGCTCCGGTTCCGGCTTCGCCATCTTCGGCTATCACATGTTTCCGGTATTTGAGGTGAAGCAGCGTCCACACATCGGTGCTTCCGCGCAGGATAATGTGGCCACCCCGGCCGCCATCACCACCATCAGGACCGCCCATAGGGGCAAATTTTTCCCTGCGGAAATGGCGCGAGCCGGCTCCACCCTTTCCGGTGCGGCAACAGATTTTTACGTAGTCAACAAAATTGGATTCGGCCAAGGTTTCAGTGTTTCAAATTTCAAGTATCGTGATAATATTTTTCCGCAGCACATTGTGTGTGCAACTGAACTTTGCCTGTGATATGGTGAGTCATTCCACTGCGTGTTGCAATGTGCGGGGGCAAAGGTGGAATCCTTTGGCGTAATGTCGCCAGCCTTTTTTAGAAAAACAAAAATGAGCTTAATGGTTTCTTGCCCCAATCCTACTCGTCAGACAGAGCTATCGGTGTAGCCTGTTGCCGCCCTATACCTAGCGGGAGGCCTTTTGTTTTTTGGGTGATGGTTTTTTCGCACTGGATTTCTTCTTCACCACCGGCTTCACCACCGCTTTCTTTTTGGGTGATGGTTTTTTCGCGCTGGATTTCTTCTTCACCACAGCTTTCACCACCACTTTCCTTTTGGGTGATGGTTTTTTCGCACTGGGTTTCTTCTTCACCACCGGCTTCACCACCGCTTTCTTTTTTGGTGATGGTTTTTTCGCGCTGGATTTCTTCTTCACCACAGCCTTTACCACCGCTTTCTTTTTTGGTGATGGTTTTTTCGCGCTGGATTTCTTCTTCACCGCTTTCACCACCACTTTCTTTTTTGGTGATGGTTTTTTCGCGCTGGATTTCTTCTTCACCACCGCCTTTGCCACCACTTTCTTTTTTGGAGATGGTTTTTTCGCAACAGTTTTATTCTTTACAATTGCCTTCGCCACTGCTTCCTTTTTGGCTGATGGTTTAGGTACTGATTTATTTTTCACAGTTGCCTTTTCCACACTTTGCGTGGCTATTGCCTTTTGCCCCCGATAGTTGTCGGGGCTGTCCATTGCCTGTTGCTCATTGCCCATTGTCACTCCCTCACCTTTCTCTACCACCTTCGATATAAGTTCAAAAATCTCGTCAATAGAACCCATGCCATCAATGCCTTTGTACTTCTTCTGTTTGCGGTAATAACCCGCCACCGGTGCTGTCTCGTTTTTGTAAACAATCAGGCGATTCTTGATTATTTCCGGGTCCATGTCATCGGGCCTGCCATTTACATCACCCCTATGGATAAGGCGTTTCTTCGATTGCTCTTCTTCCACTTCGAGGGCAATCATGTAGCTAATAGTCTGACCAATCCTGTTCATGAATTCGTCCAGCGCCTCGGCCTGTGTTTCCGTTCTGGGGAAACCATCGAAGATGAAACCGCGGGCTTTGGGGTGTTTCTTCAATTCCTCGCCCAACATGCCGATGGTAACATCATCAGGAACTAAGGCACCGCGCTCCATGTAGTTGCGGGCAAGTTTCCCCAACTCGGTTTCTGAGCGGATGTTGTAACGGAAAATATCACCCGTGCTGAGGTGTACAAGGTTGAAACGCTCCACCAGTTTGGCGCTCTGGGTTCCTTTTCCCGCCCCGGGCGGTCCGAAGAGTACAAGGTTCAACATGCTGTGAAAATTGGTTTGTTATAAAATTGTGCGGGCAAACTTAACTGCACAGTTTTGTTCTGCTCATTTTGCACAAATAAAATCGAGCTTTCCAAATCCTTTATTTTTCTTTTCCGTTGAAGCCCTAATAACTTAAATGCGACTAAATCCAATCATTTTCAGTGCATATTTCCTGTGTGGCCTCCACCTGCACAGCCAGGACACTTTCCAAAAATCTTTTGTGGACACCACAGGCAATGTTCAGGTTTTTGATGCCATTCAAACCAGCGATGGCGGGTACGCTATGGCTGGCTTATCCGGCACCAGCAGCCAACAGATGCTTCTTGCCAAACTTGATGACTGCGGCAACCTGGAGTGGGCACATACCTACGGAGCCAGCAGCAGCATCAATAATGTGAACATCCGTGTGATGGAAACAACAGACAATACGCTGGTGATGCTCAATAACAGTGGCGCTTACTTCAGCAACACAATGGATGTGGTGCTCGTACGCACCATGCTGGATGGTACTCTTATCTGGCAAAAAGAATATGGAGGAACGGGGAACGACATTGGTAACTCATTGATAGAAACAGCCGATGGAAACTATGCGGTGGCGGGTGGCACAAGCGCCTTCGGATCTGATGAAGGCTCGGGTTATGATGATGCCATGGTGATGAAAATTGCACCGGATGGAACCGTTCTCTGGTCAAAAACATTTGGGAATTCCACCGCTTATGACGATGCTTATTCCGTGGCCGAAGACCCGGCCGACAGCAGCCTGGTAATTGGAGGACGATACATTGTCAACGGAACTTTCTATTCCTTTATGCTGAAAACCGATGGGGATGGCAACCAGCAATGGCTTCGTGCTTATGGCCGCGACAATCATGGCAATTTCGGGTATACTGTGATGGTGGACACGCAAGGCGATTACGTTCTGGCAGGGAGCACAACCACCTTGGGTAGCGACTTCACTTCCTATGGCGACCCCTTTGTTGTGAAGGCTGATCCATTAACTGGCGACACATTGTGGATAAAAGTATACCCGCCTTCGGATAATAGTTTTGACAATGCCTCAGCAATTTTGGAAGAGCCAAATGGCAACTATGCAATTGCGGTGGCCACCGCTTCTTACTCGTCATTCACAGTTGGATTTGTTCCCAACAAACACGGCTTGTTGCGCATTTCGCCCAGTGGCGGGGCACTGGTGGAAGCAAAGATTTTCAATCAGGGAGGTTCGCATTACCCCTTTCTGCGAAAAGCTGATGCAGGAGGATATGTGTATTCCGGTTTTGGAAACCAGTACACCAGTCCCTGTTGCAATTTCGAACCGCTGCTCATTCGCACCGATGATGATTTCGATAGTGGTTGCAATGAAAACGATGTCACTTCATTAACCGGAACAGAGGTGGGAACGTGGCAGGTGGAAACTCCACCATTTACTGAAGGAACAGGCTACAGCGCTGCTGATTTTACCGGGCAGGCCGATTACGCATTCACTTCCATCAACACTTTGTGTGCGAGTTCAGAACCCATAGTGGCGGACTTCGGTTGGGCGGGCAATTGTATGAATGACAGCATTCCTTTCACGGATTTAAGTACCGGTGATATCACCGCGTGGCTATGGGATTTTGGAAATGGCGAAACGAGCACGGAACAAAACCCATCTACAGTTTTTGATGACAACACCAGCTATGAGGTGGTGCTTACAGTAAGTGATGGTTGCGTTATTTCAACCCTTGCACAGGACGTGGTTATTGCGTTTGAAGCCATGGCTGATGCCGGCCCTGATATGGAGGTGATAGAAGGAGAAGAGGTTACTATTGGTGGTTCTCCCACCGGCCCCAACAGCGCCAGTTTTCTGTGGATGCCGCCTAATTCTTTGGATAGCAACATTCTTCCCAATCCTGATGCCTACCCCACATTGACCACCCAGTATGTGGTGACTGTGACCATGTCGAACGGATGTTATGATACCGATACAGTGCTTGTAATCGTTCTTGAAAAACCACCGGTGGATACTTCCGGAAGTTTGTTTATCCCCAATATTTTTTCGCCCAACTATGATGGCACCAATGATTTACTGTGGGTGTATGGCGGGCCGTTTACTGAATTTCATCTCGAGATTTTCAATCGGTGGGGCGAGAAGGTTTTTGAATCTGACAATCAGTTTAGCGCCTGGGACGGCAAGTATCGTGGAATGCAGGCACAGGCCGGAGTTTATTATTTCAAGTTGAACCTGGGTTCAACCGGGGGCACTTCATCCACACAAACAGGGAATATCACATTATTGAGATAAACAAAATGAAACGAACCTTTCTTCTGTTTGGCACTGTGCTTCTTCTTGCAGTCTGCAGCTTGGCACAGGATGTACACCTATCTCAATTTCAGAATGCACCCCTGCTAATGAACCCTGCATCCACCGGGGATTTCAGCGGGCTGATACGTGGCGGGGTTTCTTTTCGCGACCAGTGGGGAGTGCTGGGAGCTGGCTTCACCAGTTACCTGATGTATGCGGACTACCGACCTGGAGAAGACGAAAACACCCATACTGTACCCTATTCATTTGGTGTGGTGACTGCTCGCGATAAGGCAGGTGATTTAGGCTTCGGCAATATGACCATTAAACTTTCTGCTTCCAAAGAAGTGAAGCTGAGCGCAAGGCGGAAACTGTGCATGGGGCTGCAATTGGGAGTTATACAATCCAGTATTGACCTGGCGGGCTACCAGTGGGGTAGCCAATACGATGGGCAAAACTGGAACTCGTCATTTGCGGGAGAGATTGTTACCATTCCGAAAGTGACCAGCATGGATGCGGGTGCCGGAATGATTTACACCAAGAGCATAGGCCAAAGCACATTGTCGGCAGGTGATATGCGCTTCATTAGTATTGGGTTGGCAGCGCATCATCTTAACCGCCCCAAACTGGCTTTTGATCCATTGGACATGAACCGCATTCCAGTGCGTTATTCCGGGCATTTTCAGGGAGTGTTTGGAGTGGAGAATACGTTGTATTCCTTCCAACCCATGGGCTTGGTCCAATGGCAAAAGGGCGCGATGGAAGCCGCGGCAGGTTGCAATTTGCGCATCCGGCTTAAAGAGGCTTCGCGTTATACTGGACTTGTAAAGCCCAGCATTTTCGGCTTTGGGCTTATGTACCGCTATGGTGATGCCATTTGTCCTACCTTCCTTTACGACAACCAGACTATTTCTTTTTATGCCACGTATGATTTCAACATCTCTTCATTAAGAGAGGTAACTCATACTTATGGCGCCATGGAAATCACCCTTCGTTACATCATAGCAGGGGCGAGGAGGCAGTAACAATTTCAGATTCGAGATTTCAGATTCCTGATTGGCGCCTTACGTGTGTTGAGAATATGGAATCTGAAATTGACACTACTACATTCGCCCACAAAATTTTTTCCATGAACTTTGATGTTATTGTATTAGGTAGCGGCCCCGGTGGTTATGTAGCCGCCATCCGCGCATCGCAACTCGGATTAAAAACTGCTATTGTGGAGCGTGAAGCTCTTGGCGGTATTTGTTTGAACTGGGGTTGTATCCCAACGAAAGCTTTGCTGAAGAGTGCTTCTGTTTTCGAATACATCAATCACGCAAAAGATTACGGGATAGATGTCGCATCGCCTAAAGCGAATTTTTCTTCCATTGTAAAACGCAGTCGCACGGTAGCAGATGGCATGAGCAAGGGGGTGCAATTCCTGATGAAGAAAAACAAGATTGAAGTGATGATGGGAACCGGAAAAATTCTGGCAGGAAAAAAAATTGAATTGACGGATGCTGCCGGCAAGAAGACGGAATACTCAGCAAATCATATCATCATTGCGACTGGTGGACGCTCTCGCGAATTGCCCGCACTAAAACAGGATGGCAAAAAAATAATTGGATACCGCGAAGCAATGGTGCTGCCTGAAATACCCAAGAGTATGGTGGTGGTGGGCAGTGGTGCCATCGGGGTTGAGTTTGCATATTTCTACAACACGCTTGGCACCAAAGTGACCATTGTGGAATTTCTACCAAGCATTGTTCCGGTGGAAGATGATGATGTGTCAAAGGCGTTGGCGAAATCTTTCAAAACAGCGGGCATTGATATTATGACCAATGCTGAAGTGACCAAAGTGGACACTGCGGGAAAGGGATGCAAAGTGACCGTGAAAGAAGCCTCGGGCGAAAAAGTGCTGGAGTGCGATGTGGTGCTCTCCGCTGTGGGTGTGGTTGCGAATATTGAAAACATAGGGTTGGAGGATGTGGGCATCGTTACAGACAAAGGAAAAATCGTTACCGACAAATTCTACAAAACCAATATCCCCGGATATTATGCTATTGGTGATTGCACTCCCGGCCAGGCCCTTGCTCACGTGGCAAGTGCCGAAGGAATTACCTGCGTGGAGGCCATTGCAGATCATCATCCCCAACCCATTGATTACGGCAACATTCCGGGATGCACTTATTGCTCACCAGAAATAGCAAGTGTGGGTATGACGGAAAAGGCGTGCGTGGAAAAAGGCATTGAAATCAAAGTAGGAAAATTCCCTTTCACCGCATCGGGCAAAGCAAGCGCTTCAGGGCATAAGGAAGGTTTTGTGAAACTGATTTTCGATGCCAAATACGGTGAACTGCTGGGCGCGCACATGATTGGCGCAAACGTTACCGAGATGATTGCCGAATGTGTGGCACTGCGCAAACTGGAAACCACCGGCATGGAAATTATCAAGACCATACACCCGCACCCCACCATGAGCGAAGCCATAATGGAAGCTGCCGCTGCGGCTTACGGGGAGGTGATACATCTTTGAGGCTGGGCGAAGAGTATCTCTGCAATTGTCCTATTAAAAACTAGCACAATGACAGTAGCCAAACTTCGCTCGCGCCTGGGTAAGTTCGTTGACCAGGCGGAGGACATAAACTAACAGGCGATCTATATCCTGACTGTTGAGCAGTTCGAAAATTATATTCCACTGGATTGTCTTTTGTGCGGAAAATCTTTGATAAAATCCTGCCCTTTACTGTGTAAAACCGTTGCATTTTGGTTTCTCCCTGAAAGCATCCCGACAGCTATTGGAACTGCAGTGCGTTGATGTATGTGAAGGAAACCACAAAAGCAAAGTGCTGGGCAGGCATGCAGTCCTGTGTGGACAACTGAGAAAAGAATTTTTCCCAAAAGCGATTGACATAACACACAAAAACCCCATCACCTTCATTAATAAAAGATGATGGGGTTTTTAGACTTTTTGAAAAAGCCCCAGGCAATTTATGCAAACTGCCGATTGCCGTTTACCAATTGCCTTTTGCGTTTTTATTCCTCCGCTTTCTCTTTTTTCTTGCGAGCGGGTTTGCGGGCGCTCACCCACTCATGGTTTAAGTGTTCGCCCATTATCACCACATCTTTACCAGGAAGTTCTCGGTACCTCTCAGCGGTAATGTGCATGTCTTCTTCTGTGTTGCTGTGCATCATCACAAGCACACCCCTGCTTTTTACGCTTACATAGTATCCGTTTTTTAACCGTGGAGGCTGTGCCGATGGACGCCCCAATTTCGCTTTTGTAATCATGCAACGAAAGTAAGGCATGTTGGCAAAGGGCAATCAACATGAGAAGCATTTTAAATAGCCTTGAGGTGTTAATCAATGAATTTTTAAACAGGTGCTGCCGACTTTGGCAAGTTTCGATTCCCTTCTTGTCAAGAGCAATGTGTGCCGTTTTTGGATGCTGGCATTCCCCCTCAAATCAAGCATATTGTAAAGGCAAAAACTCACTATCTGAAAGAGTTGCGCGATTACCTGCTGGATTTGAAAGAAGTATCCACGAAAGCTTCTTGCATACAGAAAAAAGGAAAAAGAAAAAGTTAGCACTACTACTCTTGACTCGACACATGTTCCTATCGTCACATTGTGAGATCAGAACTAAATTCGCACCGCAAAAAAATTTCCCCATCATCTTGGAATCTGCAAAAACCATCACCACCACCCATCCTGCATTTGTACTCAAGGCAAGAGCCGTGGCCGAGTTGTTCAAACTAAGGCTTGCATTTCTTGTTGTAGTATCCGCTGTGCTCGGTTACCTCACGGGAGCAGCAACGGTGAGTGGAGGCGATCTCATTATTTTATGCGCAGGAGGCTTCTTGCTGACGGGTGGCAGCAACGGCCTTAATCAGGTGTGGGAGCGCAACTGGGACAAACTAATGCAGCGAACCATGAACCGCCCGCTGCCCACCTCGCGGCTCTCTATTAATGAAGCAGTAATAATGTCGGTGGCAGCAGGAGCTTCTGGTATTCTGCTTTTGTGGAGCATCAACACCGCAAGTGGAGTGCTTGGCCTTATGGCGTTTTTCATGTACGTCTTCATCTACACCCCCATGAAGAGGATTTCTGGACTTGCAGTATTTGTAGGGGCGATACCAGGAGCCATCCCGCCCATGCTTGGCTACGTGGCCGCCACCAATTCGTATGGCATCGAAGCAGGAAGTTTGTTCGCGATGCAGTTCATGTGGCAGTTCCCGCATTTCTGGGCAATAGCTTGGGTGCTGCACGATGATTATCAACGAGCAGGCTACCAGCTGCTTCCACTTAAAGAGGGAAGAACAAAGCGTTCAGCCTACATCATTTTGCTCTACACATTATTTCTTGTTCCAGTAAGCCTTATGCCGTGGGTGCTTCCATTGGATGCTCCTGTTACAGGAAACATCGCTATGGTTGCGGCTGTTATTGCTGGTAGTGTAATGGTGTATTACGCTCTGCAACTGTCACGAACCTTGGAAATACGTGATGCCCGCAAGCTCATGTTCACGTCCTTCTTTTATCTGCCTGTGGTGCAGGTTTTTTACTGGTTGGATAAAACGGTGTGATGAGGATGAGAAAAATTATCTGCTGCATTCCCAAAAATTATTGGGTAGAGAAGGCGCGAAGAATATTTACAACACTATTGCCTATTGTTTCGGCATCGCTTTTCTCCACGTTCACTTTGGGTCAAGATGAAACAAGTAAATTGTGCAATGAAGAAGCAATCATTAAGAGCGATACCATCAGGATTTATATCCTATGGGATTGCACTGCATCTTTTGGTTATGAAGAAATAGAGTTGACCCGGTTTCACAAAGGATGGTACAAGGTGCATTGCAGCAACTCGTGGGCCGATGTGGTAAAAAGGAGTATTTACAAAAACAGAATTAAAAAAGCGTGGAAGATTTTTACGGCAATGGATAATTTCGAGCAAACCGATTACTTCCACCCTCGGGTTGAAATTGATTTATCCACAAATAAATGCAGCATACAGCGTTTCCCGGAAAATTGTGATGATACAAAACCAGTTATCCAAATGAAACACGGTTTGAAAATCTGGGCGCACGAAAAATGAAACCACCAAACGCTAAGTGAAACACGTAGTGAAAATCTGGAAATAAAAAACACAAGAAAAAATGTCGAAACCAACCGATGCCAGTCGCCCTAAACGCATGGACGTTTTTGCAGAACATCCCCCCGAGGTAAAAATCCGCACTAAGAAGATGATGATGTACCTCGTCATGTTTGCCATTGTGATGCTCTTTGCCGGCCTCACCAGTGTGGTGCTGGTAAGTGGCGAAAGCATGTACTGGGTGCATGTGGTTCCGCCAAAAGTGTTGTGGGCAAGCAATACTATTGTGCTGCTGTCCAGCATCACTATGATAATGGCAGTGCGAAAAATAAAAGCGGGAAACAAACCGGCAGCCATTGGATTCATTACATCCACTTTTTTACTTGGCATCGCATTTTGTATTACGCAAAGCGCGGGATGGAAAAATCTTTCGTCAAAAGGATTGGGTGTAACCATTTCTATGAACGAACAGGGATTGAAAAAAGCCCGATGGAATTCGCTGGACCAGATAACCGGTGAGTACGGAAAGGACTACACCATACGTTACCACGGTCGCACCCTTGTGCATGATGGAAACCATTACTTCGACCCGGGCGATGAGCTTAAAGCCACACCGCTCACATCAAAATTTCGCGAAAAATTCAACATCACCGGAGCGCTCATCTGCATTCTCATTTTCCTTCACATTGCCCACCTTATACTCGGTCTCATTTATCTGTGCATAAACATGGTTCGCACCTGGACAGGCATCATTCATAAAGACAACTGGATAAGCCTTCATGCCGGGGGCATGTACTGGCATTTCATGGGAATACTTTGGCTGTACCTGTTCTTCTTTTTGTTTTTTCTATACTAGACCATGGAGCCAGACCCGTCCCCCTATTTCACTTTCTCACTGGTACCCCTCACCACATTGAATCCAATTTTCCGGTAGCCATTTCCTTCTTTGTTGATTCCGGGAAAAGAACCTATTTCCATCCTGTATGATGACCAGCCCATAAATAGACCTCTTTCAAAATTCACCCTTCGGTTTGGTTGGAATTAAATTGGAGGAAATTTCAACCCCAAGCAGCGGGATGAAATTATTAGTTGTGCCTTTTGAAACATCTTCGATATACATTTTGATGGTGGCGATGGAATGATGACCATTTACGGGCTAGTAAATTTACTTCTAATCTACATTATTTTATTTTCTATTTACTTTTCTTGACTACTAATTTACTATTCACTATTTCTACCTCTCGTTTTCCGATGTTAAATTTCTAGATAGTTACATCTCACTTACAGTATTTGTTTACAACACTACTTTATTTTATTATTAAACCATGATGGTTTACAACTAAATTACGTAAATTTGCATCGAACCTCCTGAAACGGTCTAAATACTTGAAAAATGGCACAATTTATTACCGATGAGGAAGCTCAAAACCTGGGGGCAGTGCCCATGCACGGGCGCAAATCTGCCATTCGCATACTTATAGAAATAATGGAGGTGGGGCAACAACTGCACGTAACACGCAGCGAATGGCGCTGGAAACACAACCCGCTAAAAACGCTGGTGGACCGCGTGGCCAAAAAAACGGGACACCGTTTTACTACTTATAATGTACTGGGCCGCGGGGCTTGGATAGTGAAAAGGGAGGAGTAGATTCGCGGGGTGAAACTCAAAGATTTACACCCTTTTCTAAGTCCGAAATTCAAGACCATTAACCTGCATTACCGGGTGCGTGCCCTGCCCCGTTTTGCACCCGATGGAAAATCGCATCGCAAAAACACTTCAAACAAAACCCTATGGACAATGGTTCATTGACTTTCGTCTAAGCAATTTTGTATTCAACACCGAAATTCAACTAAACTTGCGCCCGAAAATTTAAACCTCAGAAGATACCAATAACCTTATGGCAGGACACTCAAAACAAGTAAGCAAAGAAGAACTTTGGGGAGGAGGACAGTCCCCCATGTCCATCAGTTATGGGAAAATGATGATGTGGTACTTCCTGGTTTCGGACGCCTTGACGTTCGGGGGGTTGCTAACATCTTATGGAGTGATACGCCACGCCTCGGCAGATGCCTGGCCGGTGGGCGAGCAGGTTTTCGAGTCGCTGCCCTTCCTCGGTTCTGGTTATCCACTCATTTATGTAGCGTTGATGACTTTCATCCTCATCATCTCCTCCGTTACCATGGTGCTTGCTGTGGAGGCCGGGCACCGGCTTGATAATCGCGGAGTGATAAAGTGGCTCGGCTACACCATTATCGGAGGAATGTTTTTCGTGGGCTCCCAAGGTTGGGAATGGTACCACTTCATACACGGAGGCGGTGGAGGCTTCCAACTGGCCAAAACAGTACAGGTAAACGCCATTAATCAAAAAGGTGAAACCATGCCCATGACCCTTGCCCCCGGAACATGGGTACACATGCCAGAGCATTTTGGTCATGGCTACGAACATGCAATGGATGCAGGTCATCAAGTCCATGTTATTTATGGAGAAGCACCTGCCGGAGCAGCACATAATGAAGAACACACAACCGCCACCCACGATGCTCATGCAGGTGCTCACGGTCACGGACATGAAGCAGCATCTACAGAGCATCACGGTCCTGAAAATCTTTACCTAGAAAAACTCCATATCAACAAATACACACTAGAGCGAGTTGACAATAAGGACTATCGCAAACTCGAAGCAAAGGGTGCCGATGTGCAGAAATTATGGGAAGCGAAAGCCGCTAACAGTTTTGCATTTGGTGCCAATCTTCATAAGAATGAATACGGAAAAGACCAGCAGTACTCCAATTTCTTTTTCTTCATTACAGGCTTCCACGGCTTCCACGTTTTTTCGGGTGTAGTGATTAATATCATCGTCTGGCTCATGGTTATCCGCGGTGTTTTTATGCGCAGAGGCCATTACGAAATGATAGAAAAAATAGGGTTGTACTGGCACTTTGTGGACCTGGTGTGGGTATTTGTATTCACCTTCTACTACCTGGTATAATTAAAAAGCATTTTTTTCGAACTAACACAAACCCCAAAAAATGGATAGAGACGATCTGATAGTAAACGACCAGTATTCAATTGATGCCACCCACGGTGAAGAGGAAGGTAAAAAAATCCGAAAGAAAATTTACACCATCACTTTTATCATGACTGCACTCACCATCTTGGAAGTGTTCATGGGTGTTTACTTTAAGCGCAACGGAACCTTCACGTGGGAGTTTATCAAACACGCATTCATAGTGCTCACCCTGGCCAAAGCCGCATTCATCGTGCTCAACTTTATGCATCTGGGAGAGGAAAGAAGAAACCTCAAGTACATCATCTTGTTGCCCTACTCATTGTTCATCATGTACCTTATCTTCATTGGCCTTTGGGAAGGATTGGCCACACAGGAAGCCAACGGTACGTTCCGCTAAGAAAATGCTCAGAAAAGTAAATTGGAAAAAGCAAATCGTACTCTTCGGTTTGCTTTTTTTATTGCCAGTTTCCCTTTACTGGTTCCTGGGTATTTCAGCAAAGCACCACTTTGAAACATTGCCGTATAAAGGCGAGCAGCAAATAACAGGCAGCGACACTTCGCAATACACACTGCCCGCATTCAGTTTTCTCAATCACCGAGGACAACGCATCACCAACGATTCGCTGAAGGGAAAAATATGGCTCGCTGCATTTTATTCCACCGGCCATCCGCTTATTGCCAGCATCACCAACCAGCTGTTGCCAGTCAACTTTAAATACCGCTACGAACCCGGAGTCAAGTTCGTAATCTTCTCGACCGATCCCCAACAAGACACACCAGAAGCGATGTCAGATTATGTGGATAGAATTACCAAAGGATACGATCCTCTGGAGAAGTGGCAATTTCTTTCAGGAAGAAAAACACAGGTGGACAGCCTGATGCGTTTTGGATTCATGATTGAAAAACCCGACAACACTGCACGTGTTTTTTTGGTGGATGAAGAAGGGCATATCCGCGGGTCGTACTCCGGCAACAACGACAAAGAATTGCGCCATGCCGTAGAAGACATTGGCTACCTGAAAAAAGAAACCGACCGAAGAAAAAAAACGGAAAATGAAAATTAATAACTGGTGTACCACTGCCTGCGGGAATTCAGGCAAGCCCGTTGTTGCATGTAGAACAATCTTTTTTTGTTGGATAGCTGCCACAGTTGTTTTCGTTTCATGTAACATAGGCAATGAAAAATTGCCAGGCACAGTCGAGGTGCTGAAACAGGAAAGCCAAACACTTCCTTACCTGGGCCAGCACGATGTTGAATTTAAGGCGGGAGAAAATGGAGTGCTTACTCCAGACACAGCCTACTACACCATCACCAAATTTGTTTTCACCAACCAGTATGGAAAAGAAATTTCGCACCGCGATTATGAAGGAAAAATTTATGTCACTGATTTTTTCTTCACCACTTGCCCTAGCATTTGCCCCGTAATGAGTGCCCAACTTGCGCGCCTGCAAGACCTGCTCAAAAAAGAAAATCATTGGGGTGAAGTAAAAATTCTTTCCCACACTGTGGACCCCACACACGACACTCCAGAGGTACTTAAAGTGTATGCAGAAAAACTGGGTGCTGACCTTCAACACTGGAATTTTGTAACCGGCAAAGCAGAAGAAATTTACACGCAGGCCCAACAGGGCTACTTCCTCACGGCCATGCCCTCCGACACTGCCGCTGGAGGATTTTTTCACAGCGATATGGTAGCCCTCGTTGATCGTAATTCACACCTCCGTGGTTTTTATGATGGAACCTCAACCCGCGAAATAGATTCGCTTTTTATTGATATCAAAACACTCCTGAATGAATAGCGAAATAAAAAACTTCTCCGCTGAAAGAAAAGCAAAACGATTTGTAATTTTAGCTTCTATTTTCATTCCAGTGGCAGTAACCGCACTTTATTTTCTTCCAAAGCCCGGCCATGTTCCCGCATCGCTTCGTCCGGTCCTCAACAACCTTCCATCGTTCAACGCAATTGTAAATGGAACCACAGCCGTGGTTCTTGTTGCAGCCTTCATTGCCATACGCAGAAAAAACATCACATTGCACCGCAGGCTTATGACATCAGCGTTGGTGTTATCAGTCCTGTTTTTACTTTCTTATATCACTTATCATTTCACCATGCAGCACACCTCTCATGGAGGTGAAGGCACAATAAAAACCGTTTACCTCACTGTGCTGCTCACTCACATTCTCTGCTCCATCATCATTGTTCCGCTGGTGCTCATTTCCTACACCCGCGCACTTGCCCAGCGTTTCGACCGGCACAGGAAAATTGCGCGCATTACCCTGCCTATATGGATTTACGTAGCCGTCACAGGTGTTATCGTGTACCTCATGATAAGTCCATATTATTCCCATAACCCCTGACGATTATTTTTGAGGCATGAAAAAGGTTTTGACATTCACCCTGATACTGGCCATGGTTTTTTTTATTCAAGGCAATATGGATGCTCAATGTGCCATGTGCAAAGTGGCAGCAGAAAATGCAGATGAAGAAACGGGCAACGGACTAAACTCCGCAATCACATACATGATTGGCATTCCATACCTCCTGCTCATCACAGGCATTTTCATCTTCTGGCGCAAGAAGATTTTGGCCTTCTTCCGTTCGTAAACATTTCTCCCCAAACCATTCTGGAGGAATTTTTGTTAGCAGAAAATTTTGCAACCATTTGTTCCAGATGCAGTATCTACGTAACCCCGTTTTTAAAACCATGTCACCAGCAATCATGAAATCAAATTCATTGTTACTCTTCTTATCGCTATGTGCGCCCATCATCCTATCCGCACAATTTGTAGCTGAAAAATCAATTGCCGCCAACGAGCCGGAAATAACCGAGCAGAAGATGCAGATCGAGGTATACGATGGTAAAACACGCATGGGCATGGCTGCTGATGTTCGAATCAAAGGACTGAATGCACGCAAAACAATAGTGCTTGAAGCAGTATCAGACACCACCATCGTAATTAATAAGTACAGAAGTTATACGGTCTCCTGTGTGAAAGAAGGCTACATGTATTTCGCGCATAAATTCTGGCCTGATGAAATGGTATTGCACATTGAGGCTGTGGATATGAAACCACTTGCCATTGGACAGAAAACCAGCATTGAGGACATTACTTTTCTGGGAGATGAAACAGAAATTTATCATAAATCCGCTCCTGCCTTGGATGAGTTGATTCAGTTCATGACGGTGAACCCAACCCTGAAAATCTGCGTCATCGGTCATGGTAACGGGCCAGACATAGATATTGGTGACAAAAAGATTAGGAAAGCCACGGAGAAGCGTTCCCAAGCGGTGATAAACTACCTGGTTCAACGTGGCGTATCGGGTGAGCGTTTGTCCATGCGCGGTGCTGGCAATACGGAAATGATTTATGCCGACCCAAAGACCGATTGGCAAGCCGAAGCCAATCGCAGAATTGAGATTGAAGTAATCGGATTGTAATCCTTAAAACATCTCATCCCACAAAAAAGCCGCCACGCGATTTCACGTTGCGGCTTTTTCGTTTCATTAATTTTCTTGATTAGAACTTCGCTCTTGATCTGCGCACAGTTGCGCGGTTCTTCAGCCATGAGTACTTGGCACGATAGAATTTACTTCTTCCGCGAATCACTTTTCCCGCGGTCAATTGCATGGTCAGATAACTGTCGTTGTGCGTGGGGTCTCCACGTTTTACAACATCTAGTCCATCATCATCAATTGTAAAATCCTGAATATGCAATGGATAAAATTCACTTTCGGGACTATCAATATTGATCTGGTCTATCAGACCCTGATAAGTAGATTGATTTACGAATTGAAGTGCAAGTGGATAGTCCTCCGGATTCTTTGGATTCGGGTTGGTATACACAGTGCTCACATCATCTATGTAGTCATTGAAGGTGGTTCTCCAGGAAAACTCAAATCCAAAACGCCATGTTTTATCAAAAGTGAAATACATGCCAACACCTGCTGGAATGGCAAGGCCGATTTTTGAATAGGATTTCTCTTGTCCTTCCGTTCTCCAATCACGAAGGTTGTACCAGGTGTCACTCACCATTTCACCATTAGTAAACACCTGCGCCTGCGGATTAGTGTAATATCCGGCAAGGCCTCCAAAGAGGTACATCTTGAAATCGGGGTTGTAGTAGCCACGACCTCCCACATCATTGTCGTACCATATTGTTAACTCAGCCCGTACACCAAGTTCAAACATGCGGTTTCGGAAATTCATGTTGCGCGCCCTGCGTGGAGGATTGGTGGTCCACCGGTCGAAATCCTTTAGCGCGATGTAGTCCAGATTTCCTGCCACCGACAAACGCTTTGAAAATTTATGGCGGCCATAAATTCCCCATGCTGTCTTGGTGGCTTTAAGGTGCATGTCCACAATAAAATCCCTACGGGTGAGCATTTTTCCACCAATATCGCCAAGGTAATTGGCAGCACCTATCTTGATTCCATAATCCCAATCGTATTGGGCAGTAGCCGAACAGGCTGTGATAACAAAAAATAGCAGTAGTAGTTTTTTCATCTCCTCAAAAATCTTAGGGTGAGGTCATTTTTAACAGTGGGCTAAAATAGAGGGAAGAGCTTCATAACGTCAAAAATTTTTCTACGCAACTGGTACGAAAATTCAGGCGCTCAGGTTTACTTTTCTTTGACCTCTTTATTTTTCAATCCATGATTTCAAGCAATAGAGTAGTCCAGTTGCTGGGGATACAACATCCCGTAATACAAGCTGGCATGATTTGGTGTTCCGGTTGGCGCCTTGCGTCTGCCGTGAGTAATGCGGGTGGTCTTGGATTAATAGGTGCAGGCTCCATGTATCCTGATGTGCTCCACGAACACTTGACAAAATGCAAGGCAGCAACTGCCAAACCATTTGGTGTAAATGTGCCATTGCTCTACCCGCAAATTGAAGAGCTGATGAAAATCATCATCAGCCATAAGGTGAAAATAGTTTTCACTTCGGCCGGCAATCCTACCACCTGGACTGCTGTTTTGAAAGCAGAAGGCATCACCGTAGTGCATGTGGTATCCAGTTCAACATTTGCTTTGAAGGCCGAAGCTGCGGGATGTGATGCAGTGGTGGCCGAGGGGTTCGAAGCGGGTGGCCACAACGGCCGTGAAGAAACCACTACAATGTGTCTGGTGCCGGCAGTAACGGCTGCCATAAAAATTCCGGTGATTGCCGCGGGAGGAATTTACAGTGGTGCCACCATGCTGGCAGCTATGATGCTAGGTGCGGAAGGGGTGCAGGTAGGAAGCAGATTTGCGGCTTCGGTTGAATCATCAGCGCATGATAATTTCAAGAATAAAATTGTGGAAGCCCGCGAAGGCGACACCTTTCTTACTCTAAAGGAACTCACCCCTGTGCGCATGATGCGCAACAAATTTTTTGAGCAATTGATAGAGGCCTATCGCAAGAAAGCATCGAAGGAAGAACTTCAATTATTGCTTGGCCGGGCGCGGGCAGAAAGCGGAATGTTTGAAGGAAATCTTGACGAGGGTGAGTTGGAAATAGGGCAAGTGGCCTCAAGCCTGGATGATATTCTGCCGGCTTCAACCCTTCTCCATACCATCATAGATGAGTACCTAGCCTTGAAAAAGGCAGTGGGTTCAGGCCGTTTCAATTTCTGATATTTTCTTGCGATGCAACCAAATCCCAGGTTTCGGGGTGAAATAACCAGGCAAAGCCTGCGTTCGCACCCACGTATTTTTGCCGCTCCTTTTATTTTTGAATATCCTGAGATATATCGCTTCAACTTTTGCCTTCACGGTAATTGCTTTCCATAGTATGGCACAACTGGATCCACCGGAATTGTTATGTGTTTTTGTGGATGAAGATGGAAACGTAGTAGTGAACTGGCAACCGCCTTCGGATCCAGGTGGTGATTTCGACACTTTTCATTTGTGGGTAGCCGACCCTGTCAATCTTATCTGGAATGAAATAATCCTCAATGATTTTTCGGCAACGTCATTTGTGGACACAGGCTCATCTCCCGAAATTCAGTCCTTCTGTTATTTCATGACCACAGAGTCCACCGATGGTTTGCTTTCCATTTCATCCGATACGCTGTGTACTATTCTTCTTGATGCAATACCTTCTGTTTCGCCTCCCGGTTATGCAAACCTCTCTTGGACCTCACCCTATATTTTTTCCACTCCGCCTGGTGGTGCCTTCTATCAACTGTTGATGGAGTATCCGGTGGGTTTCTGGAACCAGTTGGCCACTGTGCCTTTTGGTCAGGATGAATACCTACAGGAGATTACGGTGTGCAATGAGTTCCTCAATTTCCAGGTAGTTCTTATCGCACCCGATGGATGCGAAATAGCATCTAACATTGATGGTGATGTGTTCGCTGACAGTACACCGCCAACCATACCTGTGGTCACCAGTGTTTCCATTGATCTAGCCACACACGATGCTATTATCTCGTGGTTGCCCAGCGAATCGCAGGACACACAAGCCTACATTGTTTATCAATGCCTTGGCTCATTTGTAACCGTGATTGATACCGTCTATGGCATCAACAACACTCAATTTACTGACCTATTGGCGCAAGGAAATTTCGGACCGGAAGGCTATCTTGTTGCAGCATTCGACACTTGTTATTCCGGGTCGCCCCCCAGCCCCAATACAAGTCCCACAGGCGATGTTTGCAATAATTCCATTTTTCTCACTTCAGAGTTTTTTGTGGAGTGTGACGATAACATCACCCTCGACTGGACACCTTATGAAGGTTGGGTACTGGGTGTATTGGAATACGTAATCATGCACAGCATTGACAATGTGTTCTTTTCTCCGATCGATACAGTGCCTGGCAGCGTTTTGACTTATGACCACCCAGACCCGATGCCGGGAATACTTCATTACTACTACATAGTTGCGCATGCCGAAGCATTTCCTTATGAAGCCAATTCTAATCTTAGGCCTGTGCCTGCACCCTATCCTGAAACGCCCGATTACATCTACACCTCCTCCGCAACGGTAACTGGAAAAAACGAAGTCACCATAATTGCCCTCATCACCCCAACAACGGACATCGTGCATTATCATCTTGAAAGAAAAGAGGTAAATGATGATGAATGGGACGAAGTGATTGTGCAGGATTTTAATAACGCTTCCATGATTAATTTCATTGACAACAACAACATTAACCCCAGCGTTTTTTCATACACCTATCGCGTAATAGCCGAGAACCTCTGTGGTGATATGGTGGACACCTCGAACATAGGCAAAACCATTTTGCTACAGGGCCTGGCCAACAACAACAGATTGGTAAATACGTTGACCTGGTCCAATTATGAAGACTGGCAAACCGGGGTAGAACTCTACCGTGTTTACAGAAGCCAGGACGATGGCACAACACAGGAATTGTTAGCCGAGCTAAACAGCAATGTGGATTTTTATGAAGATGATGTATCCCACCTGCTCTACACCGAAGGCGAATACTGTTACACCGTTGAAGCAGTTGAATCCACGAACTCATTTGGCGTATCCAGTTCTGCTAACAGTAATGAACTCTGCCTTACCCAAGTGCCCAAAATATGGATTCCCAATGCTTTTATGCCTGGAGGCGTTAATGATGTTTTCCGCCCTGTGATCTCCTTTGCCGATTTTGAGCAATATCGCATGGTGATTTTCAGCCGCTGGGGCGATATGGTTTTCGAAACAGAAGATGTGAATGAGGGCTGGGATGGAAGATATAAAGGAGAACTGGTACAGGAAGGTTCCTTTGCTTTCTATGTGGGAGTTCGTGATGGTGACGGCCGTCTCTATGAAAACACCGGATTCGTAATAATGCTTGCCAGTGGCGGTAATTAGCGGGTGTTCGTCAGGTGAGGGTGGAGCAGGAAAGAGATTGGAAATGAAACACAAGGCTATCCTAAAAGTCTCTTGGAAAATAATTTCTCACTGACCTGCCTGCTGAGAATTCGTGAAAAAAATTTACTTTTCCGAAGGATGCTGAGTATGACACAGCCTCCTTCATCATTACTGTTTTCAAAATCATTCCGCCAAAATCACCACCCTATTCTTCAACACCTCAACTGTTCCTCCTTTCACTTCGAACTTGTGTTCAACGCCAGCGTTATCTTTTATGCGCAGCGTCCCCTTTTTCAATGATGCGATTAGCGGAGCGTGTCCATTCAGAACGCCAAGACTTCCTCCGCTGCCTGGAAGAAAAACATAGCTTGCTTCTCCGGTGTAGAGTGTGGATTCGGGGGTAAGGATTTCTACGGTCATTTGTTCAAGGGATTGAAAGTTGAAAATGATGTTGAAGTTTGACAGTTTGAACACCTTGGCCAGAACATCTTTCAGTCCTCGGTCCTCGGTCTTCGGTATACCATCTTCCTCCTACCTAGCAGCTGCTTCCGCCAGCATTTTCTTTCCGGCTTCAATAGCTTCTTCAATGTTGCCTTTGAGGTTAAACGCTGCTTCGGGATATTCATCGCAACCGCCATCAAGAATCATGTTGAAGCCTTTGATGGTTTCATCAATGGGAACAAGCACACCTTTCAAACCCGTGAATGCCTCAGCCACGAAAAAGGGTTGTGACAAGAAACGCTGGATTTTGCGGGCACGATATACGGCTTGTTTGTCATCTTCACTCAACTCGTCCATTCCAAGGATGGCGATAATATCTTGTAACTCTTTATATCGCTGTAGAATTCCTTTTACGCGTGTTGCACATCTGTAATGTTCTTCACCCACGATAGAAGGAGTAAGGATTCGCGAAGTGGAATCCAGCGGATCCACTGCGGGATAAATTCCAAGCTCGGCAATTTTCCTGCTCAATACGGTGGTGGCATCAAGGTGTGCAAATGTGGTTGCGGGTGCCGGATCGGTAAGGTCATCAGCCGGCACATACACTGCCTGAACTGACGTGATTGAACCTCGTTTGGTGGAAGTAATGCGCTCTTGCATGGTACCCATTTCTGTCGCCAGCGTTGGCTGGTAACCCACTGCCGAAGGCATACGGCCGAGAAGTGCTGACACTTCGGAACCCGCTTGTGTAAAACGGAAAATGTTATCAATAAAGAAGAGGATGTCGCGGCCACCCGATTTTTCATCACCATCCCGGAAGTATTCGGCCACAGTGAGACCCGAAAGCGCAACCCGGGCGCGTGCTCCCGGTGGTTCGTTCATCTGCCCGAACACCAAGGTGGCTTGGCTTTTTGCTAATTCATTCATGTCCACTTTGCTCACATCCCAGTCGCCTTTTTCCATAGCGTGAAGAAAAGCATCCCCGTATTTGATTACACCTGATTCTATCATTTCACGAAGAAGGTCGTTTCCTTCGCGGGTGCGTTCACCTACTCCGGCAAATACTGAAAGTCCTGAATAAGCTTTTGCGATATTGTTGATCAATTCCATGATAAGAACTGTTTTGCCAACACCCGCTCCACCGAACAGTCCGATTTTTCCTCCCT
This sequence comes from Flavobacteriales bacterium, assembly GCA_034408895.1. GTDB lineage: Bacteria > Bacteroidota > Bacteroidia > Flavobacteriales_D > Sanyastnellaceae > UBA4660. The sequence continues at coordinate 51,968 of JAWXCI010000034.1, forward strand.
TTGCGTACGGTTCGATTAGGTCAATAACCTTGATGCCCGTGAAAAGAACTTCGGCTGAAGTAGTAAGATCTTCGTATCTCGGTGGCTGGCGATGGATGGCATAACCACCTTCATTGCTCACCTCACCTATTCCATCAATGGCAGTGCCCACTACGTTAAAAAGCCGTCCTTTTATTTTTTCTCCGGTGGGCATGGTAATGTTTTGGCCAGTGGAATGAACCACGGCTCCGCGCTGAAGACCTTCGGTAGCATCCATAGCAACGGTGCGCACAGTGTCTTCGCCAATGTGCTGCTGGCATTCCAGAATGAGGTCGCCACCGGGGCGCTTCACCACAAGAGCGTCAAGTATGTTGGGGAGTTTTTGGCCTGATGGAAAAGCTACGTCCACTACAGGGCCAATGATTTGAGCAACCTTTCCGGTATTCTGCGACATGTGTTTGGGGTTAAAATTTTCGGGCGCGAATGTATAACTCCCTCATGGTTTTTAAACTGGTGTTGGCAACTTTCCCTTAATCCATTGCGTAATCCCTACGAACGGTGCGGATAGAAAATAATTTCGCAGCTCAATTCCAATTGTACACTTCCTTGAAGATTCACAGCGGGTTACCAGGGCGCAGCGCCATTCCGAATCCATCGGTCACCATAGGAACTTTCGATGGTGTTCACACCGGCCACCGGAAAATTCTTGATCGCCTCAACCATTCGGCCCGGGAAATTTCCGGGGAAAGTGTGGTGGTTACATTCTATCCCCATCCGCGCATGATTCTACATCCGGCCGACCATGGCCTGAAACTTTTGAACACCCCGGAAGAAAAAATAGAATTGCTGGATCAAGCAGGTATTGATCACTTGGTCATTGTCCCTTTTTCACGGGAGTTTTCTCGACAGGCACCTGATGAATATGTGCGCGAACTTCTGGTGAATGGTTTGGCTGCAAAAAATTTGATTATAGGATATGACCATCGCTTTGGGCGAAACCGGGAGGGAGATATTGGAACACTCAAAACCCTTTCCGAACTCTTCGGTTTTGAAGTGGAAGAAATTCCAGCACAAACAATGGATGCAGTGGAAGTGAGTTCCACCAAAATAAGAAATGCGTTAATGGAAGGAGACCTGCACGCTGCAAAGCGTTTTTTGGGGTATCATTATTCGTTGACTGGTATTGTGGAGAAGGGAGAGGGAAGGGGAAGGACCATTGGAATTCCCACTGCTAACATACGGCTGAACTATGACTACAAACTTGTTCCCTTGCGCGGTGTTTATGCTGTGCAGGTTACTGTAAAGAATGGGCAGTACCGCGGTGTGATGAACATAGGAGTGCGCCCCACCATTGGGGATAATCTTGCGGAAACTCTTGAAGTTCATATCCTGGAATTTGATGCACCGCTTTACGGGGAAACCATAACCGCAGAGTTAGTTTGCCGTATCAGGGATGAAAAGAAATTTGGCTCAATAGATGAACTTCGCACACAGATTTCTCATGACATGCAAATCGCCCAAAAATTTTTCGATGCAGAAGCTTACTGAAAGAATAATTATTTTTATTGCTCTCCTTTCATCGGTATCATCCCATGCGCAACTGCTGAGTGCAGATGAACTGGACTCCACTTTCGTTTACAGCAGCCTTGAAGAAGCCTTGCAAAATCCGCAGGTTGTCTATCGTTTGAACCTCACCAAGCATAAACTCAAGGATTTTCCACAGGACATTTTTCAATTTGCCAACCTGAATGAATTGGTGCTCGACCGCAACCGCATAGTAATCGTTCCCGATGAAATTGCGGGATTGAAATACCTGCAGAAGCTGAGTATTTCGCGCAATGCACTGGACACTTTGAGTCCTGCAATTTGTTCGCTTGAAAATCTGCGCTATCTGAACGTGGGCGATAATTACATCACTGGCATACCGGAAGAAATCGAAAACCTGAAACAACTCAACACTTTTATTCTTTGGCAAAATCCTGTGGAATTTTTCCCTACAGAAATTGGCATGTTGGAAAACCTGAAAGAGCTGGACATACTGCACATTGACCTTAATGCCGAAGAGCAGGATGACCTTCGAAACATTCTGCCTAACTGTGTCATTCATTTTTCACCACCGTGCAATTGCTACGATTGAGATGGTCTCAAGCGATGGGATAATCTCATCCCGAAGAGTTGAGACAAAGGCGCGAGGAAATTTCGCCCGAACAGTGTTCGAAGTAATTGCAGTAGTCCTAAATCTTGGTTACACTTATTTCTACCTTCACAATAATCCTGTTTGCTTCTGGCTGGGTGGAATCGGTTCTGCGATTTTTGTTTACCTGTGTCTTGTAAAAAAGCTCTATGCTGAATGCATTCTCCAACTTTTTTATGTAGGACTGGCTATTTACGGCTTTGTAAATTATGGAGCTGAGTGGGTAGTGAGTCACAAGCATTTTGGTTTTCACATGCCATTCCTTCTCGCTGGATTTCTGCTTGTAGTTGCTTTCGGATTTCTGCTGAAAAAGCACACGGACCAAAAACTGCCCTACATAGATGCCTTCACCACCGTTTTTGGAATTATTGCTACGTGGCACATGGTAAATTTCCTACACGAAAACTGGCTCTACTGGATAGTGATAAACTCGGTTTCCATTTTCCTGTATGCAAAACGGACGATGTACTTCGGGGCTTTCATGTTTGCGGTTTATCTCGTCATGAGTGTGAGCGGTTATTTTGAGTTGGGGTGGTTTTGAGACTGGTTCTTTGAGTATCATTCCATACTGAAAAACTCAGCTTCTCTTTTAGTTTCTTGCTGCCTCTTGCAACGGGGTCTTTCCTACGATACTCTTTCGCCCGGCATGAAATAGACGCGTCCCCATAAATTTCGTAACTCGTCATTCGAAATTGAATTCCCATTTGCCCATTGCCTTTCTTTACCCCGTGGAAAAAGAAATGGAAAAATATTTCGACCGGTTGTGGCCCATTTGCAGGAGCATTACAGGCAATGGCCTTCGCCAATCGCTTCACATTCTCGATGAACTTGTACCCCTTGCTCTTACCGAAGTACCAAGCGGTGTTGAAGTATTCGACTGGACAATTCCTGATGAATGGAACATACGCGATGCGTGGATAGAGACACCCAATGGGGAGAAAATTTGCCGCCTTTCCGAAAACAATCTGCATGTGGTGAATTACAGCGTACCCGTGAACCGGGAAATTAATTTCCCACAATTGGATAAGCACCTTCATCACTTGCCCGGCCAGCCTGACGCCATTCCCTACATCACCTCCTATTACCACCGCAGTTGGGGATTTTGTTTGAGCGAAAACCAATACCAACAACTTCCTCGAGAAGGCAAATACAAAGTGTTTATTGATGCAACACTTGCGCCCGGTTCTCTTACATATAGCGAAGCTGTGCTTCCGGGAAAAACCGATCGCGAGATTTTATTCTCCTCTTATCTCTGCCACCCCTCCATGGCAGTGAATGAACTTAGCGGCCCTCTTGTATGCGCCTTCCTGTTTCGCGAACTGGAAAAATTGGCGGATCGCAAATACACTTACCGTTTTTTATTCGCGCCCGAAACCATTGGTGTTATAGCCTTTCTGCACCATGATGGAATAAGGCTGAAAGAAAAACTGGAGGCAGGATTTGTAGTTACCTGTGTAGGGCATGAGGGAAAATTTACCTACAAAAAGTCGAAGCGCGCAAACAGTCTTGCCGATAAAGCAGCCGTTCATTTTCTGCAACACAACCGGCATCCGTCTGAAATAATTGAATATGCAATTGGAGGAAGCGATGAGCGCCAATACTGTTCGCCCGGGTTCAATCTCCCTGTGGGATCGCTCATGCGCACCATGTATAAAACCTATCCTGAATACCACACATCGCTCGACAACAAAAGCATTGTTTCGTTTCGTGCCTTATCAGAAACCGTGGAGGCATACCTAAGCATTGCGCAATCACTTGAACTCAATGAATGTTACACTTCTGTGCTTCCTTATTGCGAACCACAATTGGGAAAACGTGGATTGTATCCCTCAAGCGGTGCATGGCAAAACAGGCAGGACTTCCGCATGAACATGCTGCACTTCCTCAGTTATGCCGATGGCTCAATGGATTTGTTTGACATTGCAGATAAACGCGGCAAGCACATTCTTGAATTCAGCGATGTGGTGGCCACCTGCAAACAACACGGCCTGGTATAATGGATGCCGATTTCAATTTCCTCAACACACAGTTTGCAGAAAAAACACAGCAACCTGAAGTTTTCGATTGCGGGAATTTCAACTTGTTGAAAGTTTACCAGCACGCCTTGTCTTATTTCCTTTTGAAGAAACCACTGGCATCGCGAGCCATTTTTCAGCTTCCATTTTTCCTTCAGAATCTTGCTTTGAAAATCAGGAGATGGAAATACCGTGAGGTCATCACCACACAAAAAAAACAATTCTCGAAATTGCGTGAAAAGAAATATTTGCTGTACAGTGGTGGAAATTATTTGCGCGATGAAAATGAAAATGTGGTTTCCGGTAACACACATCACTTAAGACAAGTGCTGAATGAAGATGTGTGTTGTTTCATCCATGCCGACAGTCGCGGTAAAGCCGACATAAACCAGAACATGAACATATCCGAAATAATGCCCGGCCTTAAACTTTCCTCGCCCATGCAGGAAACAAGAGAGCTGGTAGCCAAAGTGCGCCACACTCGCAGCCGTATGATTTCGAGCGGAAAGTTTGAACCCGGTGAACAAAAACATTTCGATGCGTGTGCCCAGGTTTTTATTGATGACTTCAACGCATGGATTAAAATTTTCCACCGGGTGAAACCGGAAAAAATCTTCATCATCTGCCATTACCACAACGAAGGATTAGTTGCAGCCGCACGCCATCAGCACATCAAGGTGGTAGAATTACAGCATGGGCTCATTTCGCAGGAAGATTATTACTACGTTTATCATGATGCGGTAAAACGAGTTCAATCAAGAGCGCTTTTTGCCGACCGCATTTTGCTCTTTGGAAATTTCTGGAAACACATTCTGCTTCGCGGTGCCGGTTATGCTGAAAATCAAATGGCGATTATCGGGCGATACCAGTTTCATCCAAAACCTTCACAAAAAGCGATGGATGAATTTCGTTCGAAATACCTGCCAGGCTCTTCAAACTCCTCAGCCTTCAAACACATATTATTTGTTGCTTGCCAAAAACAGATGACAGAGTTTTATGCCGGATACATCAACCGTCTTGCCTTACTCATGGCAGAAAGGCATCCTCAGTATTGTATCATCGTGAAACCTCATCCCTTGCAGCAGCGGCAACACTTGCTCGATGACTGCCGTAAAAATTCCAATGTGATTCTTGCCGATAAGTACGACAACCTTTTGGTGATATTGGCCATTTCCTCCATCCAGGTTTCAGTTTATTCCACCACGCTTTACGATGCCATTGGTCATCGCATTGCCAATTTCAGCATACAGGATTATGAACCGCGAGCTGCTTATGCCCGTCAACTGGTGGCGGAGGGTATTGCTTTTCCATTATTGCAGCATGAGGATCCGGTTGAAAAAATAAAGATTAAAGAATTTGAAATGCTAACCATCCACCCGGAAGAAGTATACGCACCTTTTCGAACTGATTTTATACAACTTTGAAGGGTGCAGAAATGATCATGAAAATTTTGAAGTTGTCGTTGTATTGATTCTGCGATGACTTCCTGCTTAATACCGATACGGCACTTGTAGTCGTACAATATTTCGATGAGCATGGTGGACTACAACAGTTACTCTATCGGTTTTTACCATGCTAAGTTCCAATAATCTTTGGACTATTTTGAACTAAGAATTGGTATAACATGCTGCTTCATTCATCTGCTCTTTTACATTCGCCCACCAACTATTTTTCATGGCCAATTCCAACCTCGTCACGCAACACTATTCCATCACCCGAAGTGCAAGGGAAAAGATGAATGGGCATCGCTCCGGTCTTATATGGTTCACCGGTCTGTCCGGTTCGGGTAAGAGCACACTTGCAGGATTACTCGATGCACATCTTCACTCCCTCGGTATTCATACCTATGTTTTGGATGGAGACAATGTGAGGCAGGGATTGAATAAAGACCTCGGATTTTCAATTGAAGATCGAAAAGAGAATCTGCGAAGAGTAGGCGAAGCAGCAAAGCTGATGGTGGATGCAGGACTCGTGGTAATAGCAGCTTTCATATCACCGCTCCACAGTGAACGCATTATGATCCGAAACCTGTTCGACCCACAACAATTTTTTGAAGTCTATGTGGAATGCCCGTTGGAAGAATGCGAACATCGCGATGTAAAGGGACTCTATTCTAAAGCGCGAAAGGGCGAGCTAAAAAATTTCACAGGCATTGATTCACCTTATGATATTCCCGTTCAACCTGAACTGGTGCTTAACACGAAACACCTGAGCATTGATGAGTGCATGAAGATTTTAATGGAAAGTGTGAGTGCAATACATCATAGGAATTAGTGTAGTCAAATCTGTAGGAATAAATCACTCCGCAGGAATTCCAGATTGATCCAATAGATAAACCAGCGAAGTCATTGAGGCTGCTCCCATCAGCAATTCCCTCTTGTTCACGTTTTCAAAAACATCGTTGTTGGAATGATGATAATCGAAATAGCGTTGGTTGTCCACAGTTAATCCAAAGAGCGCGGTCTGATCATTTTTCAACGGGCCGATGTCCACTCCACTTCCGCCCCGTTTGAAAATGTGGATGTTGTATGGCTCCAGCAACGGACTCCAAGACTGGAATAATTCAAACTGCTTATCAGTTCCCTGCAAACTGAATCCGCGCGGAGTGAAACCTCCCCCATCACTTTCTATGGCTGCCACATGATAAGTGCCGGAAGTTTTTGCAGAATCCGCATAAGCTATTCCGCCATCATTCCCGAATTCTTCGTTGATGAAAAGAACAACACGTATGGTGTGCCGCGGCTTGTATCCTATAGCTTTCAAAGTGCGCAACACTTCGATGGAGTGAACAATGCCTGCACCATCGTCCATTGCGCCTTCTCCAATGTCCCATGAATCGAGGTGGCCACCAACAACGATGTACTTATCGGGAAATTCATTCCCCTTGATTTCACCAATCACATTCGCCTGCATCCTGCGCGGAAAAACCTCGCATGAAAGATTGATTGTGAACGTGAGCAAGGGATTTTCTTTTAGTGCAGCGCTTAGCGCACGGGCATCCACCACACTAAGTGCTGCAGCAGGAATTTGCGGAAGTGAATCATTGTAAACCGTTCCTCCTGTGTGAGGGTATTTATCTTCTGCTGTACTGAGCGAACGGATGATACATGCCGATGCACCCAGCCTCGCAGCTTCACTCGGCCCATGCCCGCGAATGTCCCATGCGCCACCATAAGCAGCACCAGTGTTTATGGCCATCGCATCCATCGGTTTGTTAAGGAAGACAATTTTTCCCTCCACATCTTTCCGGTTTAGGGCTTTCAGTTCATCAAGATTTTTTGCCTCCACTATGGGTGCTGTGATTTCACCATAGGAACCAACAGAGCCACCCAGGGCAGTGAGTGCTACGTTGTACTTCTGATCGCTGTAGGAAAAAAATCCGTATTCCGTTTTGCCGCGCACCCAGTTTGGAACTTCAACCGGCATCAGGTGAACATTGTCGAACTCATATTGTGTCAGTAGATTTTTTCCCCATTCAATGGCTTTGTCTGCACCGGGAGATCCACCTAAACGGTGACCGATGTCTTTGCACAACACATGCAGATTTTCGTAAGCCTCGCCATTGGCAAGTGCTTCCTTGTAAATGACATCAATCCATCTTGAATGAGTAGAATCAACTTGTGCAACCGAAAGTTGAGAATAGAGAGCGCTGCAAGTGATGACGAAAAAAAGAATTCGCATATTTCAAATCATAAAAGAACCGTTGTTAATGTCTATACCCTGCCCGGTAATAGATGTCTGCTGATTGGTAAGTAAAAACTTTACCAGAGTAGCCACTTCATCAGGCGATGAAATTTTGTTGAGCGGAACAAGCGATGCTTGTTTGCTCAAACTTTCTTCGTAAGAAATGTTTTCGCGGTCGGCAAGTTTTTGTATTCCGGCCTTTGCCATTTCAGTTTCTACCCAACCTGGACAAATGGCGTTTACCAGAATTTTATCCGGTGCAAGTTCAAGTGCAAGCGCGCGTGTGAGGCCGAGTAAACCTGTTTTTGTAGTGCAGTATGCAGTGTAGTTCGCAACACCAAATCGTGCGAGGCAAGATGAAGTGATCACAATGTTGCGCCAGAGTTCAGTGCTCTTCACCAGGTGCGGTAATGTTTCCATGATGCTCACGTAAGTGCCGGTGAGGTTGATGCTCAACACCTCCTCCCACCAGTCCTTTGGACCATAATGGTTTTCGCCTCCAACGCCCGCATTTGCAAAAAGTCCGCTGATGTTCAAATCAGGCGCATTGATTTCTGCATAAAGTTTTTTCCACGCATCGGCACCGCGTATGTCAATGCCCGCGCTGAAATGTTGACCTGGATTTTTACAAAGTGAAATAGTTTCGCTAAGCGGTTCTTTTTTCCTGCCCGCGAGAACCAGATGCACATCATCATCCTGCGACAACAGGATGGCAGTTGCCCGACCCATGCCTGAACCCGCACCTGTTATCACAAAAGTTTTCACTTGTTGAAGAAAAATGGATTGCTTCAAAAATAATCTACTTCGCATTGAAATGATGGTGAGGCTAGTTTTGACCACCAACAACATTGCAAAGCATGAAATACAACCTGAGTGAAATCACTGATCTTATCCGGAACCGCAGGACGGTGATGCCTGAAAATTATTCCACACGAAAAGTGCATCGCGAGATAGTTGAACTTGTACTCACCAATGCAACATGGGCGCCCACTCACGGCATGACACAACCGTGGCGTTTCAAAGTTTTTATGGAAGATGGTTTGAAAAAACTTGCAGAAAAACTTCCTGAACTTTATCAAAAGCATACTCAGGCTGAACAGTTCAAGCCAATGAAGCATGAGCGTTTCCGCAATCGTGCTCAGAGCGTTTCCGTGATGATTGCTATTTGCATGGAGCGCGATCCCACCGGAAAAATTGCGGTGATTGAAGAAGTGGAAGCAGTTGCCTGCGCTATTCAAAACATGATGCTCACCTGCACCGCCTATGGACTTGGTTCTTTCTGGAGTACACCTCAATTCATTTATACAAACGACATGAATGAATTCCTGGGACTTGGTGAACAAGACAAATGCCTCGGATTCTTTTTTATGGGCTATACAGATTCGGATTGGCCGAAGAGTCATAGGAAGCCGCTGGAGTATGTGGCGGATTTTATTCTGGAATAGAAGATATTAAGAAAGACAGTTTGTTTTTCGCCACCCACCGATTCCAAAAACAACCAACGCAGAAGGGCAGCACGGCTATGTTTGTCGCAAAAAAAACATCCTTACCACCATGTCACGGTTTCTTGCTTTGATAATTCTTGCAGTACCTGTCTCGCTTTGCGCACAGGAAACGTGGACACTTCAACGCTGCATTGACCATGCCTACTCACAGAACTTAACCATCAAGCAAAGTGAATTGAACGTTCAGCTTTCTGCACTAAATAAAAAAGCTGCTGTGGGGCGAATGTTGCCCAGCCTGAACGGAAGCGCCACGCACGGTTACAACTGGGGCCAAACCATTGACCCTTTCACCAACTCTTTCGCCACGGAACGAATTCGCAGCAACAGTTTCGGTTTGCAAACCGGTGTAAATCTGTTCAACGGATTCCAGTTGCAGAATGGATTGAAGCAGGCAGAAACGGATGTGGAAATATCACAAGCCAATCTAGAAAAAGTGAGGAATGATATTGCACTGAATGTGGCGGCATCATTCCTCAACATTTTACTGAACCGCGAATTGGTTTCCATTGCACAGCGAAATCTTGAAGCCACAACCGGGCAGGTGTCGCGCGTGCAAAAACTGGTGAATGCCGGAGCCTTGCCGCAGGGAAGTTTAGATGAAATAAATGCACAACGTGCCACTGATGAAGCGAATGTTGTTGCTGCACAAAACGCGGTTGATATAGCTGAACTCACCCTCGTGCAAATGCTTCAACTGACAGAGCAGGAATCATCATCGTTCGAAATTTCTGTTCCGCAAATCAGCGATGCAGAGAGTGTGCAACTTCCGCCCGATGCTCAAGCCGCCATTCAACATGCACTCAATAATTTTCCTGAAGTGAAGAGTGCGGAAGCAAATCTTGAAAGTGCCGAGATAGGATTAGATGTTGCCCGCGGAATGCAGTATCCAAGACTTGATGCAAGTTTCAGTTACGGAACAGGGTACAGTGGCGCTGCGAAACAAGGTATCGGAGATATACAGTTGGGTGAACCTTTCCCCATCGGATATGTGGATGGCAGTTTTACACCGGTGTACACTCAACAATTTACTTACCTGGATTACGAAACAATCCCTTTCGAAAGACAGGTGGAAAACAATACCAACCAGAGTTTGTTCTTCTCGTTGCAGATTCCGATTTTTAATGGCTTCAGTACAAACACCGGCATCCAACGTGCGAAAATCAATACACTGAGTTCCGGCTATCAACTGGAACAAACCAAACAACAACTGACACAAACAGTGGAGCTTGCTTATGCCGATGCAAAGGCTGCACTTTCGAATTACGAAGCAAACGTTATTGCCGAAGCAGCCGCACAAAAAGCATTTGACTATGCGGAGGCAAGGTTCAATGCGGGTGCCATCAACAGCACGGAATACAATGATGCCCGCGCACGTCTTGACAATGCAAAAGCAAACGTGCTGCGCATGAAGTACGATTTTGTTTTCAAGTCGAAAGTCCTGGACTTCTACCAGGGAAAAGTGATAACCCTCAACTGACATGAATAAGACCTGGAAAATCATTCTGATCCTGCTGGCAGCAGTAATAGTGCTGGCAGTTTTTGCCCGATCTTGCGGAGGCGACCGCGATGTAAAAGCGGTGCAGGTAGAAGAAGCACAACTGCGTTCCATTGTTGAAACTGTTTCAGCAAGCGGAAAAATCCAGCCTGAAACCGAAGTGAAAATCCAGTCGGAAGTTTCAGGGCAAATAATTGAACTCCCGGTAAAGGAAGGAGACCTCGTGGAGAAGGGACAAATGCTTGTGAAAATAAATCCCGACATCTACAATCAGGCATTGAACCGTGCCGAAGCTGCTCTCAACTCAGCGCGCAGTGCATTGGCAAGTGCCAAGGCAAGACTGGCACAAGCAGAAGCGCAATCAAAAAGCGCAGACCTGGCTTTCCAGCGCAGCAAGAAACTGAAGGATGAAGGCGCCATTTCAGCAGCAGAGTTTGAGAATGCCACTAGCACATGGGAAACTTCCACAGCGGAAGTAACCGCATCGAAGGAAAGCATCCATGCTGCGGAGTTCAACATTGCAAGTGCACAGGCATCGCGCACCGAAGCAGGCGACAACCTGAGCAGGACAACTATCACTGCACCCATGAGCGGAACTGTGACGGCCCTCGCCAAAGAAGTGGGTGAAAGTGTGCTCGGCAATTCCATGATGGCAGGAGATGTCATCATGCGTGTTTCCGCACTCAATGCAATGGAAGTAAATGTGGAAGTGAACGAGAGTGACATCGTGCGTGTGTCGGTGGGCGATACGGCAACAGTGGAAGTGGATTCTTACCAGGACGATAAGTTCAAAGGAGTGGTAACGGAAATAGGTAACACCGCATTGAACCAGATGTCCATCACATCATCCACAGACCAGGTAACGAATTTCAGCGTGAAGATTCGTGTACTTCCGGAATCTTATACCGAATTGGTGAAAGACAAAACTGCTGGATATTCCCCCTTCAGGCCTGGCATGAGTGCCACAGTGGATATCCAGACCGACCGTTCGGAAAATGTATTGACTGTTCCACTCAAGTCAGTGACCTCACGGGAGGACACTACATCAGCAAGCGCCATGGAACAGATTCGCAGGAAGGCCGAAGAGGAAAAAACATCAGCCAACAAAAAACCGGACGAACCTTATATCGTAGTGTTTGTGGTGAATGAAACCAAAGGCGAAGTGGAAGTGCGCGCAGTGAAAACAGGAGTGCAGGACGATGAGTTCATTTACATTAAAGAGGGATTGAAGTCGGGAGAAAAAGTGGTGTCGGGTCCTTACGAAGAAGTGGCGCGTAAACTGAAACCAAAGGACAAAGTGCGCATCACCAGCAAGGATGAAGATGAGGAAAAGAAAGAAGAATAATGGCGCTCATTCTGTCCATTGAAACTTCTACGCGCAATTGTTCAGTGGCGCTGGCACGTAACGGAGAATTGCTTGCGCTCAAAGAACACGCTGAAGATTCTTACACCCATGCCGAAGAACTTCATCCCTTTATCCAACATGTTTTGCAATCCGCTTCTTGTTCACTCAACCAACTGGATGCAGTTGCTGTGAGCAAAGGCCCCGGTTCTTACACAGGTTTGCGCATAGGAGTATCGGCAGCAAAAGGATTGTGTTATGCGCTCAACATTCCCCTTCTTGCTATTGATTCACTTTCTGTTTTGTTTAACCTCACCCTGGCCCTCTCTAAAGGTGAGGGAAGAAAGAGCCTCACCCCTACCCTCTCCAAGGGAGAGGGAGAGGATTTCGATTTCATTGTACCGATGATTGACGCACGCAGGATGGAAGTTTACACCACCACTTTCACACCGTCAGCAGAAATGATTTCACCGATTGATGCAAAAATCATTGATGAAAATTTCTTCCTCCCATTTCAAAACAAGCGCATTGGATTGTGTGGCGATGGTGCCGAAAAGTGCAGGCCGTTTCTAAACGATGGTCATAAAATTCTTCCCATCATTTTTCCATCAGCTTTGGGGATGATTGAGTTTGCAGAAAAGGCTTTTGCGAAAAAGCAATTCGAAGACACCGCTTATTTCGAACCTTTTTATCTGAAGGATTTTTTGCCGGGGAAGGTGAAGACTCAATAAAATAAGGTGTGGAAACAATCCCAACTCTTTAAGGCTATCAAAGTTGAAGTGTCCGTTTTAAAGGCATCTATGAAAACCTTGTGCATAAATCCCGGCATAAAAACTTGCAAAAGGGTGGGTGAATTTTGAATGAAGTGAAATCCTCAATTCGGGGGGTTGGCACTGGCGAAACTGAATCATGTAACGTAACAGAATAGCACCCTTCGATACTACATAATGCCATTTCGCCCGTGCGCCATTATTCCAGCGTGAACTCTTGGTGAACAATCGAAAATACCTTCGCGCGGAATTCAATTGTGCACATGGAATCAATTCTTGTAATCGAAGACGACCAATATATTGTTGACCTGGTGAAAATCCACCTGCGCGATTTGGGTTACGCAGTGGAACACGCTGCAACAGGACCAGAGGGTTTGGAATTGGCGAAGAAAAACAACAGCGCACTTATTGTTCTTGATGTCATGTTGCCCGGGTTAGACGGAATCCAGTTGTGCCAGCGCATTCGCGCATTAGATATTGATACTCCAATCCTCATGCTCACCGCAAAAAGCGAAGAGTTCGACAAAGTGATGGGACTGGAATCCGGAGCTGATGATTACCTGACCAAACCATTTGGTGTGCGCGAATTCATAGCGCGGGTAAAAGCGATTCTCAGACGCGAACAACGCAAAGCAAAATCGCCATCGGGAGCAGAGGGCGTGCTGAAACGCTATGGTGAACTTGTGATTGACGTAACGAAGCGAAAAGTTTTTGTAGAAGAAAAACGAATCACACTCACTCCGAAAGAGTATGACCTTCTCGTATTACTCGCTCAAAATGCAGGCAGGCATTTTTCACGGGAACAATTACTGGAACAGGTTTGGGGTTACGAATTCAGTGGCTACGAACACACCGTGAGTTCACACGTCAACCGCCTTCGCACTAAAATCGAAACCGAACTTTCCAATCCAAAATACATCCTCACTTCATGGGGCGTAGGCTATCACTTCAATGATGAACTACCTGTAAACTGATGAAAAAAAATCCATACCACAACAGTATTCTGCTGAAGCTTTCATTCATGTTACTCACTCTGATGCTGCTGGTTGGCCTTGCCTACGTGGTGATCACCGCATATGCAGCGCGCAACTATTTTCTGGAAACCACGCAGCGGTTGAATGCGCAAGTGGCAGAGCACCTCGTGAAAGAAGTACCACCATTTAATAACGGTGTGGTGAATGAAGAAGCACTGGGGAAAATCATGCATAGTATGATGGCGGTAAACCCAGCGCTTGAAGTTTATCTGCTTGACAGTGCGGGAACGATTCTCTCGTATGTAGTTCTTGACAAAAAAGTGAAACTGAAATCGGTGGATGTGCAGCCGGTAAAAAAATTCATTGCCGACAGCGGGCAATTTTTTCTTGAGGGTGATGACCCGCGTAATCCCGGGAAGAAAGTAGTGTTCTCTTCAGCACCCGTTGTCGAAAACAATGCGCTGCTTGGTTATGTCTATATCGTTTTGCAAAGCGAAGAATATGAAAACGTGACGGACGCTCTTGTGGGCAGTTACTTCCTGCGTGTGGGAACTTTTAGTTTTGGGTTGACACTCGTTGTTGCCTTTGCACTTGGCCTTTTGCTCATCTTCATTCTTACACGAAGCATTCGTAAAATCCAGTCGGGTGTAAAAGCATTTGAAGATGGAGAATATCAGGCACGAATTCCTGTAAACGGAAATGATGAAATGGCTCAACTTGCGGTGAGCATTAACTCGATGGCCGATACCATCCTGCGAAATATCGAAGACCTGAAACAAGTGGACAGCCTGCGCAGGGAACTCATCGCCAACGTGTCACACGACCTGCGTAGTCCCATGACAGTGATTCATGGCTTTGTGGAAACTTACCTGATGAAAAAGGATTCGCTCTCGCAAGAGGAACAGAAGCAATACCTGGAAGCCATCCTGTTCAACAGCGAAAAATTGCGCAAACTGGTAGCCGATCTTTTTGAACTTTCGAAACTGGAAGCCAAACAGGTGGTGCTGCACAAGGAGCCGTTCATGATGAATGAATTGCTCTCTGAAATGTGTACGCAATTCGCACTGCTGGCCACACAAAAGGAAATAAAACTGGAAAGTAAGATTCCGCAAAAAATGCCACCACTTCTTGCCGATCTCGATTTGCTGAGTCGTGCGCTGCACAATCTTTTTGACAATGCAATGAAGTACACACAGCAAAACGGCTTGGTAAAACTGATAGCAAATGTGAACGGCAACAATCTGGAAATTTCATTATCGAACAGTGGCGAGGGAATACGTGAAGAAGAATTGCCGCATGTCTTCGATCGTTACTACAAAGCCACCAATTCAGGCAATGCACACCAAAGCACCGGACTCGGATTGGCCATTGCGCAAAAAATAATGCACCTGCACAATGGGAGCATTCGAGTGTTGAGCAAGCCCGGGGTGGATACTACATTTCTTTTGAGTATTCCATTGCGCGATTAAGTGAATCCTTGCAATTGCAAGCACTTCATTCAATGTTTTACTCCTGTCCCATTCCATGCACCTCAAATTTCTAACATTCGGATAACTGTCCATGAACTCTCCGTGAACTTCATGGAAGTGCTTTGCGGCATAAAATTTAATCCCAATACAAATGAAAAAAATGAACATGGCGGCTATCCTCTTTGCCGCCTTAGCACTCGCTTCGTGCAAAAAAGATGAAGAAGAACAAATGATGGATCCCGTAGTGGAAACACCATTAAATCCTGCCACATCAGCACATCAATCTGTAGATCGCTTTAGTATTGACGCTGGCACACTGATGATTCGTGATGGTGTGAACGGTTTGCCTGCGGTAAATGTCGCTGTCAATTTCGACATGGCACCCTTCATTACCAAAGGCCTCGGCCCGGGTGGCGAAGATGTGGAGTACTATAACTTTGACGTGATGTCCACCAACCCTGCTCCCATTTACGTGTTGTTCAAGTCGGGCAGTGCTACTCCGGTGGCCGGCCAGCTCAACATTGTGGATGTAATTCCGGGCGACAATTCCTACAACGATTTCTGGAATGTGGTGATGGTAACAGTGCCTGACAGCTATGTGGCCAATACCGTAACAAGCGTAACAGAAATTTTTTCGAAAGGATATGCTACTACCAATTCTGACATCATTGTGAACTGTCCAATAGTACCCAGCGGTTCCACCGCAACCAAACGTTTTGGTTCCTCTGACACAGGTCTTACACAAGGATGGTACAACGACAAAGTGGTACACTACTTCAACTTTGCAGAAGCACCAATCATGGGTAGCGATGTGCCGCTTTCACCAATTTACGTCACCTTCAACATCAACCCTGATATGGCTGGTGGCGGCCCGCCTTCAGGTTTTGTTACAGAAGTTGGAACCGACCAAACGCACAATGTATTGGCCAGCCTTCCAGGCGATAGCGATTACTCACCACTGTGGTCAGTGAGTGTTTATGACAACAACGATTTCGCAACAGTGAGTAGTCTGAGTTCTGCAAGTTCCTCAACCATCATGGCGATGGATGTGATGACGGTGAACTGCCCTGTTGTTGCCGTGAACTGATCTAACGAGTGATTAGCTCCATATAAATTTTCAGGAAGAATAATGCCCCGGAAGTACATAAAGTGCTTCCGGGGTTTTTTTCTTTTACATGTGTCGTATACGCATCATTGCAACAGA
This sequence comes from Flavobacteriales bacterium, assembly GCA_034408895.1. Taxonomy (GTDB): domain Bacteria; phylum Bacteroidota; class Bacteroidia; order Flavobacteriales_D; family Sanyastnellaceae; genus UBA4660. Next base: position 68,599 of record JAWXCI010000034.1, read on the forward strand.
ATAAAGCCACCATCGTTGCCCCACTCGCGCACGACTCCAGACTCGTGCGCTTGATCTGCAAGTCTCCGGGCTTGCTATACCTCTGTCCATCCTGTTCCTCACGCAGTTAAAATATGAATTGGGGTTGTCGAGGTGTCCTCAAGATTTCATGAACGGAATTATTGCTAGGGAATTTTTGGCCAGACTTGCACCATAACAAACCGTTGCAGTGAACACTTCCGACTTGCTGATTTTCCTTGGCACCTACGGTACCATTTGCAACTAGACCGCTTCGCTAAAAACAATCTGTCTTTACAAAGCCCCAGAGAATTTTGAAATTCTTCGGGGCTTTTTTATGGCATGAAACTCATAAATGGGGATTAGGAACCAGCATTCCACCCTGCCCGCTTATGAATTCGCTGATCACGCAATCACATTCTTCAAGGCTGAAAAAATTTGTGCCTGACCTCAGTGATTTTGGTTTGTCTTATCCGTTGTTGTTCTTCTTTGGTTGGGCTGCATAGCCGTTATGGGTGGGGGCAGTTCGTTTTGCGGCTTTGCGAAGAAGCGGATTTCGAAGCACTCAACCATCTGCCAGCACTGAATCCCGATTCTCGCGGTACAAATCTTCATTTAAGCAATGAACTCGCATTTATTGCCAAACACATTTTAGCGCCAGTTTTTATTTTTGTCATAAGAATCAGTGTCATAAATATCAAAATGATGGAGTTCCAATAACTCTATATTTTTTCTTTTTTCTGAAAAGTCCTTTCCGGTCATTTTTTCCCTTAATCTTTTTATTGTTTGATTTGTCAGTTTGAATAGTGTCAGTATTATTTAATTCAGGGTCAATCTTAATAGTTTCATTTTTCGTCCTTGTTGTGTCAATTGTCTGAGCAGACAATGGTTTAACGCCAAAACCTAGAAATGAAAGTAAAGTCAAAAGATAAAAAATAGAATGTCGGAGGAAGGTCCTTTTTTGTTGTCCGTGCAGCTGGTCAACGGTAAATATTCCACAAGTGTCTGGCGTTATTGCACATTTTATTTCTTCTTGAGTTTTTTGTGTAAAGTCGATGATTGTCTTTGAACACGATTTACAAAAATAATTGTCTCCGTTCTTGTCCATTCTCATCAATAGAAACGGGCAAGGGTTTTCAACTTTTAGTTTGACAGTCATTAGACTCATTGTAGTCTTATGGTAAAATTGGTGCTAATGTTTTGCAGCGGCAAGAGGTTGGCGATTTCGGAGACAAAAACTGTCTGCCACCACAACCCCGAAGGGCTCACGAATTCGATTGAAAATAAAACCAGCATGAGTAAAACTTGATACGAAGCACAAA
>JAWXCI010000035.1:0-27412 GCA_034408895.1 Flavobacteriales bacterium
AATGTTCGCAACGAACGCCTCGTAGTAACCCGCTAAACGGTTTAAGTAAATAGTTTTGAAAAAGCCCTCTGCGAAAGCAGGGGGCTTTTTCGTTTTGGAGGTTATGCTGAAAGGAATGGCTGAAAAGCCATTGCAAGTTGACGGCAACGGCCATAAAGCCCTCGCCAGCTGTGCTAAATATTGTCCAACGATATGTCAAAGAGGTTTTTTGAAACAGTTGAATATTCGATTGAAAGTCCAACGAGCGATAAGCACACAACGCTTAAAGCGAGGTCGCATGAACGGGTCATTCCACTACCACTTTCTTCATCACGGCACTTTCAACTGCAATAATCTTTACGAAATAAATTCCACGATTCCATCGTGAAGTGTTCAGCACGCATGTTGAAGAAGCGCAACTTGTTTTGAAAATTTCTTTGCCCAGCAGATCATGAATGATGATGGAAGAAATGTTTTGGAAAGTGATTCGATTTGGAATTGGGAAGAGACAGTTTTGGGAATATGTTCAGGTGGTTTGCAAAATCTATTTCGGTCATACCTATTCCATTAATGGTGTGGCAGGTGGAAGTGTCGGTGCAACTATTTTGTGTAATCGCAACAGCGAAATTGCCGTTGAGAGAAGCGGTAAATACTTGATTGGTGTCACCGCTTACCGCAGCAAAACCATTATCACAATCCAACCAATGGTACATGGCTCCAAACACGTTGGAAGTTAATGTCAAGCCATTCTGCGTTACAGAAGTATCAATAGTGCTGACAGTAAGATTGACGGTAATTACATTATCGCACCCACATCCAGTTTTGTTTGCTAACACCCTTTCATAGTTTTTCTGGCGGGACATGACACGTTCGTGCTATTTCCCGCTCCATCAATCCATAAAACCTTTGTCCCCGATTTAGCGAACCAATGTTTTATCAATCAAAAAACCAAAACAAAATGCGAGACAAAACCTTTAAACTCATGTTGTCCTTCACCCTATTCATGCTGATGAGTGTGATGGCAAAAACACAATGCGGAACCGATGTGCCCATCGTCATTCATGCTTCGAGCGGTGCAGTTAACTCAATTGATTTTTCCATCTTCGATGAGAACAACGTGTTGGTGTTGCAAGGTGATGGTGATGATGTGGAAGAAACATTTTGCCTGCCCCTTGGTTGCTACACCATCGTTGTGTCCGGTTTGAGCTGTTCGCCATTCAGCTTTAATGGCTTTACCGGTTGCTTCCCCGATACCTGGAGCATTGAAGCCTTAGGAATCTCCGTTGCCGGTGGTGCCCAAAGCACGGCTGAATTCTGCCTGATGTATGGCTGCACTGATTACCTCTATTGCAACTATAATCCACAGGCAAGTTTCAATGATGGAAGTTGTGATGGAATTCCGGGTTGTACTGATAACACCGCATGCAATTTTCAACCCTATGCAAGTTGCGATAATGGAACATGCAGCACTACAAACTCAGGATTACCCTTTTCATTCACAATAACTGACAACACGGGAGGTGGACTTGGTGATGTGCAATGGGATTTGTATGGCTATTACGCCAATTTCTATGGAGACCTTAGCCCCGACCCCAATGTGTGGACAGAAAACGTATGCCTGCTTCCAGGCTGCTATTCATTCTATCTCGATGGCATTCCAAATGGTCACGATGTGACAGTCACATTCAGTGATTTGCAAAGGGGTGAAGTTTATTATGAAAGTTCAAGTTCCTACGGATTTGTATTCGGTGGAGAAGGCGGTTGCAACGACCCCACTGCGTGCAATTACAATGCGAAAGCCATTTGCCAAACTGTCGTTTGTGCTTATCCAGGCTGTACCAATCCGCAGGCGTGTAACTATGACCCACTGGCCGGTTGCAACGATGGTTCGTGCGACATGTCAAGCGGTGCACAAGTAGAAATTTATGGAAGCACTTGTCATCTGACTATAACCAATTCATCGGACGAAGTGATTTATGACCAGGAAATAGTTAGTGGGTTCTTTAGCCTCAACACTACACAATACCTCACCTGCCTTCCATTTGAATGTCTCACGTTTGAGGTAACGGGTTTGACCTGTGGAAGTTTTTTTGGTTTAACAACCTGTGAACAATTAAGAGTAAACGTAAATGGAAATACCATCTACACTTTTTACGCAAACGATTTCATATCGGAAACACAAATCATTTGCATTACACAGGGTTGCACCGACCCTGTTGCCTGCAATTTTGATTCTGAAGCAACAACGGATGATGGCTCGTGCGGATACATTGTGGGATGCACTGAACCAAATGCTGTGAACTACAATGCAAATGCAATATGTGATGATGGTTCGTGCAACGGTGGTGTGTACGGTTGCACCAATGCCCTGTCATGCAACTACGATGCAGCAGCCACTGTTGATAATGGTTCCTGCGACCTTACTTCTACAACACTCACCGTAAATGTGGTGAACAATACGGGCGGTGCAGCCAGCGCCATTGCATTGGTACTTACCGATGATCAAGGGTTGCTTTATACTTCCATCACCGTGCCTGTGGATAGTTCGCACACCGAAGAATTGTGTCTGCCTGTAGCTTGTTTTCAATACAGTGTTTTTGGACGAGGGCCCAACGACTTGGTGACCATTACCACACATTCGGGCAGCCAGTTTAATCTGTTTGGAAATGGAACACAATGCCTCACTCCGGGATGCACCAACTCTTCATTTTGTAACTACAGTCCCTTGTTCAATGTAGATGATGGTTCATGCTGCAACACCAACACCTACACCTTCCTCAGCCTCTTTGATGGCGGAAGCGAAACATTGGATGGCGCAGTTTACAATATCTACGACAGCAACAATGCGCTCATAAAAAGCAGCTATTCAAATTCCATTGACGAACGTTTCGAAAACTATTGTCTGGCGGATGGATGCTACTCGTTAGAAATTATTCCCGATGGCGCGGGCAACCCTATCACTTGGAACATTGATAATGGTACATCATTTCAAACGGGTTCAGGTGGCGGAACTTTTGTCTTCACTGTTGGCGGGTCATTCGGATGTACTGATCCCGCTGCCTGCAACTTTAGTTTAGATGCCGTATGCGACAATGTCTCTTGCAATTATGGTTCCCCTGTGCGGCTGCGTGTTACCAATGCTACTTCATCACCCGCTGTGATCAACTATTCTTTCAAGCAAGAATTCTTCGGCCCTGTGATCGCTTCAGGAAGTGTGACTGCGCAATTCGGTCAGCAGAATTTTGATTTGTGTTTACCTGAAGATTGTTTGTTCTTCACCATTTCGGGAATGGGTTCTGGTGACTCATACCAGATTGGTGTCATCCAAAATGGAAATGTGTTTGTGCCCCTGCAATTCACACAGAACAGCGGAAACACGAACACAACCAATGCCGGAGTTTGCAACCAATACGGCTGCACGGATAATGGCGCATGCAATTTCAACGGGTAGGCAAATGTGGACGATGGCAGTTGTCTTTATGGCTGCGATCTGTGCAGCGAACTTGCATTGATTGATGGTGGCGATGAAGTACTCGCAAACACTACGGTGAATGTCTATGATGTATTCATGCAATTGATTCAAACTCATCACTCGCACCAGATTGATGAAGACTACATAGGAGTTTGTACGGAGGAAGCCGGTTGTTATTTCCTCGAGATAATTACCGATGCACCGGGAGATCCAGTGTCATGGAGCATGACTATTGATGGAAATTTTTTTAGTGGTGTTGGCCCTGGAGTCTATGGCTTTTCTCCAAGCGGAACCATGGGATGCACAGAAGAAAATGCAGCCAACTATGATGTGGATGCAAGTTGTGATGACGGCTCATGCATATTCCCCGGTTGTACCGATCCAGAGGCTTGCAACTTTGATCCCAATGCGAATCAGGACGATGGCAGTTGTCAAAGCGGAGCCCAGCTTGTACTCGGTTTTTCCAATTCAACTTTGTCCAACAATGAAGTGAGTTTTGCGGCCAGCAATGCACTGGGTCAAACGTTGATCATTCAATCCATTCCTGTTGGTGGGCATGAGGTGAGTTTCTGTTTGCCATACGAGTGCAACACCATCATCTTTAACGGAATCGGAATGGGCGATACCTATTCTATAACCACCAATGCCGGAGGCGATTTGTTGTTGGAAGGTGGATACGAAGGGTTGTCAAATGCAAGTATCCAATTGTGTATTGACGATGAAGGATGTATGGATCCCAATGCATGTAACTACACACCCATCGCCATTGTTGACGATGGATCGTGCAATTACCTTAGCCTTGACCTCGATATTCAAACCATTTCAACTGGTAGCGCACTGTATGTGTTGTTCGATCCTACGGGTGCCATCATCAGTTCGGGACAGGTAGGAGGTCTTCAAAATTTCTTAGACAACTATTGTTTGGACGAAGGATGTTACGAAGTGTTTTTTCAGTCACCTGATTTCAGTACGGGAGGTTATGGAATAATTAATTTCACCATTAATGGAATACCATTATTCGTACCTGTATTTGTCAGTGTATCTGGATTCTATCCATTTTGTATCGAATACGGTTGTATGGATCCGATTGCATGCAACTTTAATGCACAGGCATACCACGATGATGGGTCATGTATCTATCAAACCGGTGGATGCAATGATCCTGCGGCATGCAATTATCAACCGGGAATTTTCTGTGTAGAAAATTGCGTGTATGCGCCCAATGCAATATTCACAATTGTGAATGGCAACCAAGCCAATGTGATCAACTATATCATCAAGAATGAGGCGAATGAAATTCTTTATGAGGGTGCAATTACAAGCACGCTTGTTCTGCCCGTTTGTTTGGGCCCCGGTTGTTATGTTGTGCTAACAAGTGGTATGCAAATAACAAGTCCGGTAGCAGTAGATTTCTGGGAAATGGAATTCAACGGCAGCATAGTTTCGACCGGAACAGGACAAAATCCCAACAATGATTTTTGCCTCTATGTCGGTTGTACCAATCCTTCCTCTTGTGCCTATAATCCAACTGCAGGTTTTGATGATGGCAGTTGCAGTGATTTTCAAACGGTGGGTGTGTTCATTGAGCGACAAGTGGCTACCAATGAAACGGATGAGCTTTGGTTGATCAGTTCCTTTGTTGATCCTAACAATGGCAATTCAATACAGCAAATAGTTTTAGCCAATGCAAGTTTTACGGGCACTCATTCCGAGTTTTTCTGCTTGCCCAATGGCTGCTACGAAGTGATCATTAATGAAATAGCTGATGGCGATGTGGTGAGCATTGTAGATGAAAATGGGCAAGTGTTGTGGCAAGGTGTTGGCCCTATGGAATATGTAGCAGCTTCCATTTGCCCGGGCATGGGCTGCATGGATGCTGTTGCCTGCAACTACAACGCCTTTGCGGATGATGACGATGGTTCTTGTCTTTATGGAACCAGCGGTTGCACCCTTGCTGCGGCTTGCAACTACAATCCTGCTGCCACTTGCAACGATGGTTCATGTCTGTTGCCGGGTTGCAACGATACCCTTGCATGCAACTATGATCCCGCTGCCGGTTGCGATGATGGTTCGTGTTTGCTCAGTGCGCAACTTCATTTGCACAACGTGAACAATCCCGTTATCACCGTCACAATTTCCGATGATGCATTCAATTTATATTTCAACGGAACATCCACACCCAATCAGGTGAACACCACATTGAACGGATGCATGCCCACACAATGCTACCAGGTTTCTGTTGCCGGCCTTTCCGGTGCCGATAGCTGGAATTTGCAAGTGGGCAGCGCCATAGTGGCCAGCGGAAATACCAATGGCGTATTCAACTTTTGTTTCGCTGACGGATGCACTGCTTTAGCCGCTTGCAACTACAGCCCCGCAGCAGTTCACGATGACGGAAGTTGTTTCTTTCTTGAAGGAGATTTTGACGGAAACCTTGTGGTGAACACCGGTGACCTGCTACAATTTATGGCTGCCTTCGGCTGTTCAGGATCCTGCGGTGCCTTTGATTTGGATGGGAACAATGCGGTAAACACAGGCGACCTTCTACAATTCATGGCGCTGTTTGGAAGTTCTTGTCAGTAAAAATTTGCTTTTGGTTTTATCTACCTGTCGGCAGACAGGCCTCGCTAAAATGAAAACCCTGTCTCGTTTGAAACGAGATGGGGTTTTTGTTTTTCCATTGGGCATTCAGCAAAAAAAAGTAAAAGTGAAAAGGCGCACTTAAGAAATCGGTGGCTATCAGGCTAGCGGTTTGAGTTGTGATTCAAACTCAAAGGGCATTCGATTAGATTTTTTCAAACATTCATTGGTATAAAATGACACTTGCAAAAAGAAAAAAAATTTATCACTGAAAAAATCAATGCTCTGACCAGCCCGGAACTTCTTACATATATCTCTGGACTATTTGAGGACGAACAACTGGAGGACAATTGGTGGTCTAAACTAACCACTGAACAAAAAGCAAGTATTGACCGTGGTGAAGATGATTTCAAGCACGGCCGGTATATGTCTAACCAACAAATGCAGGAGCATTTTTGCCAAACGTCAGAGAACTTGAATGGTCGCAAGCGTCCCTGAACCACATCCAATCGGTAGTTGATTTTCTTGATTTAGAGTGGAGTTCGAAAACAGGGGACAAATTTCTTTTAAGGGTTCAGGAATTCGTAAGCCAGATTGTATCCAATCCATTCATTTAACTGTTTGCTTCAGGCTCCAGGAATCTTCGCAAAGCACTTATCACTAAGCACAACGCAGCGGTATTCCTGGTAACCGACAACAAAATCAGGATACTCACTATCTATGACACAAGGATGAACCCTGTGAAAAAAAAATCTCAATTGAAAAGATTGAAATAGCAAGGAGACAATCTGTCGTTCGCTGAGGTATTCCTCATAGCTCATTCGTTTGTCAATCATCCCCGGCAGAAAGCTCTGTCAGCCCGAAGTTTCGAGGTAACGGGGTTTTTGTTTTTCACTCCACCACTTCCACGGCATACATCCTCTTGCGCAACTCCTTAATGCTTTTATCACTCAGATATTCATCGTAACTCATGCGTTTGTCAATCACTCCACTTGGTGTGATTTCGATAATGCGGTTGGCAACGGTTTGTACAAACTCATGGTCATGAGATGTGAACAGTGCGACTTGATTCCAGTCCTTCATTGCGTTGTTAAACGCAGTAATGGATTCGAGGTCGAGGTGGTTAGTGGGTTCGTCCATGATGAGGCAATTAGGATTGCCCAACATCATGCGTGAAATCATGCAGCGCACTTTTTCTCCACCACTTAACACGTTCGATTTCTTCATCACTTCTTCTCCGCTGAAAAGCATTTTGCCCAGAAAGCCGCGCACATAAGTTTCGTCTTTGTCTTTTGAATATTGCCGAAGCCAATCCACCAGGTTGTCGTCTGCATTGAAATATTTCGAATTGTCGTTTGGCAAATAGCCCATGGTGATGGTGCTGCCCCATTCCACTTCACCTGAATCGGCTTTTTCATTTTCTGCAAGAATTTCAAAAAACATGGTGATGGCGCTGCGCTCTCGCGAAAGCACCAATACCCTATCGCCTTTGCTCAACCGGAATGAAACATCTGCAAACAACTGCGCGCCATCGGCAGACTTCTTCGAGAGGTTTTCGATGTTGAGAATCTGGTCGCCACACTCACGCTCAGGACGGAAAATGATTCCCGGATATTTTCTTGAAGAGGGTTTGATGTTCTCAATAACCAGTTTGTCCAGCAGTTTTTTGCGGCTTGTTGCTTGTCTTGATTTAGATGCATTTGCACTGAAGCGCTCCACAAACTCCTGTAATTCTTTTCGCTTCTCTTCTGTCTTTTTATTCTGGTCGGCACGCTGGCGCAATGCGAGCTGGCTGCTCTCGTACCAGAAAGTGTAATTGCCGGGGTACAATTGAATCTTGCCGAAATCAATATCAGCCACGTGGGTGCACACCGCATCGAGAAAGTGACGGTCGTGGGAAACCACAATCACCGTGTTCTGGAAATCTGCAAGAAAATTTTCGAGCCAGTCAATCGTTGCCACATCAAGGTCGTTGGTAGGCTCATCCAGAAGCAGGATGTCCGGATTGCCGAACAATGCCTGCGCAAGCAGCACACGCACTTTTTCCTTCCCGTTCATTTCACCCATCAGTTTGTGATGGTCGTCTTCGCGCACACCCAAACCGCTGAGCATATTCGCTGCATCGCTCTCCGCATTCCACCCATCCATTTCGGCAAACTGTGTTTCAAGTTCTGCTGCTTTCTCTCCGTCCTCATCTGTGAAAATGGGGTTGGCGTAAATGGTCTCCTTCGCCTTCATCACATCCCACAATTTTTTGTTGCCCATCAGCACTGTGTTCAATACTGAATGACCATCAAACTCGAAGTGGTTTTGTTTCAGCACACTCATGCGCTCACCGGGACCCATGTGAATCTGACCAGTCATCGCCTCAATTTCTCCTGCAAGAATTTTCAGGAAAGTGGTTTTGCCGGAACCATTGGCGCCTATTACTCCATAACAATTGCCAGGGATAAACTGTAGGTTGACTTCTTCGAAAAGTGTGCGCTTGCCGTAGCGCAATGAAAGATTGGAAACAGATAACATGGATTTTTTTTAGGGGCGCGAAACTACGATATGAATCTAGGGCAGTTGCGCTGCTATTCAACCAATAACTGTGCTCCGTGACTTATTCCATTTTCATCCACAACTCTCACCAAATAATTCCCCGTTGCAAGTCCCTCGCGCTTTAACTCAAGTTGATTCTTAACCTTGCTCCAGTGTTTCAATTCCTGCCCGAATGAATTGAAAAGCACAATATCAAAAGTTCCAATTCCCATATTCAAAATGGATGACTGATTCATTGGGTTTGGAAAAACGGAAAAGGTGAATTCGTTTTCTACTACTTCGAAAGTCGAAACAGGGCCTTCGCTCAACGTGATGTTATCTATCGCCAATTCATTTCCACCATTGCCGGGACCGGTTGGCAAATCTGCATTGTATGGCTGCGTCCAGTTGCGGAAAGCAACGTTCACTGTTTCGCCAGCAAAATCCGCAAGTGAGATTTCATGCTGCGTAGGCACATCCAATTCACCTTCTGCTCCTGTATCAAAAACAGGTGAGAGCAAAATGTAATCTTCGATATCGCTTCCTGATGAAGACACAAACACCTGGTACTGGTCTCGAAAATCTCCACTGCTGGTAATTGCCAAACCCAACCATGAGAGGTATGGATTGCTTCCGAGAGAAATTTCCGGCAGCACCATCCAATCATCACTCGGGCCTTCATCACCCACATACCAACTCACACTAAACGCACAATTTCCTCCTGGAAAACTTTGCGTAGTTATGGTTTTTATTGTCCATGCGCTGTCGGCCATAGTATCCAGGTCGGGGTCGTCAGGAGTAAGGCCGTCAAGATTGTAAAGCACATATCCGGCAGGCATTTGCCCACTGTCAAAATTTTCGCTATAGATAATTTGAGAGTGGATGTTTGTGATTGTTGCAAGCGTAAGAAGAAGGGCATAAAGTTTTTTCATGTTGATTTTTTTAGGGTGCAAACATTGCCAATTTTCCGTCAACCATTACAAATGGGTGCCGTTTCCTTCAAATTTAACATGACAGAATTTTGATTTCAACGGATGTTCATATCATTGCCCCATGAATCGCAAACGCGGAACATGTTTCACCAGCAAGCTGCCCTTCAAACCCATCCATCGTTATGGGTTGCAGCCTGTTTTTGATTGTTAGCCGAACGCTGCAATCATGCGGAACCCCGGAGGAGTTTCGTAACCCTTCGGGGTTGTGTTTTTCCATTTCCACTTTTTGAAATGAAATTCCTTGAAAGAAAACTTTCATGCGCTTCATCCAATACAAATTTCAATCATGAAAATAATTTTATTCATCCTGTTCTCTGGAATTTCCGCCATCGCGTTTTCGCAAAGTAATGTGAGCGGAGTAGTGACAGACGCTGCCGATGGCCAGCCGATTCCGGGTGTGCAAGTGCTGGCGAAAACTATTCGCAGCGGTGCCAACACGGATTTGGATGGAAAGTATTCTATCAATCTTCCGAAGGAAAACTTTATGAACGACTCTCTCACTTTTTCCATGCTTGGTTTCAAACGAATCACTATGGCCATTGCCGGACGAAGTACCATTAACGTGGCACTCGAACAAGAAACAGTAGAACTGGACGCGGCAGTTGTAACTGCTATCGGTATCAAGAAAGAAAAGAAAAAACTGGGCTACGCAATCACCGATGTGAATGGTGACGAGTTGAAAAAAAGCAACGAAACGAATGTGGTGAATGCACTAAATGGAAAAGTTGCTGGCGTACAAGTGACCTCATCGAGCGGTTCTCCGGGAGCTAGCAGCAGCATTGTGATTCGCGGTTACAGTTCCATTGATGGCAGTAATCAACCGCTGTTCGTGATTGATGGTGTTCCCATTGACAACAGCTATCGCGGCAGTAACCTTACCGACCAGGGCAATCGTGCACTCGACATCAATCCTGACGATATTGAAAACATATCTGTGCTGAAAGGTGGCGCTGCCACAGCACTTTATGGGTATCGCGCGGGAAATGGTGTGGTTATGATTACCACCAAAAAAGGCAAGGCCGGAAAAAGTGCCATCACATTTTCATCATCCACCCTTTTTGATAAGGTGAATAAACTTCCCGAAAAACAAACGCGCTGGTCGCAGGGAACGACTGGCGAATTTGTAGATGACTCACAGTTCAGTTGGGGAGAAGAATTCTCCGGTGAAAATTTTGCAGACCAGGCTTTTGATTTCTTCAACACAGGAGTTACGCTCAACAACAACCTTGCATTTGAAGGTGGGGATGAATTCAGTTCTTATCACTTGTCGCTTGGCAACACCCGTCAGTCTGGAATTATTCCGAACACCGATTTCAAACGTTCGAATATCAAACTAAATGCTTCGCAAACACTTTGGGGAAAATTGAAAATGAGTGGACTTGCGAACTACACCACATCAAAAGCAAATCGCGGACAACGCGGCAGCAACCTCAGCGGAGTGATGTTGGGCCTCATGCGCGCATCATCAAGTTATGATTTTGCAAATGGAATGAATGACGCTGAAGATGTGGAAGCCGCCTACATCAATCCAGATGGAACGCAGCGAACATTCTTTTCGAACTACGACAATCCCTATTGGAGCGTGAACAAAAATGGCAACTACAACGAAGTGGATAGATTGATTGGTGCGCTGGAATTTTCGCTTCCGCTGGGCGAGCACTGGTCAGTTATCAATCGCACAGGAGTGGATTGGTACAGCGACAGAATTCATGAATACTGGGACAAACAGAGCAACGAGTTCAAAGATTTGGGCGGAAGAATTTTTGTCGACAACATTCATTTCCGCTCACTCAACAATGATTTTGTGGTGAACTATAACACTATGCTTTCTGAAAAACTGGAATTCACCGCATTGGTTGGTCACAACATTTACGATGTGAAAGAACAGGAAGCCTACATGGATGGAGTTGGCTTTGTGATTGACAATTATTACGACATCAGCAACGTGAGCACGGCTGATTTGCTGGTTGATGATAATTTTTCGAACGAAAGAACTGTGAGCGGATATGGCAACATAAATTTTGGTTACGACCGCTTTCTTTACCTCGACATCACCGCACGAAACGATTGGTTCAGCACACTTCCTTCACAAAACAATTCGGTGTTTTATCCCTCGGTGAGTTCAAGTTTTGTTTTCACCGAAGTAATGAAAGTTTGGAAGAAACTCGACTTCGGGAAATTGCGTGTCTCTTATGCTGAAACCGGAAACGGTGCGCCTGCTCCTTATCTCACTTCGTTCTATTACGAGCAAAGTGGACAGCCACAAGGCCAACTTGGATTTGCGCCTTCGAGTTTTGTTTTTAATCCAGATTTGAAACCAGAACGTTTGAAATCTTTCGAGGCAGGAACGGATTTGCGCTTCTTCAAAAACCGCCTGCAACTCGACCTGACGTATTACAACAACAACACCGTTGACCAGATTCTTTTTATTCCCGTTCCTGCCAGCAGCGGTTATCTCGAAACGGTTTTCAACGCAGGCAACATTCGCAACAGTGGTTGGGAAATTATGCTGAACAGCACCATCAAAGAAGGAAACGGAAAAGAAAAACTCAGTTGGAATTCGTCCGTCAATTTTACCCGCAACAGAAATGAAGTGGAATCACTTTCTGAAGGAACCGATTTGATTGCATTGCCATCTTACGGACTTGCAAGCACTCAAAGTGTAGTAGCTGTTGGCGAAGCCTTTGGTGTGCTGTATGGCGGAGCGTGGCAGCGGGATGAGAGCGGAAACATTCTAATTGATAACACCGGCTATCCCATAAAAGACAGTGAACGAAAATTACTGGGCAATCCCAATCCTGATTTTACAATCGGATGGAGAAACGACATTGGTTGGAAAAATTTCTCGCTTTCTTTTTTGTGGGACATTCGAATGGGTGGATACATGCACAACGGAACAAAAGCCGTAATGCTCTTCCACGGCACACATGCCGATACGGAGAACCGCGATTCTGAATCAGTGATTTGGGAGGGTGTGAATGTGGATAGTGGAGAAGCAAATACTATTTCAATTCCGATGGATGAAAATTTCTATAGTCTTTACTCATTGCAATATGTGAGCGAGGAAGTGATAGAAGAAGTGAATTGGTTTCGCCTGCGCGATTTGAGTTTCACTTACAACTTTCCGAAAAAGGTTTTTGAGAAATTGAAAATGGACAACCTTTCACTTTCGTTCACTTCACGCAATTTGTTTTTGTGGACGAGTTACTCCGGCATTGACCCCGAAACCAATTTGAGTGGAGCAGCGAATTCGATAGGAAGAGATTATTTTAATTCACCAAACACGAAGAGTTTTGGATTTGCGCTTAAAGCCGCGTTTTAGAAGGAAGAAGCAAGGAGCAAGAAGGAAGAAGCAAGGAGCAAGAAGGAAGAAGCAAGAAGCAAGGAGTAAGGAGTAAGAACAAAATCAAAATCAAAATGAAACAGGAAAAAGGAACTAAGAATTTTAAGGACTTAATCATGTGGCAGAAAGGGATGATGATTGCCAAGCGGACCTATGATATGGCGGCTTCAATGCCTGCAAATGAAAAATATGGTATAACATCCCAAATATGTCGTGCCGCTGTTTCCGTCCCTTCAAATATTGCAGAGGGATATTCTCACACTTCGAACAAGAACACAAAAATATTTTTAGAGATGGCACTTGGTTCTTGTTACGAATTGGAGACCCAGTTGCTGATAATGGCCGAGCGCAACTGGATTCCTGAGGACAAAGTGACATCCATTCTTAGGATGGTGACCGAGGAACAGCGCATGCTCAATTCGTACATCTCCAAAATCAAAATTGGCCTCACTCAATCAAACCACTAATCAGTACTACCAATGAGAGCAAAAATTTCCAATGAACCCAAAGCCATCATGCTTCTTACTACTTGTTGCTCGCTACTAAAAAGGCGAGTCATGCTGCTTACTATTTGCTGCTTGCTTCTTTTTAACGCCTGCAAACTGGAAGAGCTGAACGAAAATCCGAACGTGCCTACGGATGTAACTATGAACCTGCTTTTGCCTTCCGCGCAAAGTGATTTTGCCAATGCACTGGCCGGAAGATTTTTCCGCTACTCGTGCATTGCTTCGCAACAATTGCAAGGACAGGACAACCAGGAATTACTCATGGAGAACTACAATCCCGATGAGCTATTTGTTGGCTATCCGTGGGAAGACTTTTATAGCGGCCCCATGATTAATCTCAAACTCATCATTGAAAAAGCCGATGAGCAAAACTCTCCGGCATACAGCGCTATTGCTAAAATTATGATGGCGAATTGCATTGGAGTCATTACAGATACCTGGGGCGATGTGCCTTTCACCGAAGCATTGGAAGGCGGTGATAATCTTTATCCGAAATACGATTCGCAGGAAGATATTTATTCTGGAATTCAAAGTATTCTTGATGAGGCCATCGCACAATTAGATGAAGAATCGCCCATTGCTCCCGGTGCCGATGATTTGATTTACGGAGGTGATTTGAGTCAGTGGAAAAAGGCAGCACATGCGCTAAAGGCTCGCTACTACATCCATACAATACATCGTAACAGCAATGCCGCTCAGCTTGCGTTAGATCAATTGAGCGAATCATTCGTAACGTTCAATGATGATTGCGCTTACCACTATTTAGGAACAGCGACAGACGCCAATCCCATCAATGATTTTTTTGTGTCAACCACTTATGCGGTAATTGACCCACAGTTTATAGGTGTAATGGGAGTGACCGACCCGCGCTTTGAATATTTCGTTGACATCATTCCATTTACCGGAGGTCAAAGCAAAGTGGGAATGTTTAAGGGTTCGGGAAATTCTCCCTTGGATTTTATTTCATACACCGAACAAAAATTTATAGAAGCTGAAGCCCTACTTCGGATGGACGATATGAGCGGAGCAGCAACTGCTTTGCAACAAGCTGTTCAATCATCCTTCGATGAAGTAGAAAGTTTTCTGCTCATTGATTTAGATGATAATGATGTGAATGATGTTGTGTCGTCCCTTCTACTTTCCGGCAACATTGAAAGCGACTTGGAACTCATTATGGAACAGAAATATGTAGCACTTTTTACTCAGCACGAATGCTGGAATGATTGGCGTAGAACCAGCTTTCCTCAACTGGAACCGAACGACAATGGAAACAGTTCTTCAAACCCAACAGGAGAAATTCCACGCAGACTTATTTATCCGCAAAGCGAAAGGATATTGAACCCGAATTTTCCGGGAAGTGTGGATATGCAGGCGAGAGTTTGGTGGGATGAGTGAGAGAAAAAAGAAGTAAGGAGCAAGAAGCAAGAAGTAAGGAGCAAGGAGCAAGAAGAAAGAATTAAGAACTTTGTAACTCAAATTTTGAAATGATGAAATACATATTGATGTTTGGCGCATTGGCTGCAGGGCTTAGGCTAGCTTCCCAATCCTACACCTCCTACTTCACAGGCGATGTAGAAGATATTGTTGTTCAACCCACACCTGGAATTGTGCTGGCAGGTGGAGGGGGTGATAACGACAATGCCATGCAATGGTTCCTGGAAAGAGCAAATGGCGGTGATGTACTGGTGATTCGGACAAGCGGAGCAGATGGATACAATTCGTATCTCTTTTCTGATTTGGGAGTGGATGTGAATTCTGTGGAGACCATTCTGTTCAACAACGCAACTGCAAGCGAAGATGAATACGTGATTACACAAATTGAAAATGCTGAAGCAATATTCATAGCAGGTGGCGACCAATGGAATTATGTGGACTACTGGAAAGATTCTTCGGTTGAGGTTGCACTCAACGACCACATCAACATCAAGCAAGGCGTGATTGGAGGAACCAGTGCCGGCAGCGCCATACAGGGTGGGCATTATTTCTCGGCAGAAAACGGAACCGTTTATTCTGATGAAGCATTGGATAATCCATACAACAACTACATGACCATTGGTCACCAAGATTTTTTACAGTACAACATTCTGGAAAATGTTATCACCGATACGCACTACAATGACCCCGACCGCAGGGCAAGACATTTGGCTTTTCTCGCACGGATTTTTGCGGATGGTTATCCGCAGGCGTTGGGAATAGGATGTAATGAATATGTTGCTGTGTGCATTGACGAATTTGGAATGGCCCGCGCCTTTGGCGAATATCCTGACTATGATGATTGGGCCTACTTTCTTCGTCATGGTTGCGATGAACCCTGGACACCTGAAGTATGCGCGGAAGATTTGCCATTGACCTGGAACAGGAACCAAAATGCACTTTATGTTTTTCGCATGAATGCGGATGTGAACGGTTCTAATTCTTTCGACCTCAATGATTGGATGACAGCCGATGGAGGCAACTGGCAGGAGTGGTGGGTGCAAGATGGAGTATTTAATGTGAATGAAGTTTCCGATGGACCCCAGTGTGCACTGGATGAAGTAACGCATGTTGAAACGCAAACTCAAAAATCAAGTATTAAAGTTTTCCCAAATCCCTGCGATGCGTTATTGAACATTACTTCCTTTCATGCAAATACGACTGTAACCATCTTTGATTCAATGGGGGTGTTAGTATCCGGCATTGATGCCTTGGACAATGGTGTAATCGTTTCAACTGCGCATTGGCCTGCGGGAGTGTATTCAATCCAGGTTGGGAATATTATTGAAAGGTTGGTCGTGATTCATTGAACTGAAAACACGGAGCGCGGCTCTATTCAATGACCAACTTCAATTCTTCTGCTCTGCCCTTCTCATCAACTATTCTCAGAAGATAATTCCCTGCAGCAAGTCCTTCTCGTTTTGTTTCGAGTTGATGTTGGATGTTGTTCCAGGTTTTGACTTGTTGTCCATTGGAATTGATTAGCGTGATTTGGAAAATAGCGGAAAAAGATCGTCACCATTTTCGTTTAGACAGGTATAGTCGTAATCACCATAACCGCCACTTGCTGTCGCATAAATAGTTGTCGATTCATTACACGACAACCATAGAGTGTCGCCAGTATCAATCTCAACAATCAGTTCATCCCCACCGGGAGGTTTCCCTTCTTCGCTTGCGACTAAGGCAATGCTTTCAGTTACCATGGCCATAGATATCAAAAGAACACTATTTGATTTCATGATTTTGGATTTGGTGCTGTAAAGGTGATGCTATGCGGCTATCCAATGGAAGTGAATCTTTGAGTTGAGTGGTGGTTGTTGTCACCCAATCATCCCCACATACTCCTCCTCCGAAATAATCATCACTCCCAAATCCTCCGCTTTCTTTTTTTTCTCAGGGCCAATGTTGGCTCCTGCCAAAACAAAATCTGTTTTCTTGGAAATGGAGCCTGATATTTTTCCTCCGTTTGCTTCAATGGATTCTTTTATGCTGTCTCGTGAAAAGTGTTGGAAGACACCGGAGACTACAAATGTTTTTCCGGCAAGTATTGTAGATACTGTGGTTTTTTCTTTTTGTTCAGATGCAAATTGAAGTCCTGCTGCGCGCAGTCGCTGCACAATGCTGGTGTGTTCTTCTTTAGAAAACCATAAAATGATGCTCTCGGCTATTTTATCTCCAATCTCATCGGCTTCTACCAATTGTTCGAATGAGGCACTGCGGATAGAATCTATGTTGGAAAAATGCAAGGCAAGTTTTTTCGCAACTGTCTCCCCCACGAAACGAATGCCGAGAGCGAACATCACGCGCCCAAATGGAATTTGTTTGGATGCTTCGATACCTGCAAGAAGATTGCGCACGGATTTTTCCTGTAGCGAACGTTTCTTTCTATTCTCTCCAAACTCATCACCCACTTCGAATTCCAATCCGATGAGTTGTTCGTACTTCAGATCGTAGATGTCCGCAATGTTTTTTATCAGTCCTTTGTCGTAAAGACCATTTATGGTTTCAGCACCCAGCCCATCTATGTTCATGGCTTTGCGCGAAATGAAATGTTCCATCTTGCCTTTTATCTGCGGAGGACATCCATCTTCGTTCGGGCAATAATGAACAGCTTCGCCTTCATTCCTTATCAATGCAGTTTTGCATTCAGGACACTGTATGATGTAATGGTGCGGGCCGTTGTCTTTTTCTCTTCGGTCAATTTCAACACCGGTCACTTTCGGAATTATCTCACCGCCTTTTTCCAGATATACAAAATCTCCTTCCCGTATGTCGAGCCTGGCAATCTGGTCAGCGTTGTGAAGCGATGCACGTTTCACTGTTGTACCAGCAAGCACCACTGATTCAAGATTCGCCACCGGAGTTATGGCACCTGTTCTTCCCACTTGGTAAGTGATTTTGATGAGACGAGTACACGCAGCTTCTGATTTGTATTTGTAAGCAATGGCCCACCGCGGACTTTTTGCAGTGAGTCCCAGTTCCTCCTGCTGCGCGAAACTGTTCACCTTGATCACCACACCATCAATCTCGAAAGGCAAATCGCGTCGCGCCTTATCCCAATGTTCTATGAAGGCAACAATGCCATCAATGTCATGTGCTTTTTCAATCAGCCGTTGTTTGTGCGATGGCACTTTGAAATTCCAGTCTGCTGCATGAAAGAGCGAGTCGAAATGATTGTCGTAAGGCAGTTCATCACCATAAATGGAATAGAGATAACAGTCCAGGGCACGTTTTGCAACATCTGCACTGTCCTGTTGTTTTAATGTGCCGGCAGCAGTATTGCGCGGGTTCGCATAAAGTTCTTCTCCCACTTCTGCGCGTTGCTTATTCAAGCGTTCAAATTCTTTTTTGGGAAGGAAAACTTCTCCACGAATTTCAAACTGTTGGGGAAACTTTCCGCGAAGCGTTAGCGGAATTGTATTGATGGTGCGAACATTTTGCGTGATGTCTTCTCCTGTTTCGCCATCACCGCGGGTCACTCCTCGCAACAGTTTTCCATTTTCATACGTGAGGGAAATTGCGAGGCCATCGTACTTCAGTTCCATCACGTATTCCACTCCGTCTTCGGAAAACAAATCGTTACTTACTCCCAGTGTCTTGTGAATTCGTGCTTCCCATTCCACAATCTCCTCCGTGCTGTATGTATTGGAAAGTGAAAGCATTGGATACTTGTGTTTCACCTTTTCAAATTTGTTCGTGATATCACCTCCCACTCTTTTGGTCGGAGAATTATCGGAAGCGAACTGCGGAAAATCTTTTTCGAGTGATTCGAGTTCCTTCAATAGCGAATCAAATTCATGATCGCTTATCGCGGGTTGGTTGAGTACATAATACCTATGGTTGTGCTCGTTTAATTCATCTGAAAGTTTTTCGATGCGGATTTTGGCCTGGTCAGTATTCATCTTTCACATCAGAGTTGGGAATGCTTTTCAGGAGTTTGAAAAACTTGAATTTGATTTTGGCGATGGAAACAGGTGCGCTGTAGACGAGTCCTGCTTCATTCGGTGTGTCCCGCAGAAAGCGATAACCAACACCACCACCTACACTCAGCCACCAGGTGATATTGTAATAACCAGAGGTGGAAATTTCCACCGGGTACACCCGCTGCCTGGGTAAATCCTGGTATTCATTTGCGCCTTTGAGGTGGTAGCTTCCAGAAATTTTTCCTGTTCCCGCATGTATTGCCGAACTTAACTCCCATCGCTTTGAGAAATAATAAACCCTTTCGTAAAAGATAGTTGTGTAAGAGAGGTTGAGTCGTGCTGTATCAATTTCAGCATCCACTTCCTTGAGCGAAGTAACTATTACTTCATTGGCAATTCCATAAAACCCCACTCCAAAGCGATGTACTCTGCGGTGTTCCATTCCAATTCTAAATCCGCCCAGACGTGCAGCAGTATTGCTTATTAATGTTGCACGTGCATCAAAAATAAGATCAATTTTCCATTTTTTGTAGGGGTAGGAAATGGGCTTCCAGCCGCTGACCAACCAAACCGTGTCTTTGTACTCCCAGGTTTTTT
Organism: Flavobacteriales bacterium; assembly: GCA_034408895.1. GTDB lineage: Bacteria > Bacteroidota > Bacteroidia > Flavobacteriales_D > Sanyastnellaceae > UBA4660. The sequence goes on from JAWXCI010000035.1 coordinate 19,389, forward strand.
TTCTGTCGGGAGGTATTCTAAACCCACTTTGTTTTTCTTTTTTTACTTGTGTAAAGCCATCACAAAACGATGCGGCAGTAATTAATATGAGGAGAAGTTTTTTCAATGGGGCAAAAATATCTGTCGAAGACTATGGCAATGAATAAGCCATGCCGTATCAACCGGGATTAGTTGGCCTCATGTTCTTTGCTTTCAACGCGACAACAACATTGCGCACATGGCTGGCAAGCTCATCTGCAGTTTTATTGTTGAAGTCGTGCGGCTGAATCACTTTGCCGAAGTTCACTTGAATTGTACCTGGGTTAATACGGAATTTTCCTCTTGACAGCACTTCCCTGGCGCCACTCACAGCGAGAGGAAGAATGGGAATTCCGCCATCCTCTGCTATAATAAAAGTTCCACGCCTGAACAAATTGATGGCGCCTGTTTTTGTTCTTGTGCCTTCGGGAAACGAGATCACGTTTTTTCCTTTCCTGATTTTTTCGCCTGCTGCCTTCATGCTGCGCATTGCACTCTCTTTGTTTTTTCGGTCAATAAAAATCATTCCCATAGCTATCATATACCAACCCATGAACGGGATCTTCTTCAACTCCTTCTTGGCAATAAAAAAAAGCGGCACAGGTGATGCGCGCATGATGGCAACAATGTCAAAATGGGATTCGTGGTTGGAGACATAAAGGCAGTTTATTTTCTTGTCAATGTTTTCCAATCCCAAAACTTTAACCCTCACACCGCTGATCAAGAGTACAACAGGACTCCACAAATACTTGCCAGAAAGAAGCATCACCCATTGTGGACTCAAGGTAATAAGTAAGAGAATTATTCCGATGGTTCCAATGGTGGCTGTCCAAATTAAAATAATAATTACCTGGATGATGTTGAGGATGGTTAGCATGGTTCATCAAAGAAGAATTACGAATGACGAATTACGAAGTACACACATACCGTAATTCGTATTGCGTAATTATCAGCCTTTCATTGCTCATTGCCTTTTGCTTTTTGCCTTTTGTCAATTAATCTACCACTCCCCTCCTGCTCCATCGCCACCAAAACTTCCACCACCAAAACCACCGAATCCGGAATTGCGAAATCCCCCGCTTCCTCCACTAAAGTTATTAAAGAATCCACCGTGACGATTGCCCGCACTGCTCATTAACAACCAGGCGGCCCACCAGCCCAGGTTGTTTCTCCTGGCATAAGTGCTCACCGATCTTCCTCTTGCTACCAGGAAAAAGATGGCAACAATGGCAATGAAAATAAACGAGACCCACGACTTTCCTTTTTCTTCTTTGTGCTGTCCGGCATAGGTATTGAAATCGTAAGCACCAATTGAAAGATCCATAATCACTTGTAATCCCTTGTTGATTCCGCCTGCGTAATTGTTCTGCTGAAAAAATGGAATCATCTCGTTGTTTACAATGAGATGAGCTTCCACAGCGGGGATGGCTGAGGACAAACCGCGCCCTGCCGCAATAAATGCCTTGCCAGTTTCATCGGTTGTTTTTGGTTTGATAAGTACCACGACACCGTTATCACTTTTTGCCTGGCCAACGCCCCATGCTTCACCAAGTTCAATTGCGAAATCGGCACGATTCATTCCACACAGATCGGGAACAATAACCACCACTATTTGGTTGGATGTATTCCTTGCAAATTCCTGCAAAAGATTTTCCATTGCTTTCTCATCCGCATCGGCAAGAACATTTGCAACATCATAAACCAGTTGATCCGTCTGTTGTTCAGGGAAACATTCCTGCCCGGGCTTTTGAGCAAATAAGAATGTTGATGACAACATCATCAACAAGAAAAAAATACGATTTTTATAGAAGTGATTCAAGGTGAATGTAATCTCAGGAATTGTTGCTGCTTTTACCTGTGGTTACGCTATTCGAAAGTTCATTTATATCCCCAGCCTGAAACGGAAACAGAGCTTTTATTTTTTCGCCAACCAACATCACGGCTTTCATCACACCTGCTTCAATTTGATCTTTTGCTAAATGTTCAATCATTGCATCGCGCACTGATTGCCAGAAATTATTCTCAACCTGGCCGTTGATTCCTCCATCGCCAAGGATGGCGAGTTTGCGGTGTTCAACAGCTACATAAATCAATACTCCGTTGCGAAGTTTTGTTTTATGCATGTTCAAATCCGCAAAAATGTACGCTGCACGATCGAGCACATCTTCTTTGCATTCATCTTCAATATGTACACGGATTTCAGCAGAAGTCCCCTTTTCAGCTTGCCTGATTGCTGATTCAATTCGGCTGCGCACAGCAGGGGTTATTACTTCGTCCGCAATCATGTGTTGGAAAAATTAGTTGGCCGCGGAGAATTATTTACCTGTTGAATCGGCTGCTGCCGGTTTCTTGTTGATGTCAGAAAAATCAACCGTAGGTGCATCCTGTGATTCTTCTTTGGCTTCGAATGGATCACGTTTAATGAGGTTGTCTTCTTCATCGGCAATCATGCGCAGTGCCATCCGCTTAAATGTTCCCCGGATATAAGTGTTGTATTCCTTAACAGTTTCGTTGTAGCGATTGCGTTCAGTACGAACACCGTTCTCCGTGCTTTCCAGTTGAGATTGGAGCATGGCGAAATTTTGAGTGGCTTTTACTTCAGGATATCTTTCGAATACGATGGCTATTGCGCGATTGATAGTTGCGCCATGAGCCTCAAGTTCACCCGGAGTTTTTGCTGTGCCAATTCCTGCACGGGCTTTTGTTACTTCGATCAGAATTTGTTTTTCATTTTCGGCTGCACCCTTTACGGTGTTCACCAGGTTGGGAACAAGGTCAGCTCTTCTTTGATAAGCCGCCTGGACATTGGCCCATCCTTCATTCACTGTTTCCTGTTTGCCCACGGCATTGTCCCGCACTCCGGCAGCCCACAGGTAAAAAATTACGAATATGGCAACGATTACTCCACCCAGTATAAGCAGCGAAGTAGTAAGTGATCTTTTCATTTGTCTTGTATTTGTTTTTGCGAGGCAAATGTACAGGTCATGGAAAATCCGGAGTGCCAGGAAGATGATAAACCCGGGCTTTTGTTTCGCCTCGATTTATGATTTCACTCCACAAGAAACCAGGTTCCAAAAATAATTTTGGGCTGGATGTCAGAGAATTCTACATTTGGCTGCAACCGCTCTAACCAAAAACACCCAAAATGGAAGACCAATACCGGGAAGATGTTTTCTCAAAATCAATTCGCGCAGGCAAACGCACGTACTTTTTTGATGTGAAAACCACCAAAGGCAACGACCTATATCTGACCATCACCGAAAGCAAAAAGAGGATTGAAGGCGAAGGTCAATTCAGTTTCGAGAAACACAAGATTTTCCTATACAAAGAGGACTTCGGAAAATTTACTGAAGGGTTGGATGAAGCCATTGCCAAAATCAGCGAACTGAAGGCCACCGGCAATTTTCCTGATGACGGCCCAATGGATCGTCAACGCAAACGCGATGAAGAAGGCGCATCTGTTGGTGATGTCAACTTTGATGACCTCAGTTGAGTTGCTCCCTGATTTCTTGCAGACTTTTCCGCAAAACGCAGACTGTTTTAAGAAACAAAGTTTCATCTCATAAAATTCAATTACCCACGACAATACCAGTGGGTTTTTTATGAGAACGGTGAGACTCGTTTTTAATAAAAGGTAATGCAGAGTCGTTTTGGACTAGCGCTAGTCAGTCAGCCAAACAGAATCTTATACTAATCTAATCCCACGAGTAAAGTCAGAAGCATTTGACGATGTTCGGGAAAAGCATCCATTCAATCCACTCCAAGGTATTTATGTGTCTGAACAGAAATTCTCCATGAAGTGTGTGTTCGGACGAAATCAAGAATCACTTTGATCATCTCTTCGCGTTTTGTCCATTCGGGTTGAAGGAAAAGCAGACACGAAGGCTTTACTTCAAATGAATGTTTCAGTGCCCATTCAGGATCAGACTTGTGGTAGACAATGGCTTTCAGTTCATCGGCCTCTTTATAAATGGAAGGATGTGGGGGTTTGAATTTCTTAGGTGAGAATGTTACCCAATCGAATTCTCCGGTTAAAGGATAAACACCTGAAGTTTCTATGTGAACCAACAACCCTTTTTGTTTCAATTCCTGTGTTAACTCCGTTAAATCGTACATGGCAGGTTCGCCACCAGTGATAACCACTATTTGCGTTCCCGATTTTTTTGCATCCTTCACTAATTGTTTTACCGTAATCAAAGGATGTTGGTCAGCCTCCCAACTTTCCTTTACATCGCACCAGGTGCAGCCCACATTGCAACCTCCCAGCCGGATGAAATACGCAGGGGTACCGGCATGAAATCCTTCACCCTGTATGGTGTAAAAAGTTTCCATGACGGGAAGCATGGTTTCCGCTTTGGTTGATGACAGGGATTGAGCTGGCAATAGCATGGCGCAAAACTATCCGCAAGCAAGCCAAGTAATCATCAAGAAAATGTAGAAATAAAAAATCCACACCGGATTTCACAGACTTGAATGACTCACAGGACATGGATGGAAGGTTTACAGCAAGTGTTGCTACCTGTTTCAGTTTTTTGTGCGTGTTAGTTTCTCGTTGTCTCACTATTCCTTGCGGAATGGTTTAACTCTGTTGGCCAACTGCATCCGCCTTTTCAGGCCGCCTCTGGGGTTGCCCCCTTCTGCTGTTCCGTCAGCATTTCCTGTCTTGCGACATTCAATGTGACTTCTGAAACCATCATTACGGCTTTCACCGTTCCGATGTGGCTTGCTTTAACTGCCGCAAGCTTGTTTCCAAATTTGTTATAGTTTGTCTCTCAAACCTGTTCCACCGATGTGGATTTTAAGGACAATCCGTCTATCGAATCGAATTGTGGCACAAACGTATGTGCATCGTATTTCCGGAAACAAATTTTGACGCGTGTACTTGTTCACTTCGCATCAACATCAGTTATGAACATTTGTGTATAACGTTGTGAGGAGGCAGTAAGCAGTAGGCAGTAAGAGCAGTAGGCAGTTGGCAGTAGGCGTTACGCAGTAAGCCTAAGCAGTATGCAGCTGGCAGTTTCCAATAAAGAGTGGGCAGGGGTGAGTCAATTGCGTCCCGATACTAGCCCGTCCGTCCTGGATGTCCGTCCGCTGTGGGAACGTTCTTAATTTTTATCCCTTACCACATGCACATATCCTTCGTGGCTGATGGTTTCGGTGTGGCAAAGAATACGGTATTCCACTAAGTAGTAATAGACTCCTGCTGAAACATCATCTCCGTTAAAATGACCATCCCATCCGGTTTTGTTTGTGCTTTCATACATGAGCACACCCCATCGGTCGTAAACTTTGAGTGAGAAAAAATCCAATAAGTCAAAAACGGTTTTGCCATCTATCAGCAGTTCGTCTTCGTGAGGATCGAAAGGACGCAGGCGTTCGTTCTTGTTATCGCTGTTAGTTGAAATGATGTTGGGCATACGCAGGTCGAGATCAGGGATGAAGTCCCCGTACTCCACCTCGAAGACGGTGGTTTCCGTCACATCGCACACTTCGTTGTAAATGGTAAGCGTAACAAGATAACTGTCCTCTTCATCATAAGTATAAATGACTTGTTCTGTGGTGTCAGTTCCGCCATCGCCCAAATCCCACCACAACGATGTTATGCCTGCTCCCGTAAACTGGAAAACAAACGCGGAGTCACCTGCACAGACCAATGGTTCGTTAACGTTATATGTCAGCTCCAGTGGATTCTCATCACTCACCCAAACTTCTATGGATTGTGAATCGCTGCATCCATTGGCATCAGCACAAGTGTAGGTGGCTGTGAACGTTCCGTATTCAGGATAAGTGAAAACAGGTTCCAATGCTGTGCTTGTATCTCCGTTTCCTGGCAATCCGAAATCCCAGGAACCTGACTGGCAATTTTCAGAATTGTTTTCAAACGAAATGATGTAACCCGAACAAGGTTCAGAACCCACGCCAATAGATACAACGGGCAAGATGGGTACATCAATTTGCTGGACAAGGTCCAACTCACAATTATGGTTTACAATAGTGACTTGAGCATTGGCAATGCCGGCAGTGCTTAAGCCAAATGGCGTTGGATTTTCCAGCGTTGCTGAAGCAGGATTTGCACCGGCTGGAAAATCCCAGAAGAATGTGGCCTCATTATCATAACTGCCGCTCAAATCAAAATCGAAAAACATTTGTCCATCCTCACAATAAGAATCCGTGAGCGATATCTCTCCATCCAGCGGAGGATATACCGCAATGGTTTGAGTGGCCGTATCGGAACAGGTGGCTCCAGGTTCGGCTATGAGTGTAATAGTGTAAAGCCCGGGATCAGCAAAAGTGTATTCGGGTTCGAAGAGCGATGTGGTGTCCGTTTCAATTTCTTCCACCCCAAAGTCCCACCAGAAGTCATTGGCAGAAATACTGTTGTTGACAAAATCAATGGTCATTCCAATGCAAGGCTCTATGACAGGAATGGCTGCAATAAAAACCGTGGCGCAGGGAAGCACTTGTATCATGTAATCACGCTTTATAGCATTGATGGGAACACCATCGCGCCACTCGGTGGCACATATGGCATAGACGAATTTCCCGGCAAGTGTTGGTGTACCGGTGAGCCATCCTGTAACAGGATCAATAGAGAACGCAGGACTGGATTCTATGGGATAAGGGTCATTGTAGCCCGTTGCCCAGGTTACACCTATCGGCACCCAGGTAGCCAATGGTGTGGGTTGGGGATTGAATGCATCGGCACCGTGCAATGGCAGGCAAAATTCATAAGAGAGAGAGTCACCATCAAGATCGGTGGCCGAATGATCCATGGTGAATTGATGATCGGCACAAAACAACGAAGGAGGAATGTTGGTAAAAACTGCACTGCTGTTGGAGCCAGTTGTTTCTGCTGAGCCGGGCACATGCGTGTGGCATGTCATGCCTTGGTCTTCCGGGATATTGAGGTTGATAATAGCAGGACTGCGGCAGCAGCGCACATACACTAAATCGTATCCTGTAACATTAAGTGGAAGTGTGGCGGTTATGATATAGATACACTCTTCGATACACACATCGGGAGGAAGCACCAGGCACGGATTCTCAATGCCATAAGGAATTTGTGTAACGGTAGCGGTTGCGAGTGGAATGCTGAGTGTCTGTTGCCAATTATTGTCAGCGTAAATCCCGATGTATGCCGGATCATCGAAACCGGTCATGTTCACATTGTCCGGCCCGCAGTCGCGGTAAATCTTTAGTGTAATTTCATATTGACTGGTGCCCAGATATTGGTAAGTCATTTCACCGCCCACAATATGTGTAGCGTTTATATCAAGTGTGAACAATGATGCGAGCAGAAAAACAGTGTGCTTGAAGTACTTCATGATTTTGATCTGGTTAAAAAGAAGGTGGGGCAGAGATACAACATTCTCAACTAAAGTATGCGCATGCAAACCTGAGATAGGTGATTGACTGCATCGAAAGGTGAAACGTTGCCCTGATATATTTCCATCTCCTTTACTCCATCGTACCCATCTTCATAACCGCCCCTCCCCGCACAGAAAAAGCCCACTAAAAAAGCGGACGTCTTAAAAGGTGCGTTTGTTCAGCATTTATTCTTCTTGGAGTTGGCAACAAAAAAGAAACTGGATGTGGGGGAATGTTGCCCAACACACGTTTTGTCCCATCCCTCCCCTTCCCAAAGGGGAGGGATGGGACTTCGAGTAAGCTGTCCGATCATTTCCGAGGCCTTTTAAGACAGCCTCTTATTGCTTTTCAGCTGGCCCCTTCATTTTCGGAGCCATGATAGCCAACTCTTGAAGCAATAGTTTACTTGCATTTGTGTCTGATGTTTAGATGAGGCCATAGTAGGGCAAGTTTTTAAGGGTGTTTATGCATGCGCAAAATGGTTTGTATTCCGTAACTTTCTTTAAGCAGCATCATCCTGATGCCTAGCAACATTTTCCGGTTCTTCAGTTTTTCTTTCCGATACCTCAGCAGCTATTTTCGGTTCGTCAGTGTCTATTTCCGATTCGTTAGCAACTATTTCCGATTCGTTAGCA
>JAWXCI010000036.1:0-20993 GCA_034408895.1 Flavobacteriales bacterium
AGGTTGCGCATAAACGATGGCACTGCAAACCCAACCCTTAATGTGGTGTGGCCGGTGAGCACGGCCGGGTTTGTAGGTATTGATATGAGCAACCAACTGCAGGGCACCGGCCCGTTTAGTTTGTTGCACCTCAAATGTCGAATTTAATGGTGGAGCACCGCAGTAAAGACCTGGCCCCGATTTTAATCGGGGCCTCCCTCCGCCACACTTCTAACTTTACAAGTGAATACAAATACAAAACCGATGAAATACACAACATTCACTATTCTTGGATTGCTTGCTCATGTGAGTACAGCACAAAATCTATTGCCAAACCCTGACTTTGAAAATTATTCTGAATGTCCAAATACCATTGGCCTCATCCAGAATACAACTGGGTGGATTTCATGGAATGGTTCACCGGATTATCACAATGCTTGTTCACCAGGAACGACATTTGATAATCAACAGATAGATGTTCCATCAAATGGATTTGGCTATCAGGAGGCTCATTCTGGTAGTGGGTATACAGGCTTTTATGGCTGTCTTGGTAATGGAGTACCCAATTATCGAGAATTTATGGCATGTCAGTTTCACCAGCCATTAGATATTGGGACTACTTATTATTTCTCAATGTACGTCTCAAATGCCTATTGTGGTTATTTCTGGTCGACCTATTCGTGCAACAACCTTGGCATATTTCTATGCACCAATGGTGAGCAGTATGACTATCTCAATGGCGACCCTTTGCCTATCCCAAATTACTCACAATGGTATTATGAAGAGCTAGTTTCTGATACTTCTGAATGGGTTTTGCTTTCAGGAAATTTTGTGGCTGACAGTGCGTACACTCATTTGGCAATTGGAAATTTCTTTGATGATAGCATGACAGAAGCAGTAAACAATTCAGAATTTCCTTCAGGCGGTGGCTATTACTACATTGACGATGTCTGCCTTTCAACTAACGCTGAATGCGCAGTCAATCCATCCGTTCATGAAGTCGGGATGGCCGACAAACTCGCCAGACTGAATGGCAATTTGTATTCACTCCATCTTACTATGCAGCCAGAACTTTGTACACTCTACAATAGTTCCGGTATGCCATTTTCATCGTTTCGTTTCGGATTGGGCGACAACCTTGTTGATCTGTCCCAGTTTTCGCAGGGGCTTTATTTTCTCGAGCTATTGTCCCCGGCTCAATCAAAAAAACAAGTATTTAAACTCATAAAAAATTGACATTATGAAAAAAAATATCCTTTCAACTTTTGTTGCAATACTGTTTGCAACCACACTTGCTTATACACACCCACCAGACTGGAATACGCAAGGAAACTTGATTACAACAACTGAATGGTTCGGAGCCACAGGTGCTAGCACTATCCCCCTCAACATAATGCACCAAAACACGGTGAACCCACAGCCCATTAATTTCTTTACAAGCAACACCCAGCGCATGACCCTCACAGGCAACACCGTTTGGTTGGGCATTGGCACCACCGCACCTTGCCCGCTAGCCCCAAAACTTCGAACATTTCACAACTTGAAAAAATCTTCAAGGCTCACTTTGTGAGTATTTAGGACATCAATGAGACTTCGGAAAGTGATCTTACTGCATCCAACCTGGTGAGGCAGGCCGTGGAGAAATTGCACAGGGCAGTGGAGTAAGCCAAATCCTAGCAGCACCGGCACTTTCCACACTCCCCCATTCCATCTTCACGACTCTTGTGATTTCAGCCGGAATGGTTCTTGCTAACTTGCCCACACGTTTTTTCGTTACAATACACTATGCGTAAAATCATCATCATTCTCCTTTTCCTCAGCGGATTTACATCCATACACGCCAGCCGCATCCTCATTCCCATGGACGACAGCCAGGTGAACCACATGAAGGCTTATGGCATCGCCTTCTGGGTGCTGCAAAACAATATAGAGATTGAATGGCTACTCAACTACCGTGGCGGCAGTTTCCTCTGTGCCAACTTCCCCGACATATCCACCGAGTGCAGCATACGCGGAGTAAGTTTTCAGGTAATTGCCGATGTGCAGGCCGCACAGATTTATGATGAGATAGCCGATCCGGAAGTAAACATGGAACGCGTGAAGTTGGAGGTCGCTCCCAAAATAGCGGTCTATTCCCCGCAGGGAAAACAACCGTGGGACGATGCCGTGACGCTTGTTCTCACCTATGCCGAAATTCCTTACACCATTGTTTACGACACTGAGGTGATCAACATGGAATTGCATAAATACGATTGGCTTCACCTGCACCACGAAGACTTCACCGGGCAATACGGAAAGTTTTACCGCAGCTTCCGCAATGCCGCATGGTACCAGGAAGAAGTGCGCTCGCAGGAGGCCACTGCCGCATCACTTGGCTACTCCAAAGTTTCGGAAATGAAGCGCGATGTGGCAGTGAACATCCGCAACTTCGTGCTGGGTGGCGGCTTTCTTTTCACCATGTGCAGCGGTACCGATTCGTATGACATTGCACTTGCAGCAGAAGGTGTGGACATAGTAGAATCCGTTTTTGATGGTGATGCAAGCGACCCGCAGGCACAATCAAAACTTAACTACGATGCCGGCTTTGCATTCAAGGATTATCGCCTCGACAAAGATCCAATGGTGTATGAGTTTAGTGATCTTGATGGAACAGATGATCATGGAAAAATTTCGCAACTCGAAGATTTCTTTACCTTGTTTGATTTCTCCGCCAAGTGGGATGTTGTCCCCACCATCCTTACACAAAATCACACACAAGTGATAAAAGGATTTATGGGGCAAACCACATCGTTCCGACAGCAATTCATGAAATCCAATGTTACCATTATGGGAGAAACAAAATCCCTGAACAATGCCAAATACATTCATGGTGAGCTTGGTCAAGGGCAGTGGACTTACTATGGTGGCCACGACCCCGAAGACTATCGTCACTTGGTTGGAGATCCTCCAACTGACTTAAACCTCTACCCCACTTCACCCGGATACCGATTGATATTGAACAACATTCTTTTTCCGGCTGCAAGAAGGGAGAAGCAGAAGACTTAAGGGCATCTCTCAAAACCCCAAAGACGAGGCATGCGGATTTTTCAAAGGAGTCCCGATGTATCGGGATGAGGAGTTTGGAAAATTGGCATTACGAAGTACCAGGGGCTTTTAGAGCTGCCCTTAATCACAGAATGTTGACGGAAAGAATCTCATCACCAATTCCAATCTTGTTCACCACATCCATTCCTTCCACCACGTATCCGAAAATGGTGTAGCGGCCTTCCAGATGTGGTGTGGGTAAATGAGTGATGAACCATTGGCAACTTTCAGTGTCAGGCCCTGCCGAAGCCATTCCCACAGCACCTGTTGAATAATTGTGCAAGCCAAACTCAGAACGAATGGTGTAGTCGGTGCTTCCCCAACCATCACCACGAGGGCAACCAGCCTGTATCACAAAATTGGGAACCACCCGATGAAAGATTTTGCCGTCAAAGAACTTTTGTTCTGCCAGCTTCAGGAAATTGGAAACCGAACCCGGGGAGTCTTCCACATTCAATTGAACAATGATTTTTCCTTGTGTGGTTGAAATCTCCACGCGCTGTTTTGCATCAATGGTCTTTACATGGTTCCAGTCAACGGGATGATTGAAGGCCGCCTTTGCCGGTTCCAGTTTTTTATCCTCCAGATAGTTGATGGCCTTTACAATTTCGTTGTAAGTTTCAATTTCCTTGGGCAGCGGAAGTTTTGGTAAGGCATCATGCAGAAACTTTGTGTCCAGAACTTTCGCTTTGAAATTATTTCCTTCATCGTAAAGCATGGTGGCAAACACAGCCATAACTCCAGCATCGCCATGTGTGAAAGCATCATGAATCACATCCGAAAAATCTATTTCACCCTTCTTTCCTGAAACAAAAGCAGCCAGTGCATCCGCAGCAGCAGATGAGAGCGAGGGTTGATGAACTTCATTCAAATAAGGAACAACATTTTCGCGAATTGTTTTTTCATCCGTTGCATTTCCAAAAGCGCGGATGTAAAATGTTTTGTCAATGACACGAGTGGCTTTGCCTAATTCATTCTTCAATTCCGTAGCAGCTGTTTCGCTTCTATTGAATAAAGCAATGGCAAGTGCTTCCGCTTTAATCTGCGGGCCGCGGGTTTTGGATTTGTCCAGAATAGTATCAATGATTTGCGAGCAATCCAGTTGCTTCAGTACACCCAATGTTTCAAGAACCACTTGGTCGTTTGCATCCTCCAGAGCAGGTAATAGTTCTGCGGCTTGAGTGCTCTTTTGTTTTCCTAAAGCGCGCACGGCAGCAATTCGCACGGCAGGATCGTTCTTCATGTCAAACAGGTTGGCAAGCAGAATAGTCTTGCTACTGTCGTTATTCATTTTGCCGGGAATAGCCATGAGCATTGCCGTCACCAGTGGGTCTGTTTCATTTGTCACCCACGAATAAACTTCGTCACCATGCACATCGAACCATGTACCCGTGTAACGCGACATTGCCATCGCGCTTAACCATCGTGTCTCTCCCTTTGCTTTCGAAAACACTTCACCCAGCCTATCCATCAGGGCATCATCAAATGCACCTGACCGGTGAAGCCAATGAAGAGCCCTCGCCCATCCGTTCTTCTCAGCATCTGTTCTCAAATTCAATCCAAGACTAAAATCAATGATGGAACTTTTTGTTCTCTTCTGCAATTCAACATCAGCCTTGTTCTTAATGCCTGCCTGTATTTGTTTGCCTATGGACTCTATAATCTGGCCGCGCACCATTTCATCAGGTTCAAGTAAAAAGCTCCCCATAAGCGCATCGAGTGAATTTTCATTTTGTGATTGTCCGAGAGTGTAGACTGCTGCCAACCGAACTTCCATCACACTGTCATGGAGCAGAGGAATGATCTTATCAAATTGAGCTGCTTCACCAAAAGATGCAAAGGCCAGAACACCTTCCTTCCTGTATGACGACATTTTCGAATTCAGATAAACAGAAAGTTCGTCCGATCTACGCTCATCAGCCAACGTGTAAATTTTTACAAGAAGTGAATCACTGAATTTGTTAGGATGCTTTCCTTCCAAATTCGAAGTTTCAGAACACCCGGAAAAAAACAAAACAGATAGAGCCAGCAGAAAAAAAAGCTTCATGGAGCGATGGATTGAAGACGGGAAGTAATCTCGCGGAAGTTTATCTCCTTTTGTGCATCGTACAGCTTTTTGGCGGATGCGGTGTAGTAAGAATGTTGGTTGAAAAAATCAAGATTGGTACTGTACCATTCTTTGTCACTCATCACTTTTCCCGCAGTGGCTTCCCATTCTTTTCGAAGCAAATCCGCCTGCCTGAAATAATCCGTTGTTCCGAGGTAGTGAAGGTCAGCATCGCGAAGAATTTGTTCGTACAAGTCGTCCGGTTCGTCCACAAGCGCAGTAGTCATAATGCAACGCTTCACCAGTTGTGTTTCTTCTTCAGTGTAGTTGTGTTCCATCATAAACTTCGAGACCAATACAGCGCTGTGTGCCTCATGTTCTTCACCCTGCACGCTGAAACCGCAATCATGAAAAAGAGCAGCAAGCCTCAATAAATGCCAGTGCTGGTCTGATATTTTCTCCTCGGCACATAGTTTATCCAGCACAAGAAGAACGGACAAAGTGTGAGCATAAGTGTGATAAACAATTTCAGATTGAAACTGTTGGGAAAAAATTTCGGAAACATGCTGACGTGCTAAATCGAATCTGGCGGGCACTTGCGATCAGGTTTAAATGAGTTTGGAAAAAAGAGCATAATCTTACCGAGCGAATGTAAAAACATTCAATGCGGTACAGCGAGATCAATCTTGAAGTAGCCGAGTTTATCGTTGAGTTTGGTTAGCTCGAATCGGATATTGTGCTCCAGTTTTTTGGCAATCATCATCAGCCCAAGGCCAGCACCTGATTTTGAGCTGAAATCATCATTACACAAGGTTTCGATAAAAAGTTTGCGGACTTCGGCAGTGCTCATAGCATTCAGTTGGCTTATCCTTTTGTTGAGGCGTTCCATTTCACTGGCCATCACCAGGTTTCCGCAAATGAGTCTCTCCTCTTTATCATTTCCAGCCACCACTGTAAAGGAATGAGATCGCCCTTCGCTATCGTGTGCAGCATGTTTGGTAATGTTTTGCAATGTTTCGATAAGAACGTTGCAGAATCTTTTGACCGTACTGCGTCTTAGGCCTCTTTCGGCAAGGGAATCTTCTACGGTACGAAAAGCGTGGTCCACCTTGGCGGAGGTGAAATCTCCAAAGTGTGCAAAGACAACAACGCTGTTATTGGTGCCGGTCAATTCTTCCAGCACCTGGTTGTAAATACTTCGCACGCTTTGCTGTATAGGGTGGATGGTTAACGCCATTCAATGCGCGGTGTTGCGTGAAATACTATTGCAGAGTTTTGAACCCGGCAAAAGTATGGTTTTCTTCGACTGATTTGATTTTTCTTCTGTCTGAACTAAATTTTAATGCGCCCAAAATGCAAATACCCTGACTGCTGTTTGCGGTTTTTTGCCACAAATGATGGACAAACCGTTCATCATGAAAAGGCATTCCCAATGCCACTGATCCCGGGCAAATCGCACCCGTAAACATTCCTACTTTCGCGCCCCGAAAAAATTCATTTACAATGAAAATACTGGTATGCATAAGTAAGGCACCGGACACCACTTCAAAAATCTCCTTTGCTGACAATAACACAAGGTTTAATGAGGCGGGAGTGCAATTCATTGTAAATCCTTATGATGAATGGTACGCGCTGGTACGCGCTCTTGAAATCAAGGAGGCTTTGGGTGGTTCTGTTTCAATAATTTCTGTTGGCAGTGCCGATTATGAGCCAGTAATCAGGAAGGCACTTGCCATTGGTGCCGATGATGCGGTAAGAGTAGATGCCGAAGAAACCGACTCACTTTTTGTTGCCAAACAGATTGCAGCCTATGCCAAAGACAAAAGTTTCGATGCCATTTTTTGCGGAAAAGAAACTATCAACTACAACGGTTCGGTAGTACCGGGAATGATAGCGGAATTGTTGGATCTTCCTTACATCGCACTGGCAACAAAAGTTGATATTGCAAATGGTGCGGCCATTATTGAACGTGAAATTCCCGGAGGTAAAGAAGTGGTGGAGGTGATTGGTCCATTTGTTCTCAGTGCTGCAAAAGGAATGGCGGAACAACGCATCCCAAATATGAGGGGAATAATGGCTGCACGGGCAAAACCTTTGAGCGTAATTTCATCAACAACCGATTTGCCATCCACACATGTTACCTCATTCAGTTTGCCACCCGCCAAGGGATCCTGCCATTACATCCTGCCGGAAAATGCAGGTGAATTGATTGGGCTGCTTCACAATGAAGCCAAAGCTATTTAAACTCTAACATCATTTATCCATCTCCAAAACATTATAAAACATGGTTCTAGTTTTTGCAGATAACCACCATGGAAAATTTCCAAAGTCAAGTTTCGAAGTGGTGAGCTATGGTGCCGCACTCGCCAAACAATTGGGTACTGAAGTAGTAGCAATTACTTGTGGCTCTATTTCAGGAGATGGTGGACTTGGAGTTGCCGGTGCTAAAAAAGTTCTTCACTCCGGTGCAAATACTTCTGACTCCCAACAGATGACCCGGCTCATCATTGCGGCTGCCGAAAACATAAACGCACAAGTCATCATCTTTCTGCATGACGAGGCAGGAAAACTGGTGGCGCCACGGGTAGCGGCAAGACTTGATGCGGGTATTGTCCCGGGAGCCATATCTCTTCCCGACTTAAGCTCAGGTTTTGTTGTGAAGAAAAATGTGTTTTCCGGAAAAGCCATTGCGGAGGTAAATGTGAGCACCGGAAAAAAAGTTATTACGGTGTTGCCAAATTCATTTGCCATTGCATCCGATGGCTCTGTTGCCACAGTTGAAACTTTCAACCCTGATTTGGGGCAACCCAGAATTAAAGTGCTTGAAGTGAAAACGGAATCGAAAGAAGGAGTACCGCTTGGTGAAGCAGAAATAGTAGTATCAGCAGGACGCGGAATGAAAGGCCCGGAGCATTGGGAAATGGTCGAGGAACTTGCCAAACAACTTGGGGCAGCCACTGCATGTTCGCGCCCTGTTGCTGATATTGGTTGGCGCCCGCATCATGAACATGTGGGGCAAACCGGGTTGACCATTCGCCCTAATCTTTATATCGCTATTGGGATTTCTGGAGCCATCCAGCACCTGGCAGGAGTGAATGGAAGCAAAACAATTGTGGTCATCAACAAAGATGCTGAAGCTCCATTCTTCAAAGCGGCTGACTATGGAATAGTGGGCGATGCCTTTGAAGTACTTCCTAAAATTATTGAAGCAGCAAAACTGTTCAATGCTTCAAAATAATTTCTGCTATTCGACCATCATGTATTTTTATCTTCGACAAGTCTAGAAAACAAGGGAAGGATAACAAAACCTTATGGAAAGAATTGAACTACAGATTTCAGATATTGCACCCAGCGGCAGCACTAGTGGGGCTTATGCTCTTGTGCTGCAGGAAGTGGATGGTGCACGAAGGCTCCCCATTGTTATTGGAGGAACTGAAGCGCAAGCCATAGCAATAGAATTGGAAAAGATGACTCCGAGCCGTCCGCTCACTCATGATCTGTTCAGAAGTTTTGCCCACACATTTAATATTGATGTGGAAGAAGTGGTGATCTACAATTTGGTGGAGGGCATCTTCTTCGCAAAAATTCATGCCGTGCAAAACAAAAAGCGAGTGGAGATTGATGCGCGCACTTCCGATGCAGTAGCTATTGCTGTTCGTTTCAATTGCCCTATTTACTGCAACGATTTTATTCTTGACCAGGCAGGGGTGAGTGCAGAAGAATCGGCCGCTGAACTGGCCACTGAAGAACCCGATATTGATATGGAGGAACTCTCGGCACCAAAGGAAACGGCCTCGTTGTCCAACGAAGAATTGCGCAAACAACTCCAGCTTGCGCTCGATCGCGAGGAGTATGAAAAGGCATCGCGCCTTCGCGATGAAATAAAGAAGCGCGATGGGAAGTAGAGCACAACAAAAGCATTCCCGATAGATTGATCCTTCTATCTTGCCCGCTTCTTAACCTCATCTTCTTTTATGGAAATACTTCGCGGGCTGTTGGGTGTGGCTTTTCTTATAGCTGTTTGCTGGCTGCTTTCCAATAACAAGAAAATCATTTCGTGGAAACTGGTTGGCTCTGCCATTGTACTCCAGCTACTTTTTGCAGTTCTCATTCTCAAAACTCCGGGTGTTTCCGAGTTATTTGACTGGATGTCGCGCGCTTTTTTAAAAGTGATTGACTTCACCAATGAAGGAAGTAATTTTCTTCTTCGCAGTTTCGATGATGGCACGGTGCATCCCGCAGTTATCAATTTTGCATTTCGTATACTTCCCACCATTGTCTTTTTCTCCGCACTCACAGCATTGTTTTACTACCTCGGCATCCTGCAAAAAGTAGTTTATGGATTTGCCTGGATAATGAAACGCACTATGCGCATAAGCGGGCCTGAAAGTTTATCCACAGCCGCAAACATTTTTCTTGGACAAACAGAAGCACCACTAGTGGTGAAACCCTACATCGCAAAAATGACCCGCTCCGAATTACTATGCATCATGATTGGCGGAATGGCAACCGTTGCCGGAGGAGTTCTAGCTGTTTACATCAACTTTCTTGGCGGCACCGATAAAGCACTTCAACTTGCATTTACGAAACACCTTATTACTGCATCCTTTATGGCGGCACCCGCAACCATTCTTGTATCAAAAATGCTTTTGCCTGAAACAGAAAAATTCAGCGAAGACATGAACGTGAACAAAGAAAAACTGGGAACGAATGTGCTCGAAGCAATTGCAACAGGAACAACAGACGGAGTGAAACTCGCAGTAAATGTTGGTGCAATGCTGCTCGTATTTATTGCATTTATCGCCCTGCTCAACTTCGGGTTGGGCAAGGCCGGTGAAATTGGTGGACTCAACGCATGGATAGTAGATCACACCAACTATGCTGGTCTTTCCTTCCAGTTTATTCTAGGCTACGCACTTGCTCCAGTTGCGTGGTTGCTGGGTGTAAATGCACAGGATATGGTGTTGATTGGACAGGTGCTTGGCGAAAAAACAATTGTGAATGAACTTGTGGCCTATGGCAGTCTTGGCGACATGACAAAGGCCGGATTGATTTCGGATCCGCGTTCTGCCATCATTGCAACTTATGCACTTTGCGGCTTTGCCAATTTCGCTTCTATAGGAATCCAGATTGGTGGGATCAGCACGATGGCGCCTGAAAAAAAATCCATGCTTGCACAATTGGGAATCAAGGCGCTGATCGGTGGAACCATTGCTTCCTTCATGACTGCTGCCATTGTTGGTATGTTTATGTGATCAACCAAGCCTTTAGTTTTACCACCAATTTATATCTGCATAAATGCCACACGTAGGAATAATAATGGGAAGTAAAAGCGACCTTGCAATAATGCAACAGGCTGCTGACGTACTTCAGGAACTCGGTGTAGAATATGACATGACCGTGGTGAGTGCGCATCGCACTCCGGAACGAATGTTTGAATATGCGAAGGCTGCGGCAGGGCGCGGATTGAAAGTGATCATTGCCGGTGCGGGTGGTGCAGCGCATCTTCCGGGAATGACGGCCAGCATAACTCCCCTGCCTGTAATTGGCGTTCCCATCAAATCATCGAACTCTATAGATGGATGGGACAGCGTGTTGTCCATTTTGCAAATGCCTGCGGGTGTTCCGGTGGCTACTGTGGCACTGGATGGAGGACG
The DNA here is from genome assembly GCA_034408895.1 of Flavobacteriales bacterium. Classification (GTDB taxonomy): domain Bacteria; phylum Bacteroidota; class Bacteroidia; order Flavobacteriales_D; family Sanyastnellaceae; genus UBA4660. The sequence goes on from JAWXCI010000036.1 coordinate 10,768, forward strand.
CAACGCGGGAATTCTCGCAGCGCAAATTGTTGCCACATCCGACAAAAAACTTTTGAAGAGGATTGAAATCTTCAAAGAGAACCTCAGGAAAAAAGTAATGGCGAGCATACCCGAAGTTGAAAAGAAAAAGAAGAAGTGACATGCTGACCATTGACCCGAAAGAAACTCCCGTTCCTAAACTTCACCAATACTTGCTGGGTTCTGTTGCACCCCGACCCATTGCATTTGCATCCACTCTGAATGAAACTGGTGTTTCCAATCTTGCACCGTTTAGCTTCTTCAATGTGTTCAGTGCAAATCCACCCATTGCCATTTTTTCCCCGGCAAGGCGTGGGAGAGACAACACAACCAAACACACGTTTGAGAATGTGAAGCAAATTGCGGAATGCGTAATTAATGTGGTGAACTACGATTTGCTTCACCAAATGAATCTTGCCAGTACAGAATATCCCGATGGTGTGAGTGAATTTGTGAAGGCCGGGTTGACTCCCCTTGCATCAGAAAAAGTAAAACCCTTTCGCGTGGCAGAATCTCCCATACAAATGGAATGTGTGGTGAAGCAGGTTATAGAACTAGGTGCCGATGGCGGTGCAGGAAATCTCATAGTGTGTGAAGTTGTTCTAATGCACATCAATGAAAACATTCTCGATGATGAGGGAAGAATATCACCTATGAAACTAGACCAGGTGGCGCGCATGGGCGGACATTATTACACACGGGCGAACAAAGGTTTATTTGAACTTCCTCAACCTGTAAAGATTGGAATGGGTGTGGACATGCTTCCCGCAGACATCCGCAATTCAAAAATTCTTACTGGAAATAATCTTGGCCAATTAGGCATGATAGAATCACTCCCGGATGAAACAATGGTGAATGAATACAAGCTGACTGAACTCGCTGACCTTTTTATCCAACACGAAAAAAACAAAACTGTTCTTGAACAAAAACTTCATGAACAAGCTAAAGCACTTCTTGATACCGGCAACGTGCAGGACGCATGGAAGACGTTGCTCGCGTTTAATGATTGATTCCATTTCCGGCAGATGACGAAAGAAGAAAAAACATCATCATTCAACCCCAGCAGCGCAGGGCTGAAAGACAGCAATGTTTATGGACTGCCTTTTTCCTGTGAGGAGGCTCACATCGTTCTGATTCCCGTGCCGTGGGAAGTAACAGTGAGCTATGGAAGCGGTGCCAGCGAAGGGCCTGCACACATTCTTGAAACAAGCACACAAGTGGATTTGTACCATGCTGAATTTCCTGCATTGTGGAAAGCGGGAATTGCAATGGACAACATTCCGGAAGCGATGATGATGCGCAGTGCCGACCTGAAACTGAAAGCATCACGCATTATTGAAATGTGGGAAGATGGAGTGAATGTCTCATCCAACCATGAAGCACAACAATTACAGAAAGAGATTAATGATGAGTGTGAAAAGATGAATGGCTGGGTGCAGGTACAAACCGAATCGTGGCTGGCTGCCGGAAAAATTGTTGGGCTTGTGGGTGGAGACCACAGCACACCGCTGGGTTACTTCAGGGCGCAGGCCGCAAGGCACGGGAGCTTCGGCATACTGCACATTGATGCACACATGGATTTGCGCATTGCCTATGAAGGATTCACCTACTCTCATGCCTCCATCATGAACAACGCGCTGCAACTGGAACAGATTACTTCACTGGTGCAGGTTGCCATTCGCGACTATTGCGAAGAGGAGGTGAATGTGGCAAGTGAACATCCCCAGCGCGTATATGTTTTCACAGATGCGGAAATCAATCGAAACAGTTTCGGGGGAATGAACTGGCAACAACAATGTGATGCCATCATCGCTAAACTTCCAGAGAAAGTTCATATCAGTTTCGATATTGATGGGCTTGATCCCACGCTGTGTCCCAATACAGGCACTCCCGTACCGGGCGGTTTAGGTTTCGAACAGGCCACCTATTTGCTTTCACGCCTACTCCATCACAAAAAGAAAATCATCGGTTTCGATTTGGTGGAAGTGGCCCCCGGCAGCGATGACTGGAACGGCAATGTGGGTTCGCGTTTGCTCTTTCACTTGTGTGGGGTGGCTGCAAAGTCGAATGGAAAAGTTTGAGTGCGCCAGAGGGTTCGGCAAGCTCACCATCACAATCAAAGGCCGCAAAAGATGAAATGAAGGAGGGCGCGAGCGTGTCGGTGAGATGGCCGAAGCAGAATAAACCCCCACCTGTTTAAAAAAGAATTGCATCTCCCCCACTCCATCTTGTATTGAAACTTCTTTTGTGATGATGAAACTGAAGCGGTTCCACATCCCGAAAATTCTGCGCAACAAATACATTATTGCCACACTTACTTTTCTTGCGTGGGTGTGTTTCATCAATGACGTTGACCTTTTTTACATCATCAAAACCCGCAACGAACTTTCTGCATTGCGCACGGAATTGCGCGGACTGTATGAGGCAACGATAACCACCGAAAAAGAACTTTCCGACCTCACACATAACCGGCAGTCGCTGGAAAAGTTTGCCCGCGAGAAGTATTACATGAAAAAGGAGAACGAAGAGGTTTTTGTCTTTCGGGAGAAGGCGGATTGAAAGTATCTTTCCTTATGGATGGTGCAAAGGCACAAAGATTTCCAAACTTACTATCGGAAAAAGGCGGAAAGTGCATTTCGGGCATTCGCGTAATTTTTCCTCTCAACTGTAATAATTCACTTTTGTTTTCGTCTTAGGCGGCTATGATGCCCTTTACCTTTGGCGCAACAATGATTTCGCGCATTTTTCTTCTTCTCATACTTCTGGTTTCTTCTTATGTAACATCAGCACAGGAAGTGGCCACTGCCCGCGCACTGCAGGTATCTGGCGTGGTGCTTTCTCAGGATTCGCTCGACCCGGTGGCGTTCGCAAGCATCTATCGAACACGAGACATGCGCGGTGTGTGGAGCGACATCAACGGCTTTTTTACCCTGCCTGCTCTTGATGGTGACACTCTAATGTTCGTGTGCATTGGGCATAAACCCACAAGTGTTGTGGTGAAAACATACCTGTTGGAAACAAGCCTTCACCTGGTGCAGGTCATGAAAATTGATACGGTGAATCTGGCAACGGTATATGTACTGCCCCGGCCTTCGCGCGAACAATTCCGTCACGAATTCCTGGCCATGCAAGTGCAAACACTAAATACACCTGAAGCACTCACTGCCGAAAATCTTTATGACGGTCTTCACGAAATGACTCCTGACGGAAGCGAAAATTTTAAACGTGCAGTGGTGGACTACCAGAACCGCGAACTCTATCGCGGCTATCAACCCAACAACCTCCTTAACCCTATTGCCTGGGCCAAATTCATTCAGATGCTAAGCAGGGGAGAGTTGAATCCGGAGTGAGAGTCATCTCAATAATCTTATTAGCTCAGTTTCGTGAACCGCGATTGGAAATTTCTTTCCACAGGTAACAGGCATTGTCAGGCTCTAAAAATGAATCGCTCGCAATTGGACCCGACTAAGCTGGAAATAACTTCGTGAGAGCGCCCACAATTGCCTGCAACCTATCCAACCCTATTCACCACCATACCTTCGAACAAAATTATTTAGAACACAATTACATTGGAATTTTCAGAACTCAACTTACATCCCGAATTACTCGAGGCCATTTCCTACATGAACTTCAAGGTGGCCTCGCCCATTCAGGAGCAAGCCATACCACACATACTGGCAGGAAAAGACATTATAGCCATTGCGCAAACAGGAACGGGAAAAACGGCTGCTTTTGTATTGCCCATGCTGAACATGATTATGGATCATGGACACCACAACTACACACAAGCCCTGGTGGTGGTTCCCACGCGTGAACTTGCATTGCAGATAGAACAGGCCATACAGGGCTATTCTTATTTCACAGGTGCCAACAGCATTGCAGTTTATGGTGGTGGCGATGGTGCAGATTTTACACGCGAACAATTGGCTATTTCAAATGGAGTGGACATCATTATTGCCACACCCGGCCGATTGATTTCGCACATCAACGTAGGCCATATCAATTTAAAGAAACTCAGATTCCTGGTGCTGGATGAAGCAGACAGAATGCTGGATATGGGCTTTCAGCCAGACCTTCTGCGAATCATTAATGCCCTCAATGATAAACGCCAAACCATGATGTTTTCGGCCACCATGCCGGATGGTATTGCGCGGCTTGCCAAAACCTACCTGCACGATCCCGTTCGTGTAAGCATTGCCATTGCTAAACCTGCGGCTGGTGTAAAGCAAGGTGCGTATGTGGTGCACGAAGACCAGAAACTTCCGCTCATTGTACATCTACTGAGCGACCCTGCCAGAGCGGGTCAAATCATAGTGGTGTTTTGTTCCCGAAAACATGAGGTGGCTGCACTGTATCAAAAACTGAAGCATGCCAGACTAAATGTGGATCGCATAAGCAGCGACCTTGAGCAAGATCAGCGGGAAGCAGTGTTGCAAAACTTCAGGAGCAGGAAGGTGAATGTGCTGGTGGCCACCGATGTAATTAGTCGTGGAATAGACATTGACAATATAGACCTGATAGTGAATTACGATGTACCTCGCGATGCTGAAGACTATGTGCATCGAATTGGACGAACAGCGCGTGCTGAGAAAAAAGGGGAAGCACTTACACTGATTTCACCGAAAGACCAGGGCGCATTTAAGAGAATAGAAACATTGATAGACACTGTGGTGGAGAAACTGAATGTTCCGGAAAAATTGGGCGCCACTCCCGAATACAAAGGCTCAAGTCAGGCCTATGGTATGGCTGGCGAAAAAAATCAGCAGCGAGGTGGAGGTGGTAAACAGAGATTTTACAGAGGGAAACCGAAACCCAACGCTTCCCGGTAACTATGCTCTGAGGGACTACAACCTATATCTGGAACATTTTTGCAGAAGGATACACGCAAACTTTGTCCGTGCTAAGAGTTGAATGGTACGAAGCCAAAACAAAATTTCAATGTGCAACAGGATTGCATTCTTTACTTCTTGATTTACCCCTACCGAAATGGTATGTAGCATCACAGCTTTTTCAGTGTTTTTATTAAGCGCCACTTCTTTTGAAGGGAGTGTCCTTCTTTGGGGAGAGGAAGAATGGAGTTTTATTCCGGAAGTGCTGTTGCGCAGTGCTATCATGTTCGTGGCCACCCTTGTCACACTGCGCTTGCTGGGCAGGAGGGGTATGACACAAGGTGTTTTTGAGCTGGTAACCATTATTACTCTTGGCTCGGCCGCAGGCGATCCCATGATCTACAGGAAAGTGGGCATTGTACCGTCACTCATGGCATTTCTTGTCATCATCCTGATGTACAAAATCACATTATGGTTCATGAGCAAGTCCAGTAAACTTGAGGCCCTTGTTGAGGGAAAATGTATTCGCCTGATTAAAGAGGGCAGCTTTTTGGTTGAAAATGCAAACCAACCAGATCTCAATACAGATGAGATTTTCTGGGAGCTTCGAATGCACGGAATTTCACATCTCGGCCAGGTGAAAACTGCCTACATGGAAGCCTCGGGGCAAGTAAGTGTTTTCTTTTACCCTGATGAAGAAGTGAAATACGGATTACCCATATTGCCGGAAGAACAGGAACAACAGGTTGAACTTATTGATGAGGCCGGGTACTGGTCCTGCCTATTCTGCGGTTACACCGCTCATCTGGAGGCAAAGCAAAACGTTTGTCCGGTGTGTGAAAACAATAAGTGGGTGCGGTCAGTAAACAGCTTGCGTATCACATAGCTTTGAGGGAACAAAATCTTTTACTCGTTTAAGAATTCATGACCATCCGTGTTTGTATGGAAATTACTTTTCCAGAAACTCAATCCCCTGCGTCAGGCTTTCTCCGTTTTGATCTACAATGGTGAGTTTATGCTTTCCGGCAGTCGGGAAGATTTCCAGGTGATGAATCGTTTTTGTTTCTCCCAGATAGACATCATCGAGGTGCCAGAAAAGTGTAGCATCTGCATCGCGGTGGGTGGCTTCGAGAACACTGCGCTCAAAATTCCCCTCCATGTTTTTAGGGATGTAAATTCTTGCATCGCTGCGCGGATAAATCAATCCGATGGGTGATGCTTCGCTGGGCATGCAGCCGGGAGCGAAGGGCGGTAGTTCAAGGTATTCAGGATGGCGCATCGTGTAATAATACTCCTGCACAGGTGGAAGAACAAACCACGAATGGTTAACCATTTCATCGGGTGTTGCACAATTCATGTTCAGTCTTTCAGTACAGTTTGCATTGCAATGAATGAGTTGATGGTGTGTGCATGGTGCAGTGCGCAATCCTGCTTTTTGAACATAAACAGAATCTACTGTTTCGCAATACGGTCCAACGCGCATACCGCTTTGATGACACACCGGAATTTCTTCCAGTTCATCATAAGGCGGATGAAACCATGTGCGTGCGGGAAGCAAGTCAAACACATCAAACAATAGAGGTGCAGCAGAGGAAATTCCGGTGAGTTCCGGGCGGCCAACTCCATCGGCATTTCCCACCCAAACACCCACTACATATTCCGGTGTGGTTCCCACTGCCCATGCATCGCGGTTGCCGAAACTGGTTCCTGTTTTCCATGCAATGGGTCGGGCGCTGCTGTATGCTTCCCAGCCGAGTTCTGTTTCCGGGCGGTTTACTTCGAGCAAAGCGCGCAGGGTACACCACGTGGAGGAGGCGGAGAGAATGTTTGATTTGTTGTGGTTCGACACGCTCACCATCACATCTTCTTCTTCTCTTAACTCAGCCTGTGGAAGGATGGAGAGATAGGATTGAAGTTCAAAATTATTCTCAGGATAGTTGCCGTTAGTTTGATGATAGTTGTTGAGCGTTCTTGCAAGTGCTGCATAGGAATGTGTGATGTCCCAAAGGCTCGCTTCAGCACCACCGAGTATGAGCGACAGTCCGTAATGGTCTGCACTTTCATTCATCTGCGAAAAACCAAGTTGCTGAAGCATGTGGAAGAAGCGCGGATAACCATAATCGCGCAGCATGAGCACAGCAGGAACGTTGAGCGAACGACTGAGCGCCCGGCTTGCAGGTACTGCGCCATCAAAAGTTTCCGCATTGTTTTTTGGTGAAAAGCCTTCGAACTGCACAGGTATATCCGGCACGAGCGTATTCGGCAACATCATTCCATCATCCAGCATCGCTGCATAAAGAAAAGGTTTGAGGATGCTGCCAGTGCTTCGCGCTGCGGGAATACAATCCACCATGTTGGCGTGTTGGTTCTTTGGGTCAGTGGTATTGCCCACATACGCAAGAACATTTCCTGTGCGCACTTCCACCACCAGCACCGCTGCGTTGTGCACTGCGTTGGCTGATTGTTGTGCCATGTGCCGTTGTATGCTTTCTGTGACGCGCTCCTGCAGTGGCAAATCAATAGTGGTGTGATAACGTGCACCTTTTCCGTTTTGCTTTATGCACGTAGTAAGAAGATGCGAGGCATGTCGCGGAAGAGGAAATGGTTTTTGTGGAAGCGGTTCGAGGTAACTCAGTTCTAATGTCTCCTCGTCAAAAAAGCCTTCTTTAGAAAGTAATTGCAGCAGGCGGTTTCTTTTCTGCATCAACTTTTCCTGATTCTTGCCGGGAAAGATTAATGATGGAGCATTGGGAAGAACGGCAAGTGTTGCTGCTTCCGCCCAGGAAAGTTGGTCGGGCTGCCGACCGAAGTATCTCCATGCTGCTGCATCAAGTCCCACCACGTTTCCACCGAAGGGCGCATTAGATGCATAGAAGGAAAAGATTTCATCTTTGCTATACCGCCATTCCAATCGCATGGCGCGAATCATCTCCAGCACTTTTTCCTTCATGGTTCGCGGTGGATTATTTCGCGAGAGGCGCACCACCTGCATAGACAATGTGCTGGCACCGCTCACCACTTCATTGCCGCTTATGTTTTGCTTCACCGCGCGCAGCACACTGGGCATATACACGCCATTGTGATGCTGAAAATTCTTGTCCTCGAACACGAGCAGGGCGGCCTTAAATTTTTCAGGTACAGAATCATTGTGAGGAAACCGCCACTGTCCATCTTGCGCAATGATGGCGCTCAGCAATTTCCCATTATTGGAATAAAGAACGGTGCTTGTGGGTTTGTGGAACAAGGTGCGCGGAAGGCAGAAAAGAAAAAACACGAATGAGCCGATGGAAACCAGCCACAGAATTTTCTTGCCGATGTGCTTCATGAAGTTGCGGGGACGAAGAACGCAAGAATTGAGTGGGTTATTGTGTGGAGTTTTCAGCCATCGCCCCTCTGGCCACTCTCCTCCTTCGAGGCTAAGGATAAACTCGCGGTGGGAGTGGACGGATGAAAGTTGTGGCAATTTTTGGACACAGGCTACAAAAGCCCGCACAAGGTGGTTCACCATGCTGGTAAAGCAAGAGAGCAATGATATTACTGGTTGGCTATTTAGATTCGATTGAACTTTGGTTTAGGAAATGCCATGCGATGGTGAATTCGAAGTATTGCATAAAGGCTTTTAGAACAGCTTGACAAACTATGAGCAATAAGGCACTCCGCCCACCGGAATGCCTTTTTTGTTGATTCCAAATTGCCTGTTGCCAATTATACCGTCACCGGTACTGGCTCAGGAACAATTTCCTCCACTGGTGCTGTACCTCCTTCGTCAGTCATCAGGTAGTCGTTGTACTTCGCCTCGTTGTTGTTGCTGTAGCACTGCTTTCCGTAGTTGCACAGGATCCGCATCTGCGCGTTGAGCTTGTTGGCCTCGACTGCGCGGTTATGCTTGGCAAGGTTGCGTGCACCCATAGCATCGTTGTTGGCCAGCAGTGCGTCCTGAAAAGCCTGCACAAACCCTCCCGGCCTCGCTGGCCACGAGGGTTTGGTTTTATTAATTCGTAAATAAGTTTAATTCATTTTGAAATAAACTTATATCAAACTGAAATAAATTTATATCCAACTGAAATAAACTTATCTCCAACTAAAATAAACTTATTTCGGATACAATTAAACAAGGCCCGTAAACGCTGGAAAACCACCTATGTCTGAATATGCTGCTTCTCATAACAAAACTTCATTCCACGCAGGGTAGAATGGGCGCCCTCATTCGCCAACGAATAATGCCACAAGCGCTTTTACCGGGTGCGTGGGCAGATGTGGAATCTCTCTGTGGGTTGACTCGTCCTAAAAAAAATTTACAGTTTACTTGATTAATCCTGAAATGAGTTTACAGTTCATTTTTAGTCCTGCAATTGGTTTACAAATATAGATTTCTTTTGATAATAGTTCTTCCATAATTTTTCTGTTTTTATTATTGTCTTTGAATGATGAATATGATTTGGGGTTAAGTTTCCGATGCTCATGTGAGGTCTTTCGGTGTTGTATAATTCCACTACTGCTTTAATTAATTGCTTTGCATCTTTGATATTATCAATGTCGTAAGTCTCTAAATACTCATCTTTTATAATTCCATTTATTCTTTCTGCAACAGCATTTTCTAACGGGTCACCATTTTCGCTCATACTAATTTTAATGCCCTTGTCCTGCAATAGCTTTACATAAGCACCGCTGCAATATTGAATGCCTCTATCACTGTGATGGGTAAGATTCAAATGGCTCTCTGCCCCCAAGGCAGAGAGAGCCCTTTGCAATGCCTGGATGCTTTGAATTGTTTCTAATGTTTCTGCTACATGGTAACCAACTATCCGGTGTGAATAGGCATCGGCAATAAAACTGATATAGAGGTGCTCTCCGGTGTTTATTTTCCAATAAGTAATATCGCTTACCCAAAGCTGATTGGGTGCAGTATGAACAAAATCTCTTATCAAATTTGGATACTTGCGTAACCAGTGATAGGAGTTGGTAGTTTGTATTCTTCGTTTCCGTTTTCTTACCAATAGATGATTGGCCGACAATAGCGTAAACAAAGCATCTCTGCCCATTTTTATGCTATGCTCTAATAGGAATGGGTGTATCATTTCAAAAAGTTTTCTGGTGCCTATTCTGCGATGATTTTTACGAATACTTTTTACCTGTTGTATTATCAATTCTTCTTCAAGAGTAGTGGAAACGCCCTTCCAATTGTTTTGATAATAAGCCTTGTCTGGTGATACCAAACCATCCACATAACCTGGCTAATCCTATGTGTGAAAAATTGCTTTTCATTTCTTCTATGGTTTGGTATTGAGCTTTTTTCGGATAGGAATTTTAAACTCCTTTTCTGCAATATCAACCATCGTAGAAAAGGCAATGGCTTTGAGTTCGGCACTTTTCAATTGC
>JAWXCI010000037.1:0-16689 GCA_034408895.1 Flavobacteriales bacterium
CAGGAATACAGCCCCTTCTCCCCGGGCAATGTTTGTATATAAGATTGTTTATTGAGGCTGCTGATAAGCATCCACGTGGCTACACCAAGTCCAAGAAATACAGGGATGATAATTCTCTTCCAGCCAAGTTTGCGCCTAATGTCTCTTTCATCGGTTTGTGACATAGAAAGTTTTGCGCGGAGGCTTTAGGTGGTTTCGGCCAAATGTAATGGAATGGAATTCCTGAATAGACTATGCCAATGAGGCGAAGGGCGCAAAATCAAGCCCACACTTTCGTTCCTTCAGAGCAATTGGCGCAGATGTCAATCTCGCTGCGAGCCTTCAGGAGTGAGCTTCGGAAACTAAGATAGGCATCGTTATTCCAGATTTCTTTGAACGAATGTGTTTTTAAATCGCCCAGTTGGTGTTGCGCATCCTTGTCAAAGCAACAGGGCACCACCAAGCCATCCCATGTTATCACGCACGAACTCCACAAGCGCCAGCAATGATTGTCAAGGGCATTCTTTACAGCATAAGTTCCATCAGCGTTTTTCCTGTAACGTGAAAATTTATTGTTGTCTGGAATAAGGTCGTTACCGTTTTCAAAATTGTAAACCTGCGCAGTCTTAAACCGCACTTCATCAACTCCCACCTCCTTCGCAAGTTTTTTTACATCTTCAATTTGATGTTCGTTTGGCTTCACCACAAGAAACTGGAAGATTACATGAGGGGTGCGTGATTTCAATTCGCGTTTTGCACGCATTATGTTTTTGGTTCCCTCCAGTACCTTTTCCAGTTTGCCATTCACTCGATATTGCTCATACACTTCCTGCGTGGTGCCATCAATAGAAATGATGAGGCGGTCCAATCCGCTTTCTACTGTTCGCTTTGCATTCCGTTCATTGAGGAAATGTGCATTGGTACTTGTTGAAGTGTAGATTTTTTTTTCACTGGCGTATTTCACCAGATCGAGAAACTGCGGGTGAATAAATGGCTCACCCTGGAAATAAAAATTGATGTAGGTAAGATGTACAGAGAGTTCATCAATCCACCGTTTGAAGTTCTCTATTTTCAGGTTGCCGGTATCGCGTGTAAAAGCCCGCAAGCCGGAAGGACATTCGGGGCAACCGAGATTACATGCCGTGGTGGGTTCTATGCTAATGCTTACCGGCCAAGCTTTGTGAAGGGGTGATTTTGTTCGCTTGCTCGAGTAGAAACTTTGCAACACGCGAATGACGTTCACAATTTTAGGCCAGCGCAATTTGCTGATGTAGTTGAGGGAGTCGCGAAAGTGCATTCAGGAAAAAGTAACTTTTCTCAATGCTGTAGCAGCAGCAGATTGGCGAATGTACTTCTCAGTTGTTTATAATTTCCTCTATGTGCTCCGCTTCAATGGGGAAGTCTTTGAACAAATCATCGTGACCGGTTTTGGTAATTACGATATTGTTCTCGATGCGGATACCCAGGCTCTCCTCGCGGATGTAAATGCCAGGTTCAACGGTGAACACATTTCCGACTTCAACAGGCTTGTTCCAGTTGCCCACATCATGCACATCAAGCCCAAGAAAATGCGAAGTGCCGTGCATGAAATACTTTTTGTAAGCAGGCCATGCAGGATCCTGTTTGGCTATGTCTTCTTTTGAAATCAGTTTCAGATCCAGTAATTCCTTCTCCATAAGATCCCCCACCTGCTTGTGATAATCGTGCATGTAAACGCCTGGCTTTAGCAACGATGCTGCACCGCGCATCACACGAAGCACAGCGTTGTACACCGCCTTCTGCCGTGGTGTAAATTTTCCGTTTACTGGAACACAGCGCGTCATGTCTGCATTGTAATTTCCAAACTCAGCACCAACGTCCATAAGCAATACGTCACCATCCTTACACGCCTTGTCATTGTCAATATAGTGAAGCACACACGCACTGAAGCCCGAAGCAATAATGGGCGTATAGGCAAATCCGCGCGACCCGTTCCGCAAAAACTCATGAGCATACTCCGCTTCAATTTCATACTCCATCACTCCCGGTTTAATAAATTTCATGACACGCATGAAGGACCCTTGGGTAATGTCAATTGCTTTTTGCAACTGTGCAATTTCCTGCTTCTCTTTTACTGCACGCAATGAATGCATGATGGGTGCGCTGCGTTCAATAGAATAATGCGGATAATGTTCCCGAAACCATTTTGAGAAACGCATCTCGCGCGTTTCCACTTCCACCACAGCGCGAATGTGCTCGTTTGAATTGAGGTACACCAATTTTGCTTCGGCTAAAACGCTACGGAGTGTTTTTTCAAACTCACCGAGCCAGAGCACAGTCCTGATTCCTGTCTGTTCCTTTGCCTGCTCTTTGGAAAGTTTCGCTCCTTCCCATATCGCAATGGTCTCACTGGTTTCTTTCAGGAAAAGAATTTCTTTATGATGTGGATGAAACGAATCCGGAAAAATGATGAGCGTACTTTCCTCCTGATCCACTCCGCTCAGGTAAAAAATATCGCTTGATTGTTTGAAAGGTAAATGACCATCGGCACTGGTGGGCATCGTGTCGTTAGAACAAAATATGGCAATGCCACCGGGCTGAAGTTGTTGACCGAAACGCGCGCGGGCCGCGGTGTAAAACTCTTTTGTCAGTGAAGGGTAACGCATGTGGTGTTGGATTTTTTTGAAAGATGGCGAATGTAAATGAAGGGCTGATCAATAAAAAAACCCGTCATGTTTTCCACATGGCGGGTTTCTATTTTCATTCGAAAGCATCTAGTCTTAAACTTCTATCAACTGAATTTTCTTCTTCAGTTCTTCAATCTCCCGCTCCGTTGCTTTTATTTTTTTCTCAATGTCTTTTTTCAACGCCTCAGCACCGGCACCTTTGAAAATGGACATATTATTTTCGTATTGCCGTCTTTCGCGTATCAGCTCGTCCATCTTTTCGCTAAGGTTTTGTTTTTCATTACGCATCTTGTACTTGCCATCAGTTCCCCCGCGTATATGCTCAAGTCGCGATCGGAATTCCCCCATCACTTTTTCAGTGCGTTCAACATTGAGTTTCTGGTACTTGCTGTCCATTATCTTATTGTAGCGGTCGTTCACTTCCTTCATCTTCTCGCGGGGTATAAATCCGATATTCATCCAACGAATTCCTACCTCTTTGAGCCTGCCAAGGTCGGTGCCCTTGTTTCCTGTTATTTCCAGTTGTTCAAGTTCAGCAATCACCGCTTCTTTGAGTGCCAGGTTTTGTTCCTGCTCACCAACCATCCCAGCAAAATGTTCCTTTTTCTTTTGGAAGAAAACATCGCAGGCTGAGCGGAAACGATACCATAACTTTTGTTCATCACGCGGATCAGCCTGGCCTACAGTTTTCCATTCTTCCTGTAATTTCTTCATGGCTTCGGTCGCAGTCTTCCAGTCTTCGCTTTCCTGGTATTCCTTAGTCATGGCAATAAGTGCCTCTTTCTTATCGCGGCACTCCTTGTATCCCATCTTTTTGCTCTCGAACCATGTTTTTTTCTTAGTGAAAAACAAATCGCATAGCCCGCGGAACTCTGACCATATTTCCTCGTTTTCCTTTTTTGGAGCAAAGCCCGAGTGACGCCAATCCTCCTGCAAAGCCAGTACATCCTGAGTGTATTTGTTCCATGCTGAAATGGTGGTGAATTCCATGCTCAGCACATTCTTCATTTTGTCTACCAATTCTTTTTTGCGCTGCAGATTCTCTTCTGAATGCGCGCGCAATTCTTCGTAATGGCCATTCACCCTGGAGTAGGCCACACGCATCAACCCAAAGAAGGTATCTCCCAGTTCCTTGTAGCTGTCGCGGGCCGAGGGACCTATTTCCATCCACTCACGCTGGTAGGTTTTCATCAAAAGCTCTACCTCATTGATAGACTTGATTTCCGCAATTTCTTTTGCTCTTTCAATCAACTCCTCCTTTTTCTTCTGGTTGATTTTTAAATCGTGTTCCTGAAGAGTGCGGTATATATTAATGTTGTAAAAAAACTCTTGCGCCAGTTTGTGATAGCGATCGTTCAGGTCATGGTATTTATCGCCCGGCACATCGCCAACGGCAGCCCATTTTTCTTTGAGGCTGTTCCACGAGGAAAATGCCTTCCCTACAATTTGCTCTTCCTTAATTACTTTTTCAAATTCCCCCAGCAGATTTGTTTTAAGCTCAAGATTTTGCAGGCGTTCAGCAGCTAGTTTTTTCCCGTGCTCATCCATGCGAAGCCGGTAGGCTTTCATAAACTCGTTCAACTTCTCATCCAATTCATTTGGGATGAATTCGAATTCGGTACCTTCCGGATGTTCGAGAGAATCAAATACTTCACGTTGGATCTGGCGCTCTTTTGCCGATTCGGATTTCCATTCATTCTGCAATTCGCGGACAGCTTCGCGGATAGACATAATATCCTCCGTCTGCTGCAATTGCTCGAAATGCTCAAGCAGTTGTGACTTCATAAAATTGATTTTGTTTAGGTAGTGAATTTATCAGTAAGAGTGCAAAAGTAGGAAAACCACCTTTTCAACAATCGCAGCTTCCTGGTGGTGCGCTTACCCTTGATTAATCAGGAATTCCAACCAGATCATGCATCGTTCTTTGTTGATAAAGTTTAAAAAACAAGACAGAGATTTTCTGCCAATAGCGCTGCGGCAAGAAGTCAATTAATGGAAGATGATCTATTCAGATTTTTGACCCCGATGTTTAGTCCCCGGAAATATCCACCCGAAGAAACACAACGAAAACTGGCGAACTGGTGCGACAGGAAAGAACACACCCACTGGCAAGCCCGTGAAAAACTTATTGAATGGGGCGTGCCACATCGCGAACGCGAAGAATTGATTGGCAACATGATCGAAAAAAATTTAATCAACGAAAGCAGGTACGCCTCAGCTTTCGCTTCCGATAAATTCAGGTTCTATCGTTGGGGCGCCATCAAAATCAAGGTGGCATTGAAGGCGAATGGAGTTTCAGAGGCCAATATCAATGCGGCTATTCGCTCGTTGCCCCAAACTGAAATTGTAAAATCCATTCGTGGTTTGGTGGAGAAAAAGCTTCAACAGTGCACTGGACTTAAAATTTATCAAAAGAAAATGAAGGTGGCGAGGTTCATCATAGGTAAGGGATTTCCACCAGAGTTGGTTTGGAAGGAGATAGAAATGGCCTTCATGGAATCAACGTAAAGGTCCACATGTACTTTCGCAGCCGCAAAAAACAAAACGATGATTTGCTGAGGGATGCCACACACCTGATTCCTCCATCATCCAACCCTTAAAATTCCCATGACCGTTACACTAAATGCCATAAGCGAACTGGCAGAACGCCTCTTGGCGCTCAGGAGGTTTCTTTGACGTGGATACCAAGTTGCTCCAGATAAAAGAAGACGAAAAACACACGCTCGATCCCGGCTTTTGGGATGATCCCAAAAAAGCCGAAGCCACCATGAAACAAATCCGAAACAAGAAATTGTGGACGGATGCTTTCAGGGAATGTTCCTCGGCTGTGGACGATTTGCCTGTGTTGTATGACTTCTTTAAAGAAGGTGCTGCCAGTGAAGAAGAACTGGCAGCGCAATTCAACCTTGCTACACAAAAAATAGAAGACCTTGAATTCAAGAACATGCTCAGTGCTGAAGAAGATGTGCTGAGTGCCGTGGTGCAGATTACAGCCGGAGCCGGAGGCACAGAAAGCTGCGACTGGGCTTCCATGCTTATGCGCATGTACATGATGTGGGGTCAGAAGAATAATTACAAAATCCGGGAGCTTGATTTACAAACCGGTGATGTGGCTGGAATAAAACAAGTAACCCTTGAGTTCGATGGAGAGTTCGGATTCGGAATGCTGAAGGGCGAAAATGGTGTACACCGGCTGGTGCGCATTTCACCCTTCGACTCCAACGCAAAACGCCACACCAGTTTTGTTTCTGTCTATGTCTATCCATTGGTGGATGATACTATTGATATACAGGTTAACCCGGGTGACATCAGTTGGGACACCTTCCGCAGTGGCGGTGCCGGTGGACAAAACGTGAACAAGGTGGAAACAGGAGTTCGGCTGCGCCACGCACCCACCGGAATTATTATTGACAATACTGAAACCCGCTCTCAACTCCAGAACAAAGAGAAAGCAATGCAACTTCTCAAATCGCAACTATTCGAAATGGAATTGGAAAAACGAAATGCTGCACGAAGTGAAATTGAAGCCGGTAAGAAAAAAATAGAGAGGGGTTCGCAAATCCGCAACTACGTTTTGCAACCCTATCAATTGGTGAAAGATGTAAGAACCGGTCACGAAACTTCCGATGTGGATGGAGTGCTGAATGGAAAAATTGATGATTTTCTAAAAGCATTTTTAATGGGTCAAGGAAAAGGAGTTGAATCATAATTTGTTCCCGCAAAGTCGCAAAGGGAGCGCAAAGACACCAAAAAAATTGCTTGCGCCTTTGCGGGAACTCAAATGCCAGATAAATGGAATACAGAATAGAAAAAGACACTATGGGCGATGTGAAAGTGCCCGCCCATGTTTATTGGGGAGCACAGACTGAACGCTCGCGCAACAATTTTAAAATTGGTCCGGCAGGTTCCATGCCCATCGAAATAATTCGTGCCTTTGCAATCCTGAAAAAAGCAGCTGCACACACCAATTGCAATCTGGGCGTTTTGTCTCTGGAAAAACGAGATGCAATTTCTGCGGTATGCGATGAAATTCTTGCAGGCAAACTGGACGACCAGTTTCCACTTGTAATCTGGCAAACAGGAAGCGGCACACAAAGCAACATGAACCTGAACGAGGTGATTGCAAATCGAGCGCATGCGCTTGCCGGAGGAAAACCGGGCGAAGGGCAACCGCTTCTCAACGCCAATGATGACGTGAACAAATCGCAATCATCAAACGATACATTTCCCACAGCTATGAGCATCGCGGCTTATGGCGCGGTAGTAAAAAAAACCATTCCGGGTGTGGAGCGCCTGCGCGATACGCTGCGAAAAAAGAGCAGCCAGTTTATGGATGTTGTGAAAATCGGCCGCACACATTTAATGGATGCCACGCCCATAACTCTCGGCCAGGAACTGAGTGGATATGTGGCACAACTCGAACATGGATTACGTGCATTGAGGAATACTCTTCCACATCTTGGCGAACTCGCACTGGGTGGAACAGCAGTGGGAACAGGATTGAACACTCCCGCTGGATATGCGGAAGTGGTGGCGAAAAAAATTGCGGAATTCAGCAACTTGCCATTTACATCGGCCCCAAACAAGTTCGAAGCATTGGCCGCACACGATGCAATGGTGGAGTCGCACGGGGCACTAAAACAACTGGCAGTATCACTCAACAAAATAGCCAACGACATCCGCATGATGGCCAGTGGACCTCGCAGCGGTATTGGCGAAATTATCATTCCCGAAAACGAACCCGGCTCATCCATTATGCCCGGCAAGGTGAACCCCACACAATGCGAAGCACTCACTATGGTGTGCGCACAAGTGATGGGCAACGATGTGGCAATTACCATAGCCGGAACACAAGGTCATTATGAACTGAATGTTTTTAAACCCATGATGGCTGCAAATTTTTTGCAGAGTGCAAATCTTTTGGGTGATACGTGTGTGTCGTTCGATGAACATTGTGCCGTGGGCATCGAGCCCAACTATGGGCGCATAAAAGAACTCGTGGACAAATCCCTTATGCTCGTTACAGCGCTCAACACTAAAATTGGCTACTACCGTGCAGCGGAAATTGCCAAGGCAGCGCATAAAAACGGCACGACATTAAAAGAAGAAGCTGTTCGCCTGGGCTACGTAACAGCCGAGCAATACGATGAGTGGGTGGTGCCGGCAAAGATGGTAGGCGGGGCCGCTTCATGAACAGGCTCTAACGAAAAAGGCCGCACTTTCATGCGACCTTTTTCAGTTAATAGTTCTGAGCATTCAACTAACCATTAACCTACCCAAAACACTATGTTTATTAATTGCGTCCGGCCTTAGAGCCGTTAGTGAAGAACCAACCAAACTTCCGGTTGAACCACACCTCCATCATAGTAAGAAAACTCCGAATGTTGTTCATTTTGTTACAGTTTAAGCGTTAGTAAAAACAATGGGTCAACTAAAGGGTGCGTGTTATTATTGTTTCAATGATTGTGCCTTACGGATTTTTTCATTTGATAACAACAATGCCTATGACGCAGGGAATACATCATTACGTTGCTTTGTCCCTAACGCTTTAACTCTTTTTTCATCATCCCTCCTTGATGCTGCGTTAACAGCATCGTGCATAAAATGAACGAAAGAAAAACTAGATGACCGCCCGGTTTAGCAGAACTTTGGCCATCAAACAAAATGAAATGAAAACACTATCTATTCCTTTTTACCTATTGATGATGGCGCTGGTCACATCCTGCGTTACCGCCCGCAAATTCGAAGAACTGCAAACCCGCAAAACGCAGGTAGAGTCGGAAAACGAATCCCTGAAAACCAAGAACGAACAACTGAATGCGCAGGTGAAAGAACAACAATCGCTGGCCGATGTGCAGGCCAAGATGCTGGCCGAACTGCAGGCGGATACAACAGATTTGGGCAAACAATACCGCCAAATAAAAGTGCAGTACGACAAGATAAATGAGTTGAGTGATATCTTGGGCAACAAGAGCAACGAACTGCTGGGCCTCGCTTCCGATGAAAACAAAAAGCTGATGGCCGAGTTGGATGCCACACGCATAGCCCTCCAAAAAAAGGAAGACGCCCTGAAAGTGCTGGAAAAAACCCTGAACGAAAAGGAAACCAGCCTTACTCAACTGAACACCGACCTGAAAACACGCGAGCAGCGGCTGAAGGAACTGGAGGACATGATAGCCCAGCAGGAAGCCGCATCCAATGCGCTGAAACAAAAGGTATCGGGCGCCCTTCTTAGCTTCAAGGACAAAGGCCTTACAGTGGAAGAGCGAAACGGCAAGGTGTACGTAAACATGGAGGCGAAACTCCTCTTTGCATCAGGCAGCACCAAAGTGGAAGACAACGGCAAGAAGGCATTGATTGACCTTGCCAAAGCCATAGAAAACGAGGCGGATATGGAAATAGTGGTGGAAGGCCACACGGATACCGACAAGATTTCCTCAACCACCATCCCGCGCGACAATTGGGAGTTGAGTGTATTGCGCGCCACCGAAGTGGTGAAAATCCTTACGACCAACAGCAAATTACAGCCGAAGACCCTCAGTGCATCGGGCCGAAGCGAGTACATTCCGGTGGATGCAGCGGACAAGGCCAAGAACCGCAGGATTGAAATTATTCTTTCACCAAAACTCGATGAGTTGTACAAACTGATTGAGGGGAATTGATCCCTGGGCTTCCCGGTTCTATAGGTTTCTTGCCTCAACTCAGGCTTTTCGCTTTTATAGTCGGCCATTGAGTGGGCCGGCCTGCATTTTCCTTCTAGTATTTTTATACAAATATGCCATCTCGTAACAAGGACTCGCCTTCGCGTGACATAGAGATGCCGTCTCAACATAAAAATGTCAATCTGGTGCGAAGGAATGATTGCTCATATTTTAGGAATGACCGCTTGAAGTGAAGGAATGAGAATGCTGGCCGCAGAAATGCCCCCGGCCAGCCATTTGCATTGTTGTGCCATAGGCAATAAAGAATCGGCTGAGCGCGGAAATTGAGCAGAAGAAATAAGAAATTCACTCAAAACAAAAAAGGCTGCCCGAAATGGACAGCCCTTTTCTTATCAGAAATTCTTTTTCTCAGTCAACGGGGTACATCAGCACACCACTTTCAATGTCCAAGCTTTCGGCTCCAACAGAATAAAGTGTTCCGCTGAAATAAAGGCGCATGATGCCAACAGGCCCCGGAACAAAACGTACCAAAAAGGCTTCTCCTTCTCCAGGAGCCAATGCAGATGTGTAAACTATTCCACCGGCATCCACATAAGTCATCACATAATCAGGAGTGGTAGTATCATCAAAAGGAACATCCAACTCTTCAACCCATCCCGCAAGAGGATCGTTAATGACAATAGTCATAGTCCCGAATTCAAGACTGCTGCCGGTTACCGTCAAGTCTGTTCCATCGAAAGTAAAATTGATGATGGCTGGTGGGGTTGTGTGGGCTTCATTGTTCTCCGTCCAGTTGTAGATGGTGTCGCAAGATTCACAAAAGCCGGTCACACCTATACCACAGTCCACCCAAAGTTCTTGTCCGTCCAGTACAAAATTGCCGCAGTTGCCATCCGTTGCACAGGGGGGGCACTCGGTACCACCGCAATCAATTCCTATTTCATCACCATTGTCCATATCATCGGTACAGGTGGGGCAGGCTTCACAAACTCCACCGCAGTCCACTTCTTCTTCCTGTCCGTTCAAGATGCCATCGTCACAAAGTGCCAGACAAGGGCCGCAGTACGTTCCGCCACAGTCAATACCCACTTCATCACCATCCATTACGCAGTTGTTGCATGGGTCGCATTCGCCACACTCGCCACCACAATCCAGACAGGTTTCTCCAAATTCAACTTCAAAAATCCCATTGATGCAGTGATCGCATTCGGGGCAATTAGGCCCACCGCAATCCAGCAGAAATTCGCTGTTGTTTAAAATTCCGTCATAACAATTGGGTGGAATTTTATTGTCTTCGTTGAGGCATGATGCAAGGAAAGCACCCGCAAAAACCAGGGCGAAGAATCCGCCAATGACATAACTTTTTTTCATGATTTATTGTGGATTTTAAAGGTGTCGAATATACAGGAGCCAAGACGGTACAGAGCTGCGAAGGGTTGCAGGATAAGCCGTTCAAAAAGTTGGCTAAGCCTAACTTTAGCCCTGCAATGATTAAAGAATGGACATTGAATGAAGTGCCAGATACCCAAGCGGTGCAGGAGCTAAAACAAAGCCTTGGGGTGGACGACATTATTGCGCGGTTGCTTGTGCACAGGGGTATCAAAACATTTGAAGAAGCCCGGATTTTTTTTCGCCCCGACCTCAGTCAACTGCACGACCCCTTCCTGATGGCGGACATGCACAAAGCCGTTGACCGCCTTACCCAAGCTGTGTGCATTAAAGAAAAAGTGTTGGTTTATGGCGATTATGATGTGGACGGCACCACCGCAGTAACCCTTGTTTTTTCATTCCTCAAAAAAATGGGGGTGGACTGCGAATTCTATATCCCCGACCGCTATACCGAAGGCTACGGGTTTTCATTCAGCGGGGTGGAACATGCAAAGGCCAATGGCCAATCACTCATCATCACGCTCGATTGTGGAATTAAGGATGGAAAAAAAGTGGAACTCGCAACATCTTATGGCATTGATGTCATTATTTGCGACCACCACAATCCTTCTGAAATGCCGGATGCTTATGCCGTGCTCGATCCCAAACGAAGCGACTGCAACTATCCGTACAAAGGACTGAGCGGCTGCGGTGTCGGCTTCAAGATGCTCCAGGCATATTGCATTCAGCACGACATTCCGCTGGACGAAATTTATTGTTATCTCGACTTACTCACCATTAGTATAGGTGCCGATATTGTTCCGCTCACCGGGGAGAATCGTGTGCTCGCCAGTTTTGGGCTGCAACAACTTGCCGGGGTAAGAAGGCCGGGCATCAGCGCGTTGCTCCACCAATCGGGATTCAAAAAACAATCAATCGACATATCCGATGTGGTTTTTATTCTTGCACCAAGAATCAATGCCGCGGGAAGAATTTTCAGCGGTAAACAAGCTGTTCAACTTCTGCTTGCCGAAACGCTGGAAGAAGCACTGTCACTTTCGCCCGCCATAGAGGAAAACAACAACACGCGCAGGGGACTCGATAAGGAAATAACCATAGATGCCTTAAAACAAGTTCGGTCCGATGAGTTCTACAACCAGAGTTTCAGCACGGTGGTTTTTAGTGATAGCTGGCACAAAGGAGTGGTGGGCATTGTAGCCGCCCGACTGGTTACCGAGTTCTACAAACCTGCCATAGTACTTGTTCAGATCGAAGACAAACTTGCCGGAAGTGCACGCTCCATTCCTGGTATTGATTTATTTGATGCCTTGGGAAAATGCAGCGACCTTCTCGACCAGTTTGGCGGCCACACCATGGCAGCAGGATTAAGCATGCATGTTGAAAATTTCAACGCTTTCCGCCAAAGGTTTGATGAAGTAGTGGCTAAAACGCTCGCACACCGCAGGCCTACACCCTCCGTTGGGATTGATGCGGAAATCAATTTCGAAGAAATCACCCCTAAGTTTTTCAGGATCCTACAGCAGTTCCAACCCTTCGGCCCGGAAAACATGAAGCCGGTTTTTCTAACCCGAAACATAATGGATGCAGGATACACCCGAGCGGTGGGCCAAACCGGAAGCCATCTGAAATTCCATGCTAAGCAGCAAGGCAACGAAAAGGTAAAATTGGACGGCATCGGGTTCGATTTCGGGCCGCATGTTCCTGCGCTAAAAATGAAAGTGCTTGCCGATGTGGTGTACACACTGGAGGAACATGAGTGGAATGGAAACACCACTATCCAGATGAATATCCGCGAAATGAAAATGAACGGAGGGCTTCCACCGGAAGCAATGATCTACGATAAATCGGGGGAGGATTTAGCAGCGCTTACTAAGCCTGTTTCTTAAAAACAAAACGGTACTTGATAATTTTCCCGATCTGGGATGAGTCGTTTTTGTTGAGCTGGATTTTGTTCAGCTTCTTCACTACATAATCTGCAAGTTCCTGGCTGGTGGCCGCAATATCTACAATGTTCACTTTGCCTGTGGCATCAATACTGAAACTCACTTCCACCGTTCCTTCAAGATTTTTTTCTTTAGGATCCTGGCTGTCACTCCCGAATTGCAGAGATGGATCCTTCTGTACCCACGGCAAGCGGTCGCAAGCTGAAACGATAGAACCGGAAAAACTGAGTGAAAGAGCAAAAATTAAAATGATGTTGCGCATCTGTAATCAGGTTTTGATATCGGACTTTGGCAAGACGCTGAAAAGCAGGCCGAAGTTACCCGCCTTGCAAAAAATTATCCCAAACACTTTCACAAAAGGTGGGAAGAGATGTTAAAGGGGAAAAAGCAAATGGCAAAGGGTCCCGATAAAAATCGGGATTCCGCTACGCTTCACAAAAGGCAATAAGCAAGGGGCAATAAGCAAAAGGCGAAACACTTTACGAAGTGGGAATTACGTGGGCGCGTAATTCGTAATTCTTTTTTCATCCCACATGTAACTTCCAAAAAAGCACCACCGTCACACACCCGAAATTCAACACAGAAAAAATAATTTAAAATAAATCCAATATGAAAACGACTTTAATAACTGCTCTTTGTTTTCTTGTTCTGAGTGCCGCTGCACAAGAAGGGAAGGACACTACCAACATTCGCATAGGCGATATGAAGGTAATAATGATTGATGAAGGCAAGGACACCAGTGATGTTAGCTACGATGAACCGGACGATGATGAAATCCGTCATGCGCTTACACACTTTGCCGGAGTAGATGTGGGCATGAACATTCTGATTGACAAAAACGGAAAAATGGAATTCACAGATTCTACCAACTCGTGGTTGGAGCAGGATTACGCCCGCTCGATGAGCTGGAGATTCAACCTCTTCGAAGAAAAAATCAGGATTGTGAAAGACTACGTAGGCATTCTTGTAGGTGCGGGTTTCACCTACAATAGTTATGGACTGAAAAAAAATGTGGACGTGATATCAGACGACAGCCTGGGTACTTATGGAGTGCTGCGCGACCCCGATGATGCGGATTATTCCAAAAACAAATTGCGCGCTTCTTACATCAACGTGCCCATCATGCTTGAGTTCAACACCAGCAGCGACAATGAAAAAAGTTTTCACTTTGCTGCCGGTTTCCAGGGCGGATGGCGCATGGGTGCAGTAACCAAACAGAGGTACGAAAGGGATGCCGAAGAAAGACGACTGCGCAGGAGCAGCGACTTTAACATGACAGACTGGACCCTTGATCTCAGTGCAAGAATCGGCTACCGCAATTTCACCCTTTGGGCAAATTATGGACTGACTTCACTTTTTGAAACGGACAAAGGCCCGGAGGTTTATCCGGTTTCAATCGGTGTACAATTCGTGGCCTTCTAAAAAACAACAACCCGTTCGCGATTACAAAGCGAAGGTTTTTTCAGCAGGAGCGGTTTCCAGACAGGGACCGCTTCTGTGTTTTTATCAATGTAAACTTTACTTGTATCAAACAGAAAATACACTTTTTTCTTCAAGAATAGGCTCGCCTTTGTAACGAAGAAAAATCTGTGCAACGGTGAGCACATCCTTCCTGCAATAGATATCAATGCGTTCAAGATTTTTTTCTTCCCAATAGACTTGCCTCACCTGGCTTCCATCAATATCATCCTTGGGTGTGGGCACACCAAAAATTTTCGCCAGAAGTTTTAAAGAGGTGTAATGTTTAAAGTCTCCGAACTTCCAGAGTTCTAGTGTATCAATATGACTTACCTCCCAGGGTTTGCGCCCCGCGGTGTCGAGCATCATGGGCAATTTAATTCCATTTACCAGCATCCTGCGGCTGAGGTAGGGAAAATCAAATTCCTTTCCGTTGTGTGCGCATAAAAGCTTGAATGGATTGTTGGTGTGCGTTTCAAGCAAGGATGCAAATCCTTCCAGCACCTTCTTTTCATCATGGCCACTAAATGATGTGCAACGAAAAACACGTTCGCCTTTTTTCTGTGCAAAATATCCGGCACCCACACAAATCACTTTACCGAATTCAGCATAGATGCCCGCGCTTTCGTAACTCTGCTCAACAGAGAGTTGCTGTTTCTCCCGGGTGAACCTTGTTTTGTCGGTCCACAACATTTTGAAATCATCATCAAGCAGTTCAAATGAGGGTTGCTGTGGAACCGTTTCAATGTCAATAAAAAGAATTTCTTCGAAGTGTATGCTGGCGAGCATGGCTGTGGAATCATTGAATCATTACACCCTTGCTGTTGAGCAAAGGAACCATGATGAAATTTTTTTTTGTAATGCTGTCCGGCACGAAAATATACTTCTTGTCGAACATTTTTTCATGCTCGAAAAAACTCACCCAATACTGGTTGGTGAGTGCAAAGGCTTCTTCCATTATTATTTCTACTTTGCGAAAACTCATGGCATCCACCACATCCAGAAAGTAGCGGACTGTTGCTGTTTCCTTCTTGCGTCCTTGTAACTCACCGTAGCCCCGCGCATTTACCAGCACTCCTTCCACTGGCACATCTTTCAGATTGAGAAAATAAACCGACCAGTGTTTCATTTCGCCCGGCCCGCGTTCCGGCAGCACCGCGATAGCAATGTTTTTTACTTCCGGAAGTTCAATGTCCTTTCTCATGATGGAAGGAGTTAGGTGGCAAATAAAATCATTGTGAGGCAATGTCTCTGGCAGCATCAAGACAAAGGCGCAAGTCCTCCGATACTCTATTGTTTGTTGTAGAAGAATGGTTGTGACCCAGTCTCACCACAATAATTTTTTGGGATGGAATCACTGCGATGTATTGACCACGAAGTCCCCGGCATGAAAAAAAGAAATCATCATTATGTGTACCCAGCCACCAATGGTAGCCGTACCAAAAACATTTTTCCCCCTTGGGGTCAGGTATATAGCAGGGAGTCAATGCCTCCTCCACAAAACCCGGTTGAATAAGCGTATCCGCATTCCACACTCCATCATGTTCAAATAATTTCCCTATGCGGGCATAGTCCCTCGCGGTGGCATAAAACCCGCTGAACGTTTTTTCGAGTCCGCCCTCGTGGTCAAGGTTCCAATGCGCGTTGTGCTCAGCACCTATGCACGACCATATTTTTTCCTGGAAGTAAAGAGAGGGTGTTTTGCCTGTGGCTTTTTTCAGGATGAGGCCCAGCAACACACTATTGCCTCCTTCATAGATCCACATACTTCCGGGTTCACTTTCAACTTTAAATTTCATAGTTTCCTCTTCCAGTTGTTTACCGTAATAAGCCTTGGCCATGAATCCGAAAGGACTGCTGTAGCTCTCGCCAAAAGGAATCCCTGATGACATTTGTAAAAGGTTCCTTATAGTGAGTTTCGCATTCAAGCCTTCGGAAAATTCAGGAAGAAAATCTCCCACTTTTTGGTCGAGTGATTCAATGTAACCTTCATCCACTGCTATACCTATGAGCATCCCTACAAAACTCTTCGCCATGCTGAAAGAATTGGACATGGTAGAATCGGTGTAGTCCCGCCAGTATTTTTCAAACAACAACGAATCATTCCTGAAAACGAGAAAGGCGCAGGTCTCCAGCGAGTCAAGGTATTCTGAATGTTCCAAACGGAGCGTTCCGCTATTGAATGAGGAGGAAAGTAGCCACGGTTCCGGGTTGCCTTTTGTCATAGTGCTTACGCTGAAGAAGGGCAGGTCATCAATATCGGGTTTCGATTTTCCAATGAAATAAGTTTTCCCGATACCATAAAAAACATGTTGGTTGCCTGTGAGCCACAACAACACGCAGCATAAGGCCACCACTAACAGCAGGCTTAAGAATATTCTTTTTATCCAGCGTTTCATATTGATGATAGATGAGCGGGCGAAAGTAAGAGATGGCAGGATGCAGATAGCAGCAGGCACGCAACGTAACTTGACACTCTTGACCCTCACCTCGTGTCGAATAATGCAAGTTGTTTTTGCTATTGTGTAATTCCTGAGCTGCAAGGCTCCCCCAGCTTTGCAGCGTAATAATTCAGTAACTAAAAACAAAAAC
>JAWXCI010000038.1:0-7288 GCA_034408895.1 Flavobacteriales bacterium
ACTGCCTACTGCCTACTGCCTCCTTCTCTCTGCCAATTATGCTTCGTTACTTCCTTCGAAAATCCGCTTATGGCATACTCGTTCTTTTCGGGGTGGTAACGGTTGTTTTCTTTCTTTTCAACCTTGCCCCCGGTGACCCGGTGCGAAATCTTGCGGGGGAGAGTGCCTCGGAAGAAACACTAATGAACATGCGGAGGAAACTTGATCTCGACTTGCCCATTGGCCAGCGCTATCTGCTTTACATCAACGACCTCAGTCCACTATCGCTTCACAACCCAGCCATTAAATACAGCCGTATTTATCTCGATGATGAGAAGTATTCGTACTTCCGCATTATCACCCCTACAGAAAATAGGACGTTTGTAATGAAGTGGCCATACTTCAAACGATCATTCCTTTCAGAGAGAAACGTGAGCAGCATTTTGGCCGAGGTAATTCCAGGAACAGTTGTGCTCGCTGTGGTGAGCATCACACTGGCTATGATCATTGGGTTGTTGCTGGGTGTGATGGCAGCGATGAGAAAGGACACTGCGTTCGACCGGATGGTACTTGTGTTTTCAGCCATCGGCATGGCGGGACCTTCATTTTTTGTTGCGATAATTGTGGCCTGGATAGGAGCAATACTTTGGCGAGAACAAATTTCATTGCCGGTGTTTCCGATTCTTTTTCTTAGTCTTTATTTCATTATTAGGGCGATCCCAACCCCGATAGCTATCCGGACCAAAGTTCAATCCCGATGGTTAACGGGATTAAATTTCAGATTCACTGCTGGGATACTAGCGCTTTGGTTGATTGCAGAAATTTTCTTCCCACCCGTTCCATTCATCACCTCAAGAATTCATTTGCCCGGCACCGGCCTCAATATGACCGGGAGCCTTTATAGTGTGGATGTGTATCGCGGTTCATATCTCGACTTGCGCAACATGATTCTTCCGGTTATCACCCTAATGATCCGTCCGCTAGCGGTGATTGTACAACTAACGCGCGCATCACTAATGGATGTAATGCAGCAGGATTTTATTCGCACAGCCCGCGCCAAAGGACTTAACGAGCGTGAAGTGATGTGGCGACATGCGTTGCGCAACGCGCTGAATCCGGTGGTAACGGCAGTAAGCGGATGGTTCGCATCGTTGCTGGCCGGTGCAGTGTTCGTGGAGTTTGTATTTGGGTGGAAAGGCCTGGGGCAGGAAATGTTCAACGCCATCGAGAAGCAAGACCTGCCTGTGGTAATGGGTGGTGTAATTGTAATAGCATCCGTCTTCGTCTTCATCAACATTCTTGTTGATTTTATCTACGGATGGATTGACCCTCGGGTGCGGGTTTAATCTATAAAGTTTTTGAAGCCTTAATGGTTTAGAGAAGTGTCTTTCGTAGCCGCTTCGTTGATAGCTGCCAGCAGTTTTTTCGCCATTTCGTTGTAGTAGCGTTTGGTGCGGTAAGCCACCACCCATTCTATCCCTCTTATAGCATTAGTCAGAAAAACCTCATCTGCACCGTGAAGGTTTTGCGGATTGAGGGTGCATTCGTACACCTTTATCTTGCTGTCAATAGCTAGGTTAATTACGTTCATCCGCATAGTGCCTGCAATACATCCTTCACTTAAAGAGGGAGTGTACAACACACTGTTACTCACTATAAATAGATTACTTGCCGTAGCTTCAATCACTGCATTTTTCTGGTTCTGAATAAGCACGTCATCCAGTCCTTTTTCCTGGGCGTAGATACTGGCCATTACCGGCAATTGCGAGTTGAGGGTTTTGTAAATAGAAAGGCGGTTGATGTCTTTTTTGAATTCGGGATAGATGTCCAGCATTTTGCCCACTGGATTGAGTTCAAACTCGTTCACCACAAAAGCATCGCTTTCCATGTAATAACCACAATCGTTGTCGCGCGGTTGGTAGAAACCCAGTGATTTTCTGAAAAACGTAATGCGCACTCGCCCTCCTGCTGTCACATTGTTGCGCGATATCAAACCCATCACCTGGTTGTAAAGCTTATCGCGTGTGAGGTTTTCTGGCCAAAGGATTTTAAGTGCCTGCGCACTATCTGTTATACGCGCCCAGTGCGTATCGAAGAAAAGAGGTTTGCCATTGAAGATGCGAATACTCTCGAAAAAACCATCGCCAAAGCGGAAAGCTCGATTGTCCCGGGTGAGGTAAGCCTGGTTCTCGTTCACGTATTCGCCACGATGGAAAACGTAGTTCATAGAGCGCTTGTGGTTGGAGGTGCTAAGCTAGGGTGCGCACCACCTCCAGCAACGATGCGTTGGTTTCCATAAGGATACCCCGCACACCTGCGCCAGCCGCAGCATCCAGATCGCGGTCGCGGTCTCCAATCATTACGGATTGAACAGGATCAACGTCAAAACGAGCTATGGCACGTTCCAGCATAAGTGCGCCAGGCTTGCGACTCAGCGAGTTTCCATAGTCGGGATGGTGGGGCGAGAAATAGATGGCCGAAAGCGTGATGCCGTTTTTTGCACACTGTTTTGTGAAGAAGCGATGGATGTCGCGCACCGTGTCTTCGGTGTAAAGATTTTTAGCAATTCCCCCCTGGTTGGTAATGATGATGATGAGATAACCTTGTGCCTGTGCAAGTTTCAAAGCCTCCATCACGCCATCGAGAATAATGAATTCATCAACCGAATAAGTGTAATCGCCAGGGTCACGGTTTATCACACCATCGCGATCAAGGAAAAGCGCTTTAGTTTTCATGGTAGGATTTCATCCCGAAGTTTCGGGACGAAGGCGCAAAGAAACATTCAGTGAGTTTTATCTCCGGCTCCATCTGTAAAAGCCATTTTCAACCCACCCGCTCTCCATTGCGCACCATGGTCATGGGTTGAATTAGTGTTACGATGCCCAAATCATCTACGCATCCAAGCATGAGGCATTCGCTGGTGAACGGGCCAATTTGCTTCGGTGGAAAATTCACTACGGCAATCACCTGTTTGCCCACAAGGCTTTGCGTGGAATAGAGATGAGTGATTTGTGCGCTCGACTTTCGAACTCCAATCTGCTCACCGAAATCAATCGTCAACTTGATAGCGGGCTTATTCGCTTCCGGAAAATCTTCCGCATGAATGATGGTGCCTGCGCGCATCTCCACTCTTTCAAAATCACTCCATGTTATTACGTTCATTTTGTTTAGTTGTCAGTTTATTCTTTTTGGTTCAGGATGGTGGTTTTCCTTTCCAACCTTTGTCACCAGGAAACAATGCAACAAAGATGTTTACTTTGTTGTCCTTACACCGTAACCAAATCTGCAATAATGAAAACACGCTACCTCTTTTTAATCGTTGCATCGGTTTTATGTCTTCAGCTATCTGCCCACAAGGTTCCATCTCTGGAGTTTATTGAGAACAACGGGCAATGGGAGCAACAAGTGGAATATAAAGCCCCGCTTTGGAACGGAGCCATCTTTTTAGAGTCGAACCAACTCACGTATTCATTCTATCATCCCGATGACTGGGCGAAGACGCACGACTATTCACAAATGAGTAAGGCAGAACAGGCCGCTTTCAGTATGCGCAGGCATTCATGGCGTATGAGTTTCGAAGGTGCGATGGTGCCACAACTGAGTGGCTCGGAAAAACAAACACATTATTATAATTATTTTATTGGGAACGATGCTGAAAAGTGGTCAAGCCATACCGGAGTTTTCCATGCGGTGAATTACACCGCTCTTTATCCCGGCATTGACATGCGGGCCTATGACAACAGCAACGCAAGTTTCAAATACGATTTTATTGTTCATCCAACTGGTGATCCATCAGCCATCCTGCTCAACTACTTCGGTTTGGATGCAATGACATTGGTGGATGGAAGAATTATTCTCTCCACCTCTGTGGGAGAATTTATTGAGAACAAACCTTACGCATTCCAAATCATAAAGGGAAAGATGGTAGAGGTGGTGTGCAATTACATCTTGAACGGAAGCAAAGTGTCATTCGAATTTCCTTTTGGTTATGATGAAAATCTTGACCTGGTGATAGATCCGGAACTGATAGCGTCCACACTTTCCGGAAGCACGGTGACCAACTACGGACACACGGCCACATTCGATATTGAAGGAAATATCTACACAGGATGTATTTCATTTGGTGTGGGCTATCCCGCTACTGACGGTGCGGTG
Organism: Flavobacteriales bacterium; assembly: GCA_034408895.1. Lineage (GTDB taxonomy): Bacteria > Bacteroidota > Bacteroidia > Flavobacteriales_D > Sanyastnellaceae > UBA4660. The sequence goes on from JAWXCI010000038.1 coordinate 4,135, forward strand.
CAGGAAGATTATTCGAGCGGTGGCTGGGCGGTGGATGTCGGCCTGAGTAAACTTGATCCTGAAGGCACAACCCTCTACTGGGCATCGTACCTCGGAGGCTCTGGTGGCGATTATCCGCACAGTCTTTTTGCCAACGACTTTGGCGAATTGTATGTGTACGGTTCTACTGATTCAAACAATTTCCCTGTGACTCCAGATGCTTATGATACTTCGCTTAACGGTGGTGCCGATATAGTGATTGGACACTTCAGCGAAGATGGCACCGACCTTATCGGCTGCACATACATAGGTGGCAGTGGGGAGGATGGCCGCAACCAAAGCGGAACTAATTACGGAGACACTTATCGCGGAGAAATTATTCTGGACAGCAATGGCGACCCCATGGTGGCATCCTTCTCCACATCCACCAATTTCCCGACAACCGCAGGTGCTTACCAAAGTGCAAACAATGGCGGGCAAGATGCAGTGATCTTTCGTTTCAATCAAACATTGAGCAACCTCGAAGCATCTACCTATCTGGGCAGTGATAGTGATGATTCCGGATTCGGGTTGCGGCAAACAGCCACAGGTGATATCTACCTGGCAGGTATGGCGGGTGATGATAATTTCCCGGTGACTATCGGGTGTTATCAATCCAATTTTTTGGGTGATGCAGATGCGTGGGGAACTCAGATGGATGGATTCGTTGCCTTATTAAATCAAAACCTCACTTCACTCATCGCATCAACATACTTCGGTACGGTTGACCAGGATCTAATCTTTTTCCTTGATCTTGATAATGATGAAAACGTTTTTATATTCGGACAAGGCGGTGCGGATATTCCGATTGTAGGGGCAGTGTACAACAATCCAGGTAGTTTACAATTTGTTTCAAGACTTACTGCAGATCTTACCACACTCACACTTTCAACACAAATAGGAACCGGAGGCACGGGTTGGGGTGGATTCGATTTTGTTCCCATTGCATTTTTGGTTGACCACTGCAACAATGTTTACATTTCTGGTCATGGTTGTTATGGCGAAGTTCCCTTAACAGCCGATGCGTTGTACGGAGTGGGAGAAGGTGGTTTCTACCTCGCTGTTTTTAATGAAGACATGGTGAATCTTGAATACGGCACCATGTACACTCAAGGTCATGTGGATGGTGGAACCAGCCGTTTCGACAAGAACGGAACTGTTTATCAGGGCGTATGTTCAGGCGGAGGTTTCGCAACCACTGCCGATGCATGGTCCAACACTCAAAGCAGTTGGGACATCGGTGTGTTCAAGATTGACTTCGATGTATCAGGCGTGAATTCCGCAATTACAGGAAGCGATGTAAACGGTTGTGCACCCTTCGAGGTGGAGTTCAGCAACTTCAGTACAGGCGATGTGTTCCTATGGGATTTTGGAGATGGAGCGACCAGCACCGAATATGCACCATCACACATCTACACCGAACCGGGATTGTACAACGTGAGTTTGATTGCATCGGATTCACTGAGTTGCAACATTGCAGATACCTCATATTTCCCCATCAGCATCAGCACATCTGTTGATTATTTTCCATCGTTTACTTACTCCACAGATTGTGCAACGTTGGGAATTGAATGTACCAACACCACAGGTTATGATTTTCTTGATTACGTGTGGGACATGGGTGATGGCACCATCATAGAAGAAGAAAATGTGGAACACATTTACGCAGCAACGGGGACGTACACCATTACGCTCACCGCTATTGATAATGGTTGCCAATCCGACAGCACCATCACGGAGGAGATTACCATTTTTGATGAAGTGGTTGCGATAATCGGCAACGATGATGTGGTGGCCTGCGCACCTGCTGAAATTGAATTTGAGAACAACAGTGGCGGTGTCACTTTCACCTGGGATTTTGGTGACGGAAGTCCGCTCGTGGCAGGCACCAACGTTTCACATCTTTACAATGAGCCTGGAATTTTTAACGTGACACTTTATGCTGCGGGCAACACTGATTGCCCCGGTGCGGATACCGCTTACTCCGTTGTCGAGATCATAGAACAACAAATTATAGAAGCGCTGTTTTCACTCAATCAAATTGGAGCATGTGAAGAAATGACTATCGAAGCCATCAACCAAAGCACGGGACAGGGTCTTGATTACCTGTGGGATTTCGGTGATGGGGAAACTGCAACGGAAGAAAATCCAACCCATTGGTACAACGAACCCGGCACTTATGTTATCACACTCACCATTTCTGCCGAAGCGTGTGATCTGGAAGATGAATACCAATTACCAGTAGTGGTGCTTGATGAACTGGATTTGCAACTGGCACCTGATATACCCATTTGCTATTACGAAGATGACATCACGCTACAGGCTTATGACCTTGGTGCGGGCGTAGAATATTTGTGGAGCAACGGTGAAACCACTTCGGCTATTGTGGTGGATGAACCGGGTGAATACACCGTGGAGGTGGGATGGAACCAGTGCATTGGCCACGACACTGTAACTGTGTTCATGATGCCCGAATACTACAAGGAAATGACCGTGGAGTTTTGCGAAGGAGTAACTACCCTCCTCACCGTGCCATATCAAGGAAGCGACAACTATACATGGTGCAACGGTGAAACAGGAAGTGTGATAACCGTGAACGAAGGCGCTGATTATTGTTTCCATTACATAGATTCTACCGGTTGTATACAGGAAGGTGTGATACACGCACTCATGCAGGACTACCAGGCCACAGTATGGATTCCAAACGCATTTACTCCCAATGCCGATGGCATTAACGATGTGTTTTTGCCGGTGGGATTAGATGTGGAAGAATACGAAATGGCCGTTTTCAACCGCTGGGGCGATTTGATTTTTGAAACCATAGATATCGCCCAGCCATGGGATGGTTCAAATAAATATGGTGACTACTATGTACCCAATGGCATCTATCCGTACCGGATAAGTTACCGTGGCGAATGTGCTGCGGAAACGGTGAACGAAGTGGGGCATGTAGTGATTATCCGATGAATTTCAGATTCCAACAAAAAAGTCGGCCATGCTAAAGCGTGGCCGACTTTTTTTTATAGAGGTGGGGGAGAACGTAACCCCCCGCTGAACCCCATCTTGATTCAATGATTTTCGCAGTTCTGCTTTGCGGCCATGAATACAAAAGTAAAAACCGATTGGTTAGCACACA
>JAWXCI010000039.1:0-47182 GCA_034408895.1 Flavobacteriales bacterium
ACAGTCGTTCACCTTTGTTCTGATCGGAAATTCCGTACTCGAAATTAAAGGCATGTTGCTCCCTTTCTGGCTCATTCTTTTTTCCACCTCGTGCTTTGCAAATGTTCTTGGTTTAAACATTTCGGCCAGCTTCAATTCCGCCAAAGTCATTTACATCCTGATACCCATCCTAATTATACCGCAATTATTATTCAGCGGAATAATAGTGCGCTTCGACCGTCTGCATCCCAGCATTGCATCACAATCGGGAGTACCATGGATTGGAAACGTGATGACTTCCCGCTGGGCTTACGAGGCCATGGCTGTTTATCAGTTTCGCAACAATGAGTTCAATACAATGTTTTTTGAAATGGATCAGAAGCGTAAGAACAGCGGCTGGAAAAAAGACTACTGGGTTACAGAACTGAAGTCTAAAACCGTGTCGTACCGCAAAGCACTGATGTCAGGAGACAGGTCAGATTTGGCTGAGAATGATTTGCTCATTATTAGAAATGAAATGGCCGCTGAAACACAGCAATTGGAAGGATTCACCTTTGAGGGGCTTGACCAATTCACTCCTGAAAAAGCGGACACTTCACTTATGACTTACACGCTTGGAAAGCTCGATGTGCTTTTTGCCCACTACCGTGATCAGTACAACGAAGCGAACAATGAGCGCGAAAACCTGGTGAAGAGTCTCACTGCAACTCCAGAAGCCAAAGAGCAATATCTGGCGCTTCAGAATGTCCACCACAACCTCAACCTTGAAGATTTTCTTGTGAACAAAAACGACACGAAAAAAATTGTGGAGAATAAAAACAGGCTGGTGCAAAAAGCCAACCTGGTGTACTTGCCACCTTACGGTAAAAGTTTTTTCGGTTCGCACTTCTATGCTCCCTCGAAATCTTTCTTTGGTAAACAGATTACCACGCTATCGGCCAATATTTTTGTGATATGGGGAATGAGCCTATTACTTATGATATTGCTATTCTTTGATGGCCTGAAGTGGCTACTGGAAAAAACCAATTCGAAATTGTTAAAACTGGCCGTAAGAATGAAGATGAGGAAAGAACAGGTGTATCAGTAGTTCCGAGTTCAGGATTCCGTCCCTATAACAATCGGGTTTCGGTCATCGGTCAGCAACATCATCACATCGCCACATCCTCACCCTTCCACTTCAATCATTCGAAAAGGGATATTGATAATGGCCTCGTAATCTTCGCCCGCTTCCAGCATGTCCTCATCGTCCTGCTCGTAAAACCAATGGATTTCTACTTTACTTTTTGCAACCTCAAGCTTTTTGAAAAGATCAAGAATGCATTTGGAACTGCTGGTGTTGAAGTATTCGAGCTGGATGTGAACGGTAGTTTCGGACTTTGGCTTCTTCGCGTAATCCTCGGTCCAGGTAATAAGGTTCTTATAAAAGTCCAGCGAGTTTTCTGGAATGGAGCGGCCTTTAAGTTCCAGCAGCCCTGAGGCTGCTATAAAACGGACCGTTGGTGTTTTATTCGTTCCCTGAATTTCAAGATCTGTCATGTGGTATGTATTGATGTGAAGCCGGGTTCGAAAGTAGGTGTAACGCGATAATGAAGTATTAACGATCAACAAAATGTCAACACAACAGCAGTTTGTATCTGTGAACAAAGTACGCATCCTGATGTTGGAATGGATTCCTCTGAACTAAAATGAAGAACGAGTGGTTTGTAAATTGGTTTGATTCGAAGTACTACACACTTCTCTACCGGCAGCGCGATGAAGATGAAGCAAGGCATTTCATATCACTGCTGATGAAGGTTGTTAAACCCTTGAAAGGCGCAGCCATTCTTGACCTGGCTTGTGGCAATGGAAGACATTCGATAGCCTTACACGAACTTGGATTCGATGTCACAGGAATTGATCTTTCGGACCTTGCCATTCGCCATGCGAAAAGAAATGAAAGTCGGGGACTGAAATTTATCCGGCAGGATATGCGCCAATTTCAATTGGCTGAAAAATTCGATGTGGTATTCAACCTCTTCACCAGCTTCGGCTACTTCGATGCCACTGAAGACAACCTTGTTGTCCTGGAAAAAGTACACGAACACCTGAAGCCCGCAGGCTGGTTCATTCTTGATTATTTCAATCTTCACTTCGTGTTGAAGCACCTTGTGATCCATGAGGAAAAAACAATGGAGGGCATCCATTTCCACATCGAAAAAAACGTGAAGGGAAACCTGCTTGTAAAATCAATTGCCGTTCATGATGGCGATAAGCAATTTGAGTTTGAAGAACGGGTGCAGCTCTTTGATCATGATGAACTTCACACCATGTTAAGCGGAAATGGATTTTCCGTGGTTCATACTTTTGGCAACTATCAATTGGATCCCTTCAATGCGGAACATTCCGACCGCCTGATAATAGCAGCCCGCAGCTTATGAGTGAATTTCCTCTGTTCTACATCGCCATCTTGTTTTTCGTTGCTATTGCCGGTTCTTCTTTCATATTCCTGAAAAAAGTCCAGTCGCCAGCCGGCCTGCGTTTACTCCTTTCTTTCAGTGCTGCTTATTTACTTGGCCTCTGCCTCCTGCATCTTTTTCCTGAGATGTATGCATCAGGCATTGAGGGAGCGGGGTGGTATGTGCTCGGTGGATTTTTACTACAGATTATCCTCGATTTCTTTTCACATGGAATTGAACACGGGCATGCACACAACGAACACCGCCATCACCATGGCGGCACTCAGTTTCTTGTGCTGGTCATGATCAGTTTATGGATTCATGCTTTCATAGAAGGAATGCCTTTTGGTGCCGCCTGGGGCGGTGATGTGCGTTTGAATTTACATGAACTTCCTCATGCATCTGTGCAACCCCACAACCATAGCCACGATAGCCGTGATTCACTGCTCGTGGGTATTGGGCTTCATAAACTCACGGAGGCGTTTGTCTTTGCATCGCTGCTGCTTTCCACGACTATGTCGCGTTCCAAAGCATGGATATGGATTGTGCTTTTTGCAGCCGTGGCACCGGCAGGCGCTGCTGTACAATTTTTCCTTGGATCAACGGGTATGGTAAACCTGGCGGAGTTCACACCTAAAATTACCGGTGTACTAATTGGAATTATGCTTCATATCTCCACCACTATTATTTTCGAAAGCAGTGAAGGACATTCGTTCAACCTCAAAAAATTTATTGCTATTATTCTTGGCATCGGTTCATCGGTGCTGGCAGCACACCATTTCTGAAATAGGGATTCAAATAAGGACCCGTTCAAGGAATGAGAAACACCACTAAACTATTGCCGGTCTTTGTTGTAGAGTTTCAAGATCGCCATAGCAGCGAATCCGAAACCCACACCCAATATTGCACCAACTCCTAGTTTGCCGAAAGCCAACCCCAAGCCCACACCAATAATGCAACATGCTACGAAGAGGGTGCCTGATGCATCCCATGAGTCTTTCTTTTTTTCTTCTGTCATGATACTGAAATTGTGAAGCGAAAGTAGATGAAGCCTGCCTCCGTCTTTTTGACGCAGAGATGCGCTGAGGAGCAGAGATAACCAGAGTTTCTTCTTTTCTCGCAGCGAGTTTCAGCGTTCCGAAGTTTTTTCTCTCCGCGCATCACTGCTCCTGCGCGAACTCCGCGTCCCTGCGCAAATCCTCATCTTATCCGGTTCAGACTTCGAATGGTTTCTTCATCCTTCCTGATTCCTCTTAAACCAAGCCAGTTAAAAATAAGTGCCGGCAATGGCATAAAGAACATTGGAGTTAAAAGGACATCCATTAGCTCAAAAGCACTATCATTAATTGCACTGGACAGATTGGAGAAATAAAACGCAAGCAGCGCAACTACCAGTGCCATGAGCACAAAATTCAATCGCACGATGCGCATCTGTGCTTTGCGGTTTTTATACCAGAAAGCGCTCAGCAGAAATGCAACCGCAGAAAGTATGATCACATATCCTACATACTTACTCCATTTTGCATAATCAGTCCCCTGACTGTAGAATGGTGTGGAAAATTCTTGCAAAAAAATCATTATGCCCATACATGTGGCACCAAACAGGAGCCAGAGAGTTTGAATTCGTTGAATCATATTTCTTTGAAAGTATCTGCCAAACGTACAAGAATTCGTTAGGGCGAACTATCAGCGGATTGCAAGTGTGTTCAAAATTCATCCATTGCCGAGATGGCAAACAAATATCTTCGCCAAAAAACAACAACCATGATAGACCAAATCGAAATCAACCCCATGAACATCGTTTGGATAGTTCTGGGTATTTATGTGTTCTTCAAATCTTTTATAATCGTGCAGCAGGCGCACATTGCTGTTATCACCATCTTCGGAAAATACAGGCGTGTGGTAGGCCCGGGATTGAGCCTTCGCATTCCATTCTTCGAACAGATCTTCCGCAGAATCTCTACACAGAACCGCTCGGTGGAAATGGAGTTCCAGGCCGTGACACAAGATCAGGCCAACGTGTATTTCAAAAGCATGTTGCTCTATTCAGTGATGAGCGACAATGAAGAAATTATAAAGCGTGTTGCGTTCAAATTCTTCAGCGAACAAAACCTGATGCAGGCGCTTGTGCGCACTATCGAAGGAACCATACGCTCGTTTGTTGCCACAAAAAAGCAGGCGGAAGTGTTGGGACTTCGCAACGATATTGTGGAACACGTAAAATCAGAAATTGATAATCGGCTGGAGGAATGGGGATACCACCTACAGGATTTGCAGATCAACGACATCACATTTGATGCGGCAATCATAGAGTCCATGAGCCGCGTAGTAGCGTCCAACAACCTGAAAGCTGCAGCTGAAAACGAAGGTCAGGCATTGCTCATCACCAAAACAAAAGCGGCAGAAGCCGATGGTAACTCTATCAAGATTGCCGCAACCGCTGAACGCGAAGCTGCCCAAATGCGTGGCCAGGGTGTGGCATTGTTCCGTGAAGAAGTGGCCCGCGGTATGCAAAACGCAGCACGCGAAATGAAACAAGCCAACCTGGACACTTCCATGATCATGTTCAGCATGTGGACGGAAGCCATCAAGAATTTTGCGGAATACGGCCAGGGCAATATCATCTTCCTAGATGGTTCGCCCGAAGGCATGGAGAAAACAATGAAGCAAGTAATGGGTTTGAACAAGCTCATGGACAAAGACCTCCATAAATAAGGCTCACATTCATTCCAGAAAACATCACTGTAAAAGGCGGGAAATTCTCCCGCCTTTTTTAATTTAGTTGTTAGTCCACCAGAGTCATGCGTGGTCTAATCCTCTCTGACTTTTCACCATACCAAACCAAACAATTGCCAGCGTGAAACCCAACGCAATGAGCATGGCACCCGGTCTACCACCTGATGGTAGCTCCGGCAGCATAACAAGAACTTCGTTGCGTTTTGGTTCTACCAGCAAATCCGGTTTCACTTTCATGTGCTTCACATATTCATTCATGTAGGTATATGATTGCTGATCATGCTTGCCGGTAAGTGCGAAAAATTCATCCACTTCTTTTTTTCTTCGGAAGTAGAGATCATCGAGGTACATCTGCCCCTCATCACAATCAAATTCCCCACTGGCAGGATGAGTGAGAATATACCTGCACTGGAAATTTTCGTTGTTAGGTGTCACCTGGAATTGTAGATCCGATGGAAACTTGTTTCGCCCGTATCGCACGTGAAGCCGAGTGAAGAACATCGTTGGATTTTGTACCTTGTCATTCAGCCACGGAATTCCCGCATCCACAAAGTCCTGGTTGAAAGGTGGATTGCCCACGCACGGGTCGCACTTCACAGCATTGAAAGGAGAAACATTCCATGCGTATTCAAGAAACACCGCGTTTCGTCCTTCACGCTGGTATGCCTTGTCAAAAAGATTTTTGTAGAAGTCCCCGAATTTCGCTTGAGTGTACAGCGGAATGTTTCTGTCGGTCGGAGTTTTCACAGTGCGGTAGTTCGTGCATTCAATTCTTCCACTTCTTGTAAAGCCGTAGATAATCATGTCCTGTTCGCCCTGGCTATTAGCCATTCCAAGTCTTATCGGCAACATGAACTTGTCGTGTTCAAATGAAATCTGGAGAGGGCGCAGGTAATCGAAACCTGTGCTCGCATTGTCGAGATTCACCTTAGCCACAAAAAACTTTGTGTTGCTTTTGATATATGGTTCTAATACCTGCTCGGCAGCTTCAGGAATTTTATACCCATTGAGCAGAAGCCAATTTTTCAGGCCGCTGCTTTCAGTTGCCGAGAGCACTAGGATGTCGTACTCACCCACTGAATACCTTGCCTCGATCTTTACACCATAATCCAAGCTTTCATCCTCGTTCATCATTTCCGACTTCATCATTGAAGTTGTTTCAACAGCATCACTGAAGCACAAATTGTAATCATAAACGGGTGTACAAGGGTTTTGATCCCAATACTCCACCAGCCGCGGGGCTGAGTAAGCATCCAGAACTTCGAAAACTCTGCGGTCCACTACTTTGATGTCGTCCTTTTGAATGACAACCGGAACAGGGATCACCATGGCGAAATCGCGCATGGGTCCCTGGTAATCGTTGCTCATGGTGATAACGGTTTGTTTGCCATCACGCACCAGAATCACTTCGGATTTGTTGTTGAACAATTTTGAGTCGGCCTTGGCTACGTAGAATCCGCAGAAGGCAAATGCATTGGTGGAAAGCACCATTGCGAGTGCAGAGAACAGGATTGAAACAATTTTTCTTTTCATGTTGATTTGAATTTTATCACTCAAAAAATTCTTTGCAGTGATTGTTATTATAAATGTTTGAACTGAGGTTTTGTCCATAGGAAATTTTCGCGCTTTGCCAGCAAGTCGAATAAGGGAACAAGAGGCGTGGCGAAAAAGAGAACCCAGAAAGGTGCTGCATTAATGAAGTAAAAACTGGCCAGATAAAATGACACGGCAGCCACAAGCATCGCCCAAATTCTTCGCATCACTTTGTGGTTGGGGGAAGTCATGGGATCGGTAATCATGAAAAATGCAAACAGCCAAAGCGAGCCGCTTGAAAGTTTATGGAAGAACACATCGAAGTCCCAGCCGAGATAGAGAACGGTGCGCGAAAATTCAAGAACGGCAAGAGTTAGGATAAAGAAAATTCCGGTGTCGAGGCGTTTGATGTTGGACAACACCGCAAGACCTGCGGTGCCAATAATGAAGACCAGCAACGCACTGCTGCCCCATAGTCCGGGAGCTATCCAGCCTTCTCCGCTGGCAATTATCATAATTACAATTCCGAAGTTGGCAGGATTCCATAAATGTTTTCCATTGATGCGCAAAAGGAATTTCTGCGAGATGGCAAGCACTCCGGCAAAAAGAAAAAGCAACGGATCATTGGCTTTGAAAAGCAGCGACAATCCGAGTGAAGTAATCATTGCGCTCTTAATGGAGTGATCGGGAACACCCGCAAAACGAATCGCCAGAAATTGCATACCCAATGCCCCGGTGAAAGCGCTCAGGAAATTCAGCCACTCAGCATCCCAGCCTAGAGCCTGAATGCCGTAGCATAAAAAAAATAATTGCGATACAATTTGAAAATGCCGGCCATCTGATTTCAGCCAAATGATAAGTTGACTAATGGTTTCAGAAACAGGTTTAGCGAATGTTAGATGGTGAAGTTGATTTTGCATTTCCGGTTGAATTTTCGTCCCCGTACATGAAACATCCCGGAAAGTTCAACCCACCTCCAAAACTTTTGAATCGTGAACACAAAAAGAAAAACGCGGCTCGCAAGTTCTCTGCATTGTTTGCCGCGGTTTCGAAATAGGATAAAGCGATTGCTTCTACCGGTGTATGAGATAGTAAGTTTCAGCACATCGTAAAATTCTACCCGTCTATTTTTACCGCCTCAACAATTATTTCCCGATGAAAAACATTTTTCCTTACCTCAGTTTATTGTTTCTTGCCTTGACTCCCGCCTGCAAGTGTTCTACCGACACGGAGAACACATCGGCCAAAGTCCCTGTAGCTGACAGCGGTTCTGCTCGTGTGCAAGAGTTACTTCCACCGGGAGCACCGCAGCCAGTGCCAGGCACTATAACAGCCTCTGGTGCTAAAGAATTATCAGACGAAATGCGCCATAACCTGATAGAGAACTTTGATGCTTACCTCTATTCTCAAAATGAGAGAGACTATAAAACTTATGTAAACTATCATTACAAACCGATGCTCGATATTATGAATGCCGACACCATGGTGGCTCGAGTGCAGCGAATTGATAATATGGGCTGGACAAATTTTATTAACGGCTACCAGATTGACAAAATTTCACCCATTGTAGAAACCGATTCAGCCTACATTGTAATGCTCAGGGTGAAGATGCAGATGGATGTGGTGTTCGAAAAGAAGTTTGATAATTCAACCTTCAAAAGTCCAGAGAACGTTGGGGGCATGATTCGCGACAAATACCCCACCGCGGTTTATGATGCTCCTGCAAGAAAGTATCACATTGACGAAAAAATGAAGTTTTACTGCCTCACCAAAAAGGACACACTGGACTTTCGTTTTCTCCAACATGCCTACATCAACGAACCAAAACTCGCTAACCTACTCGACTACGATACTTTTTACAAGCTACGCACTTACGAGAAATAATTTTTTCTTCTCGAACCGGTTGAGGAAAAGTAAATTTTACTACTGATCGCCTTCAGACTCTTTTCTATCCTCGAAACGCGAAAGCATGGAATCCATGATAGGTTTCATTTCGTCCCACGAAATTTTTCTGCCGCTTTCAGTCATGGAAAATCTTGCATCGTCCACATCTTTAAACTCCACTGATATAGCTTGGAGCCTTGTGCGCAAGCCGAATTGTTCTACATCGTAAGCCAGGAGCACGTCATTCATCGCGCTGAACTGTGTGTACCAATTGGGATTCACAATTTTTATTTCATCGGTATGCAGTAGAGTCACTGCTGGAAGCGAATCGTTTACAAAATGCGCCAGGGTTTTCTTGCATAGAAAGCCACAAATTGTTTCCGTCTCGTTAGTTTTTTCAAAACGCACTTGAGGAAAATCATTCAGCATGGCAACCACATGTGCGCTATCCAGTTCCATGATGTAGGTGCTGTCAAAATCCTTGAGGAAATAGCCAATTGAAAACCCAATGTTCGAAGTGATGAACTCCGTGCGCCCCATATCGGCAATGGATTGAATGGTGGAGTGTGTGTGGTTTTCGTCAAACTCAAGAACCATTTCTTTAGGGTAAAGATTGGCAAGCAGATTTTCCTTTACATAAGGCAGGCTCAACTGGTATATAATAATACCCTCCGATTTTTTGGCAACAGGTGAATTACTGCAACCGGAAAAAATTCCATTCAAGATCATAAGACTAATGCACTGAAGTTCTATTCGCATAGAGCGCGGAGTTCAATAAAAAAAGTTTCCCGATAGCGTGTAAGGCCGTGGTCAAATGTATCCGGGTTCAGTTCCGTGCATTTTTGCAGCCCTCCAATTGATTACCACACAAATGTTGATAACACATGATTTTCCAAACCACTGATACCGTTTTGCTGATTCGTCCCGTTCAATTTCGGGCGAATGAAGAAACTGCGGTGAACAATTATTTCCAGGCTGCTTCAGTCAACGCATCATCGCAAAACATAAACAACCGTGCGCAACAGGAATTTGATGAACTTGTTTTGCTGCTGCGCTCACACCATATCAATGTGCTGGTGATGGATGACAAAAAAGAATTGGACACACCCGACAGCATCTTCCCCAACAACTGGCTGAGTACACATGAAGATGGAACATTTTGCATCTATCCCATGTTCGCCAAGAACAGAAGAAGAGAACGAAGGGATGATGTGGTTGCACAACTTGCAATCAGTGGTTTTGTTCATACTTCAACCCACGACTTCAGCCATCTTGAATCGCAAAAGAGATTTCTGGAAGGCACCGGAAGCATGGTACTGGACAGGGTGAATCGAATTGCCTACTCTGCAATTTCAGAAAGAACACATCTCGCTGCGCTGGTTGAGTTCAGCAAGAAGATGAACTACCAGGTGGTTTCATTTTGCGCAAACCAAACAGTGGATGATGCACGACTACCTATCTATCACACCAATGTGATGATGTGCATTGGTTCAACTCTTGTGCTTGTTTGCCTGGACAGTCTTGATAACAAACAGGAACGTGAAGCGCTTCACTTGTCGCTAAAAAAAAGCAATCGCGAAATCATACTGCTTAGTGAAACACAGGTGATGCAGTTCGCGGGTAACATGCTTGAACTTCGAAACACTGAAGGAAAAAAATATTTTGTAATGTCAACCCTTGCATTTCAATCATTGGAATTCAAGCAGGTTCATGCCATCGAAAAACATGGTTCCATTCTTCATTCGTCTTTAGAAACAATTGAAACCTGTGGAGGTGGAAGTGCACGATGCATGATTGCCGAAATCTTTTTACCCAAACGAGCAAATTGAATTTTGTTTAGGCAACATTCCTAAAAGGTTACTGACATGTAAATGGTTTTCAAGCAATGGCAAGTTGAAAACTAACCTCGCACTTTCCATATTAGTGTTTTTGATGCAGGTACTTTTCCACTGCAAACAAAGCTGCTTCATTGCGATGCCTAACGTGGCAGAAAGAAACAAAATGAGGCACAGCATTATCAACCAAAGCAAAATTGACCTTATGGCAGTAGCGAAAAAGAGCAGAAAGATTTACGTGCTGGACACTTCAGTTCTCTTGCACGACCACAACTGCATCAACAGTTTTGAGGACAACTATGTAGCCATCCCCATTACAGTTCTTGAAGAGCTCGACAAGTTCAAGGTAGGGAATGACACAAAAAATTTCGAAGCACGGGAAAGCATTCGCATCATTGACCGGCTTTCACAAAACCATACACTCCAGGAATGGATCCCACTTGAAAATGAAATGGGTGGTCATCTCAAAATTATCCTTTTCACCAATGGTGCGGAGCATGATGCTATGAAGGTGTTCGACTCAGGAAAGAACGACCACAAAATCCTGAATTCAGCATTACATCTTCGCTTCGAAGAGAAAAAAGCGCGTGTGATTCTTGTCACCAAAGACATCAACCTGCGGCTGAAAGCAAAAGCCCTCGACCTGCCTGCCGAAGACTATAAGACAGGTAAAGTGAAGGATCATATGATTCAGTACACCGGTAGAAGCACAATAGAAAACGTGGATGCTGAATTCATTCGCGGACTTTACCAGGAAGGTGAATCAAAGAAGGTGACTTTCCTTGGCAAGGAAAAACTGACCAATCATTTTTATGTATTGAAAAATTGTTCTTCGTCTGCGCTTGCTTTTTACAACGGAAAAGAAAAAGCTATGCAGCGTGTGGATAAAATTTACGCGAGCGGCATCAAACCGAAAAATGCTGAGCAGGCTTTTGCGCTTCACGCCATATTAAATCCTGATGTGCGACTGGTAACGATAAGCGGTGTGGCAGGTACAGGAAAAACTTTGCTCGCACTTGCAGGTTCGCTGGAACTGCGAAACCAGTTCGACCAGATAATTCTTGCAAGGCCAATCGTTCCCTTATCAAACAAAGAAATTGGTTTTCTTCCGGGAGATGCAGAAGAAAAGGTGAATCCTTATATGCAGCCGCTGTGGGATAATCTCAATTTCATTAAAAATCAGTTTGGAGAAAACGAACGCAAGCGCAAGTCGATTGATGAAATGCAGGCGCAGGGCAAAATCACCATTTGCCCTTTGGCATTTATTCGCGGACGTTCTCTCAGCAATTGCATTTTCATAGTGGACGAAGCACAAAACCTTACTCCGCACGAGGTGAAAACAATAGTGACCCGTGCAGGTGAAAACACGAAAGTGATTCTCACCGGAGACGTTCGGCAGATTGACACTCCCTATCTCGATGAACAATCAAACGGTCTTTCTTATGTGATTGAGCGATTGAAAGGACAAGACCTTTATTGCCATATCACGCTGGAAAAAGGAGAGCGATCGGAATTGGCGAATCTTGCTAATGAGATGCTTTAGTAATTACAACTTAGAATGGATATCCAGATGGTTATCGGGAGAAAATGGAGAATTCCTTGCAACCTAATTAATGCACTTCAACTATCAAAAGTGATCACTTCACTAATCGAGGAGCGGAATTGTGTTCATTAAGAAACCTCACCATCCATAGCACATCGTGCCATGCTTCAAGTTTGTAACCCACGTTTTTGAAAACTGCAAATGATTCAAATCCACATTTAGAATGAAACTTTTCGCTTACAGGATTGGGTAGGGTGATAATGCCATACACATTGCAGATGCCTTGCGCGGTGAGTAATTCAAACAAGCGGTCATAGAGAAGGTGCGCCAATCCCTTACCCTTCACATCTTCACTCACGTACACGGAACTTTCGCAACACCATTGGTAGGCAGTTCGCTCCCGGTAAGTGCTTGCATACGCGTAGCCAATAATTTTTCCTTCATCCTCCGCAACAAGCCACGGGTATTTTTCAGTGTAATGTAGGATGCGATTTTTCATTTCATCTACAGACGGTACATCATACTCGAACGTGATAGCAGAGTTGAGCACATACGGTGCATAGATATTCAGTATGCCTATGGCATCTTCTGGCGAAATATTGCGAATGGTCATATTGCAAATAAAATTCCGTTGCACTCGAATACCGAAGATCACAAGACTAAATAAGTTTGACCTTCGGTGGCAATTTCTGTTGCAGGAAAAACTTCTGATGCCTCAGTGGCAAAATCATCCGGATTGCTGTAACGGGAAGAAAAATGTCCGAGCAATAATTTTCCTGCCCGAGCTTTTTGTGCAATCATTGCAGCCTGTTTTGCTGTGGAATGAAAAGTTTCTTTTGCGCGCTTCTTATCCTTCTCCAAAAATGTAGCTTCGTGATAGATGAGGTTCACGCCCGCGATTGTCTCAACCATTTTCTCGTTGTACGCAGTATCGGAACAATAAGCATAAGAACGCGAATGCCTCTGTGGTTCACAAGCATCATCCTGTGTTAGCTGCTGGCCACTTATATGTCTTATTGTTTCGCCCCGTTTCAGTTTCACAATTTCAGTGGGTTGCAGATCGTACATTTTTAGGGCAGACTTCTTCACATTGCGCGGCAATGGTTTCTCGCGAAACAGGAAGCCTGCACATTCAATTCTGTGCTTGAGCGGAAAGGATACTACCTCCACAGTCCTGTCTTCAAAAATCTTTTCCGGTGTTTTGAATTGAAGTTCATGAAATATCAATTCATAAGAAAGAAAAGTATGTGATAACCGGAGATTGATTCGAACAAGCTGTTCCAGATCTGCCGAGCCATAAATATGAAGATCCGGTTTTCGTCCAAGCAAATGCATGCTGGAGATATAGCCGAAGATGCCCAGGTAATGATCGCCATGCAGGTGCGAAATAAAAACATGGTTGATTTTCTGGAATTTCACACCGAGGTCGCGCATCCTCACCTGTGTACCCTCTCCACAATCCACCAGGAAAAGTTTGTCGTGCACATTCACTACCTGCGAACTGGGATTATTCCTCTTGGTTGGCAATGCTGCACCGCAGCCGAGTATGGTGGTGTGGAAGGTCACTGCTCTTTTGGTTTTGGTTGATAGTTATTAGTTCGTGGGTTTCCGGATTTTGGGTTTCAAGTTTCGGGTTCAGCAATTGACTATGACGACCATCAACCAGGAACCAAGAACCAAAAAAAAACCGCTCGCAAGATGGAACCCGGAGCGGTGCTATATGATCAAATGTTTTCTCTCAGTTCACCACCATGCGTTTGGTAATTTTCTTTTCACCAGATGCAATACTGTAAAGATAAAGTCCTGGCCTGAATGTGGATGCATCCAGCACATAGTGGTTCGCTCCACGTTTAGCCACAATGGTTTTGGTAAAAATGGTTTCTCCCAAAAGATTGCTCACGTTCAACTTCACCACATCGGCTTTTGCAAGTTCAAAAGAAATTTCGGTGGTAGTGACAACCGGGTTGGGCGTGTTTTGCACCTCACCAATTTCCTGTTTTGTTATTTCAACCACAGCATCTGGATCAATCACGGTAAGGCTGTAATTTTCGAATGTGTATGGAGCTTCCTGCGATCCAAAAAGCTTGCTGGTTACATAGCCAAGCACATTAATCTGTAAGGGAAATACACCTGGCTGCGTGGGAGTTCCGGTTAGATCAGCACAGTATTGCGTCCCACCGAGGAAAGTGCATGGGTCGGGAGAATCATTGAGGTTGTTGCATGTAAAGCCCAGCCCGATGGTGCTGATGTCCACAAAGTCAGTTCCGTTGTAAACAGAAACTGAAAGGAGTTTGAGCGAATCAATGACGAAACCGACCAACAGTGGATTAACCTCTGCTGCATCATTAGGTACGAGCATGTAAATGACATCGGAATAGGGCGCACCCAATTCGCCTACCTCAAAACTTTCGCCCAATGCAGGGTCGGGGGAAACACCAAATGCTCCGCTAAAAATATAATCACCGGGAGTGCATTGTGATGATGCAACAAGTGCAGAAATAAAGGTAAGCAGTGTGAGTAAATTTTTCTTCATACAATAATTTTAAATATCGCGTTCAACTTCTTCTAGGTAAACTAAATCAACGGCTTCGCTTTGAGTAGGTACAATTTTAAACACCGTGGCCAGTTGCGAAATGGTAATGAGGTTGCGAACCGAATCCTGCAGTCCGCAGAGAACGAAAGTCCCGTTGCTGTCTTTGCAAAGACGATTTGCCACGAGCACAGCGCTGAGGCCAGAGGAATCACAGTAACGTGTTTCGCTCATGTCCATCACGATGTTCTTCATACCGTTTTTGTTGATGACCACCAGCTCGCCTTTCAGCTCTGGTGCGTGAATGGCATCGAGTTTTTCCACTTTTGTTTTTACGATGGCCACTTTGTCTTTGTGTTCTACTTCAAACTTCATTTGTTCAAGGGTAAGGTGATTTTGTTCGCCAAAAATAGCTGAAATCAATTAGCAGCAGGCAATGGGGAATAAGCAACAGGCCAATTGCCAATTACTAATTCCGCTTGATGGCCTGTGCAAGAAGGTAAATGACGGCCATGCGGATGGCTACCCCGTTTTCCACCTGGTCGAGGATGATGCTCTGCGGATGGTCGGCCACATCGCTGGTTATTTCCACACCGCGGTTGATAGGGCCGGGGTGCATAATGATGATTTGTTTGTTGAGACTTTCCAGCAATTCTTTGTTCAAACCGAATTGCATCGAGTACTCGCGCAGGCCGGGGAAGTAGGGTACCGAAACATCTTGCCGCTCCATCTGAATGCGCAGCATGTTTGCCACATCGCACCACTGCAATGTGTCTTTCAGGTTATGGCTCACCTTCACGCCAAGGGATTCAATGTGTTTCGGGATGAGGGTGGTGGGGCCGCAGAGTGTTATTTCCGCACCAAGTTTCTTGAGGCAATAGATATTGCTGAGTGCAACGCGGCTGTGACGAATGTCGCCAACGATAGCCACTTTCATTCCCTTGATTTTTCCCAGCTTTTCTTTTATGGAATAAGCATCGAGCAATGCTTGAGTGGGATGTTCATGCGTGCCATCTCCTGCATTTACTATTACTGAATTGACGCGTTCGGCAAGAAACTGACATGCTCCTGGTGATGAATGGCGCATCACCACCATGTCCACTTTCATTGCAAGAATGTTGTTGACGGTGTCCACCAATGTCTCGCCTTTTTTCACACTGCTGGTGGAGGAGGAGAAGTTGATCACGTCTGCACTCAATCTTTTTTCTGCCAGTTCGAAACTGAGGCGCGTACGGGTGGAGTTTTCGAAAAAAAGATTTGCAACGGTGATATCACGCAGGGAAGGAACGCGCTTGATGGGCTGGTTGATGACCTTCTTGAAATTGACGGCCTGCGAGAAAATGAGTTCAATATCATCCTTCGTCAGGTCTTTGATTCCGAGCAAGTGTCGCTGCGAGAGTTTTGTCATCCGTGTTTCTCTGTTAGTAATACCACTTTGTCCAGTACATCTTCTTCGGCCCAAAGCACACGCACTTTCTGGTTGTCGTAACTGTCTATGCTTTGGCCGGTGTAGGTGGCTTCGATAGGTAGCTCGCGCGAAAATCTGCGATCTATTAAAACGAGCAGTTCCACGGATTGGGGCCGGCCGAATTCGAGAAGTGCCTCGAGTCCTGCGCGAATTGTTCTCCCGGTGTAGAGCACATCATCCACCAAAATAATTTTCTTGCCTTCGATGGGGAAACTAATTTCGGTGTTGAGGGCGAGCAATTGTTTTTCGTTGCGCCTGAAATCATCCCTGAAAAATGTGACATCGAGCACTCCATTATATATAGGTGATTTGGGGAGGATGGTTTTCAATCCTTTTGCAATGCGCTGAGAAAGGATGGTGCCGCGGGGCTGAAGCCCGATGATGGCGGATTGCTCAAACCCATCGTGGTTTTCGATTAACTGGTGGCAGAGGCGCTCGATAACCAGCGCCATTTGCCGGGAGTCCATAAGGGTATGGGGTTGCATAGGCGGGGCGCAAGATAGAAGCAAAGGGCAAACGGCAATGGGCAATAGCTGACACACGATCAGGTCAATAATCCAACGATCATCCTTTCAAAAAACAATGACTGAATGAAGAGAATGAGATGATAAAAATCAGGTCTTTGAGGCTCTTCTATAAGGCAGTTTGGAAATTACCTTCCACTTATCAACCAACCGCTAACAAACACCCTGTGTAAAACTTTAGTGACGCTAAAACCTCAAGTGCCCCTTTGTTCCACGATACTTTCGTGCGCTTAAAAAAATGAAGATTACCTACTTCGGGCATAGCTGTTTTCTGGTTGAACTTAGCCTCACAAACCTTCTTTTCGACCCCTTCATCACCGGAAACGATCTTGCAAAAAACATTGACGTAACTAACATAAGAGCGGACTATATCCTACTCTCCCATGGCCATAGCGATCATGTAGTCGATGCTGAAACCATTGCAAGAAACACTGGTGCCACCATAGTTGCCGCTTACGAAATTGCATCTTACTATGGAGGGAAAAACCTGAAATTCCACCCCATGAATATCGGTGGCCGATGGGACTTCGGCAAGTTTTGGGTCAAGTGTGTAAACGCAGTGCACTCCAGCGTGCTGCCCGATGGAACTTATGCCGGCAACCCCATGGGTTTTGTGGTGGGTGATGATAAACAAACCTTTTACTACTCGGGCGACACCGCACTAAACATGGACATGAAACTGATTGCCGATTGGTTCAGGCTCGATGTTGCATTTCTTTCCCTGGGCGATAATTTCACCATGGGAATTGATGATGCCGTTACTGCTTCAAAATTTATTGGATGCAATACCATAATAGGAATGCACTTCGAAACTTTTGGCTACATAAAAATTGACCACTCCCGGGCAACAACAGCATTCACCAGTTCGGGAATGAAACTAAAATTACCGACAGTAGGAGAAACGTGGGAAGTATGATAAAAAAAATGAGCAATAGGAAAATGGCAATAGACAATAAGCAAAGGGCAAAGGACACCATCCCGATAAATATCTGAACTCTAACTCAACATCCCGATAGTTATCGGGACAACAACTCACCAACTCACCATCCCGATAGCTATTGGGACTCTAATTCAAAATTTTCATCATGGGAAAAATAATAACCGTTGCCAACCAGAAAGGCGGAGTTGGAAAAACAACCACCGCCATAAACCTTGCAGCCTGCATGGGTGTGTTGGAATTCAAAACACTGTTGGTGGATGCCGATCCGCAGGCCAATGCCACATCGGGCGTGGGTATTGATCCTAAGAATACCAAAACGGGTATTTATGAATGCCTGATAAACGACATCAACCCGCGTGACATCATCATTAAAACAGAAAACCCGAACCTCGATTTGATTCCATCTCACATTGACCTGGTGGGTGCTGAGATCGAATTGATAAACATGCCCAACCGCGAATACATGATGCGGCAATCGCTAAACAAAATCAGGGATGATTATGATTTTATCATCATTGATTGTTCACCCTCGCTGGGACTTGTAACCATCAACGCGCTCACCGCCAGCGACAGTGTGATAGTACCTGTTCAATGCGAATACTTTGCATTGGAAGGATTGGGAAAATTGCTGAATACCATAAAAATTGTCCAGCAAAAACTCAACACAGATTTGAGTATTGAAGGCATCTTGCTTACCATGTACGATACCCGCCTGCGCCTCAGCAACCAGGTGGTGGAAGAGGTGCGTATTCACTTCCAAGAAATTGCTTTTGAAACCATCATACACCGCAACACCACTTTGGGCGAAGCACCGTCCTTCGGCCAAACTATTATTATGCACGATGCCAGTTGCAAAGGCTCGGTAAACTACCTGAACCTTGCCCGCGAAATACTTCAGAAGAACAAGATGACACGTATGCCAAGCGAAGAAAAATACATTTCAACAGAAAACAATGGCTAAGAAACAAGCACTGGGCCGCGGCCTGAGCGCACTCCTGGAAAATGCCACAGCACCGACTATGGAGCGCCCACTCAGCATTACAGCAATATCGGGACAGATTGGCCATGTGGCAGGTCCTATTTCCATGTTGCACATCAACCAGATGGAGGCCAACCCTTTTCAACCGCGACAGGAATTTGAAAAACAAGCCATGAAAGAACTGGCACAATCCATAGAAAAACTTGGATTGATACAACCCATAACGGTAAGAAAAATTTCAGCCACCAAGTTCCAGATCATTTCCGGTGAGCGCAGGTTTCGGGCAGCACAAATGGCGGGCATTGAAGACGTACCGGTGTATGTGCGCGAGGCGAACGACCAAGCCATGCTTGAAATGGCGCTAGTGGAAAACATACAGCGCGAAAACCTCAACGCAATTGAAATTGCCATCACTTATAAACGCCTGATGGAAGAATGCGACTTAACCACCGAAGATTTGGCAGTGCGTGTGGGAAAAGACCGAAGCACGGTGACCAACTTCGTGCGCCTGCTGAAACTGCCGCCCGAAATCCAGATAGGAATTATTGAGAAACAGATTTCAGCTGGACATGCCCGTGCGCTTATCAACGCGGAGCCTGAAGCCAAACAAATGAAAATCTACAAACAGATTATTGAAAAAGATTTGAGCGTGAGGCGTGTGGAAGAGTTGGTGAAAGAAGATGATCATCCTAAACTTTTCAAGAACGAACGCACCATTATGTCCCTGGAGTTCCAAAAAATGCAGGCCGACCTTCGGTTGAAATTCGGGAACAAATCGAAATTGGTGCGCAACGAAAATGGTCTGGGTAAAATAGAAATCCCTTTTGCCACGGATGATGACCTGCAGCGCATTGCGGACATGATGGAACTTTAAACAAGCTCCTCAGGTTGGCGAATCACATTGCGATTCAAATTGTTCTTTGCCTCATCCATCCTGTTATGCTGTTGCGCACCCGATAGGTGGTCAACACTTCATGCTCTTTTTCAGAAAGGAACAAAACCAATGTTCCGCATTGTGGAATTATTTCATCCTGCGAGTTGTTTAGATGATAAACGATCAACTGTCCGCCATCTGTCAGTTGCCAATTTTCATTCAAGTAAAGAACCACGGACACAATTCTGGGCGAACCTGAACGATGCCTGTCCACATGTTTTTTGTAAAAAGTTCCGGCAGGATATTCCGTGAAATGACATTCGAAATTTTCGATGCCAAGAAAAAAACTGCGATTCAGATCTGTGCGGATTTCCTCCATTGCTTCTAACATAATTTTCACTGACGGACTGCTATTCTCTGGATCAATCCAATGAATAAAATCACCGCGCTGTTCAGCGTCTATGTGCTTCTCCACTCCTTTCCCTATGGCTGCCTTTTTCAATTCACCTGCCCTTTTCAGTTCTGTTATTTCATCGCGAAGCAATGAGGCTACAGTATCATCAATGAAGTTTCTCCATTCAATGAAACCGTCATGTTCAAATCGTTCAAGATGTTTTTCTGAGAGCATAGTTGCGTTACAATTGTGTTCTGTAAATATTTTTTAATTATTCCAGCCAAACTTCCTCATTTCGTTCACCCAAAACCTGGAACTTCAAACCCGAATAGCCTCACTTTCTATTGAACGGCCGGATGATGAGACGCAGGTCGCGCGAGTGCCTTATGTAATTCAGCATCCAGCTAACCAGCACCACCACTTTATTCCTGAAGCCTACCAATTGATAAATGTGGACAAACAACCACGCCACCCAGGCTATCCAGCCATAGAGCTTGATATGCGGCAATTCGGTAACAGCTTTGTTGCGCCCAATGGTGGCCATTGATCCCAGGTTTTTATATCGGAACTCCCGCATGGGTCTGCCAGCTTGCAGCAGATTGAGATTCGCGGCCAGCAACACTCCCTGCTGCATGGCAGGTTGCGCCATCATGGGATGACCCTGTGGCAATTTTTCACTCACCATTTTTGCCACATCACCCAGTGCGAATATGTTTTCCATTCCTTTCACCTGGTTAAAAGTGTTCACAAGAATTCTGGAACCATCAATGCATTCCGCAGGCAAACCGTCCGCTATGAAACCTTTGACACCAGCAGCCCAGATAACAGTGCTTGCCGAAAGTTCACGACCGTCTTTACAAATAACTTTTCTTCCGTCAAAATCCAACGCCCGTGTATCGAACCACACATCCACACCCATGTTCTTTAAGACTTCCAATGCTTTGGCCGATGATTTTTCTGACATCTCTTTCAACACCCGTCCGTTGCTGTCTATAAGATGAATGTCCATAGCGCGAACGTCAAGGTCGGGATAATCCTTGGGTAAAATGTCTTTTCTTAGTTCTGCCAACGCCCCGGCAAGTTCTACTCCTGTAGGTCCAGCGCCAATAATCACAATACTCATCAGTGATTCCCTTTCACCCAGATCAATGGTCAATAGGGCCTTTTCGAAATTCTGCAAAATCAGGCCGCGAATATCCAGTGCTTCGGCCACGGTTTTCATGGGCATCGTTCGTTCTTCAAGATTTTTCAGTCCAAAATAATTGGTGGTAGCTCCGGTAGCCAGTACCAAATAATCGTATTCAACTTCACCTATGGTTGTGCTTATTCTTTTATGCTCAGGTAATATTTTTTTTAGCTCGCACAGCCGGAAAAAGAAATTTTTTCTACCGGAGAATATTTTCCTGAATGGATAGGCAATGCTTCCCGGTTCGAGACCTGCTGTGGCCACCTGGTAAAACAAAGGTTGAAAAGCATGGTAGTTGTGCCTATCCAGCAGCACTACCTGAAACCTGCGGGGATCAAGTTTCTGTGCGAGCCGCAACCCACCAAATCCACCGCCAACAATTACAACTCTGGGAACGCTGCTCTCTGGAATATTCATAGGACAATTGAACTTAGAGGGCGAAGGTAGGAGGCAGCTAAAACGAAAACGGGTCAACCATTGCTGGCCGACCCGTTTTCATCTTTAGGTAATGCAATCTGAAATTACATTATACAATACCGCTGAACTTTAACCAGTCGCGGAGCCTGGAGCGGTCGTCATCGTGTAACGAACGCATTGCCTTTCGAAGTTCTTTCCTGAAAAGCATGGCATCAAAAGTTACGTTTCCAAGTACGGCTTTATAGTAATCGAGCATAAAAAAAAGTTAGGTTAGGTACTCCGTTGCAGGGGTGGAGGTTCGTCCTCATGCCTAACTTTTACCTTCGGGTTGGATGCGAAGAAAATGATCAGCCGAAATAATTTAGAAAGTTGAATTGTTGACTTGTAACGGGCATCAAAACGAAATGGTTTCATTGTGCGAAAAAAAAATCTTCGAAGAGCAATGTATCAGGGTATTAAAAAGAGAAAGCCCCCGGACGTTTCCGGGGGCGTTTCCTTAAACCTTAACCAAATTAGGTATTAACCAAAACCAAAACTTACTGATTAGTAAGACGCGGATTGAATTTCAACCACCATGCCAAACAAATTGAAGGCATGGTTTGTTATAGAATTTTTGCAAATGTGAAATGAGAAGAAAAATATCGGAAGGACGAGACGGCTACCTCCGCCATTACTCCAAAATGATGCCGCGGCACCTCGAGCATTGCATATTGTGCGTACTCACCTTTTTCATAGGCAGTATGCGGACAAAAAACAAGGCGAACCATTTTCGCACATTCACCCGGCTGGCATAAGAGAACAAACCACAGTGCGGGCAGAATTTAGTTTCCGGAACACTACCGGCAATAGAAGATACTTTGTCAACAACACCTGCAATTACGAACATAATAGGGCAATTAGATTTGCGCCACAATGATACAACAAATGAGAGAAGTTTTTATCGTTTCGGCAACCCGGACTCCAATCGGAAGTTTTGGTGGAGTGCTGTCATCCATTTCTGCTACCAAACTGGGAGCCGCGGCAATAAAAGGCGCACTGGAAAAAATAAATCTTGACCCACTTTCCGTGCAGGATGTCCTTATGGGTTGTGCACTGCAGGCCAATCTGGGGCAGGCACCCGCGCGGCAGGCTGCAAAATTTGCCGGACTGCCAAACTCGGTGAATTGCACTACAGTAAATAAAGTGTGTGCATCGGGTATGAAAGCGGTAATGCTGGGTGCCCAAAGCATTCGTCTCGGTGATGCCGATGTAATAGTGGCGGGAGGAATGGAAAGTATGAGCCAGGTTCCTTTTTATTCTGACAGCACAAGGTGGGGGCACAAGTATGGCAACGTGGGTTTGATTGATGGTCTTGCAAAAGATGGCCTTACTGATGTTTACAACAATTATGCGATGGGAAATGCCGCTGACCTGTGCGCGCGTGAATGCAACATATCGCGGGAGGATCAAGATGCCTTCGCCATAGAAAGCTACAAGCGCTCGGCAAGTGCATGGAGTGCGGGAAAGTTTGAAGAAGAAGTGCTGCCCCTCCAGATTACCGGAAGGAAAGGAGAAACCATCACCATTGCCGAAGACGAAGAATTCAAAAGCGTGAATTTTGAAAAAATTCCGCATTTGAAACCTGTTTTCTCGAAAGAAGGAACTGTTACGGCCGCCAATGCCTCTACTATGAATGACGGGGCCGCTGCACTGGTGCTAATGAGTGGCGAAAAAATGAATGCACTTGGCTTGAAGCCTCTTGCAAAAATTCTATCCTATTCCGATGCAGCGCAGGCACCTGAATTGTTCACCACTACTCCATCGATAGCAATGCCGCTTGCAGTTGAAAAAGCCGGACTGAGGATGGAGGATATTGAATACGTGGAATTGAATGAAGCCTTTTCTGTTGTGGGGTTAGCGAACGAACAAAAAATGAATCTCGACCATAGCAAAGTAAATGTGAATGGCGGAGCAGTTTCACTCGGTCATCCTCTTGGTGCAAGTGGAGCACGAATTCTTGTCACACTCATTAATGTACTGAAGCAAAACAACGCCAGGTATGGTGCAGCCTCAATTTGTAACGGTGGTGGCGGTGCCAGCGCAGTGGTGATTGAAAACCTGAATTGAAGAAATTCCCCCCTGAAAAAAAAAGAGGCCAACCACCAGGGCACGACCTCTTTGAATTGAAAACGAAAACCGAAAACCTGTCTGTTTACCCGACTTGCATGCGGGCATCCTACAGGCCATAAAGTTTATCTCTTCACTTCTTTGTCTTTTTCTACTTGTAATGGATTGTCAAGCGCGAATTTGTCGTGGCGAACTGCAGTGAGTTGCCATGAAACTTCGAGTCCTTCGTAACCGCCTCCGATTGCAAAACGATTGCCTGAAAGCTTTTCTTTGATGAAGACATTTGCGAAACCGCCAACGCATGTCAATTGGTAACGCGTGTCTGTGTTCAATGCTTCGAACCAGGCAGGAAGTTCAATTGTTGCTTCGCCATTTTGGTTCAAGACAACATTGCCTGAATAAAGATTCATTATTTCATTGCTCTCAATACACGCATGATGAAGAGTTTTATTTTCAGGATCAAGCGGGTGATCAATAGTGAACATTTTTACTCCTGCGGTGATGGTCGCGGCAGATACAGTGCCGGTCACATCAACGTTGCCATTAGCTTCCACATCTCCGTTCAGCGCAGTTCCACCAAGTACAGCCAAATCATCAACGGTTAATGTGGCAAGTTCCGTTACTCCTGTGGCACTGAGATTTCCAGTTAATATTAGGTCATCATTCAAGAAGGCTTCGCCATCGGCAGTGAGCCTTTTACTAAATCAACTCCTTCAACATTCTTTCAGTTTGTGGTGATTGGGTAATCAGTTCACGCAGAGAGTTCATACACTTCGCTTTTTTGTTGCGGGCATTTTGTTCGTCTTTAAATCCCGTAGCAAGCGCAATTTCCTTCATCGGTAATTCTTCGAAGTAAGTCATGATGAGTATTTGCCTGCACACTTCTCCCAACTTTTCAAAGAGTCGTTGAACCAAATTCTCGCATTCGCGATTTCGCAATTGATAGGTATCGTCTTCATAGAGTGTTGCAGAAATGTTTTCCGCAGCCACTGTCATCATCCTGCCCTTTTTCTGAAGATGTTTCAGCCATACAAACCGGCAGATGGAATAGAGGTAGGAACCAATGGCACTCTCGCCTCGAAATTTTCCGGCCTTGATGTTTTTGTAAAAAATGATGATGCCTTCCTGATAGACATCGCGGGCTTCGTCCTCTGAACCGTTGTTGTTCCTTACGATGGACCGAATGAGGGCGAAATGGTTTTTGTATACCAAACGCAGGGCGGTGTTTTCGGGATTTCCTCCTTCAATAATTCCCGATATGATTTGCGAGTCGTTCAAGCGAGTGCAATTTATAGGTCCCGGTCAATCGGGGTTCGGTGGACAAAGGCACCAGAAAAGGTGAAATCTTAAAGTTTTCCATTATCCAAACAAATATCAGCTTACCTGATGCCTAATTTTTTCATTTCATATTCCAATGTTTCCTTTAATCCTTCTTTCAATGGGCGTGGATTGTAGCCCAAATCCTTTTTGGCTTTAGCGTTTGTACCCAGATAGGTGGCCCCAGCTTGAACGCGTAGTGCTTCGGAGGCATACATCTCAGGCAGTGTGATGAAAATTTCCGCCAGACGCGAGAACCAGGAACTGATTGTAAGTATAAAAGGAGGAACTGACATCGGTGGTTCTATCCCTGTTATTTCCTTGGCAATATCGAATGCCTCAACGAGTGTATGCGATTCGCCAGCGATGATGTAAGTGGTTGCCGGCTTCGCTATTTCCATAGCGAGAATATGAGCATGAGCAATGTCATCCACGTGCGCCCAACAGTACGCAGCGCGTTTTGGAATCAGCGGGAGTTTTTTCTTCAAATAGTTGCGCAGTGCTTCATCGGATAGGCTGGTGCCATCAGGTCCATAAATCAATCCGGGCATAACTATCACCAGAGGCAAACCTTCGCTGATGAATTTCTCCGCCACATCATGCGCTTCTGCTTTTGTGCGGTCGTATTCGCTGAGGTGCCTACCAGTGAAGTGGAAATTTTCATCGTTCAGTATTCCATTTGAATCGGAATTGACAGCCAGGGAGCTGGTGTAAACCCCTTTTGCAATTCCCAACTCTTTCATTAGTTCGCACACATTACGAGTACCATCAATATTTATTCTTCTCCCTGGTGACTTGTCTTTAACACCCACTTTGTACCAACCTGCCACATGAAACACACCATCACAACCACGCATGGCTTCGCGCATACTTTCTTTTTCAGTGACATCACCTTTCACCAAAGTGACACCTTTTGATTTGAGTGATTGAGCCGATTCAGGATTGCGAACTACCGCATTCACATCATGTCCCGCATGGCGAAGCTGGCGGACTAAACTGCCACCAACAAAACCAGTTGCACCTGTAATGAAGTATTTCATGGTTAATCAGACCTGATGATTTTTTGAAACTTAAAATTATTGAGTCATAGAATCAAACCTTGAGCTGTCCATCCTGCATTTCAATTTTCCTGTCGGCCATGTTGGCCAGTTCTTCGTTATGAGTAACAATGACGAAAGTGTGCCCGAATTTTTCCCGCAAATCAAAAAAAAGTTTGTGCAACTCTCTCGCTTTGGCAGAATCGAGATTCCCGGAAGGTTCATCGGCCAGCACAACATCGGGTTGATTCATAAGTGCCCGCGCAACCGCTACACGCTGCTGCTCACCACCACTCAGTTCATTCGGTTTGTGATGAGTGCGCTCTGCCAGTCCCAAAAACACAAGCAATTCCGTTGCGCGTTTTTCCGCATCACTGCGATTTGATTTTGCAATGAAGGCAGGAATACATACGTTTTCAAGTGCAGTGAATTCGGGAAGAAGGTTATGAAACTGGAAGATAAAACCAATGTGCTTGTTCCGAAACTTCGCAAGTTGACTGCTGCTTTGTAAAAACACATTTTGACCATTGAATGAAAGCGCACCATTATCGGGTTTGTCCAGGGTGCCTATAATGTGAAGCAACGTGCTTTTACCGGCACCGCTTGCTCCAACAATGGAAACCACTTCTCCTCGCTGCACCTCTAGGTCAACGCCTTTCAGCACTTGTAGTTTACCGTATGATTTGGTAATGTTTGTGGCTTTAATCATTCTATGAGTTCCTCCCGCTTCGCGCGGAATTGCTGGAGCGCAAAGAACGCAAAGACAATTCAAAAGCAACGAAGCACCTTAGCTATTGCCTCTTTCCCCGTGCTTCTATCTTCGCCCGCCAAAAAATAATTTTTCAGAAATGAACATTCACGAATATCAGGGCAAATCAATTCTTGCAAGTTTCGGAGTTCCCATCCAGCGCGGCCATGTGGCCTCTACAGTTGAGGAAGCGATGGAAGCCGCAAAGAAATTGAAGGAAGAAACAGGAACAGGGTGGTTTGTGATTAAAGCACAAATACATGCAGGAGGTCGTGGCAAAGGCACTATCACCGAAACAGGCTCACGCGGAGTTGTACTTGCAAAAAGTCTGGAAGAAGTTCCGGAAAAAGCCAAAGGCATTTTGGGTGGACATCTCGTGACACTTCAGACAAAAGCAAAAGGAAAGAAGGTGAATAAAATCTATATTGCGGAAGATGTGTATGCACCGGGAGCATCGGAAACAAAGGAATTCTACCTATCCATTTTACTTGACCGCGCATTGGGCCGCAACGTGATTGTCTATTCTCCCGATGGCGGCATGAACATCGAGGATGTTGCGCACAATACTCCTGAAAGAATTTTTAAGGAATGGATTGACCCGCTCACCGGAGTTAATGATTTCCAGTGCAGGAAAATTGCTTTCAATCTTGGATTGAGTGGAGATGCATTCAAGCAGATGCTGGTGTTTGTGAAAAAACTTTACACAGCATATGTAGGAATTGATGCCTCCATGTTTGAAATCAACCCTGTCCTTAAGACATCGGATGACAGAATTATTGCCGTGGATGCTAAAGTTTCGCTGGACAACAACGGTCTTGTTCGGCATCCCGATTATCAAGCACTCCGGGACACAACGGAAGAAGACCCGATTGAAGTGGAAGCAAGCCATGCAGATTTGAATTATGTGAAACTGGATGGAAATGTGGGTTGCATGGTGAACGGTGCCGGGCTTGCAATGGCCACGATGGACATCATAAAACTTTCAGGAGGTGAACCTGCAAACTTTCTGGATGTGGGTGGAACCGCAGATGCAAAACGCGTGGAGACGGCTTTCAGAATCATACTTCGTGACTCAGCGGTTAAAGCAATTCTCGTAAACATCTTCGGAGGTATCGTTCGCTGCGATCGCGTGGCACAGGGCATTGTGGACGCCTACACGAATATCGGTGACGTCAAAGTTCCCATCATAGTTCGACTACAGGGAACCAATGCTGTGGAAGCAAAAAAACTGTTGGATGACTCTGGATTAAAAGTGCATAGTGTGATTACACTGCAAGAGGCCGCTGATAAGGTGAAGACTCTGCTCAACTAAATTTTTTTGAACGATGTTACTAATGCCATTCTATTTTTGCCCAATGAAAATGATTTCAAATAACAATTGGTGGTGGCTGTCGCGCTCTTTGCTGCGGACAGGTTGCTGATTGTTATTCGGCATAAACGGGAAAGAATTTTAAGCCCGCTGTTCGCAAAGACAGCGGGTTTTTTGTTGTTGAACAATGAAGAAAATAACACTGCATACTTCCACGAAAAGAATGTTGGCCGACACCATCACTCCGGTGGGTACCTACATGATGCTGCGCGATAAATTTCATGGAGCACTACTTCTGGAAAGCTCCGACTATCACTCGCGTGATGACAGTTTTTCGTTTATCTGCTTAGGCAAAATTGCTGAATACGTTTTCGATGGGAACCGGACAAAAGTGACTGTAAAGAATGAAGTTGTTTCAAGATTTGCGATTCAATCGCGGGAAGACTTGCTCGCTTCGTTGCAGGAATTTCAACACCTGTTTTCCGTTGAACCAAGTGCCGCAGGTCTCAAAGGACAAGGCTTCTACGGTTTCATGAACTATGATGCTGTTTCATTTTTCGAAACCCTAAAAACGGGGGGGAAGAAAAACTCCGGGAAGCAAACACCGCTGATTCAATATGCGCTTTTCCATTTTATTCTGGTGTTCAATCACTTCAATAATGAGTTGGTCATTCTTGAAAATCGTCTTGATGGAAAAGCAAAACATGACATGGATGAACTTATCCGCATGTTGAATGGTTCCTCTGTTCCTCCATTTGATTTCAAAATCCACGGACATGAATCGGCAAGTTGCACCAATGAACAATTCAGTAAAATGGTGGCAGATGCAAAACAGCATTGTCAACGGGGCGATGTATTTCAGGTGGTGCTCTCAAGAAGATTTTCACAGGCCTATTCCGGTGACGATTTCGCATTGTACCGCCAACTTCGTTCTATCAATCCTTCACCTTACTTGTTCTATTTCGATAATGGAAATTTTCGGCTCTTCGGTTCATCACCGGAGTTGCAGGTAATGATAAAAAATGGTGAAGCAAGCATCCATCCTATTGCGGGAACCATCAGGCGAACCGGTGATGCGCAGCAGGATTTACAACTGGCTGATAAACTTGCTCACGACCCGAAGGAAAAATCAGAACATATAATGCTGGTGGATTTGGCGCGAAACGATTTGAGTCGCCATTGCACGAACGTGGAGGTGAAAAAATTCAGCGAGGTGCAATTCTTTTCCCACGTCATTCACCTAGTGAGCGAAGTGAAGGGTAAATTAAAAAATGAAAATGTGATGTGGGAGGTGGTGGCCGATACCTTTCCGGCAGGCACGCTAAGTGGTGCACCAAAAGTGCGCGCTATGCAACTTATAGAGGAGTATGAGCCTGAACAACGTGGATATTACGGGGGAGCCATAGGCACCTTTGGATTTGATGGTTCATTCAATCATGCCATCATGATTCGAACCTTTCTTTCCAAAAACGGAAAGCT
The DNA here is from genome assembly GCA_034408895.1 of Flavobacteriales bacterium. Taxonomy (GTDB): domain Bacteria; phylum Bacteroidota; class Bacteroidia; order Flavobacteriales_D; family Sanyastnellaceae; genus UBA4660. The sequence goes on from JAWXCI010000039.1 coordinate 29,254, forward strand.
GCACTACCAGGCAGGTGCTGGTATTGTGCAAGCAAGTGATGAAGAAAAAGAATTACAGGAGGTGAATAACAAATTGGGAGCGTTGCGAAAAGCGATTGCACTCGCAACTACTCAAACCGAATAACTATGAAAATTCTCGTCTTTGACAACTACGACAGCTTTACGTACAACCTCGTTCATGCAGTTGAAAAAATAACGGGCGAACAAGTGGATGTGTTTCGCAACGATAAAATTTCGCTGAGTGAAATTGATTCTTATGATAAAATTGTTTTGTCACCCGGTCCTGGCATTCCCTCTGAAGCGGGAATTCTCCTTGATGTGGTTCGCACTTACGCTGCTACCAAAAACATTTTAGGGGTATGCCTCGGTCACCAGGCCATTGGCGAGGCAATGGGTGGTGAATTGGAGAACCTGACTACAGTATTTCACGGTGTGAGCACAAAAGCAAACGTGGTGCACGATGACATCCTGTTCCGCGACTTGCCAAATGAATTTGAAGTGGGACGCTACCACTCATGGGTGGTGAAAGAACCATTGCCCAATGAACTTATTGTTACCGCAAGAGATGAAAATGGCCAGGTGATGGCAATGAAGCATTCGAAGCACCGGGTGCGTGGTGTGCAGTTTCATCCTGAATCTATTCTCACGCCACTCGGTGAAAAAATACTGGACAACTGGCTAAAGTTTTCGTGATGAAGAAAATTCTTGAGCAACTATATCACAACGAACCTCTTTCGAGTGCACAGGCAAGCGATGTGCTCACTGCCATTGCCGCTGGTGCGATGAACCCCGCACAGGTTGCCAGTTTCATCACAGTGTATCTCATGCGGAGCATCACTGTGAATGAACTGCGTGGTTTTCGTGAAGCGATGCTGGAGATAGCCATTCCATTTCACACCGAACGCGATTGCATTGACCTCTGCGGAACAGGTGGCGATGGCAAGAACACATTTAATATCTCCACGCTATCATCATTTGTAGTTGCTGCCTGCGGAGTGTCGGTCGCTAAACATGGAAACTACGGAGTGAGCAGTGTGAGCGGAAGTAGCAATGTCATGGAATACTTTGGGTACCGATTCACCAACGATGAAGAAACACTGACAAAGCAATTGGACAAATGCAACATCTGTTTTCTACATGCCCCGCTTTTTCATCCAGCAATGAAAGCTGTTGCCCCTGTGCGAAAGGAATTAGGTGTAAAAACTTTCTTCAACATGTTGGGTCCGCTGGTCAATCCTGCACGACCAACTTATCGCTGCACTGGTGTATTCAGCTTGCAGGTCGCCAGGCTCTATCACCACTTACTGCAACAGTCCGGTGAAAAATATTCAATCATTCATTCGCTTGACGGATACGATGAAATTTCACTTACAGGTAACGTGCGCATTTATACTTCGACATCTGAAAATGATTTTCACCCCACAGATTTTCAAAGCGAACGATTGAAGCCCGAAGAATTATTTGGTGGTGATACAGTTGAAGAAGCTGCAAAAATTTTTATCAGCATCCTGGAAGGAAATGGGACGAAAGCGCAGAAGGCTGTAGTCGCTGGCAACTCTGGGATTGCATTAATAACGGCTCATCCACATTGGTCACTTGAAGAAGCCATTACCAGAGCGGATGAATCACTACAAAACGGAAAAGCACTTCAAACATTTAAACAACTTCTTGCATTGCAATCATGAATAAACTGGAAGAAATAATTGCTTGCACCCGAAAGCGTGTGACCGAACAAAAGGAAATGTATCCTGAAAAACTGTTGGAGAAATCCATCTATTCCAATACGCCTTGTGTTTCGTTGAAGAAATACCTGATGCGCACCGACCTGCATGGAATCATTGCAGAGTTCAAACGACAGTCTCCTTCCAAAGGTGTGTTGAACAACTATGCACCGGTTGAGCGCACCTCCATGGGGTACATGCAGGCAGGAGCCAGCGCATTGAGCATTTTGACAGAACCACAATTCTTCAAAGGAAAAAATGAAGACTTAACTGTAGCAAGGAAGTTCAATTACTGCCCGATTCTTCGAAAGGACTTTACCGTTAGTGAATATCAAATCATCGAGGCAAAATCCATAGGTGCCGATGTGGTGTTGCTGCTTGCAAGTGTTCTGTCAAAGGACGAAATGAAAACATTCACATCAACAGCGCATTCCCTTGCGCTGGAAGTACTCGTGGAAATTCGAGGTGAAGAAGAACTTGAAAATGTTCCTTCCGACGCAGATATCGTTGGAGTGAACAACCGAAACCTGGAAGATTTTTCAGAGAGCATCGAACAATCCATTCGTATGTCCGAATTTATTCCCAAAGGGTTTGTCAAAATTTCAGAAAGCGGAATTCATGAAGCATCAACCATCGTAAAATTGAAACAACACGGCTACAGAGGCTTTTTGATTGGCGGGCACTTTATGCAGCAGGCTCGACCGGAACAGGCTTGTGCACAATTGATTCAGGAACTTGACCATTACCCTTGAGATGTTTTTAAAACATCGTAATCCATGCCCAAATGAAAATCAAAGTCTGCGGAATGAAATACAAAGACAACATAAATGAAGTGGCAGCACTTCGCCCGGATTTCATGGGTTTCATTTTCTACAAAAGCTCACTGCGCTATGTGGGAGATGACTGGAATGTTGAATGGCTGAACGTCATTCCCTCAACCACTAAGCGAGTGGGCGTATTTGTAAATGAAGATTTGGATGCGATTAAAAAAAAAGTAGAACAATTTCATCTTGACTATGTGCAACTCCATGGAAGTGAATCATCGGAGGTGTGTTTGGAAATGAGAGAGAAAACTGGGGTTATCAAGGCGTTCGGAGTGGATGAACTTTTTGATTTATCTATTTTGAACGGATACAAAAACTGTTGCGACATGTTTCTCTTCGATACAAAAACATCCTCGCATGGCGGAAGTGGAAGGACATTCCCCTGGCGTCTCCTTGACCAGTATAATCTTGACGTACCTTTTCTACTCAGCGGTGGTATCGGGCCTGAACGTACCAAAGAGATTCTAATCTCACGGCATCCAAAAATGTTCGGCCTGGATTTGAATTCACGGTTTGAGATTACACCTGGGCTCAAAAACACAGACTCACTGAACACCTTCATTCACACACTCAAAAAACTGCAATGAAAACACAATACCTGGCAGACGAAAAAGGATTTTACGGTGAGTTTGGTGGAGCCTTCATTCCTGAATTACTCCATTTCCCTGTGGAAGAATTACAGCAGAAATATCTCGGTATTATCGAAAGTGATATGTTCAAAAAAGAGATGGACTATTGGCTGAAAAACTATGTAGGCCGACCATCTCCACTCTATCACGCACAGCGATTGAGCAAGAAATACAGCGCCAACATTTTCCTTAAGCGTGAAGACCTGAATCATACTGGTGCACACAAAGTCAACAATACCATCGGGCAAATCCTTCTGGCCAAAAGGATGAATAAGCCGAACATCATTGCTGAAACCGGAGCGGGGCAACACGGTGTTGCAACTGCAACTGTGTGTGCACTTATGAATATGCCGTGCACTGTTTACATGGGCGCAATTGATGTGGAAAGACAGGCACCAAATGTTGTACGCATGAAAATGCTGGGTGCTGAAGTAGTGCCCGTGCATAGCGGAAGTAAAACACTGAAAGACGCTACCAACGAGGCCATCCGTCATTGGATAAATAATCCTGAAGACACGTTTTACATTATAGGTTCTGTTGTTGGTCCACATCCTTATCCCGATATGGTTGCAAGATTCCAGTCCGTTATCAGTGAGGAAATCCGCGCCCAACTTTTATCACAAACAGGAAATGAATTGCCGACACATGTACTTGCATGTGTGGGTGGTGGCAGCAATGCAGCAGGAGCATTCTTTCACTTTCTCCATGAAGAAAACGTGAAACTGGTGGGAGTGGAAGCAGCGGGAAAAGGAATTGACACGCACCAAACCGCTGCAACACTTGTGGCAGGCAAGACTGGAATTATTCATGGCAGCAAAACACTACTGATGCAAACAGCAGATGGACAGATTGAAGAACCATACAGCATTTCCGCAGGACTTGATTATCCTGGAATCGGACCTCTTCACGCACATCTGCACACGAGTGGGCGAGCCACTTACTTGAATGCAACTGATGACGAAGCGTTGGCAGCTGTATTTGAACTGACTCGCCTCGAGGGCATCATCCCGGCATTGGAACCGGCACATGCGCTGGCAGTGTTAGGAAAAATGAATCTCAAAAAAGATGATACTGTAGTCGTGTGTTTATCTGGAAGAGGCGATAAAGATTTAGCAACGTACACGAAGTATATGGAGGAGGAAGCGCTATGAACAGGTTGGACGAAGTGTTTAAGAAAAAGAGGGAGCGCATTCTCTCTATCTATTTCACTGCGGGTTTTCCGCAGTTGAATGACACAGTCGAAATTCTTCAACAGCTACAGTCCAGCGGAGTTGACTTTGTGGAAGTGGGTTTTCCCTTCTCCGACCCACTTGCCGATGGCCCGGTGATTCAGCAAAGCAGTCAACAAGCACTGCAGAATGGAATGACCCTTTCTCTTGTTTTGAAACAACTTCATGACGTGAAAAACAGCATTGATATTCCGATAGTGTTGATGGGATATCTCAATCCGGTTTTACAAATGGGAGTGGACAAATTTCTTGAGGAAAGTGCACGTGCAAATGTGAGTGGAGTCATCCTACCCGATGTGCCACTCGATATGTGGGAAGAAGATTGGGGTAATAAATTCAGGACAAAAAACATTCATCCCATTCTCCTCATCACCCCCCAAACAAATGATGAACGCGCCCTAAGAATTGACTCTGCCTCCAGCGGATTTGTTTACCTCGTTGCATCATCCGGCATAACCGGGAGGCAGCATGGCGAAAGTGATGCTGCCGCGCAATATTTCGCGAGAATCAAAAATCTTGGTTTGAAAAATCCGCTGATGGCAGGATTTGGAATTCATGACCGCCAAACTTTCAATGCTGTGTGTGAGCGTGCCAGTGGAGCCATCATCGGTTCAGCTTTTATAAAATACCTCGAAGAACACGGAACAAACGACATTCACTCATTCATACAATCAGTACGATGATTATCCAACTCGAAGAAAATATTTCACCCGACAAAAAGAAAGCGATTGAACAATTGCTTTCTGAAATCAACTACAAACCCAACGAAGTGAAAACTGCGGACGGTCATTACCTGGTGTGCATCGGAAAAAATGAATTCGATATCAGGAGTGTGGGCCAGTTGCGTGGAGTCAAGGATGTTCATCGCGTGAGTGATAGTTACAAACTTGTTTCGCGAAAGTGGAAAGTAAAACCCACTGTAATTGACCTGTGTGACGGTGTGCAAATAGGTGATGGCAGCATTGCCCTGATGGCCGGCCCGTGCAGTATAGAGAGTGAGGAGCAGGTGAAGAAAGTGATTGACCATCTCGTAAAGAACAACATACGCATCATGCGGGGTGGAGTGTTCAAGCCGCGCAGTTCGCCCTATGCTTTTCGGGGCATGGGCATACCAGGATTGAAGATGTGGCACGAACTGGCAAAGGCTGCCGGAATAAAAATTATCACTGAGGTGATGCAGGTAAGCCAGATTGCGGAGATGTATGATTATGTGGACATGTTCCAGGTGGGTGCACGCAATTCGCAAAACTTCAACCTGCTTGATGAGCTTGGTAAGATGGACAAACCGGTTCTCGTAAAGCGGGCTATGAGCGGCACGATTGAAGAACTACTGCACAGTGCTGAATACATTTTTTCGCAGGGCAATGAGAAACTCATGCTGTGTGAACGCGGCATCCGCACGTATGAAACAGCTTACAGAAACACTTTCGATATCAACGCACTTGCCATACTGAAAGAAAAATCCCATTTGCCTGTCATTGCTGACCCATCACACGGCATAGGTGTGCGCGAACATGTTGCAACCATCGCACTTGCATCTGCCATGTGTGGCATCGATGGCATCATATACGAAGTGCATGAAAAACCCGAAGAGGCAGCAAGCGATGGTCAGCAGACTTTGAATTTTGAAGAGTCGTGCAGATTGGCAGAGAGACTAAAGAAACTAGCAATCCATGTTTGAAAATTCAAACAGCTTCATTGGGACTGATCTCCAATGGAAATTTATTTCACGCGTAGCATCATCAACCCATCCCTTATCGGCAACAAAACATTCTGCACCCGATCATCGCGCTGCACCTTTTCATTCAGTTCGCGCAGTGCTATTGTTTCAATATCTGACGGATCGGGTTCGTTCAACACTTTTCCACTCCACAACACATTGTCCACAAGAATCACTGCGCCCCGCTTCAAGTGAGGCATCATCATATTGTAATAATTTACATAGTTCTCTTTGTCGGCATCCATAAAAACCAAGTCGAAATCTTCCTTCAGATTTGGAATAATATCTTTTGCATTTCCAAAATGTCTTTCAATCTTTTTCCCGTGATTCGATTGAGAGAAGTATTTGTCTTGTATCCATTGTAACTCATCATTGATATCAATCGTGATCAGCTTTCCATCATTCGTCAATCCTTCGGCAAGACATAGTGCGGAGTAACCCGTGTAAGTTCCAATTTCAAGGATTCGTTTCGGGCCAATCATGTTCGAAATCATGCTGAGCATTCTTCCCTGAAGATGTCCGCTCAACATGCGTGGCATCAAAACTTTCTGCCAGGTTTCAGTGGAAAGGTGTTGCAACAACTCCGGTTCCTTTTCTGTGTGCGCATTCGCGTAGGCTTCAATTTCTTCAGGTAGGAAATTCATAAAAAAATAATTTCAGCAAATCTACTTTGCTCCTTTCCGCCCGCTGCTTGCTGCTGCTGCCAACTTGATACACGTAATTTCGTCCCATGGATTTTATGGAGCTTTCCAAAAAAATTGAGAATTGGTTGAACAACACTTTCAGTGGCGAAAATCTGGCACTGGCCCATTTCATTATTGGGTTTGCTTTACTGGCCACTCTCTGTTTTGCTATTTGGTTTTTCACCCGGGAAGTGCTCATCCGTATCATACGAAAAGTTGTTGCAAAAACCCAGAGCACCTGGGATGATAAATTTTTTGAGTACAAAGTTTTTCGCACACTTTCGCTTATCATCATCGCGGTCATTATCTCCCATGCCGTTCCTGTACTATTCCGGTTTTATCCCGGTTGGAGCGAGTATGCAATCATCCTTTCGAAAGTGTACATAGTTGTGGCTGTGCTTATGGCCATTAATGCGATAATAAATGCAGGCGGAGCTGTTCTTGAATCTGCACCATCACTCCGTGACAAACCGATACGCAGCTATAAGCAAGTGGCAAAAATTATTTTTTTCCTCATCTGCACCATTTTTATTCTCTCCATTCTTCTTGGTCAATCACCCATTTACATTTTGGGTGGATTTGGTGCGGTCACTGCGGTGTTGCTCTTGATTTTTCGTGACCCCATTCTTGGCTTCACGGCAAGCATTCAGATGAGCGCTGTTGATCTGGTTCGTGTTGGCGACTGGATTACGGTAGAGAAATACGGTGCCGATGGCGATGTAATAGAAATAAACCTCACCACAGTGAAAGTGCAGAACTGGGATATGACCGTTACCATTGTTCCGGCCTATGCCCTGGTGAGCGAAAGTTTCCGCAACTGGCGAGGCATGGAAGAAAGCCAGGGACGAAGAATCAAACGATACATCAACATAAAAATATCAAGCATTAAGTATTGTGATGACGACCTGTTCAATCGTTTGCTGCAGGTAGAAAGACTTCAATCATTTCTTGAAAAGCGCAAAACCGAAATTGCAGAATACAACCAAAGAAACAACGTGAACAAGGACGTACTCATCAATGGCCGACACCTTACCAACATCGGAATTTTTCGTGTTTATGCTGAAACCTATCTTGTCCAGAATCCATACATCAATACAGAAATGACGTTTATGGTTCGCCAACTCCAGCCAACTGAACACGGACTGCCAGTTGAAATTTACGCTTTCTCAAAAGAAAAGAAACTGGAAGATTATGAATTGATCATTGCCGATATCTTCGATCATCTTCTTGCAGCCGTTCCTTTCTTCGACCTCGAAACTTTTGAAAGTCCTTCAGGCAGCGATTTAAAGTCAGCAACAACCGAAGCCCAACCCTTATATCCAGAATTGTGAAAGGAAAAAAAATCATAATGCAACTTGCTCTGCTCACGTTGGTGGGCATGCCAGTCATAGCGATCATCATTGACAGGTTTTCCGAAACCGTTGACCTGCGGCAGACTCTATTGGGTGGTGCTCCCTTTTGGCAACAAGTAGCAATTGGAATTGCACTGGGCGGAGTGAGTGGCATCATCGCACAAAAAATTATTGAGCTGCCATTCATGAACAAAGTAAATTCCCAGTATGCGTCACTGCTTGGACACTTCAACCTGAACTGGAACGAAATCATTTTTATAGCCATGTGTGCAGGGGTAGGAGAAGAACTTTTGTTTCGCGGGGCATTGCAACCCCTGATGGGAATAATTCTCACTGCGCTTGTTTTTGTAGCCATTCACGGTTACCTCAATCCGCGCAACTGGAGAGTAAGTGTGTATGGAATCGCAATGACAGGCGTCATCATCGCCATAGGCTATTCTGCACTATACTTTGGTTTGATCAGCGCAATGATTGCTCACATGGTAATTGATATTTACCTTCTTCATAAACTACAGAAGTCCGCCAAGGACCTGAATGTTCCCCGGAGTGAACTCCTGAATGAATTGGAAAAAATGGACCAGGAGGAGACTTGATAAACGAATATCCAAATGGCGAAAAACAAAAACATTCCTGGGGGAATTGTTTACTCCACCAATCCAAATTTTCAACAGGAATCTGGCGAGCACAACAAGAGTTCTTCCGATGTTCCCTCATTGCAAGACCTGCGAGTGTGGCTGGAAAAAAATCATCGCGGGGGTAAAACTGCCACAGTGATAAAAGGATTTGACGGAAGTGATGCAAATCTCAATTCGCTTGGAAAGACATTGAAACAAAAATGTGGAACAGGCGGAACAGTGAAAGATGGCGAAATCATTATACAAGGTGATCACCGCGAGAAAATCGTTGCCCTCTTGTTGCAATTGGGCTACAAGGCGAAAAAAGCAGGGGCATAATTCAAGAGAACACAAGAAGACAAATTTGAAAATCCATTAACCGATGCCCGATAACGAATTCCGCATTACGGTAAAAACCTTTAAGGACTTTGAGCCTTTGCTCGAATCTGAGATTGTCCAACTTGGAGGAAAAAATGTTGAACAGGGAAATCGTGTGGTGCATTTCATGGGCAACGATGAACATGTGTACAGGATGAATTTCTGTTTGCGCACTGCACTTCGCGTTTTGATCCCGATAGAAAACTTCATTGTTCATTCCTCAGATGACATGTACCGCAAAGTGAAGCGAGTTGATTGGTCGCGCTTTCTCGATGTCAATTCCACTTTTGCTATTGAACCTAACAGTTACTCGCTGTTGTTTCGCCATCCGCACTTTGCATCGCATCGAATGAAAGATGCTATTGCCGATTACTTCACTTCCAAGCATGGCAAGAGGCCCGATATCAACACCACAAATCCCGATGTGCAATTCGACCTGCACATTGACGCAAACAATCGCGTAACCATTTCTCTCGACAGCAGTGGCCGTTCCCTTAACCAGCGTGGTTACCGCAAATCTGGAGCGGATGCTCCACTCAACGAAGTATTGGCAGCCGGCATGATTATGCTGGCAGGATGGAAAGGTGAATCGGATTTCTACAACCCCATGTGCGGCAGCGGTACACTCGCCATTGAAGCTGCGATGATTGCCAGAAACCTTCCACCACAATCCACCAAACCGGAGTTCGGTTTTATGCGATGGAAAAATTTCGATGAAGAATTGTGGCGTGAAGTAAAACGTGATTCGTTTGCCAAAACAGTTATTCCTTCGTGCATATTTTTTGCAAGTGATATTGATCCCCGGCAATTGAATGTGGCACGCACCAATGTTTCCACGTCAGGTATGGGAGAATTCATCCGGTTAGCTCAAAAAGATTTTATGGATGAGCTACCGACTTCTGAAAATGGAATCATTATCATGAATCCACCCTATGGCGAACGCCTTGATGCAGTCAATATTCCTGAACTCTATAAGAAAATTGGCGACCGCCTGAAACATAATTGGCCGGGTTTTCAGGTGTGGTTTATTTCATCGAACATGGAGGCCTTAAAAAATTTCGGTCTGAAACCTTCGAAAAAGATCAGGCTACTAAATGGCTCGCTGGAGTGTCTCTATCAAAAGTTTGAATTGTTTCGGGGTAAAAAAAATGCAGGCGTTGTGTAATAACTTGTTTCCCTGCATCGTCATAGACCTTGTTCTCAGTTCAAACTAAAAAATCAAATAAATTACCATTATGAAACAAAACCAATTTTCGGTTCGCTACCCGATGCTGCTTGTTTTGTTACTGTGTGCTTCGCTGTTCAGGTCGCAACTTGTCACTGAAAAAGCCGAAGTATTCTTTGCCTCCGATAAATCAACGCTTACACGGAATGCACAGAAATCCCTGGATGATTTTCTTGCTCAACTCACCCTGAACGATGGCTGTTCCCTGCGCATTTACGGTCACACGGACAGTGATGGCAGCACTGACTACAACATCACTCTTGCACAGCAGAGGTGCGAAAGTGTGATGAGTTACATGCTTTCAAAAAATTTCGATGAAACACGAATTGCTATTGCAGCCTTCGGTGAAGAAAAACCTGTTTCGGAAAATGAAACCGACACGGGTAAACAGGCTAACCGCAGGGTTGAGATGCTGGTTGATTGCCGGGTTTTGCAATCGGTAATAGCTGCGGCAACAGAAGAAATCCCTGAAGAAGAAAACAACATGGATAAATTGTTTGCCATACTTCGGGGTGAACCAGAGGTATTCGACATTGATCCACAAAGGGACACCTTAATTGTTTGCAAAGGCGGAAGCAAACTCCTGTTCAACGCAAACTCATTTAAGCTTTCCTCGGCTGATAACGGCAAGCCGGTGAACATCAACGTACGTGAAGTCTTTTGCAAATCCGACATGATCCTACAGAACATGACCACCGGAAAAGACAAGATGATTCTTGAATCGGGCGGTATGCTGGACATTGCAGCTTCAGTGGATGGAAAGTCGGTCAAGTTGAAAAACGGATCGGAATACACAGCATTGATTCCCAGTGATGATGTTGATCCAAGGATGGAACTTTTTGATGGAAAGCGATTGAATTCACGAAACAAAACTGTAAACTGGAAACAGCGAAGCGTGAATAATTTCAATTACTACTATCTGCCGGATGTGCTCAATTGCCAGAAGTACATCTACCGGAACGTGAGGTGCAATATGTGGTGCAAAATGAGAATGCGCCTGAGCGGAGATTACAGAAAATTTATGCGGAGCCAAAGGCGTGTGCGAGACATCAGTTGCAAAACAACCACGCAATTGAAAAAGCAATACAAAGTAAAAACATACGACCAACTTGTGGAAGCACTTTGGAAAGAACAATTCGCGAAATACGGTGTTGTCAACATAGAGGATTATTGGGCAGCGGTGAATGCCGAGGCAGAACGAAAGCAAGTTGAGCAAAATCAATTCTTGATGGCAGTGCAAATGCAAATGAGGCAGGCTTCTACATCTTCAACAATTCCGGATTTGGTATGGTGAACTGCGATTACTTCATGCGATACCCCGCTGGTCAAATCATTGCAATGGATGTGTTGAATGAAGACAAGAAGCCGACATATTGCAGTCTTGAGTTCGAAGATGAAAACGTGGTGATGTCTCCCAACTGCACATCGGGCAAATTCAATTTTCCGAATGTTCCCAAAGACAAGATGGCCACTGTAGTATGTATTCGCCTTGTAGATGATGAACTGTTTCTTGCCATGAAAGAAATTGTAGTTGACAAGGATGTGGAGGATCTTGAATACAAAAAGGTGACACTCGATGAACTGAAAGACAGGCTTGGATTTTTGAATTCGGAGAATCAATACACCGCTATGGCTGATTGATTTCAATTAATTTCTAAAAGAAACCCTTGTTCAGCAAAAATGAGCAAGGGTTTTTTATTTCAGTACTTCAACAAAATATCCGGCCTTCTATTTTCACGCCCACAACATGCAGAAAGAAGACAGAAAAAACATTATGGTGACCGGTGCCACATCGGGCTTCGGCCTTGCAATAGCAGAGAAGTTTGCTTCAATGGGATGGAACACCATCATAACCGGAAGAAGGAAGGACCGATTGGACGAACTCACTCATCAACTTTCAACAACATACAAAGTAGAGGTACTGCCTCTGGCTTTCGATGTACGGGAAAAGCATGAAGTGCTCGCTCACCTTTCATCGCTGCCTGATGAATGGAAAAAAATTGATGTGCTGGTGAACAATGCGGGTCTTGCTCTTGGACGTGCACCCTTTCACGAAGCCAGCATGGAAGACTGGGAAGTGATGCTTGACACAAATGTGAAGGGATTGATGTACGTGTCGCGAGCTGTTGTGAATGCCATGATTGAAAGAAAAAGCGGAACCATCATCAACATCGGATCAATTGCAGGAAAAGAAATCTATCCCGGAGGCAATGCATACAGCGCATCAAAATTTGCAGTGGATGCACTGACACGATCCATGCGTATGGATCTTCTTCCCCACAACATCCGCGTATGCCAGATTTCTCCGGGAGCGGCTGAAACAGAATTTTCTCTGGTGCGCTTTAAGGGCGATGCCGAGAAGGCGAAAAATGTATATCACGGATTCACTCCCCTGCACGCCAGCGACATTGCCGAAGCTGCATGGTACATTGTTTCCCAGCCCGCGCACGTTTGTATCAACGATATTGTCATCATGCCAACGGCACAGGCATCATCCACCCAGGTGCACCGGTCAACTCCTCAATCATGAATTCAAGATTTCCTCGCTCATTGTTCATGGGCTACCAGCTGCTCATTGCCGGATGCATACTCTCATCATGCAATTTCATCGGCAACGAAGTGGACATGATAGTTCACAACGCAAAAATCTATTCTGTCAACGAATCATGGGATGTGTATGAAGCCATGGTGATTGACGATGGAAAAATTATTCACATGGGAAGATCGGCTGATGTGTTGCACGATTACGCTTCAAAAAATGTGATTGATGCGAAAGGAAAATTCGTTTATCCGGGATTCATTGATGCGCACTGCCACTTCCTGGGCTATGGAAGAACGCTGCAGGAAGTAAATCTCATCGGAACAAAATCATTTGATGAAGTAATTGAACGTGTGGTTGAGCACCGCAAAAAGTTTCCGGATAAGAAATGGATTATAGGAAGAGGATGGGATCAGAATGATTGGCAACCATCATCCTTCAATAAAGAAAAATCCAGCCAGCAGCCAGCCGTACTTGATATGAATCATTTCACCATTCCTTTTCCGGACAATGAGAAATTGAACGAATTATTTCCTGATGTACCGGTTGCATTGAAGCGTATTGATGGCCATGTACTGCTCGTGAACCAAAAAGCGCTTGATCTGGCTGGCATTACAACGGAAACAAAAGTGGAAGGCGGATACGTGCAAGTGGTTCTCGGAAAACTCACCGGCATTTTGGTGGACAACGCCACAAAATTTGTCGAGGACATCATTCCAGAATACACCGTTGAGGAAGACACTGAGGCACTGCTCGATGCACAAAAAAATTGTTTTGAAGTGGGACTCACCACGGTGGATGATGCAGGTTTGCTCAAAAAAGAAATTGACCTCATCAAACAATTGCAACAGGAAGACAAACTCAGGATGCGCATCTACGCCATGCTTTCTGATGAAGATGAAAATTTTGATTACTACCTAAAGAACGGAATTGACACCAGCGATTTTCTTTCCGTACGTGCATTCAAATTTTATGCTGACGGTGCGCTGGGTTCACGTGGTGCGTGTTTGCTTTCGCCTTATGAAGACATCATTCACAAAAAAGAATATGGATTTCTCTTGGACAGCATTGCATACTTCCGCATGAGGGCTGAACAACTTTACGATGCCGGTTTCCAGATGTGCACGCATGCAATTGGCGATAGTGCAAACCGCATGATGCTTGATGTTTATTCCGCTGTGCTGGGTGGCATGAACGACAAGCGCTGGCGCATTGAACATGCACAGGTGGTTCACAAAAATGATGTGGCCATGTTTGGTGCATCGGGCATCATTCCATCCATACAACCTACACATGCCACCAGCGATATGCCGTGGGCCTGGCAACGCCTCGGCCGCAATCGAGTGAAGCGCGCTTATGCATATAGCGAACTAAAAGATCAATTGGGCATGGTGGCGCTGGGAACCGATTTTCCGGTGGAAGGAATTTCTCCCATCAATACATTTTATGCTGCGGTGGTTAGGAAGAATATCTATGGAATTCCTGAGGAAGGTTTTCAAACCGAAAATGCTCTTTCACGGCAAGATGCGTTGAGCGGCATTACCATCTGGGCAGCGTTGTCAAATTTCGAAGAACATAAAAAAGGTTCACTCGAAGTTGGAAAATTTGCCGACTTTGTGATGCTTGATAAAGACCTAATGACGGTGAGTGCAGAGGAGATGCTGAGTACAAAAGTGGTGATGACGGTGGTGGGAGGTGAAGTGGTGTTTCGGCAGCCCTGAATGCACAAAATAAATGGGGGACTGCAATCAGGCTATAACCAGCGAAACTCTTGCTGCGACAGGTCCTTTCTGACCCATCTCTATTTCAAAAGTAACCTTATCATTCAATTTTATGGGTTGTTGAAGTGATTTGTAATGGACAAAATAACTATCCTGAGTTTTCAGGTCTTTTATAAATCCATAACCCTTCTCATCATTATACATGGTGACCATTCCGGTGCGAATAAGTTCTGAGGGATCTGGCTCTTCGCGTTTGGTGGCGCCCAGTTGAAGGTCTTCCAGTTTTACTTCTATCCTTTTCGATGGATCGGGTGGTGTATCGCTCAGCCTTCCGTAGGCATCCACGTATCCAATCATGTCATCGAAACTTTTGCCTTTGTTGTTGTTGGCTTTTCGTTCCTGCTTTTTCTCTTCCTTCTCCTTCCTCTTTTGGAGTCGTTTTTTTTCTTTCTCCTTTTTGCCGTAAGTCTCTTGTGATTTAGCCATTGATTAAAGCCCCCTGCGGGTGGTGGATTGTAAATTTTCGCAACATTGCGAAATAAAAATCAGCGCAAAATAACTTATTGGAGCTTCTATGTTTTTTTCAAGGGTCGGTAAGCAGCGCCTTATGCCTTACTGCACAATGGTGAATTTTCCTGAGAATATCCCGTCATCGCTCCTTGCTTGCAAAAGGTAAATTCCCTGGGCAAGATGTGCTAATTGAAATCCGATTGCAGATTCTCCACCAGGAACAAATGTGTTAATTGAATAAACTATCTTGCCTGTGTAGTCATAAAGATCGACCAGCATTTCCTGTGGATGCAGCGCATTGATCATGAGTGCAAATGAGCCGTGGTTCGGATTGGGAAACAATGCAGTTCCGCCTGCATTTGTGGGTTCGCTGATGTTTACATAATAGAAAATTTCACTTTCATTGCTGCACTCATTTTCATCGGTCACTACCACTGTAAATTCTCCATCATCGGTCAAAACAATGTAGTCGAGGAATTCGTTTTCTATCAACGTTCCATTATTAAACCATTGATAGCTCAACCCCGCAGGCTGTGCAAAAAGTGTGTCCACAACTTGAGTAATACTCGCCACAGGATTTTCGAATACCTCCACAGTAACGTAAGTGGAGTCCAAGCATCCAAAAGCCGAATGTCCGATTACCTGATAGGTGGTTGTAGCATCAGGCTCAGCCACAGGATTTGCAATATTGGCATCGCTTAAATTAATGGCGGGGCTCCATTGATAATTCTGGGCACCGCTTGCTTCCAATTGAACCTCCTGCCCTGCACAAATCGAAAACAAAGTATCAGCATAAAATTCGAATGTGGGAGGTGGGGATAACTCTACCTCAAAAGTGACCTCCAAATTTTCATCATCCGTGATGTTTACACTATACGATCCGGGGCAAAGGCCGGTAATGGTTGGCGAAGTATCTCCTGTGTTCCACTGATAGGTGTAGTTGCCGGGGCATTGCGGCTGGGCAGTGATAGTGCCTGTGCATTCACCTTCGCAATTCACTTCAACCGTGGTGGTGATGGTTCCGAAATCGGGTGATGAACAGCCCAGTGAATTCAAAAGATTTTCGCGGGGGAAAGTTTGCAAGGTGGTTTGCATCCGGTCTTTTTGGCCTGATGTAAATCGATCAGTACTTCCGCAATAGCTCATATAATTAAAACGGGAATTATCCCACACGCCATCGGTTGTGCAGGGATTGGTGGCATCACAATCTCCTTGTTTATGAGGAGGAGTGTCGCATACATAGTCGCCTTCGAATTGGCAATTATCATTAAGAGGGCAATCCGCATTTCCATTGTCGCCATTAAAAGTGTGAGCGAGATAAAAAGCATGTCCTAACTCATGGCTGAGGGCAGTTGAGGAATAGGTGATGTAATCATACCGGATAACTGTTCCATCGTAATACTGCCCGTTGGGGTAATAGGCATAACCTGCCCAACCTTCGCAAATAGTGTTTACGACCCAGATATTGTAATAATCCAAAACGGGCCAGGTGCTCAATGCTTTCACATCCAGATCCGGAGCCGCACCACAATCCACGTCATCAGGATAATCAATTCCGCTGCCTGCATAATTAGGCAACACGGTTCCATCTATGCGCACAATGCCATTGGTGGGGCAGCCCGATGGGTCGCGCGTGGCCAGGCAAAACTGGATTTCAGTATCCGCTCCCATACCTATTGTGTTGGAAAATCTTTCGTTAGCGCCCTGCATGGCAGCAAAAATCTGAGCATCAGAAATGTTGGTGCCGCTGCCTTCTTCTTCTCCAAGATGAATGACGTGAATCACCACCGGAATGGTGGACAAAAGATTTTTGCGCAATCCTGCTTGCTGAAGTTCCGCCATTTCAATTTGCTTGACGGAAAATGTGTGGGCATAAGCCAAATCGGAAGTCATCTTGTGTTGATGCAGGTGGCCGGAACCACATTGGTGCTGTGCAGTGGCATCAAATTTCCAAAGTAGAGCAGATAAAACCAGCAGGAGTATTAGTATATTTTTTTTCATATTGGTGACAGATAAAGAAAATTACAATCAGAAATTTTGCTCAAGACTAGGGCAGCAAGGGAAAAGTTGCGGTTCAAATTTTTGTCTTGTTTTTCCTCCTGCCTTTGGCCGCGAAAAGTAATTCGTCTTCAACAATAATCCGTTCCGCTTTGTGTTTACCCTCCAAACTATCACACAATGAAAACTTACATCGCAATCTTTCTTATCGCTGCTTTTTCCTTTTGCAACACCATGGGCGCGGCCACACCAGAACCACCCAAAAAAGGATTTAACTACAAAGCACACAAGCAGATGAACAAGAAAGCAAATCGCTGGGGCAAGAAAAGAATGAAAGCCGCGAACTACAATTTGCTTAACATCAAATGCGATGCGAAGGATTCGAGGAAGTATGCAAAGAGGCAGAAGGGTTAATGCTGGCCCATCTTTCAATGATGTCATCGTGTGCCTCGTCTCCAACATTGTCATTCCAAAAGTGTTGAGCGTGTGTCCATGAGCAATCCGAAAGATGTGGTGGAGAATCTTCCCTGATGTGAAGGACTAAAGCTGACACAAGCAATCTTCACGTAGCTCTTTTCCCATAGTTTTGTTGTCATGAATAAAACAAGAGAAGTAAGAATCGTGCTCGTATGGATGCTGCCTGTATTTTTCATAAGCAGCGTCAGCAGCCAAGTCCCCACTGAAGGGCTCTTTGCATACTATCCTTTCTCCAACAACACGCTGGACGAAAGTGGCACTGGAAATGATGCCATTGCCTATGGCTGCAGTTATATGGATGACAGACAC